>NZ_JAUQWJ010000002.1:0-713823 GCF_036857595.1 Streptomyces sp. AHA2
GTGGACGGTGTGTGGGGCACGATCAAGGGCCTGGGCACGCTGGTCGGCTTCGGTGGCTGGGAGGCGATGGGCCAGGCGTGGAAGGGCCTGGCGCAGTTGGCGACGGGTCTGGCTCTGTCGGCGGTCCCGGGGGTGGCGACGGCGTTCTGGGCGCTGCCGGACGACAAGTTGCCGTCCTGGATCCGTGATTCGCGGACCGCGATGAAGGAGACGGGCAAGGCGCTGGTGGCGTGGGATCAGTGGGGCAAGAACCCCGCGCGCGCCGCGGGCGCGGTCACCTTCAACGTGGTGACGACGGTGTTCACGGGTGGTGCGGGGGCTGCGGCGTCGGGTGCGGGCAAGGCCGGTGCGGTGGCGAAGGCGCTGTCGGTGGCGGGCAAGGCGGGCCGGGTGATCGACCCGATGACCTACATCGCCAAGGGCGCGGGCGCGGGTCTGTCGAAGATCGGCGACATCACCAAGGGCCTGCGCGGAGTGGGCGCCATCGACATCCCCACGCTGCCCGACGGCTCGGTCCATCTGCCCGACGGCCACCAACTCACGCCGAACGGCGACCTCGTGGCCCCGGACGGCACGATCGGTGCGACTCCGGCGCCGCACGGCACGACTCCCACCGTCCCGCACGGCACCACGCCG
Organism: Streptomyces sp. AHA2; assembly: GCF_036857595.1. Lineage (NCBI taxonomy): Bacteria > Bacillati > Actinomycetota > Actinomycetes > Kitasatosporales > Streptomycetaceae > Streptomyces > Streptomyces sp. AHA2. Next base: position 637 of record NZ_JAUQWJ010000002.1, read on the forward strand.
ACGCTTCCCGCTCACTGGACGACGCAGGGTTCTCCCACGCCCTCGTACGCCGGGGTGCACGCCGGGACGGACGGCGTCGCGCACACCGGGGACAACGCGGTGGGCGGTGCGTACCACCACGCACCGCCCACCGCTCCGATCCACGCCCCGGGCGGGGCCTTCGACCCGTCACCGGCCCCGTCCGCGTACGACCACGCGCCGTCGCCGTCCTCCTACGACACCTCGCCGACGACCACGCCGCACACGCACACCGGCGGCCACGACTTCCCGGGAGCCGGACACGCGGACGACGCCGGGCACGGTGCGGGCCACGGGCACGCCTACGACGCCGGCCACGGGCACGCCGACGACGTCTCCCACGGTGCCGGTCACGGTGACGCCGATGCCGGGCAGTACGCGGACGACGTCGCGCACGCCGGTGAGCACGCGGATGCCGGGGACGCCGGTGTACCCCACGGCACCGATGCTCCCGTCGGTGCCGGGCACCAGGGTGTGGACGTGCCGGGCGGCACGGCCGGGGAGCCGTTCGAGTACCGGCCGATCATGTCCGCGGAGGACTTCGCCGACCTGGCCACCGACGCCGAGCGGCACGCGGTGGCCACCGCCGAGCTGGAACGGGGGACCAACCCGTACCCCAGCACCAGCAACAGGGCGGGCCAGGAGTACGGCGACGCGTACTGGAACGACCACCTCGACAACCTGGATCCCGAGGCCAGGGGCGCCCTGGAGAGGTACAGCAGCTTCTACTACCAGAACATCAACGGTCAGCTGCGGAACGTCGACGTACCCCTGGAACGCCCCGTCGCGGATCTCGTCGACAACATGGACCGGGTCATGGGCTCGCGCCCGGTGCCCGAGAACATCATGGTCGTCCGGGGCACCGACGTGAGCTACCTCAACCTGCGGTCACCGCTCGAGATGCAGGGCAACGTCTACGACGAGCTCGGGTACATGTCCACGTCCCTCGGCAAGGACCCGGCCTTCGCATATCAGCCCGTCCACCTGCACCTGCGGGTGCCGCAGGGCACGCCTGCCCTCTGGATCGACCACATCTCCGTGAACAAGGGGGAGCGGGAGCTGCTGCTCGCCCGTGGTGTGGAATACAAGGTGACGCGGGTCTTCCAGGACGAGGCCGGGAAGTGGCAGGTCTACTGCGAGGTCGCGCCGAAGGCCCAGCCGTAGCCGCGTCACGGTCGCGGACCGGACGGGCGACTCAAGGAGGATGAAACCCATGAGCAGTGAGCAACCGGCGCCCTCGCGCTTCGAGGAGGACCTGCAGTTCCGTGAGAAGCCGGGCGGACCGGCGCGATACCGGGACTGGACCGAGAAGCCGGTGCAGTACTTCACCGTGGTGGACAAGGAGAGCGGCACGGCCCTCGGGTACGTCTGGGCCGGTGACGAGGACGACGCCGCCGCCTACGAGCCGCGACAGGAAGGCGGCCCCCGCGCCGTGAACGCGGGCATCGCCTGGATCAGCCGGCTGCGTGACGGCAAGGCGCGCGGTCTCCGCCCCACGCAGACACTCGCCGAGCTGTACGCCGACGCCGAGCCGCGTGGCAGGACCCGTCCGCTGCCCGGCTCCCTCGCCGACGCCCCCAGTGCCGCCGCTGTCGAGGCCCTCGCCAAGGATGCCTAGCGAGGCACCCGACGACGGCTCCGCGCGGGGACGCCCGCGCACCCCGCCGGGCACCGCGACCGGGGCCGTGCGGTACGTCACCGTCATCGCCCCCGACGACGGTGAGATCGTCGGATACGCGTGGGCCGGCGCGGAAGCCGGCGACGTCGAGTGGATCAGCCGCGCGGCGGGCAGCCGCAGGGCCTACGAGCTCGGCACCGAGTGGTACCGCAGGGTGCGCGAGGCCCGGGAGCGTGGGCTGACCCCCGTCGGCGTCCTGCACTTGCTCAGCCGCGAACCCGGCGTGGGCCCCGTCACCGGGGCCGCCGATGCCGCGGCCGTGGAGGCACTCGCCCGGATCGTCACCCCGGCCGACGACCGCCGTCTGCTCGCGCAGCTCGACCGCGCGGACGCGGAGGCGTGGCGGGAGCTCGCCGACGCCTTCGACGCGCTCACGGACGAGGACCGCCACGTGCAGTGGGGCGGTGGGCGGAAGTCGCCCGGCGGGGCGATCCACGTGCCGTTCCCCGAGTACAGCGCGGGCGTCCACCGGGCCGTGGGAGCCCTTCGCCGGATCGGTGCCGTCACCCCCGAGCACCGGTGGATGGACAACCCCGTCCCCGCACCCGGACCCGACGGCGCACTGCGGCCCGCCGACGCCGTGCGGGCCGCCACCGCGGTCGTGCGCGGGGAGAAGTTCTGCGACGGGCTCATCGACCACGCCCTGAACGACGGCCTCCTGGACGCCGTCGCCACCTCGTTGCGCGCCTGGTACGCGGACCCGGACCCGGCCGACCCGGAGCCGGCGGACTCCGGCCCGGCGGACCCGGAGCCGGCCGACCCGACCGCCGGCGTGGCCGCGCAGCCGGCGGTCGCACCCCCCGAACTGCCGGACCCCGCCCTCCTCATGTGCAGGTTCTGCGGAGGTTCTCCCGCCGTGGACGTGGCCTTCCGTGCCCACCGGGGTCTCGTCCTGCTCCTCGGTTTCCGGCGGACCGACGGCCCCATGTGCCTGACGTGCGGGCTGGCCGTGTACCGGGCGCTGACCGCCCACACCCTCGCCCGGGGATGGTGGAGCCCGCTGTCCCTCTTCCTGTTCGCGCCGCTCACGCTGGTCCGCAACGTCCTGGCGGTGCGGAAGGTGAAGCGGCTCCCCGCGCCGGGGCCGGGCACGCTCGGGCCCCGCTACGACCCGGGGGTGCCGGTGCGCCGCAGGCCCCGTGCCTACGTCGCCCTGATCCCCGTGCTGTGGGTGCTGTTCATGGTCGTGTCGGGGCTGTCCGGAGGGATGTGAACGCGCTGGGGGGACCCGGGGGACCGGCGCACCCCGGTTGTACTCCTGGCGCGTTCATGTCTTATGTTGCGAAGGCGTAGCTAGGGGGGTCGGCATGCCGCAGCCAATGAGTCTCGCCGAGGTCGAGACCGTCGCTCGCACCGCGCACGCCGGGCAGACCGACAAGGCGGGTCGCCCGTACGCGGAGCACCTGGCGGCCGTCGCCGCAGGCGTGCGCGCACGTGGCGGGGACGACCGACTGGTCGCCGCCGCCTGGCTGCACGACGCGCTGGAGGACGGCGTCCTCGGTGAGGACTGGCTCGACGCGGCGGCGCTCACGCAGCTCACCAAGGACGTCGTACGGGCCGTGACGAAGCGGCCGGGGGAGGAGCCGGAGGCGTACGCGCGGCGGATCCTCGCCACACCGGGCGCCCGGCTGGTGAAGACGGCCGACCTCGCGCACAACGCCGACCCCGCCCGTCTCGCCGTCCTCGACCCGGCCACCGCCCGGCGGCTCACGCGGAAGTACGCCGACATGCGCGAGCACCTCGGCCTCGGCCCGGAGGACTGACCGGCCGTCACGCACAGCACGCACCGGCACGGCGGGCACGTGCACAGGACGTACGCACCGGCGGCACGCACAGAGGCACGCACCACAGGACGCACGTACCACAGGACGCATCGACGAGGCACAGGACGACTGAATGGCACGGGACTACGACAGCCAGCTGCTGGAGTCGGTGGCGGTGCGCCGGCGCCGGATGCGCGACGCGCTGCTCTTCGGCGCCCAGCGCTCCCGGCGGACGGCCGACGAACGGTTCGGCAAACTCTTCGCGGGCATCGCGATCACGGCCGTCCTGTGTGCCGGCTGCATCGGCTGGTCCTTCCTCCAGGCCACGCTGGCCAAGCAGAAGGCGGAGGAGAAGAAGCAGCGGCAGCAGCAGGAGCAGATGTACAACCCCACCCCCGGCGCCTCCGCGAGCGGCGCCGGCGGCGACAGTGCGGAGAAGCAGTGAACGGGCTGTGTGCGGCCGGCGCGATGCGGTCGGGACGCGGCCGGGCCAGAAACGACGCGATGATAGGTTCCGGTGAGTGGTGAGCGCAGCGACGACGTCCCGGACCCAGCTGAGCCGGGTCACCCTGATCGGCGAGCGGCGACGAGCCGACCTCGTCCTGCCGTCGGACACCCCGATCGGCCAACTGCTCCCCGACATCCTCCAGTTGCTGGACGACCGTGCGGCCACCAGGCCCACGACCCGGCAGTTGATCACCTCCGACGGCTCGGCGCTGCCCCATGACGCGACGCTGTCGTCGGCCGGCGTGCCCGACGGTGCCGTGCTCCGGCTCGTCCGTGCCCACGCCGCGCCCCCGGCGCCGGTCGTGCACGACGTCACCGACCAGGTCGCGGACGACCTGGACCTGCGGACCTGGCGGTGGCGTCCGGCGGCCCGCCGCGTGAGTGCCGGCGTGGCGACCGTGGTGTTCACGGTCGCGGCCGCCGTGCTGGCCCGACAGGAGTTCTCCCTCGCGTCCGTCACGACGGGACTCGCCGTCGTCACCGTCCTGTTCCTGCTCGCCGGTGCGGCCACCGCGAAGATCGGCACGGGCAACCAGGGCCTGGCGACCGCGCTGCTCCTGGCCTCCGGCGGGCTCGGCCTGCTCACGGCGTGGACGGCGGCCGACGCGTACGACTGGGGCGGCACGGCCCGGCTGGCCGGGATCACCGCCGCGCTGGTGATCACCCTGGTGCTGCTGGCCTACTGCTCCCCGCTGGGCAGGGGCGGGCTTCTCGGGGCCGGGGCGATCGTCACGGTCACCCTCGTGTGGGAGGGCGTGGCCCTCCTCCAGGACCGGGCGGACCGGATCGGCGCCGTGATGGCCGTGTTCTCCATCGTCCTGCTCGGGCTGCTGCCCCGGTTCGCCCTGATGGCCTCCGGGCTCACCGCGCTCGACGACAAGCGCTCGACCGGCACGTCGGTGAGCCGGCACCAGGTCGGCAACGCCCTGGCCGCCACCCATCGCGGGCTCGCCCTCGCCACCGTCGTCACCGCGGCGTCGGCCGCGGCCGGCGGCTGGATGCTGACCACCGCGCGGCAGCCGACGGTCTGGACGGTGGCCCTCGCCTCCGTCGTGGCCGTGGTGCTGCTCTCCCGGGCGCGGGCGTTCCCGCTGGTCGCCGAGGTCGTGGCGCTGTTCGCGGCGGCGGCGGTGCTCGTCGTCCGTCTCGCGGTGCTGTGGCTGGACCACGCGGGGGGCGCCGGAGCCCTGGTGCTGCTGGGCGCCGCGGCGCTGCTGCCCCTGCTGGTCCTCGGCATCGAACCGCCCGACCACGTCCGGGTGCGGCTGCGCAGGAGCGCCGACCTGGTCGAGTCCCTCGGCGTGATCGCGCTGTTCCCGCTCGCCGTGGGGGCGTTCGGCATCTACGGGCAGTTGCTCAACAAGTTCTGAGACTTCGAGGACCGGGCGCCCGCCTGCCGCCGCTTCCGCGGTACGACAGAGCAGGGCGCGGCAGGAGAGAAGGGCGACATGCCGAGCGGCGACAACTGGCAGAACGACGTGCTGCGCGACCTGAGGGGCGGCACGCCCCCGCAGCGTGCCGCACAACCGGACGAGCAGCCGCAGCAGGCACCGGCACCTGGGCAACCGGACGAGCAGCCGCAGCAGGCACCGGCACCTCGGCAGCCGGTCGCACAGCACCAGCCACAGCACCAGCCGCCCGCGCAGCAGGCGTTCCCGCACCAGCCGTCCGCTCCGCACCAGGCATCCCAGCAACAGCCGTCGCTGCCGCAGCAGGCGTCCCCGCCACAGGCGCCGGCTCCGCAGCCACAGCCACAGCCGCAGTCGCACGCCGCCCCGCAGGGCGCACAGAACCCCCACCCCCAGGGGCGGCCCGCCTACGGCTACCCGCAGCAACCCCCGCAGCCCGGCCCGGCCGGTCGGAGTTACGCGCAGCACCAGCAGGCGTACGCCGGTCAGTACCCGGCCGAGCAACAGCCCCACACCGGGGGGACGCACCAGCCGCACCCGGACCAGCACAGCCAGGCACCGCAGGCCGCGGCCGGGCAGCCGCCGCAGCAGCACGCCCAGCAGCACCAGGGCCGGCCGGTGCGGTACGCCGAGCAGGCCCCCGCCCCCCGGGCCCGTTCCTCGCGGACCGTCCCCGACAGCCGGCCGGTGGTCGACGAGAAGCTGCTGGGCGCGGGCAGGAGCCCCCGGCGCGGGGAGTCGTTCGCCGCCCGCGCCGTGCGCGCGGTCCGCCGCACCCTCGCGTCCTCGGCGTCCCGGGAGGTCGCCGAGGCCACCGCGACCGCCGAGACGCTCCAGCAGCCGGTCACCACCGGCCGGCAGATAGCGGTGACCTCGATCCGCGGCGGTTCCGGCAAGACGACCGTCGCCGCGCTCCTGGCCACCACGTACGCCCACTACCGCCAGGACCCCGTACTGGTCGTCGAGGCCGACCCGGCGCTCGGCTCGCTGCCGCTGCGGCTCGGCGCGGAGAACCTGCGCTGGACCACCGGTGACCTCGCCGACGTCCTCGAACCGCAGATGACGCTCCTGGACATCACCGGATACCTGGTCCAACTGCCCGAGAACGCCTGGCTGTTGCCCGGCAGCCAGGGACAGGTCGGGGCGATGCTCGACACCAAGGGCTACGAGCGGATCATGGTGTCGATGCGCCGCTACTTCGGCGTGACCGTCGCCGACTGCGAGACGCTGCCCGCCGAGGTCGCCCGCACCGCCCTGTCCGCCGCCCAGGCACGGATCCTGACGGTGCCGGCGACGCTGGAGGGGATCGCCAGCACGCACGCGGTCCTGGAGTGGATGCGCGGTCTGCCCCGGGACATCACCACCTCCACGGTCGTCGTGCTCACCGAGACCGCGCCGCACACCGGCGTCGACCTCGACAAGGCGGCCGAGCAGCTGAAGGCGACGGGCGCGAGCGTGTGCGTCCTGCCCTACGACCGGCATCTGGCGGCGGGCGGCACCATCCGCACCGAACTGCTGGCGCGCGGCACCCGGCAGGCCGCCGCCCGCCTGGCGGCACAGGCCTTCCAGCTCTCCCACAGGCGCCGCTGAACCCGCCCTGCAGAAGGGAACCGAAGGACTCACAGGACGAGGCGACGACGATGAGCACCCGACTGATCCACCGGCCGGCCCGCACCACCCGCCCGCCGGCCGCCCCCGAGCCGCGCTCCATCGAGGCGCCGCCCAACCTGCCCGACGGCAAGACGGGCTCGATCGCGACCTCGCTGCTGCCCGTGGCGGGTGTGATGTCCTCCGTCGTGATGATGACGGTCGTGCGCAACAGCCAGTTCGCCGCGCTCGGCGCGATCATCCTGGTCGTCACCATCCTCGGCTCGCTCGTCCTGGTCTTCTCCCAGCGCGGCAAGGCCCAGCGCACCCGCCGTACCCAGCGCGAGGCCTACCTGGCCTACCTGGAGGACCTGCGCGAGGAGTTGTCCGGGGAGGAGCGCCAACGACGCGAGAGCACCCAGGTGCTCAACCCGCCGCCGGACGCCCTGTACGACATCGTGCGCGACCCCGCCCGGCTGTGGGAGCGGCGCCGCCTGGACGCCGACTTCCTGCGGGTGCGCGTCGGCACCGGCGAGATGCCCGTGCGCGACCTGAAGGTGGACCCGCCCGGCTCCTCCGTGCTCACCCCGCCCGACGAGTTCATGCTGAACGAGGCCTCCGCCCTCGTCGCCCGCTTCGCCAACGGCACGGAACTGCCGCTGACCGTCCCCCTCGACCGCGTCGGCAACGTCACCGTCGTCGGCCGGCGCGAGGACACGCTCCGCGTTGCCCGGGTGCTGCTCGCGCAGGCCGCCGCCACCCACGCGCCCGACGACGTGGCCATGGCGCTGGCCGTGCCCGGTGACCGGATCGCCGACTGGGAATGGGCCAAGTGGCTGCCGCACCTGCTCGACGCCGAGCAGTTCGACGGCCCCGTCGCGGCCCGCCGCATCGCCCCCTCGCTGCCGCAGCTGGCCCGCCGGATCGGCGGCGAGCTGCGCCGCCGAGCCTCCTACGCGGCGGAGGTCCGGCGCGGCCTGTCCGACAAGGACGCCCTGGCCATGTCCTCGCGGCTGCTCGTCGTGGCGGACGCGCACGGCGGCGACGCCGTGGACCTGCCGCGCCCCGACGACGCGGTCGGCCTGCGCGACATGAGCGTCACCGTGCTGCACCTGCTCGACCAGCGCGTGCAGGAGCCGGGCAGCGTGGGCGTGCGCATCACGGTCGACGGCGAACGGGTCCTCATCGAGGACCTGCGCGAGACGGAGCCGATCAGCGCGCACGGCACCGTCGACGAGATCGGCGCCCCCTTCGCCGAGGGTCTGGCCCGGATGCTCGCGCCGCTGCGCCTGTCCGCGGAGTCGATGGTCGACGCGCCCCTGACCGGGGCGGTCGACTTCGCCGAACTGCTGGGCATCGACGACGTCGCCGGGCTCGACCTGAGCCGGCTGTGGGCGCCCCGGGGCGAGCGGGCCTTCCTGCGGGTGCCCATCGGCGTGAGCGACGCCAAGGAACCCGTGCTGCTCGACCTGAAGGAGTCCTCCGAGCTGGGCATGGGCCCGCACGGCCTGTGCGTCGGCGCCACCGGCTCCGGCAAGTCCGAGCTGCTGCGCACCCTCGTCCTGGCCCTGGTCGCCACCCACCCGCCGGAGGACCTCGCCCTGGTCCTCGTCGACTACAAGGGCGGCGCCACCTTCGCCCCGTTCGCGAACCTGCCGCACGTGTCCGGCGTCATCACCAACCTGGAGAACCAGGCCGGCCTGGTCGAACGCGTGCACGCCTCCCTGGCGGGCGAGGTCAAGCGCCGCCAGCAGGTCCTCAAGGACGCGGGCAACGTCGCCGACATCGGCCACTACGCCGCGCTGCGCGCCGACAAGCGCCCCGACCTGGAGCCGCTGCCGCACCTGTTCGTCGTGATCGACGAGTTCGGCGAACTCCTCACCGCCAAGCCGGACTTCATCGACCTGTTCCTGTCCATCGGCCGCATCGGCCGGTCCATCGGCGTCCACCTGCTGCTGTCCAGCCAGCGCATCGAGGCCGGCAAGCTGAAGGGCCTGGAGACCTACCTGTCGTACCGGCTGGGGCTGCGCACCTTCTCCCCGGACGAGTCCCGCACGGTGCTGGACACCACCGACGCCTTCCACCTGCCCCCGCTGCCCGGCTTCGGCTACCTCAAGGTCGACACCAGCCACTACGAGCGGTTCAAGGCGGGTTACGTCTCCGGCGCCTACCGGGGTCCCGTCCGGCGCGAGAGCGAGGAGGACACCGGGCCGCTGGTGCTGGAGTACGACGCGTACAACACGCTCGGCCAGGAGGACACCGCCTCCCCGGAGGAGCCGCAGATGCGGCGCCGGGAGACCGGACCCACCGAGATGGGCATGATGATCGACCAGCTGGAGCGCTCCGGTGCCCGCCCGGTCCGGCAGATCTGGCTCCCCCCGTTGCCCTCCGCGGTCCCGCTCGACAAGGTCGCGGGTCCTGTGCAGGTCGGTCCGCGCGGCATGCAGCTCGCCAAGCGACGCGGCCCGCTCCAGGTGCCGCTGGGCGTGCTCGACGACCCGACCAGGCAGTGGCAGGGCCGGTGGTACCTCGACCTCACGCTGGCCGGCGGTCATGCCGCGATCATCGGCGGCCCCCAGTCCGGCAAGACCACCCTGCTGCGCACCCTCGCCCTCTCCCTGGCCCTGACCCACACCCCGCAGGAGGTGGGCGTCTACGGCCTCGACCTGGTCGGCGGCGGCCTGCAGGCCCTGTCCGGGCTGCCCCACGTCGGCGGCATCGCGGGCCGGGCCGACCGGGAGCGCGCCGCCCGCACCATCGACTCGGTGCGCGCCATGCTCGACCAGCGCGAGGAACTCTTCCGCATCCACAACATCGACTCGCTGGAGCAGCTGCGCGCCCTGCGCGCCGCCGGCCGCCTGCCCGACCTGGCCAGCACCGAGATCGTGCTGCTCATCGACGGTTTCGGCGCCCTGCGCGACGACTTCGAGGACCTCGACGACCCGGTCGTGGACATCCTGAAGCGGGGCAGCGGCTACGGCATCCACGTCGTCGCCGGCATGCTCCGCTGGAACGACGTGCGCATCGCCACCCAGTCCCAGTTCGGCACCCGGGTGGAACTGCGCCTGAACGACCCGGGCGAGTCCAGCATCGACCGCAAGCTCGGCGAGACCCTCTCGCCCGAGGAGAAGGGCCGCGTTCTCATCGACCGCAAGCTCTTCGCCCAGGTCGCCCTGCCCCGCACCGACGGCCTCGCCGACACCGCCGACCTCGGCGCCGTGCTGGAGACCACCGCCCGGGCGATCCGCGCCACCTGGACCGGAGAGGTGGCCCAGCCCGTGCGCGTCCTGCCGCACGTCCTGGAGCCGCACCAGCTGCCCGGGCCCGCCGCCGAACCGCGGCGCGTGCCGATCGGCCTGGACCAGACGCAGCTCGCGCCCGTCCTGGTCGACCTGTTCCACCGCGACCAGCACCTGCTGGTCATGGGCGACAGCGAGTGCGGAAAGACCAACCTGCTGAAGGTGATCGCCCGGAGCCTGATCGAGCGCTACGGCGAGGACGAGCTGGTCTTCGGCGTCTTCGACCCGCGCCGCGGCCTGCGCGGGGTCGTGCCGGAGGAGTACCGGGGCGGCTACGCCTACAACGCCAAGCTGTGCGCCGGTCTGGCCGCCGGCATCGCCTCCGAGCTGGAGAAGCGGCTGCCCGACGAGGCCGCCGACACCGCCGACCTGGAACCGGGCAGCTTCTCCGGCCCGCGCATCGTGATCCTCGTCGACGACTACGACGTCCTCACCACGGCCGGGCAGCAACCGCTGGCTCCCTTCGTTCCGTACATCCCCTCCGCCGTCGACATCGGCCTGCACTTCGTCCTCACCCGCCGTGTCGCGGGCGCCTCACGCGGCCTGTACGAGCCGCTGCTGCAGAGCCTGCGCGAGTCGGGCGCCTCGGCGCTGGTCATGGCGGGGGACCGCAGCGAGGGACAGCTCTTCTCAAACGTGTACGCAAGCCACCAGCCGCCCGGCCGCGGCGTGCTGATCCGCAGGGGCGAACCGAGCCGGCTCATCCAGACCGTCTACGAGGGGACGAGGTAAACGCGTGACGAAGGATGTCATCGCTCTCACCAGGAAGATGCCCGATCCGCTGAGCGTGCTGGCGGGCCTGCTGTCCGGGGGTCCGGACCTGCTGGTGGGCGCCGAGGGCGAGGGCGCCGTGGTGCAGCTGTGCGACCCGCAGGGCCGCCCGCTCGTGTCCGTCGAGGCGCCGCTGCTCGTGCAGGTCAGGGGAGAGGCCGAGCGGCTGCTCGGGGCACGGGAACCTGAGGTGCCCTACTGGTGGACCGAGGCCCGCGCCACGACCGGCGTCAAGGAGGCGGAGGAGCTCGCCGGGACGTTCGCCGCCCGGATCGCCACCCTGGTCGGCGGCACGGCCTGGCCGCCGCAGACCGCGTGGTCCCTGGCGGTGGTCAAGACGGACGGGATGACGGTGGCGCCCGCTCCGGCCGCCGCGCAGCCCGCCGTGGACGTCCTCACCGACAAGGTCGCCGTCGTCATCCAGGACCGTCCCGTGGTCGCGATGACGGCCTGGCTGTCGGACGCCTTCCGCGCCGCGGCGAACGCCGGCCTCGGCCTGCAGATCGTCACCCCGGCGGGCACCCGCCTGTCCCCGGCGGTCCGCAACAGCCTCCCGGGCTGGCCCTCGCGCTGGGTCGTGCAGGACGAGCGGGACGGCTACTACGACGGCCTCACCGGCGCCGTACTGCAGTGGAGCAACGGCCTGTTCGTGACGGTGGAGTCCCCGCAGGCCACCGCCGAGGACCCACGCACCCCCCTGGCCGCCTCCTTCCAGGAGGGGGTCGTCGAACAGGGCGACACGGGGGAGCGCCAGCTCGCGATCTCCTTCCGCGCCGTCCACCCCGCCGACGACCGGCTGGTGCTCGGCGGCGCCGTGGAGGCCGTGTGGCGGGAGATCACCGGGGAGCCCCCGGCCGGCTGGGGCACGGAGGAGCCCGCCAACCTCCCCTGGTCGCTGCGCCAGTTGACCGACGTGGCCCACGAACGGGCCCCCGAGCCGAGCTGGTTCGTGGTCGTCGGCACCCCGGAGCGGCCGGGCCTGGCGACGGTCCGCGTCACCCGCACCACGGCCGGCGTGGAGGAGGACGTCACGATGGTCCTCGGCTACGGACCGGGCGAGCACATCCCCACGGAGACCGTGACCGCCGCCGCGGAGGCCCTCGCCACCCGGCACGACCTGCAGTCCATGCTGGTGCAGATCCGCCGGGCCCGCCGCGACCTGTCCGTCCCGCCGCGCTTCGAGGGCCCGGGCGTGCCGTACGCGTTCGTCCTGGGCGCGGAGGAGGTCCGCCGGATGCCGGGCGACCGGGCCCGCCGCACCCCGCTGCCCGAGGCGCCGCGGGAGCTGGGCCCCAGGACCCGTCCGGCGCTCTGCTACACGTTCCCGGGCGATCCGTCCGACCTGTCGGGGTGGCAGGACTTCGAACGGCTCATGCGCCACCTGAAGGGCGAGTAGGTCCCACCGCCTCGAACACGCGAACGGCCCGCACTCCTCGCGGAGTGCGGGCCGTTGTGCGTGTCGCCGGGCGGGGCTCAGCCCACGGCCGCCTTCTCGCGCTCGCGCCGCTCCACGCCCTGGCGCTCACGCGCGGCCTCGGCCGCGTCCCGCTTGAAGGCCCAGTCCATCGCCGGCTCCATCACGCACCGGAACACCCGACGCACCGGAGCGGTGCACAGCACGGTCACGGCGGCGGCGGCGAGGACGGTCACCCCGATCTCACCGGCCGGGTGGTGCAGCCAGGACGCCTCGAACCAGCCCTGGTAGTCACCGGCCTTCTTCAGGAAGCCGTGCAGCAGGTAGCCGTACAGCGTGCCGGCGCCCAGCGCGGTGAACCACATGTGGCGGCGCGGCACCCAGGCGAAGAAGCAGGCGGTCAGCACCAGAGAGCAGCCGAAGAGTGCCAGCACCATCACCGGGCCGGTCCACCACGGCGCCCCCAGCTCCTGCGCGGAGTCACGGTGGTAGAACCAGGCGGCGTTCATGCGCGGCGCCGCCCACCAGCTGAACGCCAGCGCGGCCGCGAAGACCGGCACCGAGGCGATCCGCACCGAACGGCGGCGCACCATGTGGAAGTGCTCCGGCTTCATCGACAGGCCCAGCACGAAGAACGGCAGGAACTGCAGCAAGCGCTGGAGGTCGAGGTCGTCGCCGATCGAGGGGCTGACGGTCGCCAGCATGGCGAGGCCCAGGGCGAGCGGGAGGGGCCTGCGCACCGCCTTCCAGATTGGCGTGGTCAGCCGCCAGACGAACAGCGCGATCAGGAACCAGGTCAGGTACCAGGGGTCCAGGAGGCTGATCTCGTGGTGTGGGTCGTCCATCCAACGCTTGAAGAGCGAGTAGGCCGTCTCGAAGACGACGTACGGCACGGCGACGCCGGTGATCAGACGCTTCAGCCGGTCGGGCCGCATGTCGAAGCTGCGGGAGAAGTAGCCGGAGATGATGATGAACGCCGGCATGTGGAAGGCGTAGACGACCTGGTAAGCGGCGTCGATCACGCGGCTGTCGCCCCTGAGCGGTTCCCAGGAGTGGCCCACCGCCACCAGCACGATCGCGAGGTACTTCGCGTTGTCGAAGAACGCGTCGCGCTGCTTGCCGTTCTGTGTCTTCTGGTGGCTTCGCGGGCTCTGCGGCGAGCGAGGGCTCGGCACTCCGCCCACCGGCGACTGTGCCGGGGGAAGTGGCGCCCTCTGGTCGCCGTTCGGTCGCAGCGAGTTCGTCACAGACCCTCCCACCAGAAGCTCGGGGAGACGATCCGGGACCTCGCTGCGCATGCGGGGGACGAGGCAGCGTGGAACATTCGAGGCACCCTAGCGTTCCCTGCGGCTATTCGTAAAACGCCGGACGTGAATCCTGACTATTCGCTTCGGGTGCCCCCGAATAACGGGTAGTTGACATCACAAGCTGCGTGACGGGCACCACACTTCGGAGCCGCAGGAAAGGACCGGCCGGGCTCCAGTTGTGGTGATACATCCCCACTAAGTGGGGCATAAGGCCAGCAGGCGACTCTGGCGGAATGTCTGCTTCCGCCCTCTTCGCGGGCTTCCCCGGCCGGTGTTGGCAAGTCTGCGGGGGTGCTTTGAAATAAGTGCGAAAGCATTGTGTGGAGACGGAAACGATCCGGCTGAATTCCCTGCACGGGTGGTGCTTCGAATTACCGTGCGACCGCGAGCCGTTGGCCGCCCGGCGCCGCGCGACACGCCGGGCCGGCCCCTCCGGACCGTGGCCGTTGTGTCACCGGCCGCATAGCGGGGCCGTGTTGGTGGCACGATGGTTCTGGCGGGGGTGCGCGGGGTCGCGTCCCCGGGCCGGGAGAGCGGACCGACCGAGGGTGTGATCAGTTGTGGCCATTTCACTGTCTGTGGTGCTGCTGTTGGCGATCATCCTTGTGGTGTTGCTGAGAGGGGGCTCCATCAAGGCAGGTCCCGCGATCGTGGCGATCCTCTTCGGCTTCTTCCTCGCCTCGACCGGCATGGCCCCGTCCATCAACAGGTTCCTCAACTCGATAGCGGAAACCATCAACTCCATCAGCTTCTGACCGGCGGGGCCCGCCCCGCGCCCTGGTTCCCCGGCCCGGGCGGATACGCTCGCCCCGACCACAGGACGGTGCGTGACGGGGGGAACGTACGGGGATGGCGCTGCGCGATTCCGACCCGGCGGAGGTGGGCGGCTACCGCATCGAGGACCGTCTGGGCTCCGGCGGCATGGGGGTGGTCTACCTCGCCCGCTCGGCCTCGGGCCGGCGCCTCGCGATCAAGGTGGTGCACGGCCAGTACGCCGACGACGACGAGTTCCGAGCCCGGTTCCGCCGCGAGGTCGCCGCGGCCCGGCAGGTCAGCGGGGCCTTCACGGCCCCCGTCGTCGACGCCGGCGCCGACGCGCCCCGCCCCTGGATGGCCACGCTCTACATCCCGGGCGCGGACCTCGGCACCCACGTCCGGGCACACGGCCCGCTCCCGGTGCCCCGCCTGCGGGAACTCGCCGCCGGTCTCGCCGAGGCGCTGCGCGACATCCACCGCGCCGGAGTGGTCCACCGCGACCTGAAGCCGGCCAACGTGATGCTCGCCGAGGACGGCCCGCGCGTCATCGACTTCGGCATCTCCCGCGCCGCCGAAGCGGCCGCCTCGGACGCCCTGACCCAGACCGGCCGCGTGATGGGCACGCCGCCCTTCATGTCCCCGGAGCAGTTCGCCTCCCCGCAGGACGTGGGTCCGGCCGCCGACATCTTCTCCCTCGGCTCGGTGCTCGCCTACGCGGCCACCGGGCGCGGCCCCTTCGACAGCCCGAGCGCCTACGAGACGGCGCTGAAGGTGGTCGAGGGCGAACCGGACCTCACCGGCGTGCCGGACGAACTGCTGCCCTGCCTGCTGCTGTGCCTGGACAAGGACCGCCTCGCCCGCCCGGCCGCGGGCGAACTCTTCACGCTGCTGCGCGAGGGTGCGACGGCCCTCGCGGGACGCGCCCGCCCCGCCACCGCCGCCCCCCGGCCCGTACGCCCCTGGCCGGGCACCCGCCCGACCGAGCCGTCCGCCACGGTCTGGCCCGAGGCGGCCCGCACCGAGCGGGGGAGGACCCCGCAGCCCCGGCCCGGGCAAGCGGACGCCGACCGGATCACGCGGCGCCGACCCGACCGCACCCCGACCGAACCCACCACCCCGCCCGCCGACCCACCGGCCCCCGGCCCCACCCCGACCGGCCCCGGCACCTCGCCGGCCGAGCGCCCGGCGTCAGGGACCGGCCCCACCTCGACGGAACCCACAGCCCCGCCCGCCGACCCATCGGCCCCCGGCCCCACCCCGTCCGGCCCCGGCACCCCGCCGGCGGAGCCTGCGGCACCCGCGGCCGATCGCACCCGCAGGCGCCGCAGGAACGCCCTGATGCTGGCGGGGGCCGCGGCCTCGGTCGTCCTCGCCGCGCTCGTCACCACCACGCTCGCCCTGACCCGCGACACCGGGCGCACGCCCTCGTCGTCCACCGCCCCGGCCGGCCTCCCCGAGGGCTGGCGGGCGTGGGCCGCCGAGCCGGTGCCCATGAAGGGGGCCGGACGCCTGCCCGGCAACTCCGCGTTCCAGCGGTGCACCGCCGTGGAGACGTCCCTGGTGTGCGCCGGCGGCCAGGTCATGGCCGCCCGCTACGACCTCGCCCGCGGCGAGCGCACCTGGACCCGCTTCGTCGACCCGACCGCGCCGGACGGCCTGGCGTCGGCACAGGGCTCGATCATCGGCGCGGACGGCGACCGCGTCTACGCCTACCAGGCGGACAGCCGGGAGATGGCGAACGGCGCCGGCCCTCTGTTCACCTACACGGTCGCGGCCCTGTCCGCCGAGACCGGCAAGGTGCTCTGGCGGACCCGCACGGCCGTCGGCCAGACCGCCGGCGTGCCCGACGCCGAGGTGGGCGGTGCCACCACCGTCCCCGAGGGTGTCCTCACGGCCTACGGCGCGGCGGGCGACGAGTACGCCCTGCTCGACGCCGCCACGGGCGAGGTCCGCTGGAAGCGCCCCGAACCGCGGGGCACCGAGACCTGCGCACTGCGCGCCGCGGCACAGCGCCCCTATCTCCTCTGCACGACCGGCATGTGGCAGCAGGACACCTCCCGCACGACCGTGTCCGAGCTGGACGCGGCCACCGGCGAGGTCCGCTGGACGGCTGCGGCGAAGGGCGACCTGGACCTGCTCGGCCGGGACGGCGACCGGCTGGTGCTGGCCGCCCGCAACGCGCCCGGCAAGGGCCTGACCCTGGTCCACACCGGCACCCACGCGGTGACCGCCGTCCGGGTCTCCGACCGGCAGGCCGACGCCTCCGCCGTCCACCTGCTGCGCGGCAGGGTCTACTTCACCCGGGGCAGCGGCGGGGTGAGCGCGGTCTCGCCGCGCACCGGACGGACCCTCTGGAACAGCAACTCCACCGTGGAGCGGCAGGGCCCCCCGGCGGCCTCCGCCACGCACGTCTACTTCGCGTCGCCCAGCGGCCGGGTCGCCGCCCTGAACGTGCGCACGGGAAGGGTCGAGGGTGACCAGGACGGCCGCGACGACAGCGGCGAGGCGGACAACGCCACGGGCGCACCCCCCACCCTGGTGGGCGACGCGCTGTACGTCCCCTACGGCACCCGCTCCGTCTACACGCTCAACGTGCGCGACCTCTGACAGCCGCCCGAACGAGGAGGGGTGCACGGGAAGCACTCAGGGCCAGGCCGGAGGATTGATCCTCCGGCCTGGCCCTGAGCCACCGAGAGCGGGCGACGGGAATCGAACCCGCGTAGCTAGTTTGGAAGACTAGGGCTCTACCATTGAGCTACGCCCGCACAGCGCGCGCCGCAGGTCCGGTGACCGCGGCACTGCAGGCATCGTAGCGGGTCGCCCCCCTTCGCCGCACACCGCATTCCCGCACGGCCCGACGCGGCGCCGGCACCGTGGAAATGCGGCGGCCGCACCGCCTGCCGGCATGTACCCTACGTGTCGCACCAGACGGGGTGTGGCGCAGCTTGGTAGCGCGTCCGCTTTGGGAGCGGAAGGCCGTGGGTTCAAATCCCGCCACCCCGACCAGCCACCCGGTCACCTCGTGTGATCGTCTCCCGGTCACCGACGTGATCGCCTTTTGGGCGGTGTAGTCCCTGCCGTTACTATGCAAGCTGCACGCCCGTGTGTCTCAGCGTCTGAAGTCCTCCGGGCGGCGAAATCCGCCGGGCCGTTCTGGCCCCGGCAGAACCCAAGCAGTCAGCCACAAGGAGACCGAACCGTGAAGAGCGCCGTGGAGACCCTGAACCCGACCCGGGTTCGGCTCACTGTCGAGGTGCCCTTCGAGGAGCTCAAGGACAGCCTCGACGCGGCGTACAAGAAGATCAACCAGCAGGTCACGGTGAAGGGCTTCCGCAAGGGCAAGGTCCCGGCCCGGGTCATCGACCAGCGGTTCGGCCGCGGTGCGGTGCTGGAGGAGGCCGTCAACGACGCGCTGCCGAAGTTCTACACCGATGCGGTCAACGAGGCCGAGCTGAGCCCGCTGGGCCAGCCCGAGGTCGACATCACGGAGCTGAAGGACGGCGAGACGCTGAACTTCACCGCCGAGGTCGACATCCGCCCGGCCATCGAGATCCCGGACTACTCCGGCATCGAGGTCGAGGTCGACGCGGTCGAGGTCACCGACGAGGACGTCGACAAGGCCGTCGAGGAGCTGCGCGAGCGCTTCGCCTCCACCGCCCCGGTCGAGCGCGCCGCCGAGGACGGCGACGTCGTCACGATCGACCTGCAGGCCAAGGTCGACGGCGAGGTCCTCGAGGACGGCATCGCCAATGGCGTCTCCTACACCATCGGCTCCGGCGAGCTGCTGGACGGCATCGACGACGCCGTGAAGGGCCTGGAGGCCGGTGGCGAGGCCACCTTCACCTCCGAGCTCAAGGGCGGCTCGGCGGCCGGCAAGGAGGCCGAGGTCACCGTCAAGGTCACCCAGGTCGCCAAGCGCGAACTGCCCGAGCTGGACGACGAGTTCGCGCAGCTCGCCTCCGAGTTCGACACCCTCGAGGAGCTGCGCGCGGACAGCCGCAAGCGCCTCGAGAACATGAAGCAGTACGACCAGGCCACGCAGGCCCAGGAGCGCGTCCTGGAGAAGCTGCTCGAGCTGGTCGAGGTGCCCGTCCCCGAGAAGCTGCTCGAGGACGAGATCAACACCCGCAAGCACAACCTGGAGCACCACCAGCTCGGCCAGATGGGCCTCGACCTCGCGAAGTACCTGGAGATCCAGGGCAAGACCGAGGAGGAGTTCGACACCGAGACCCGTGAGGCCGCGGTCAAGGGCATCAAGACCCAGTTCGTCCTCGACGAGCTGGTCAAGCAGGAGAAGCTGAACGTGAACCAGGAGGAGCTCACCGAGCACCTCATGCGCCGCGCCGCCTCCTCCGGCATGTCCCCCGACCAGTTCGCCCAGGCGGTCGTCGAGGGCGGGCAGGTTCCGCTCCTGGTCGGCGAGGTCGCCCGCGGCAAGGCCCTGGCCGTCGTGGTCGAGAAGGCCACGGTCAAGGACACCAACGGCGAGATCGTCGACCTCGACGACGAGGAGGACGAGACCGAGTCCGCCGAGGCCGCGGCCGAGGAGACCCCGGCCGAGTCCGCCGAGGAGAAGACCGAGGGCTGAGCCCCGGCACCGGTGAGTTCGTGAGAAGGCCCTGGGGCACGCCCCGGGGCCTTCTCGGTCTGCCGGCGGGCAGCGTCCTCGAGGGGCGCGGGGACTGCGCGAGCGACCACGACGCACCCGCGGCCCGGCGACGGCAGGACCACCCCGGCGAGACGGCACGGCCCCACCGGCGGAGCCCACCGCGCTACGCCCCCGGCGAACACTCCCATCTCCGGGATTCCCCGAAGGGACCCGCGCGTTAGGGTCCATGAATACCAGGGCAGAGGAGTCCCCGAACGGCTCCGAGCCCCGCAGGGAAACGTGAGACGGCCCGGCGCCGTCGTAAGACGAGCAGGTGGATACGTGACGAATCTGATGCCTTCAGCCGCCGGCGAGCCTTCCATCGGTGGTGGCCTCGGCGACCAGGTCTACAACCGGCTGCTCAACGAGCGGATCATCTTCCTCGGCCAGCCGGTCGACGACGACATTGCCAACAAGATCACCGCACAGCTGCTGCTCCTTGCCGCCGACCCGGACAAGGACATCTACCTGTACATCAACAGCCCCGGCGGTTCGATCACGGCCGGCATGGCGATCTACGACACGATGCAGTTCATCAAGAACGACGTGGTGACCATCGCCATGGGTCTCGCGGCTTCCATGGGTCAGTTCCTGCTCAGCGCGGGCACCCCGGGCAAGCGCTTCGCGCTGCCGAACGCCGAGATCCTGATCCACCAGCCCTCCGCGGGCCTGGCGGGTTCCGCCTCGGACATCAAGATCCACGCAGAGCGGCTGCTGCACACCAAGAAGCGCATGGCCGAGCTCACCGCTCAGCACACCGGCCAGACGGTCGAGCAGATCACCCGCGACTCGGACCGCGACCGCTGGTTCGACGCCTTCGAGGCCAAGGAGTACGGCCTCATCGACGACGTGATCCCCACGGCCGCCGGCATGCCGGGCGGCGGCGGCACCGGGGCCTGAGCGGTCCTCACGGGGCCTGTGGCGCCCCGTGAGGCCACGGAGCCCCTCCCGGGCCCCCGCGACCCCAGCCAGCCCCAGCCGACCGCCTCAGCCCTTTCCAGGAGACACCGTGAACCAGTTCCCCGGCAGCGGGATCTACGACCGTATGCCCGCCGTGCAGGACATGAGCGGCTCGCAGGGCCGCTACACCGGCCCGCAGGCCGAGTCCCGCTACGTCATCCCGCGTTTCGTCGAGCGCACCTCGCAGGGCATCCGCGAGTACGACCCGTACGCGAAGCTCTTCGAGGAGCGTGTGATCTTCCTCGGCGTCCAGATCGACGACGCCTCCGCCAACGACGTCATGGCGCAGCTGCTGTGCCTGGAGTCGATGGACCCCGACCGTGACATCTCGGTCTACATCAACAGCCCGGGCGGCTCCTTCACCGCGCTCACGGCGATCTACGACACCATGCAGTACGTCAAGCCGGACATCCAGACGGTCTGCATGGGCCAGGCGGCCTCCGCCGCCGCCGTCCTGCTGGCCGCCGGCACGCCGGGCAAGCGCATGGCCCTGCCGAACGCGCGCGTGCTGATCCACCAGCCCTACAGCGAGACCGGCCGCGGCCAGGTGTCCGACCTGGAGATCGCCGCGAACGAGATCCTCCGCATGCGCACGCAGCTGGAGGAGATGCTGGCCAAGCACTCCACCCAGGCGATCGACAAGATCCGCGAGGACATCGAGCGCGACAAGATCCTCACGGCCGAGGACGCCCTGAGCTACGGCCTGATCGACCAGATCATCACCACCCGGAAGATGGACAACTCGAGCCTGCGCTGAGGCGAGAGGCTGTAACGTCTGCCGCCCCTTGGCACGGTTTGACACGGTCCACGTCAAAGCCAACCGCGCCAAGGGGGGCCCGGACGGGGGGCCCGGCAAGGTACCGTCGGACATAAGGCAGCACCAGGAGTCCGCTGGACGTCGGCGTCCAGGAGTCTCCCAGGCGAAGGGGAAGCACACCGTGGCACGCATCGGTGACGGCGGCGATCTGCTCAAGTGCTCGTTCTGCGGCAAGAGCCAGAAGCAGGTCAAGAAGCTCATCGCAGGGCCCGGTGTGTACATCTGCGACGAGTGCATCGACCTCTGCAACGAGATCATCGAGGAAGAGCTGGCGGAGACCAGCGAGGTCCGCTGGGAGGAACTCCCGAAGCCGCGCGAGATCTACGAGTTCCTCGAGGGCTACGTGGTCGGCCAGGAGGCCGCCAAGAAGGCCCTGTCCGTCGCGGTGTACAACCACTACAAGCGCGTCCAGGCCGGGGAGAACGGCGGGGCCAACGGCCGTGACGACGCCATCGAGTTGGCGAAGTCGAACATCCTCCTGCTCGGCCCCACGGGTTCCGGCAAGACCCTCCTCGCGCAGACCCTGGCGCGCATGCTGAACGTCCCGTTCGCGATCGCCGACGCCACGGCCCTCACGGAGGCCGGGTACGTCGGCGAGGACGTCGAGAACATCCTCCTCAAGCTGATCCAGGCGGCCGACTACGACGTCAAGAAGGCCGAGACCGGGATCATCTACATCGACGAGATCGACAAGGTCGCGAGGAAGAGCGAGAACCCCTCCATCACCCGCGACGTGTCGGGCGAGGGCGTCCAGCAGGCCCTGCTGAAGATCCTGGAGGGCACCACGGCCTCCGTGCCCCCGCAGGGCGGGCGCAAGCACCCCCACCAGGAGTTCATCCAGATCGACACGACGAACGTGCTGTTCATCGTGGGCGGCGCCTTCGCCGGACTGGAGAAGATCATCGAGGCCCGGGCCGGCGCCAAGGGCATCGGCTTCGGCGCGCAGATCCGCTCCAAGCGCGAGATGGAGTCCAAGGACCAGTTCCAGGAGGTCATGCCGGAGGACCTGGTCAAGTTCGGCATGATCCCCGAGTTCATCGGCCGCCTGCC
Source organism: Streptomyces sp. AHA2 (assembly GCF_036857595.1). Taxonomy (NCBI): domain Bacteria; kingdom Bacillati; phylum Actinomycetota; class Actinomycetes; order Kitasatosporales; family Streptomycetaceae; genus Streptomyces; species Streptomyces sp. AHA2. The sequence goes on from NZ_JAUQWJ010000002.1 coordinate 22,621, forward strand.
GGTCATCACCTCGGTCCACAACCTCGACCGCGAGGCGCTGCTCCAGATCCTCGTCGAGCCGCGCAACGCGCTCGTCAAGCAGTACCAGCGCCTGTTCGAACTCGACGGGGTGGAGCTGGACTTCGAGCGCGAGGCGCTGGAGGCCATCGCCGACCAGGCCATCCTCCGCCAGACCGGCGCCCGCGGCCTGCGCGCCATCATGGAGGAGGTCCTCCAGGGCGTCATGTACGAGGTCCCGTCCCGCAAGGACGTGGCCCGGGTCGTCATCACGGCGGACGTCGTCCAGTCCAACGTCAACCCGACCCTGATCCCGAGGGACGCCCGCGGCCGCGGCCCGGGCGAACAGAAGACGGCCTGACCGCCGTCCCCAGCACGCGAGAGGCGCCCGGCGACATCGCCGGGCGCCTTCGTCGTTCGCGGTGTCAGGCCTTCACGCGGATCTCGCCGCGGACCTTCGTGGTGAGGTCGATCGCCACGTCCTTGGTGACGCCCTGGGCCGCGTCACCGGGGGAGATGACGGCGATCGTGCTGTAATCGGCCCACGCGCAGAACCAGTTGGTCTTCTCCTTCTTCGTCATCTGGTCCTGGCCCTTGACCGACTGGCACTTCATGACCGCGCCGTCGAGGTCCGCCGACTCCGGCTCGCCGACCAGTTCGGGCTTGCCGGACCCGGTGGCGGACTCCTTCTCGGCCGACTTTCTGAAGTTGGCGAAGAACAGGTCCAGCGTCTTCTCCGGGTCGGAGATCTCGCCGTAGGCACCGGCCACCGAAAGGGTCTTGGCCGTGGCCATCTTCGCGGCGGACGACGGGTCGTTCGGGTCGTAGTCGCTCAGGTCGACCGTGGAGTAGAGGCCCGCCGCCGTCTTGGCGTCCTTCACGCCGCTCTTCTCCAGCTCCGCCGTCGAGTCGTCGCCGGCGGTCTGCCCGTCCTTGGTGGTGCGCTTGTAGTCGGTGAGCACCTTCGCCGGTGTGGCCAGCCTGTGCGGGCCGTCGTCCTCCAGCGCGCCCGCGCCGCCGCTGCCGCCGAGGAGGAAGTACGCGCCGACGCCGATCGCCGCGACGACCGCGACCGCGCCGATGATCAGCCCCGTCTTCTTCTTGCCGCCACCCGGCGCCGGGGGCTGCGGCATGCCGTAGGGGGCCTGGCCGTAGGGCGGCTGCGGCGGCTGGCCGTACGGCGGCTGCTGGCCGTACGGGGCCTGCTGCGGCGGGACGCCCTGCGGGGGCTGCTGCGGGTGGCCGTAACCGGGCTGGGGCGGAGGGGCCTGCTGGGGGTAGCCGTAGCCGGGCTGGGGCGCCTGCGGCGGCTGGCCGTACGGGCCCGGCTGGCCGTACGGTCCGGGCTGCTGGGGCTGCCCGCCGTACGGGCCCGGCTGGTTGTAGCTCATCTTCTGGGTTCCCCTCCAGATGGTCAGGTCTTTCCGACATCCTGGCGCAGACCCGCCGTGTGCATGGCATCGGGCCCCCCTCCGTTACAAAGGAAACGCGTTTCGGGACGGGGTCGTGACACCTCTAAACTGACCCCCGTGACCGAGAACGCTCAGCAGCAGCCACCAGCGCCCAGCACCGACCTGCCGACCCAGTACGCGCCGGCCGACGTGGAGGGGCCGCTGTACGAGCGCTGGGTGGAGCGGGGTTACTTCGAGGCGGACGCCAAGAGCGACAAGCCGCCGTACACCATCGTCATCCCGCCGCCGAACGTCACGGGCAGCCTGCACCTCGGGCACGCCTTCGAGCACACGCTCATCGACGCCCTGACCCGCCGCAAGCGCATGCAGGGGTTCGAGACGCTGTGGCAGCCGGGCATGGACCACGCCGGCATCGCCACGCAGAACGTCGTCGAGCGCGAGCTCGGCAAGGAGGGCAAGTCCCGGCACGACCTCGGCCGCGAGGCCTTCGTCGAGCGGGTCTGGCAGTGGAAGGGCGAGTCCGGCGGCCAGATCAGCGGCCAGATGCGGCGGTTGGGCGACGGCGTCGCCTGGTCGCGCGAGCGCTTCACCATGGACGAGGGCCTGTCCCAGGCCGTCCAGACCATCTTCAAGCGCCTCTACGACGACGAGCTGATCTACCGCGCCGAGCGCATCATCAACTGGTGCCCCCGGTGCCTGACCGCCATCTCGGACATCGAGGTCGAGTACCAGGACGACGACGGCGAGCTCGTCTCCATGAAGTACGGCGACGGGGACGACACCATCGTCGTCGCCACCACCCGCGCCGAGACGATGCTCGGTGACACGGCCGTCGCCGTCCACCCCGAGGACGAGCGCTACAAGCACCTGATCGGCAAGCTGGTCAAGCTGCCGCTGACCGACCGCTCCATCCCGGTCGTCGCGGACGAGCACGTCGACCCCGAGTTCGGCACGGGTGCCGTCAAGGTCACCCCGGCGCACGACCCGAACGACTTCGAGATCGGCCAGCGCCACGACCTGCCGGCCATCACGATCATGGACGAGCACGCGGTCATCACCGCCCACGGCCCCTTCCAGGGCCTGGACCGGCTGGAGGCCCGCTCGGCGATCGTCGCCGCCCTGCGCGCCGAGGGCCGGATCGTGGCCGAGAAGCGGCCCTACGTCCACTCCGTCGGCCACTGCTCGCGCTGCAAGACCACCATCGAGCCGCGCCTGTCCATGCAGTGGTGGGTCAAGGTCGGCCCGCTCGCCAAGGCGGCCGGTGACGCCGTCCGCGACGGCCGGGTCAAGATCCACCCGCAGGAGATGGAGAAGCGCTACTTCGACTGGGTCGACAACCTCCACGACTGGTGCATCTCGCGCCAGCTGTGGTGGGGCCACCGCATCCCGGTCTGGTACGGCCCCGAAGGCGAGGTCGTCTGCGTCGGCCCCGACGAGGAGCCGCCGAGCGGCGAGGGCTGGCACCAGGACACCGACGTCCTCGACACCTGGTTCTCCTCGGGCCTGTGGCCGTTCTCCACGCTCGGCTGGCCCGAGCAGACCGAGTCGCTCGCGAAGTTCTACCCGAACTCGGTCCTGGTCACCGGCTACGACATCCTCTTCTTCTGGGTCGCCCGGATGATGATGTTCGGCCTGTACGCGATGGACGGCACCCCGCCGTTCCACACCATCGCGCTGCACGGCATGGTCCGCGACCAGTTCGGCAAGAAGATGTCGAAGTCCTTCGGCAACGCGGTCAACCCGCTGGACTGGATGGACAAGTACGGCTCCGACGCGCTGCGCTTCACCCTCGCCCGCGGCGCCAACCCGGGTGTCGACGTGCCGATCGGCGAGGACTGGGTCCAGGGCTCGCGCAACTTCGCCAACAAGATTTGGAACGCGACGCGCTTCGCGCTGATGAACGGCGCGACGGTCGAGGGCCCGCTGCCCGAGCCGTCGAGGATGTCCTCGACGGACCGCTGGATCCTGTCCCGGCTGAACTCGGTCGTCGCCGAGGTCGACGCGTACTACGAGGACTACCAGTTCGCCAAGCTGTCCGACTCCCTGTTCCACTTCGCGTGGGACGAGGTCTTCGACTGGTACGTCGAGCTGTCCAAGACGACGTTCCAGGCCGGCGGCGAACCGGCCGAGGTGTCCCAGCGCGTCCTGGGCGAGGTCCTCGACGTCACGCTGAAGCTGCTGCACCCGGTGGTCCCGTTCGTCACCGAGACGCTGTGGACGACGCTGACCGGCGGCGAGTCGGTCGTCATCGCCGAGTGGCCGAAGGACAGCGGCTTCCGGGACGCCGACGCCGAGCGCGAGATCGAGTCGCTCCAGTCGGTCATCACCGAGGTCCGCCGCTTCCGCGCCGACCAGGGCCTGCAGCCGGGCCAGCGCGTCCCGGCCCGCCTGACGCTGGACGGCACGCCGTTCGCCCCCCACGAGGCGGCCATCCGCCAGCTCCTGCGCCTGCAGCCGGAGGGCGAGTCCTTCACGGCGACGGCGACCCTCCCGGTCGCCGGTGCCGAGGTCGCGCTCGACCTCTCCGGCACGATCGACGTGGCGGCCGAGCGCAAGCGCCTGGCGAAGGACCTCGCCGCCGCCGAGAAGGAGAAGGCCCAGGCGAACGCCAAGCTCGGCAACGAGGCGTTCCTGGCGAAGGCCCCCGACCACGTCGTGGACAAGATCCGCACCCGCCTCGCCAAGGCGGAGGAGGACATCAGCCGCATCCAGTCCCAGCTGGAGCGCCTGCCGCAGGCGTGAGGACGCATACGGTGTGAGGCCCCCGGAGCCGTCAGGCCCGGGGGCCTCACGGCTCCGGGGGCACGCGCCCGGGAGTGCGGGGAGCATGGATGTGCGGCTGCGCCGCGTGGGCGCGACCGGCCCCCACGCAGCCGCAGCCCCCACCGGCACAAGCCACCGCAAACAACGTCGGTCGGTCTCCGTAGACTGGCCCCGTGAGCGAGCTCCCCCCGGACCCCAGCGCCGACGACCAGCCCGATCCCCTCCACGCGTTCGACGAGATCGTCGCGGAGGAGACCACCCGCGACCCCGACCTCGCCGTCATCGAGGCCGGCAGCCGCACCCTGCGCACCCAGGGCGGCCCGCCCGACGCCGACGTCCCCGCGCGGCCGACCGACCCCGAGGTCGACAAGGCCCTGCGCGAGGTCGAGACGGAGCTCGCCACGCGCTGGGGCGAGACCAAGCTGGAGCCGTCCGTCGCCCGCATCGCCGCCCTGATGGACGTCCTGGGCGAGCCGCAGCGGTCGTACCCCTCGATCCACATCACGGGCACCAACGGCAAGACCTCCACCGCCCGCATGATCGAGGCCCTGCTCGGCGCCTTCGAGCTGCGCACCGGGCGCTACACCTCGCCCCATGTGCAGTCGATCACCGAGCGCATCAGCCTGGACGGCGCCCCGGTCGCCCCCGAGCGGTTCATCGAGACGTACCAGGACATCAAGCCGTACGTGGAGATGGTCGACGGGCAGCAGGAGTACCGGCTGTCGTTCTTCGAGGTGCTCACGGGCATGGCGTACGCGGCCTTCGCGGACGCCCCCGTGGACGTCGCCGTCGTCGAGGTCGGCATGGGTGGCTCCTGGGACGCCACGAACGTGATCGACGGTGACGTGGCCGTGGTGACGCCCATCGACCTGGACCACACCGACCGGCTGGGCTCGACGCACGCCGAGATCGCCACGGAGAAGTCCGGGATCATCAAGCAGGACGCGACGGTCATCATGGCGCAGCAGCCGGTGGGCGCCGCGCAGGTGCTGCTGAAGAAGGCCGTCGACGTGGACGCGACGGTGGCCCGGGAGGGCCTGGAGTTCGGCGTGGTCGACCGGCAGGTGGCCGTCGGCGGGCAGCTGGTGACGCTGCGCGGGCTGGGCGGCGAGTACCCGGAGGTCTACCTGCCGCTGCACGGGGCGCACCAGGCGCACAACGCGGCCGTGGCGCTCGCCGCGGTGGAGGCGTTCTTCGGGGTCGGTGCCCAGCGGCCCGAGCCGCTGGACCTGGACACGGTCCGCAAGGCGTTCGCGGCCGTGGCCTCGCCGGGCCGGCTGGAGGTCGTGCGGCGCTCGCCGACGGTCGTGCTGGACGCCGCGCACAACCCGGCGGGTGCCCGGGCCACGGCCGAGGCGATCGGGGAGGCGTTCCAGTTCAGCCGCCTCATCGGCGTGGTCGGTGCCAGCGGTGACAAGAACGTGCGGGGGCTGCTGGAGGCCTTCGAGCCGGTGTTCGCGGAGGTCGTCGTCACGCAGAACTCCAGCCACCGGGCGATGGACGCCGACGAGCTGGCCGGCATCGCCGTCGAGGTGTTCGGCGAGGAGCGGGTCCAGGTCGAGCCGCGGTTGCCGGACGCCCTGGAGGCCGCGATCACGCTGGCCGAGGAGGAGGGCGAGTTCGCCGGCGGCGGTGTGCTCGTCACCGGTTCCGTCATCACCGTCGGCGAGGCCCGGCTGCTCCTGGGAAAGGGCTGAGATCCCGTGCGTACGCTCTGTTCCTCGACGCTGATCGGCGAGTTCTTCATCATCGGCTTCGCCGGCCTGGTCGCCATGAAGGACCCCGACCTGTCCATGACGACCGTGTGGACGGTCAGTGGTGTCGCGATGTTCCTGTGCCTGCTGCTGTGCGGCCTGGTGACGCGCCCCGGCGGCGTCGTCCTGGGCTGGGCGCTGCAGATCGCGCTCATCGCGTCGGGGTTCGCGGTGCCGATGATGTTCTTCCTGGGCGTGGTCTTCGCGGCCCTGTGGTGGGCGTCGGTGCACTACGGCCGGAAGGTCGACGCCGCCAGGGCGAGATTCGCGGCCGAGGCGGGGTCCTCCACGCCTGACGCTGCGTGACAGGCGCGCCGACACGCCGGGTAATCTCGTCCCACCGCACCACCTTGATTGCATAAGGAGCCCGTCGTGAGCCAGCGCACCCTCGTCCTCCTCAAGCCCGACGCCGTCCGTCGCGGCCTGACCGGCGAGATCATCAGCCGCATCGAGCGCAAGGCGGGCTGGACGATCACCGCGCTGGAGCTGCGCACCCTGGACCAGGACACGCTGGAGCAGCACTACGGCGAGCACAAGGGCAAGCCCTTCTACGAGCCGCTGGTGGCGTTCATGTCCTCCGGCCCGGTCGTGGCGCTGATCGTCGAGGGCGAGCGGGTCATCGAGGGTGTGCGCCGGCTGGCCGGCCCGACCGACCCGATCGCCGCGGCGCCCGGTTCCATCCGCGGTGACTTCGGTGTGATCGTCCGGGAGAACCTGATCCACGCGTCCGACTCCGAGGAGTCCGCCGAGCGCGAGGTGAAGATCTTCTTCCCCGGCCGGTCGTAGTCTCCCCACCGCACCGGCACATACGGCGGGTCCGAGGACCGGGGTCCCCGGGCTTTGCGGCACGTGCGTGGCGATCGAGGGAACGAAAGGCCCCGAACGCCCGTCTCCACAAGCGGATGCGGTCGCCATCTGCTGACAATGGCCAGGACCCTCCCGCAGTGTTCGCGAAGGCGCGTCTACCATGGAAGCCTTCACGTCACAGCACCCACCTTTGCCTACCTGAAAAGCCCTCAAAAGCTCACGGGAAGGCCAGACGAATCTCGATGGGGAACTCAATGTCGTTCATCGGCCGTGACATGGCTGTCGACCTCGGGACCGCCAACACGCTGGTGTACGTCAGGGGTCGCGGGATCGTACTCAACGAGCCGTCCGTCGTCGCGATCAACACCAACACCGGTGGCATCCTCGCGGTCGGCGCCGAAGCGAAGAAGATGATCGGGCGCACGCCCGGCAACATCGTTGCCGTGCGTCCGCTGAAGGACGGCGTGATCGCCGACTTCGAGATCACCGAGCGGATGCTCCGCTACTTCATCCTGAAGATCCACAAGCGGCGGTATCTGGCTCGTCCGCGGGTCGTCGTCTGTGTGCCCTCGGGCATCACGGGCGTCGAGCGCCGTGCCGTCATCGAGGCGTCGTCCCAGGCCGGCGCCCGCCAGGTGCACATCATCGAGGAGCCCATGGCCGCGGCCATCGGCTCCGGCCTGCCGGTCCACGAGGCCACGGGCAACATGGTGGTCGACATCGGCGGCGGCACGACGGAGGTCGCGGTCATCTCCCTCGGCGGCATCGTCACCGCCCAGTCCATCCGCGTCGCGGGCGACGAGCTGGACAACGCGATCATCCAGCACATCAAGAAGGAGTACTCGCTCCTGCTGGGTGAGCGGACGGCCGAGCAGATCAAGATCACGATCGGTTCGGCGTACGACCTCGACACCGACGAGCACACCGAAATCCGCGGCCGGGACCTGGTGTCCGGGCTGCCGAAGACCGTCGTCATCTCGGCCGCCGAGGTGCGCAAGGCGATCGAGGAGCCGGTCAACGCGATCGTCGACGCCGTCAAGACGACCCTCGACAAGTGCCCGCCGGAGCTGTCCGGCGACATCATGGACCGAGGAATCGTTCTGACCGGCGGCGGAGCGCTGCTGCGGGGCCTGGACGAGCGGCTGCGCCGGGAGACCGGTATGCCGATCCACATCGCCGAGGACCCGCTGGACAGCGTGGCGCTCGGCTCCGGAAAGTGCGTCGAGGAGTTCGAGGCACTCCAGCAGGTGCTGGACGCCCAGCCGCGCAGATGACATAACTCTTCGATTCCGCCGTACGGGACGATCTCCTCTCGTACGGCGGATCGTTGATATAGAGGCATAAGCTCCCACAAAGCAGCCCCTCGGTATTCCCTGGGGCTTCCCGAATTCCTACGAGGAAGGCACGGCCGCCGCACGTGAGGGACACACGAGAGAGCCGGCTGCTCCTGGTGCTGCTGATCGCCATCGCGTTCGCGTTGATCACGGTGGACATCCGCGGTGGGGAGGACTCGCCCGTCGACGGTGCCCGGCAGGGCGCGGCCACGGTCTTCGGCCCGATCGAGAACGGCGTCTCGGCCGCGGTCGACCCGGTCGGCAACGCGGTCTCCGCCATCCGTGACTCGGGCGAGCGGCACGACCGGCTCGCCGCGCTGGAGCAGGAGAACGCGGCGCTGAAGGCCCGCCTCGGCAGCGACGACCGCAGCCGCAGCCGGCTGAAGCAGCTCGACAGGATGCTGAAGGTCGCGGGCCAGGGCCAGTACGGCATCAAGGGCGCGGAGGTCATCGCCATCGGCGCGGCGCAGGGCTTCTCCTGGACCATCACGATCGACGTCGGCGCCGAGGACGGCATCAAGCGCGACATGACCGTGCTGAACGGCGACGGGCTCGTCGGCCGCGTCACCACGGTCGGACCGCGGACCGCCACCGTGCTGCTGGCCAACGACCCCGACTTCACGGTCGGCACCCGCATGGAGTCCGGCGACGAACTCGGTTTCGCCTCCGGCCAGGGCGACCGCCCGCTGCGCGTCGAACTGCTCAACGGCAAGGCCGAGGTGAAGAAGGGCGACCGCCTGGTCACCTTCGGCTCCCAGGCCGACCGGCCGTTCGTGCCCGGCGTCCCGGTCGGCGTGGTCTCCCGCGTCGACCCCTCCGGCGGCGGCCTGACCCGCACGCTCTACGTCACGCCCTACGCGGCCTTCAGCAAGCTCGACATCGTCGGTGTCGTCGTCCAGGCCCCGAAGAAGGACCCGCGCGACACGGTGCTCCCGCCCAAGCCCAAGCCCACCCCGAGGCCGACCGTGACGGTGACCGTGACGCCGTCCGCCGAGGCCCCCGTGGACGGCCAGAACCAGCAAGAGCAGTAGGAGCTCTCATCCCATGCGCGTCAACCGGATCCTGCTCTCCTCCGCCCTGGTCGTCGTCGCCCTGGTGATCCAGGTGAGCGTCCTCGCCCGCCTCCACCTGCCCGGCGCCGTGCCCGACCTGCTGCTGCTCACCGTGCTGGGCCTGGCGCTGGTGTACGGGCACGTGGGCGGTGCCCTCATCGGCTTCGGCGCGGGACTGCTGGCCGACCTGGCCCCGCCGGCCGACCACGCGGCCGGGCGGTACGCCCTGGTGCTGTGCGTCATCGGCTACCTCGCGGGCCTGGTCAAACCCGAGACCGGCCAGCTGAAGTCCGCCACCGGGCCCATGGTCGTGGTGGTGGCCGCCGCCGTCGGCTCCACCCTGCTGTACGCCGGGGTCGGCGCCCTCGTGGGGGACACCGCGGCCCGCCACGTGGGCCTGGGCGGACTGCTGTTCACGGCCGCCCTGTACGACCTGCTGCTCGCCCCGTTCGTGGTGCCGGGCGTCATGGCCCTGGCCCGGCGGGTCGACAACGATCCGCTCGCCGAGTCCACCTCGGCGGCCGCCAAGGCCACCGACATCTCCTCCGGCTGGCTCGCCGGCGGCACCGGCCTGAAGATCGGCAGCCAGCGCAACGGGCTGCGCGTGAAGGCGGCCCGCGCGCGGATGGCGCGCGCCGGGCGCATCAAGGGGGTCAAGCGGCTGTGAACCGGGGGGCATCCACGGTGAAGTTCACCCGAACGGGCCGGTCCGGTGGGAACGCCGGTTCAGTGACCGGGCGTTCATCACTCGACACCGCACACACGTGCGCCGGCGGACGGCCGGTTCCGCACAGCGTCACGCGCACCGAGAGGGGGAGGCAGCCGCAGTGACCAACATTCCCGAGACCGGGCGTAACTCACGCGTCCAGATCCGGCTCGTCGTCATCCAGGTCCTCGTCCTCTCTCTCCTGCTCACCCTCGGCGGACGCCTGTGGTACCTGCAGATCCGTGAGGGCGCGGCCTACGCCAAGGAGGCCTCGGGCAACCACGTCCAGCAGGTCGTCCAGCCCGCCGTGCGGGGCTCCATCCTGGACGCCCGGGGCGTGGCCCTCGCCGACAACGAGACACGGCTGGTGGTCTCCGCGTCCCGCACGGACCTGCTGAAGATGAAGGACGACGGCAGGGAAGTCCTCACCAAGCTCGCCGGGGTCCTGGGCATGTCGCCCAAGGAGGTCCAGGAGAAGGTCCGGCTGTGCGACGCCAAGACGCCCCAGCCCTGCTGGAACGGCTCGCCGTACCAGCCCATCCCCATCACCGACGAGGCCACTCCCAAGCAGGCCCTGCAGATCCGCGAACGCGCCGAGGACTTCCCCGGCATCAGCGCCGAGCCGCAGGCCATGCGCCGCTACCCGAGCCCCGGCAAGGCCAACACCGCCCAGGTCCTCGGCTACCTCTCCCCGGTCACCGACGAGGAGATCAAGAAGGCGCAGAACACCAACTCCCCGTACCTGCGCTCCGACCAGGTCGGCCGCTCCGGCCTGGAGCGGCAGTACGACAAGCAGCTGCGCGGCAAGGCCGGCGTCACGCGCTACGAGGTCGACAACCTCGGCCGCGTCATCGGCCAGGCGGAGGCCGACCCGGCCCACCCCGGCGACAACCTCGTCACCAGCATCGACGCCCGCGTCCAGCGGATCGCCGAGTACGAACTGAACGAGGCCATGAAGCAGGCCCGCAAGGAGCACGACCGCAACACGGGCACGAACTACAAGGCCGACTCCGGCGCCGTCGTCGTCATGGAGGCCAAGACCGGCCGCGTGGTCGCCATGGCCTCCAACCCGACCTACGACCCGAACGCCTGGGTCGGCGGCATCTCCGCCAAGGACTACGCGCGGCTCACCGGCAAGAAGTCCAACTACCCGCTGCTCAACCGCGCGATCCAGGGCCAGTCGGCGCCCGGCTCCATCTTCAAGGTCATCCCGACGGCCGCCGCGGTCAACGCCGGCTACTCCTTCAACGGCCCCTACGAGTGCTCCAGCTCGTACTCCATCGGCGGCCAGGTCTTCAAGAACTTCGAGTCCAAGGGCTACGGGGCGATCAGCCTCGGCCGGGCCCTGGAGGTCTCCTGCGACACGGTCTTCTACCGCCTCTCCCACGAGGAGTGGAAGCGCGACGGCGGCACCAAGCCGAAGAAGAACGCCAACGACTGGTTCTACAAGACCGCCCACCAGTTCGGCCTCGGCAAGGAGACCGGCATCGACCTGCCCAACGAGGTCACCGGCCGCGTCCCCGACCGCCAGTGGAAGCTCGACTACTGGAAGGCCAACAAGGACGCCTGGTGCCGCACCGGCAAGCGCAACGGCAGCTACGCCGAGAAGATCGCCTACGAGAACTGCCTCGAGGGCAACCGCCTGCGCGCCGGTGACTCCGTCAACTACTCCATCGGGCAGGGCGACACCCTCGTCACGCCGATCCAGATGGCCACCATCTACGCGGCCATCTCCAACGGCGGCACGATGTACAACCCCTCCGTGGGCAAGGCGGTCATCAGCGCCGACGGCAAGACCGTGACGCCGATCAAGCCCCGGGCTTACGGCAAGCTCCCGATGAGCGAGAAGACGCGCAACGAGATAAGCGATGCCCTCGCGGGAGTCGCCACCCGCGGTACCGCCGCCTGGAGGTTCGGCGGCTGGCCGCAGGACAAGATCCCGATGCACGCCAAGACGGGTACGGCGGAGGTCTACGGCAAGCAGACGACCTCCTGGTTCGCCACGTACACCAAGGACTACTCGATCGTCATGACGATCTCCCAGGGTGGTACGGGCTCCGGCGCCTCCGGCCCCGCCGTGCGCAACATCTACAACGCGCTGTACGGCGTCTCCCCGGACGGCGACATCGACAGCAAGAAGGCCCTGCTGCCCACGCCGCAGAAGACCCTGCCCAAGATCAAGGTCGACGGCACCATCGCCTCGCCGAAGCTGCCCAAGGACCCGGCCAAGGACCAGCAGGCGAAGAAGCAGGACCCGAACGCCCCGGCCGATCCGCTCCAGCCCGCGACGTCGGCACCGCCGTCGCCCGAGAACCGCGACACCCGAAGGCGCCGGCGCCGGCGGGGAAGCCGGAGGTTGCCCACATGACCGGCGGTGTGAACAGCTTCCAGGTCTCCGGCTACGGGCCCGAGCGCTCGGGCTGGACGCGGCTGCTCGCCCGCGACTCGGTGGCACGGCGCCTCGACTGGCCGATCCTGCTCGCGGCGCTGGCCCTGTCGCTGCTCGGCACGCTCCTGGTCTACTCGGCCACCCGCAACCGCACCGAGCTCAACCAGGGCGACCCGTACTACTTCCTCGTCCGGCACCTGCTCAACACTGGCATCGGGCTCGCCCTGATGGTCGGCACGATCTGGCTCGGCCACCGCGGCCTGCGCACCGTCGTGCCGCTCCTGTACGGCGTCTCGCTGCTGCTGATCCTGCTGGTCCTCACGCCGCTCGGCTCGACGATCAACGGCGCCCACTCCTGGATCAAACTGCCCGGCGGCTTCTCGCTGCAGCCCTCGGAGTTCGTCAAGGTGACGATCATCCTGGGCATGGCGATGCTGCTGGCGGCCCGGGTCGACGCGGGCGACAAGACCTACCCCGACCACCGCACGGTGGTGCAGGCACTGGGACTGGCCGCCGTGCCCATGGCGATCGTGATGCTCATGCCCGACCTCGGGTCGGTGATGGTCATGGTCATCATCGTGCTGGGCGTGCTGCTGGCCTCCGGAGCCTCCAACCGCTGGGTGTTCGGCCTGATCGGCACCGGTGCCCTCGGGGCGATCACCGTCTGGCAGCTCGGGATCCTCGACGAGTACCAGATCAACCGCTTCGCCGCCTTCGCCAACCCCGAGCTCGACCCGGCGGGCGTCGGCTACAACACCAACCAGGCCCGCATCGCCATCGGCTCCGGCGGACTGACCGGCTCCGGCCTCTTCCACGGCTCGCAGACCACCGGGCAGTTCGTGCCCGAGCAGCAGACCGACTTCGTCTTCACGGTGGCGGGGGAGGAGCTGGGGTTCCTCGGCGGCGGCCTGATCATCCTGCTGCTCGGGATCGTCCTGTGGCGGGCCTGCGCGATCGCCCGGGACACCTCGGACCTGTACGGCACGATCGTCGCCGCGGGCATCGTCGCCTGGTTCGCCTTCCAGACGTTCGAGAACATCGGCATGACCCTGGGCATCATGCCCGTCACCGGTCTGCCGCTGCCGTTCGTCTCGTACGGCGGATCGTCGATGTTCGCCGTGTGGATAGCGGTGGGACTGCTGCAGTCGATCAGGGTGCAGCGGCCGATGTCGGCCTGAGCGGGTACGGGGCGCCCCGGTGGCGCCCCGTACCGCGTCCGACGCAGCGCGTCCGACGCACCGTGTTCGCGTCCCGGTCCGGACGGTTAGATGTACTGCATGGCGGAGACGAAGCGCGAGATCGAGCGGAAGTACGAGGCCCCGGACGGCGGCCTGCCCGACCTGACCGGCGTGGCGGGGGTCGAGACCGTTGTCGACCGGGGGGTCACCCACCTCGACGCCACCTACTACGACACCGCCGACGAACGCCTCGCGGCGTCGTCCGTCACCCTCCGGCGCCGCACCGGCGGCTCCGACGCGGGCTGGCACCTCAAACTCCCGGTCGGCCCGGGCGAACGGGACGAGATCCGGGCCCCGTTGACCGACGCCCTCCCCGGCGAACTCGCCGCGCTGGTCCGCTCCCGGGTCCGCGACGGGGAACTGCTGCCGCTGGTGCGGCTGCGCTCGGACCGCGAGGTGCGGCACCTGCTCGACTCCGCCGGACGGCTGCTCGCCGAGGTCAGCACGGACGCGGTGCGCGCCGAGCGGCTCACCGGTGCCGGGGGCGAGGTGCGGTGGACCGAGGTCGAGGTGGAGCTGGCCGACGGTGGCGACCCGGCCTTCCTCGACAAGGTCGACAAGCGGCTGCGCAAGGCGGGCGTACGGCCGTCGCGGTCGGCGTCGAAGCTGGCCCGTGCCCTGGCCGACACGGCACCGCAGCGGCGCCGCCGCCCGTCCACCGCCGCGAAGAAGACCGAGACCGCCGGTGATCTCGTCCTGGCGTACGTGCGGGAGCAGCGCGACGCGATCGTCGGGCTCGACCCGGCCGTGCGGCAGGAGGCCGAGGACTCGGTGCACTCGATGCGCGTGGCCACCCGCCGGCTGCGCAGCACCTTCAAGACGTTCCGCAACGTCCTCGACCGGACCGTGACCGACCCGGTCGCCGACGAGCTGAAGTGGCTCGCCGGTGAGCTGGGCGTGGACCGGGATCGGGAGGTCCTCACCGAGCGCCTCACCGACACCCTGGACGAGGTGCCGACCGGTCTGGTCCGCGGCCCGGTGCAGGAGCGGATGCTCGCCTGGTCGAAGGCCGAGCACGGCGGCGCGCGTGGCCGCCTCACCGGCGTGCTCGACTCGCGCCGCTACCTCACCCTGCTCGACACCCTGGACGCGCTGATCGCCGACCCGCCCCTGCTGCAGGCGGCCGGGAAGAAGCCCGGCAAGCCGGTCGCGCGGGCGGTGAAGAAGGACTTCCGCAAGGTCGCCGAGCTGGTCGGCCGCGCCCTGGAGCTGGAGCCGGGCACCGAGCGGGACGTCGCCCTGCACGAGGCCCGCAAGAAGGCCAAGCGCACCCGCTACGCGGCGGAAGCCGCCCGCCCGGTCCTGGGCAAGCCGGCCAAGAAGCTCACCACGTCCATGAAGACCCTGCAGAACCTGCTCGGCGAGCACCAGGACAGCGTCATGGCCCGGCAGACCCTGCGCGAACTGTCGGCGGTCGCCCACGCCGCCGGGGAGAACGCCTTCACCTACGGCCTGCTGCACGAGCGCGAGGAGCAGCGCGCCCTGCGGGCCGAGGCCGAGCTTCCGGGGCTCTGGGGCCGGATCGAGGGCGGGGCGTCGGGCCTGTGACCCCGCGGGCGTACGGAGGCGCCCCGCGCTCGCGTTAGTCTGGATGGTCACCCCTGTCAGTTCAGTCCAGCTCACGAAGGTGCGCGACATGCCTGCCGAAGTCGCTGCGTCGGTCTTCCCGCAGCTCGAAGCTCTGCTCCCGCACGTGCAGAAGCCGATCCAGTACGTCGGCGGAGAACTCAACTCCACGGTCAAGGAGTGGGACGCCTGCGACGTCCGCTGGGCGTTGATGTACCCGGACGCCTACGAGGTCGGCCTGCCCAACCAGGGCGTCATGATCCTCTACGAGGTGCTGAACGAGCAGGAGGGCGTCCTCGCCGAGCGCACGTACAGCGTGTGGCCGGACCTGGAGGAGCTGATGCGCAAGCACGGCGTCCCCCAGTTCACGGTGGACAGCCACCGGCCGGTGAGGGCGTTCGACGTGTTCGGCCTGTCCTTCTCCACGGAGCTCGGCTACACGAACATGCTGGCGGCCCTGGACCTGGCGGGGATTCCGCTGGAGTCCAAGGACCGAGGCCTGGACGACCCGATCGTCCTGGCCGGCGGCCACGCGGCGTTCAACCCCGAGCCGATCGCCGACTTCATCGACGCGGCCGTCATCGGTGACGGCGAGCAGGCCGTCCTCGACATGACGCGCATCATCCGCGAGTGGAAGGCGCAGGGCCGTCCCGGCGGCCGCGAGGAGGTCCTGCTCCGCCTGGCCAAGACCGGCGGGGTGTACATCCCGGCGTTCTACGACGTGGAGTACCTGCCCGACGGCCGTATCGCCCGGGTCGTGCCCAACAGGTCGGGTGTGCCGTGGCGGGTGTCCAAGCACACCGTCATGGACCTCGACGAGTGGCCCTACCCCAAGCAGCCGCTGGTCCCGCTGGCCGAGACGGTCCACGAGCGCATGTCCGTGGAGATCTTCCGCGGCTGCACCCGGGGCTGCCGCTTCTGCCAGGCCGGCATGATCACCCGCCCGGTTCGTGAGCGTTCCATCACGGGCATCGGCGACATGGTCGAGAAGGGCCTGAAGGCGACCGGCTTCGAGGAGGTCGGCCTGCTGTCGCTGTCGTCGGCCGACCACAGCGAGATCGGCGACATCGCCAAGGGCCTCGCCGACCGCTACGAGGACGACAAGATCGGCCTGTCGCTGCCGTCCACCCGTGTGGACGCGTTCAACATCGACCTGGCCAACGAGCTGACCCGCAACGGCCGCCGCTCGGGTCTCACCTTCGCCCCGGAGGGCGGCTCGGAGCGCATCCGCAAGGTCATCAACAAGATGGTCTCGGAAGAGGACCTGATCCGCACGGTCGCGACCGCGTACGGCAACGGCTGGCGGCAGGTGAAGCTGTACTTCATGTGCGGCCTGCCCACCGAGACCGACGACGACGTCCTGCAGATCGCCGACATGGCGACGAAGGTGATCGCCAAGGGCCGCGAGGTCTCCCGCTCCAACGACATCCGCTGCACCGTGTCCATCGGCGGTTTCGTGCCCAAGCCGCACACGCCGTTCCAGTGGGCCCCGCAGCTGTCCGCCGAGGAGACCGACGCCCGCCTGCAGAAGCTGCGGGACAAGATCCGCGGCGACAAGAAGTACGGCCGCTCGATCGGCTTCCGCTACCACGACGGCAAGCCCGGCATCGTCGAAGGCCTGCTCTCCCGCGGCGACCGCCGCATCGGCGCGGTCATCCGCGCGGTGTACGACGACGGCGGCCGCTTCGACGGCTGGCGCGAGCACTTCTCCTACGACCGCTGGATGGCCTGCGCGGACAAGGCGCTGGAGCCGTACGGCGTGGACGTCGACTGGTACACCACCCGCGAGCGCACCTACGAGGAGGTCCTGCCCTGGGACCACCTCGACTCGGGCCTCGACAAGGACTGGCTGTGGGAGGACTGGCAGGACGCCCTCGACGAGACGGAGGTCGAGGACTGCCGCTGGACCCCGTGCTTCGACTGCGGCGTGTGCCCGCAGATGGACACCCACATCCAGATCGGCCCCACGGGCAAGAAGCTGCTCCCCCTGACGGTCAAGAACGCGGCGCCGGCCCCGAGCGGCCACGCGCACTGAGTCCTGACCGCTGCCGCCGGGCGGCCGGGCGGGACACCGGCACCCGGCCGGCCCCTGCGGGCCGGTGCCCCGCTCACCGCGGCCTGTGCCGTGGTGGACGCCGACGTGGCCCTCGTCGCGGTGGCGGTGTTCGCGGCGGGTCGGCGCATGATCCGCGCCGTGGACGTGCCGCCCTCCCAGCAGGCGGCCGCGAAGCGGCATCGGGCCGAGGAGGCGCCCCGGGCGGGTGTGCAGGCCTGGCCGATCCGTCTCCCCCGCGCCCACGACGGCTCGCCCGCCGACCAGCCGGCAGGACGAGAGCCCCGGCGCCATGACCGTCCGCGGGAGGTGAGAGGGCCCTTGTGCGGGGGACCCGCTGAGCAGGCCGGGTCGGTGACGCTCCCCCGGGGGATGGACCCGGCCGAGGCTCCCTCGGTTCAGACTGTGTGCCGGGGGAGCCGTCAGATGAGGGCGCCCTGCTCGCAGACCCGGCGGGCGACCTCGCGGAGCTTGACGTTGTTCTCCTGCGAGTAGCGGCGCAGTACGTCGAAGGCCTGCTGCTCGGTGAGGTGGTGGCTGCCCATGAGGATGCCCATGGCCTCGCCGATGGTGTGGCGGGTCGCCATCGCCTGTTCCATCTGGGCGTGGCTGCGGGCGCTGGAGAAGGCGACGGCCGCGTGCGAGGCCAGCAGCCAGCCCGCGGTCTCGCTGTCCTCGGAGAAGGACCCCGGCCGGCGGGAGTAGAAGTTGAGCGCGCCGAACTCCTCGTCCTCGGTGTACAGCAGGAAGCCCATCAGGCTGCCCACGCCCAGCTCACGGGCCTGTGTGGCGTAGGAAGGCCAGCGCGGCTGCTCGGCGGTGAGGTCCGCGATGCGGAACACCCGCTCACCGGTGCCGGTGCGGGCCGCGTCGAAGCACGGTCCCTCCGCGAGACGCTCCTGGAGCCGGTCGCTGCCGACCACCAGGTCGTGGGTCGGGGCGAGTGACTCCACGCGTGTGCCGTGCAGGAGGAGGACGCCGGCCGCGTCGCACCCCTCGACGAGTTCGGTGGCCGAGCCGGTGATGCGCTTCAGGGTGGCCTCGACCGAGTCCTGGGCGAGCAGGTCGCGCGCCATGGAGGCCATCTCCCGTGCGAACACGCGCCAGTCCACCGTTTCCTCCTCGTCCGCGTCCCGGCCTTGGTTCCTCTTGCCACGGTGCCACGAGTTCCACGCCCCGGAACGGGTGGCCACTTGCCTGACCTATCGAATTTCGATAGTTTTCCATCGTAGGTCGATCGAAGGAGTGGCGATGGGGAAGCTGGCCGTGGTGGCGTTGCGCGTGGTGCTCGTGGTGCTGCTCGCGGGGTCGTTGTTCGTGCAGGGCGTGATGGTGCCGCTGCTGGCCGCCGACATGAACGGGCTGAAGCCGGAGTACGCCCACCTGCGCACACCGATCCTGGTGATCGTGGTCCTCGGGGTGCTGACGGCCCAGGTCGTCGCGGTGTGCGTGTGGCGGCTGGTGACGATGGTGCGCCGGGGCACGGTGTTCTCGTCCGGCGCCTTCCGGTACGTGCACATCGTGATCGGCGCGTTCGTCGCGGCCGCGTGCCTGGTGTTCGCCCTGGGGGTGGTGCTCGCCCCGGGCGAGGCCGTCGCACCGGGAGTCGTGCTGCTGCTGGGTGGCGTCGGCGTGGCCGTGCTGGGGGTCGCGCTCGTCGTGCTCGTGCTGCGGATGCTGCTCGCCCAGGCCGTCGCCCGCGACATCGAGGCCGACCGGATGCGGGCCGAGCTGGAAGAGGTCATCTGATGCCGATCGCCGTCGACATCGACGTGATGCTGGCCAAACGGAAGATGTCCGTGGGCGAGCTGGCGGAGCGGGTCGGCATCACCCCCGCCAATCTGGCCGTGCTCAAGAACGGCCGCGCGAAGGCGGTCCGCTTCTCCACCCTCGCCGCACTGTGCGAGGTGCTGGAGTGCCAGCCGGGCGACCTGTTGCGCTGGGAGGCGGACGGGACCGCGGACCCGGCCGAGTCCTGACCGCGAGCCGGCACCCGCCCCCCGGGGCGGTCGCGCGTCCCGGCCCGGTCGCCGCTGCATCCGGACCGGGTCCCGAGGCGTCTACGACGGTATGCACCTGGAGAAACCGTCGCGCGAGCAGGCCGCAGCGCGGGCCGAGCCGCACGGGCGGACCGCCGAGCCGCACGGGCGGACCGCCGAGCCGCCCGGGCGCGTGCCGGAGGAGCCCGGTGGCTGCCTCACCGTCGCCGTCCGGATCCCCGTGCGGATCGTCGTGCTCGTGGCCGTCGTCCCCGTGCGGATGCTGTGGGACGCGCTGGCGGTGGCCGGCCGGTTCCTGGACGACGTACTGCTCCGGCCGCTCGGCCGGGCCCTGCTGCGGCTGGCGCGGACGGTGTTCGTCTGGCCGTTCGTGGGCCTGTGGCGGTACGTGGCCGTGCCGGTGGGCAAGGCCCTCGCCCGGCTGGGGCACGTGCTCCTCGTCGTGCCCGCCGTATGGCTCCACCGGCACCTCCTGGCACCGCTGGGCCACGCCGCCGCCCGGGCCGCCCGGGGCGTGTGGACCGCGCTCGGCCGGGTGTACACCCGCCTGCTCACGCCCGCCGGGCACGCCCTGGCGTGGGTGGTGAAGGGACTGGGGGCTGTCCTCGCCGCCCTCGGCGTCGGCCTGTGGGCGACATCGGCCTGGCTGGTGCGGCACCTCGTCGTCGTGCCCGCCGTCTGGCTGTACACCTGGGTGCTCGCGCCGGTCGGCCGCGCGGTCGCCCGGTGCGGCAGGGGCCTGGTGTGGCTGGTGGGCACCGTCGTCGGCGCCATCGCGACGGGCCTGTACCGGATCACGCGGATCCTGTTCGTCGTGCCCGCCCTCGCCCTGTGGCGCCGCGTCCTCGCCCCGGCGGGGCACGTCCTGGCCGTCGTCGGACGCGAGGTGGGGGACGCCCTCGGGCATGCCTGGCGCGTTGCCGGGTACCTCTCCCTCGCGGTCGGCCGGTTCCTGGCCACTTGCTTCCGGTGGATCTTCGTGGAGCCGGTGCGGTGGGCGTACCGCAGTGTCCTGACACCCGTCGGGCACGCCGTGCGGGACACCGTCCTGCGGCCCGCCGCCGCGGCCGCCCGCGCCGCCCGGCGGACCGCGCGACAGGCCCTGGCCGCCGCCCGGGACTCCGCACGCCAGGCGCGCGCCGACCTGCGGCGGACGCTGTTCGGCGAGCCGGGCCGGCCCCGGCCGGTCGACCGGAGGGAACCTTCGGGTCGCGAGCCGCGTACCCTTGGCAACAGTACGACCGCTCTCACGAAGGACTGAACGACACTGGGCAAGCGACAGCCCGAAGGCCCGCCGCCCGCACCCGCGGTGCAGCGCATCCGACTGCGTTACACCAAGCGCGGCCGCCTCCGGTTCACCAGCCACCGTGACTTCCAGCGCGCCTTCGAGCGTGCGTTGCGCCGTGCCGAGGTGCCGATGGCCTACTCGGCCGGTTTCACACCGCACCCGAAGGTGTCGTACGCCAATGCCGCACCCACCGGCACGGGCAGTGAGGCGGAGTACCTGGAGATCGCGCTCACCGCGCCCCGCGACCCGGAGCGGCTCAGGGTCCTCCTCGACGAGTCCATGCCCGCCGGGCTCGACATCGTCGAGGCGGTCGAGGCCCGCACCTCGGGACTCGCCGACCGGTTGACGGCTTCCGTGTGGGAGCTGCGGCTGGACGGCGTCGCGCCGCAGGAGGCCCGCCGTGCGGCGGACGCCTTCGAGGCGGCGGCGACCGTCGAGGTCCAGCGACTCGCCAAGAACGGCGTGCGCACCTTCGACGCCCGCTCCGCCGTCGTGAGCCTGGAGGTGCGCGACCTCCCGGAGACGCACGGTGCGCAGGCTGATAGGCCGACCGACCGGCCCTGTGCGATACTGCGGCTGGTTGTTCGGCACGTGACGCCTGCCGTTCGACCCGACGACGTCCTGTCCGGTCTCCGCGCCGTGGCCGACCTGGCGCCGCCGGTCCCCGCAGCGGTGACCAGGCTGGCGCAGGGGCTGCTCGATGAAGAGACCGGCACGGTGACCGACCCGCTCGCGCCCGACCGCGAGGCAGCCGAGGCCCCCACAACGGCCGAAGAGACTGCCACCGCGACGGCGCCGGCGTAAGAAGGTCCCGCGTAGGGACGGACGTCGTAGCGCCGCCCTCGGACTCGGGAGCCACCTGGGTCGGGCAGCGCACCGACCAGAAGACTTTCGCCAGGCCGTACGCATTCGGCGTACGGAACCGGCGAGACAGGACACGGACAGCTCCCGTGCGGCGCCCGCGCCCCGGACGGCGGCGACGCGCACAGCGCGAGCCGCGGACGTCACCGGCATCGCCGGGCCAGGCGCGGCGCCCGGGAGCCTGACGGGAGACAAGCCCGCATGCTCGAACCGACCGAACCCGCAGAGTCCTCGACGGGCTCCGACGAGAACGACAACACCCCCAGCGACACCCTGCCGCCCCGCCGGCGGCGCCGTGCCGCCTCCCGCCCGGCGGGTCCCCCCGCCGGTGGAGCCGCCGAGGCCGCGGCGGAGACCGTCGCGCCGGCCGTGGCGGCCGCCGAGGCCGACGAGCTCGCCGCCGACGGAGTCGAGACCGACGAGGTCGAGGCGGCCGCCGCCGAGATCGAGGAGACCCCCGCGGCCGCAGCCGCCGCCGAGGACGTCGCATCCCCCGCCCCCAAGCGGCGGCGCGCGGTGCGCCGCGCCTCCTCGCCCGCCGGTACCCCGGCCGACGCCGGGGCCGCCGAGACCGTGGTGCCCGCGACCTCCGCCGCGGACGCCGCCCCCGCGACGCCCGAGCCGGCCGCGGCCCCCGCGACCGCCGAGGCGTCCGAGGAGCCCGCTCCCCGCCGCACCCGGCGCCGCGCCACGCGCACGGTGACCTCCCCCGCCGCGACGCAGGCCGAGACGGCGCAGACCGCGCCGGCCGCCGCCGAGCCCGCCGCTGTGCAGGCCGAGCCCGCGCAGGCCGCGTCGAGCGACTCCGACCCGGTTGCCGCCGACGCCGAGGACGCCGCCCCGCGCCGGACCCGCCGGCGCGCCTCCCGGCGGGTCACCGCGCCCGCCGCCGCGCCCACCGGTGCGGACGAGAGCGCAGAGGGGGCCCAGCCCGCCGTGAGCGGGACCCCGGCCGCCGAGCCCGCCCCCGAGGCGGAGGCCGCCGTGCAGCCCGCCACCGGCGCTGCTGAAGCCCCGGCCACCGAAGCACCGGCCGCCGAGGCCGCCCCCGCCGCCCGGGCCGAGGAGTCCGGCGAGCCGGCCGAGGACGCCGGTCCGCGCCGCCGTCGCCGGGTCGTGCGCCGGGCCGCGGGCGGCTTCGCCGAGCCCGCCCGGCCCGCGAGGGCCGCCAAGCGCGCCGCCACGTCCGACGCCGGTGCGGCCGACGACGCGAGCGAGGCCCCGGCGCGTCCGGCGCGGCCCGCCGTGGCCCTGTTCCAGGCCCCGGTGTTCACCGAGCCCCAGTTCCAGACCCCGGAGCGGGCCGCCGCGGCGGCCGCCGCCGAGGCCGCCGGTGCCGTTGAGCCCGAGGAGCCCGAGGAGTCCCAGGAGGCCGTGCAGGCGGAGGAGCCCCGCGAGGAGCAGTCCGCCGGTGCGCGCCGCCGCCGTCGCCGCCGCGGCTCCGCCGAGGAGACCGAGGACCGCGCCGCCGAGCCCCGGATCCCTGAGGCCCCCGCGCAGGACGCCGTGTCCGAGGAGGACGAGACGGACGCCCTGGACGACTCCGCGGAGGACCAGGCCGACGGCGAGGACCAGGACGAGTCCGAGGGCGGCGGATCGCGCCGTCGCCGCCGCCGGGGCGGCCGCCGCCGTCGCCGCGGCGAGTCCGCCGACCTCGACGAGTCCGGCGAGGCCGGGGACGACGACTCCGACCAGGTCGCCGCCGCCCAGGCCGCGCAGGACGCGGAGGACACCGCCGAGGAGGACCGCGAGGACTCCGAGGACGGTGACCGGGACGAGTCGGCCGGGGGTGGCTCCAGCAGCAGCCGCCGGCGCCGCCGGCGCCGCCGCCGTGCCGGTGACTCCGGCACCGACGCCGAGCCCTCCGAGGACGACCCCGAGCGCACCGTCGTCAAGGTCCGCGAGCCCCGCCCCAAGGCGGAGCCGTCCGACGAGGTGCAGTCCATCAAGGGCTCGACCCGTCTGGAGGCCAAGAAGCAGCGCCGCCGCGAGGGCCGCGAGCAGGGCCGCCGCCGGGTGCCGATCATCACCGAGGCCGAGTTCCTGGCCCGCCGCGAGGCCGTCGAGCGCGTGATGGTCGTCCGCCAGCACGGCGACCGCACGCAGATCGGCGTCCTCGAGGACGACGTGCTCGTCGAGCACTACGTCAACAAGGAGCAGGCGACCTCGTACGTCGGCAACGTCTACCTCGGCAAGGTGCAGAACGTGCTGCCGTCGATGGAGGCCGCCTTCATCGACATCGGCAAGGGCCGCAACGCCGTCCTGTACGCCGGCGAGGTCAACTTCGAGGCGCTCGGCATGGCCCACGGGCCGCGCCGCATCGAGTCCGCCCTGAAGTCCGGCCAGTCCGTGCTCGTCCAGGTGACCAAGGACCCGATCGGTCACAAGGGCGCCCGTCTGACCAGCCAGGTCTCCCTGCCGGGCCGCTACCTCGTGTACGTGCCCGAGGGCTCCATGACCGGCATCAGCCGCAAGCTGCCCGACACCGAGCGGGCCCGGCTGAAGACGATCCTCAAGAAGATCGTCCCCGAGGACGCGGGCGTCATCGTGCGCACCGCCGCCGAGGGCGCGAGCGAGGACGAGCTGCGCCGGGACGTCGAGCGGCTGCAGCAGCAGTGGGAGGACATCCAGAAGAAGGCCAAGAGCGGCAACGCCCCGACGCTGCTGTACGGCGAGCCCGACATGACCGTCCGGGTCGTGCGCGACATCTTCAACGAGGACTTCTCCAAGGTCGTCGTCAGCGGCGACGAGGCCTGGTCGACGATCCACGGGTACGTCTCGCACGTCGCCCCGGACCTCGCCGAGCGGCTGCAGAGGTGGACCTCCGAGGTCGACGTCTTCGCCACGTACCGGATCGACGAGCAGCTGGCCAAGGCCCTCGACCGCAAGGTGTGGCTGCCCAGCGGCGGCTCGCTGGTGATCGACCGGACCGAGGCGATGGTCGTCGTCGACGTCAACACCGGCAAGTTCACCGGCCAGGGCGGCAACCTCGAGGAGACCGTCACCCGCAACAACCTGGAGGCGGCCGAGGAGATCGTCCGCCAGCTGCGGCTGCGCGACCTCGGCGGCATCATCGTCATCGACTTCATCGACATGGTGCTGGAGCAGAACCGGGACCTGGTGCTGCGGCGCCTGCTGGAATGCCTGGGCCGGGACCGCACGAAGCACCAGGTGGCCGAGGTGACCTCGCTGGGGCTCGTGCAGATGACCCGCAAGCGGGTCGGCCAGGGACTGCTGGAGTCGTTCTCCGAGACCTGCGTCCACTGCAACGGGCGCGGTGTCATCGTGCACATGGAGCAGCCGACCTCGACCGGGGGCGGCGGCAAGCGCAAGAAGCGCGCCCGCGCCGGTGCCGCCGACCAGCCGCACGTCCACGAGGCGGCCGTCGAGACCGCCGAGCAGGAGGCGGAGACCGAGGCCGAGGTCGTGGCCGAGGCCGCCGAGCCGGTGGCCCTGCCCGAGCCGGCCTTCGAGCCGGACGAGGAGCTGTACAGCAGCGCCGCCGAGGCGGAGGCCGCGGCCACGCGCGGCCGGTCCCGGCGCCGGGCGAGCCGGCGTGCGTCGGCCCCGGCGGGCGCGCCGCGCGGTGAGGCTGCCGAGCCGAAGGCCGAGCAGGCCGGTGAGAAGACCCGGCGCGGCCGGGGCCGGGCCGAGCAGGCCGAGGCCGAGGTGCCGACGGCTCAGGACGTGACCGCAGAGCAGGAGGCCGCCCGTCCGGTGCAGCCGGAGCCGGCCGCCGAGGCGCAGGCCGAGCCGACGGCCGTGGAGGACCCGGTGGTCGAGGCCGCGCAGGCCCCGTCGGCCGCTCGGGCTGCCGAGGCCGCTCCGGCGGAGGAGGCCGCACCCAAGGGCCGTACTCGGCGCCGGGCCACCCGCAAGGTGTCGGCTCCGGCCGGTTCCCCCGCGGGGGCCGAGGCCGCGGTGGTGACGGTCGCCGAAACGGCCCCGGTGGCCGAGGCCGCCGAGGCGCCCGAACGGAGTGCACCCTCCGGGCCGGTCGCCGAGGCGCCCGCCGAGAGCGCCGCCCCCGCCCGTCCGCGGCGTCGTGCCGTGCGCAAGCCCACGGTGTCCACGGCGTCCGAGGAGACGGCCGTGGTGGTCGTCCCGTCGGCCGCGCCCGAGACGGCCGCCTCCGAGGGAGCCGTGACCGGGACGACCGGGTCGGAGGCCGCCGCCGAGCCGGCGGCCGAGATGCCCGCGCCCGACGGTGCCGGCACGGAGGAGGCCGCCGAGGAGACGGCCCCCGCCAAGAAGACGGCCCGCAAGACGGCCAAGAAGGCCACGGCGAAGAAGGCCGCCACCAAGAAGACGGCGGCGAAGAAGACCGCGGCCAAGAAGACGACGGCGAAGAAGGCGGCGAAGACCACCAAGACCGCCGCCAAGAAGGCCACGTCGAAGAAGACGGTCGCGGCGGAGCAGTCCTCCGGGGCCTCCGTCACGGCCTCCACCGACGAGGCCTGACCGGCCCGGACGTCCCCCGGGGCGTGCGTGATCCACGCGCACGCCCCGGGGGGACGGACCGCGTGACCGGTCGCACAGGGGGCGGCCCCGGCTCGGTTTGACCCTTCCGGTCGCGGCCCCGTAACCTTGACCGTCGGCGTGTCGACTGACGCGTCACATCCCCGTAAACCTCATCCTCCTGGGCGCCGGGCGCCCAGGAGAGGCGGCCCGCCGTGTCGGGCTGCTGGCCTGCGGGGGTGCCGTTTCCCGAGCGAGAGAGTGAGTTCCGCGTGTACGCCATCGTGCGCAGCGGTGGTCGCCAGCACAAGGTTGCTGTCGGCGACATCGTTGAGGTTGACAAGATTTCCACTGCCAAGGTTGGCGACACGGTCGAGCTCTCGACCCTGCTCGTTGTCGACGGCGAGTCCGTGACCAGCGACCCGTGGGTGCTGGCCGGCATCAAGGTCCAGGCCGAGGTCGTGGACCACCACAAGGGCCAGAAGATCGACATTCTGCGCTACAAGAACAAGACGGGTTACCGCCGTCGCCAGGGCCACCGCCAGCAGTACACGGCGATCAAGGTCACTGAGATCCCCACGGCTGCGAAGTAAGGGACTGAGGAGAAATGGCACACAAGAAGGGCGCATCGTCCACCCGGAACGGTCGCGACTCCAACGCCCAGCGGCTCGGCGTGAAGCGCTTCGGCGGTCAGGTCGTCAACGCGGGTGAGATCCTGGTCCGCCAGCGTGGCACCCACTTCCACCCGGGCGCCGGTGTCGGCCGCGGCGGCGACGACACGCTGTTCGCCCTGCAGGCCGGTTCGGTGCAGTTCGGCACCCACCGCGGCCGCAAGGTCGTGAACATCGTTCCGGTCGCCTGATCGGAAACCTTCGCGAGGCGGGCCTCACTTCCCCGAGGGGAAGCGGGTCCGCCTTTCGCGTGTTAACCAAGAGACATCCCCGCAGTAGGCAGTAACTGGAGGCACATCCCATGACCACCTTCGTGGACCGCGTCGAACTGCACGTCGCCGCGGGTAACGGAGGCCACGGCTGTGCCTCCGTCCACCGTGAGAAGTTCAAGCCGCTCGGCGGCCCGGACGGCGGCAACGGCGGCCGTGGCGGCGACGTGATCCTCACCGTCGACCAGTCCGTCACCACGCTCCTCGACTACCACCACTCGCCGCACCGCAAGGCCACCAACGGCAAGCCCGGTGAGGGCGGCAACCGCTCCGGCAAGGACGGCCAGGACCTGGTGCTGCCGGTGCCGGACGGCACGGTGGTGCTGGACAAGGCGGGCAACGTCCTCGCCGACCTGGTCGGCCACGGCACCTCCTTCGTCGCCGCGCAGGGCGGCCGGGGCGGCCTCGGCAACGCCGCGCTGGCCTCCGCCCGGCGCAAGGCGCCCGGCTTCGCGCTGCTGGGCGAGCCGGGCGACCTGCGGGACGTCGTCCTGGAGCTGAAGACCGTCGCGGACGTGGCGCTCGTCGGTTATCCGAGCGCGGGCAAGTCGTCGCTGATCTCGGTGCTGAGCGCCGCCAAGCCCAAGATCGCCGACTACCCCTTCACCACGCTGGTGCCCAACCTCGGTGTCGTCACGGCCGGTTCGACGGTCTACACGATCGCGGACGTGCCCGGGCTGATCCCCGGGGCCAGCCAGGGCAAGGGTCTGGGCCTGGAGTTCCTGCGGCACGTCGAGCGGTGCAGTGTCCTCGTGCACGTCCTGGACACCGCGACCCTGGAGTCCGACCGCGACCCGGTCTCCGACCTCGACGTCATCGAGGAGGAGCTGCGCCAGTACGGCGGCCTGGACCGGCGTCCGCGGCTCGTCGTGCTGAACAAGATCGACGTACCGGACGGCAAGGACCTGGCCGAGATGGTCCGGCCCGACCTGGAGGCGCGCGGCTACCGCGTGTTCGAGGTGTCGGCCGTGGCGCACATGGGCCTCAAGGAGCTCTCGTTCGCGCTCGCCGAGCTGGTAGCGGCGGCCCGGGCCGCGAAGCCGAAGGAAGAGGCCACGCGCATCGTCATCCGGCCCAAGGCCGTGGACGACACCGGCTTCACCGTCACGCAGGAGGAGGACGGCCTGTACCGGGTGCGCGGCGAGAAGCCCGAGCGCTGGGTGCGGCAGACCGACTTCAACAACGACGAGGCGGTCGGCTACCTCGCGGACCGGCTCAACCGGCTCGGTGTCGAGGAGGCGCTGCTCAAGGCGGGCGCCCGGGGCGGCGACGGCGTCGCCATCGGCCCGGAGGAGAACGCGGTCGTCTTCGACTGGGAGCCGTCCATGATGGCCGGTGCCGAGATGCTCGGCCGGCGCGGCGAGGACCACCGGCTGGAGGCAGCGCGGCCCGCCGCGCAGCGCCGCAGGGACCGGCAGGCCGAACGCGACGAGGCGCAGCAGGAGTTCGACGACTTCGAGCCGTTCTGACCTGGTCTCCCCGCTGACGGACCGACCGGCTGTGCTGCGGGGCCGCGCGTCGTCGCGGCCCCGCAGGCCGATCGGTCCGTCCCCCGTGCAGCGTCACCGGGCCGCTTCCCCGTGCAGCGTCGAGGAGCGGGGCGGAGGGGCCCGGCAGGTCAGGTCCGGCCCGCATCGTGAGGCGCGACGGCCATGTCGGCGTACGTCGGCACGTGATGCGCACGTCGGCGCACCGGCCGGCATGAGCGCGACCTGAGCCCGTCCGGGCACCGGCCTCACCCATGGAACATCCGTCGGACGCGCCACCTGCTGAACGTCCGTCAGACCCGCCCCGGCAAAGGCTTGTTCCAGCGCTGGCGGCGGGTCTCCCTTTGCTTGCTTAGTTGTCATGTACGTGAACCCCGGCGTTCAGCGGGCGGACCGCCCGCGAGCGTGAAGCTTCCCGGAGTCCAAGTGGCCAGCGAGGTAAGGGAGTCACCCGATGACCGCAGCAGCATCCCCCGGCCGGCGCCGCTTCCTGACCGGCGGCGCCGCCGTGCTCGGCGCGGCCGCCACCACCCAGCTGTGGCTCCCGGCCACCGCGCGCGCGGCCGAGACCCCGTTGCCCGACGGCGTCTTCAGTCTCGGTGTCTCCTCGGGCGACCCCCTGCCGGACGGCGTCGTGCTGTGGACGCGGCTCGCCCCGGACCCGCTGCACGGCGGCGGCATGCCCGACCGCGCGGTGCCCGTGGAGTGGCAGGTCGCGGAGGACCGGCGGTTCAGGAAGCCCGTCCGCCGGGGCAAGGCCCACGCCAGACCCGAGTACGGGCACAGCGTTCACGTGGACGTCCGCGGCCTGCGCCCGGGCCGCGTCTACTGGTACCGCTTCCGCGCCGACGGGCAACTCTCACCGGCCGGCCGCACCCGCACCGCGCCCCACCCGCACAGCTCCGGTGGCTCCCTGCGCCTGGCCCTCGCCTCCTGCCAGAACTGGCAGCACGGCTACTTCACGCCGTACGCCGACATGCAGGAGCAGGACCCGGACGCGGTGGTGTTCGTCGGGGACTACATCTACGAGTCGACGCCCTCGGCGACGGCCGTGCGGCGGCACGAGGGCACCGGTGAGCCCGTCAGCCTGGTCCAGTACCGCAACCGGTACGCGCAGTACCGCAGCGACCCCGATCTCGCGGCGATGCACGCGCACGCGCCCTTCGTGGTGAGCTTCGACGACCACGAGGTGGACAACGACTTCGCCGGCGAGATCCCGCAGGACCCGGACAAGCAGTCGCACGACGCCTTCGTGGCCCGGTTGACCGCCGCCTACCAGGCGTTCTACGAGCACATGCCGGTCCGCGCCACCGCCGTGCCCACGGGGCCGCACATCCGCATGCACCGCCGTCTGGAGTTCGGCCGCCTGGCCCGGCTCAACGTCCTGGACACCCGGCAGTACCGCAGCGACCAGGCCACCAGCCAGGAAGGCGCCCAGGACCCCTCCCTCACCATGCTGGGCGCCGGGCAGAAGCGCTGGCTGCTGAACGGGCTGCGGAACTCGCCGGCCCGCTGGAACCTCGTCGCCTCGCAGATCATGATGGCCGAGACGGACCTCAAGGTCGGCGAGGGCAAGCTCTGGTTCTACGACGCCTGGGACGGCTACCAGGCCGAACGCAACCGGTTCATGCAGGAGTTCCAGCACGTCCGCAACCCCGTCGTGCTGTCGGGCGACCGGCACCTGACGATGATCAGCGACCTCAAGAAGGACTACGCCGACCCCGGATCCGCGGTCGTCGGCGCCGAGTTCGTCGGTACGTCCGTCTCCAGCAACGGCGACCAGGACCAGGACGCCTTCCGCCGGGAGTGGGACCCGCGCCGCCCGGACAACCCGCACTGGAAGCTGCTCGACGCCCACCGCGGCTACCACCTCTTCGACATCGGCCGCGGCGGTATCGACGCGCAGGTGCGGGTGGTCGACACCGTGCGGCAGCCGACCGCCACCCCGAGCACGCTGGCCCGGCTGAGGGTCGAGGCGGGCCGTCCCGGCGTCGAGGTCGTCTGACGCCCTTCGCTCCCTCCGGCGCGTGAGCCCGGGGCCCGGCCGGGCCCCGGGCTCCGTGCGTCCACCGGCGGCCGCGCGGCCCGTCATCCTGTCCGGTGGCGGACCCGTCCCGGTGAATCGGCGCCCCCGCTGCCGCCCTTGCCCCGCCGCAGCCGCAAGGGCGCGCAGTCCCGGGCGCATTCCGCCCGTGAAGGAATGACGGACGAGCCGCATCGCGCCCCGTCCGGCCGGTCCGTCACAGCACGTATCGTGCAACGGACCTCGTCCGGGAACGCGCGAAGGACCTCAGTCACCGCTGTCCCGCATGACTCGCGTCGTCGAAATCTTGTGGAATCACTCACAGTAGGCCTCCAAAAGGCCCGCTCAACCGTCTAACCGATCACCAGCAGTGGGAGGTGAATGACAGGTTGCGCGCACACGGGCGGTACATGTCGCTCACCTTGCACTGCGTTCACCACAAGTGGGACCCTTTTGAGGTTCCCTGTCGTCTCAAGGTAGGTAACCTGTGCCTCAGCACATAGCCAAGCCCCGTACCACCGCGGTGATCCTGGCCGGGGGCACCGGTCAGCGGGTGGGACTGTCGATCCCGAAGCAACTGCTGAAGATCGCCGGCAAGGCAGTCATCGAGCACACCCTGGCCACCTTCGAGAACGCCGACTCGATCGACGACGTCATCGTGCTGATGGCCCAGGGCTACGTGCCCGACGTCGAGAAGATCGTCGCGAAGGCCGGATTCAAGAAGGTCTCGAAGATCATCGAGGGCGGCTCGACGCGGAACGAGACCACCGAGCGCGCCATCGCCGCCCTGGGCGAGGGCCTGGCCGAGGGCGAGGACCTCAACGTCCTCTTCCACGACGCGGTGCGCCCCCTGCTGTCGCAGCGGGTCATCGACGACTGCGTGGCCGCGCTGGAGCGCTACGAGGCCGTCGACGTGGCCATCCCGTCCGCGGACACCATCATCGTCACGCGCACCCACGGCCAGGACGGCGAGTTCATCACCGAGATCCCGGACCGCTCCCGCCTGCGCCGCGGCCAGACCCCGCAGGCCTTCAAGCTGTCCACGATCAAGCGGGCCTACGAGGTCGCCTCGGGCGACCCCAACTTCCAGGCCACCGACGACTGTTCCGTGGTGCTCAAGTACCTGCCCGACGTGCCGATCCACGTCGTCGCGGGTGACGAGTACAACATGAAGGTCACCCAGCCCGTCGACGTCTTCATCGCCGACAAGCTCTTCCAGCTCGCCTCCACCGCCGCGCCCGAGCAGGTCACCGAGGACGCCTACCGCGAGCTGCTGACCGGCAAGACCGTCGTCGTCTTCGGCGGCTCCTACGGCATCGGCAAGGACATCGCCGAGCTGGCGGAGTCGTACGGCGCCAAGGTCTATGCCCTGGGCCGCTCCACCACCGGCACCCACGTGGAGAACCCGGAGGAGGTCGACGACGCCCTGTCCAAGGCCTACGCCGAGACCGGCCGCATCGACTACGTGGTGAACACCGCCGGCGTGCTGCGCATAGGCAAGCTCGCCGAGACCGACAACGCCACCATCGAAGAGGCGCTCAAGGTCAACTACCTGGCCCCCGTGCAGATCGCCCGGTCCTCGCACAAGTACCTGTCCGAGACCAAGGGCCAGCTGCTGCTCTACACCTCCAGCAGTTACACCCGCGGTCGCGCCGAGTACAGCCTGTACTCCTCCACCAAGGCCGCCATGGTGAACCTCACCCAGGCCCTGTCCGACGAGTGGGCCGCCGACGGCATCCGTGTCAACTGCATCAACCCCGAGCGCACCGCCACCCCGATGCGCACCAAGGCGTTCGGGCAGGAGCCCGCGGGCTCGCTGCTGTCCTCCGAGGCGGTGGCCCGTGCGTCGCTCGACGTGTTGCTCTCCGGGCTCACCGGCCACGTCATCGACGTCCGCCAGCAGGACCCCACCGCCGACGCGGCCCGGGCCTCCGGCTTCGAGCAGGCCCTGGCCTCGGTTCTGGACCGGCAGGACGGCGTGTAACAATTGCCGCCCGCTGAGCTGCGACAATTCGGGCTTCTGTGCTTTTGTCATCCATCAGGACGGCAAGGGTGTTCGCAGGAGCCTGCATCCGTATCCCTGGGCGTCTTCACAGACCAGCCGCATCCGTGAGCAAGACCGGCAGACCCCTCACAAGAGCAGGTTCCTCCGTGATATCCACAGCTATTCGCGTCGCCAGGGTGGGCAGCGCGGCCGAGCTGGCCGCGGCGATCCTCATGGTGGCGAGCTTCCCCGCCCTCATGCTGGCCGCGCTCGTGCCGAGCGTCCCCGCTTTCGCGGCGGCGGCCGCCGTGACGTACCTGGCGGACCACTATCTGCACCACAAGGGCAGTTACCTGATCAACCGCCTCGGCAAGGTCCGGGCCGGCCTGTCGATCCGCTTCCTGATCCGGCAGCTGCTGCTCGTCCTGCTGCTGGCCCGGCTGTCCCTCGCGGACAACCTGATCTACTACGGGGCGATCGCCTGTTTCATCGCCTTCTACGGTCTGCAGGCCCCGCACGGCGCGCTGGTCCAGCTGATCCGCAACCGCCGCCGCATGCCGGTCGCCACCCGCAACGTCGACCTCGGCTCGCGCATCCGCATTCCCGACGCCCCGCCGTACGTGCTGCTGCACCGTTCCGCCGAGAAGATGCTGCACCTCGACCTGGCGGCGGTCGTCGGCATCGTGGTCGCCGCCCAGGTGAAATCGTCCCTGATCGGCTTCATCGGCATCGGACTCACACTGGCCCTCGCCACCCTGTACGTCCTCGTGCTCGTGCCGTACGTGTGCGGCGGGCGGATCCCGCCGAACGCCGAACGGGTACTGGCCGCCGTCGACGACTGGCTGGGGGAGTACAAGCCGGAGACCGTCCTGTACTTCTCCGGGTCCAAGGACTCCGCCTACCAGGTCAACATGTGGCTGGACACCATGGAGAAGCTGGACTCCAGGCCACTGATCATCCTGCGCGAGCGCGTCATCCTCACCAACCTGGCGCCCACGACGGTCCCCGTCATCTGCGTCCCCGGAGGGGTGCACCTGATGAACCTGGACCTGTCCACCGTGCGCGTCGCGCTCTACGCGGCCAACGTCGGCAAGAACATCCACCTGCTGCGCGTGCCCACCATGAAGCACGTCTTCATCGGCCACGGCGACAGCGACAAGCTCGCCAGCGTCAACCCGTACAGCAAGGTCTACGACGAGGTCTGGACGGCCGGCCGCGCGGGCCGCGACCGCTACGCCATCGCCGACGTCGGTGTCCGCGACGAGGACATCGTCGAGGTCGGCCGCCCCCAGCTCGCCCCGATCCAGACCTGGCGGGGCGTGCCCGAGGGCCGCATGCCGACCGTGCTGTACGCCCCCACCTGGGAGGGCTGGGACGGCAACCCGGGCAACACCTCGATCGTTCTGGCCGGCGAGAACATCGTGCGCGAGCTGGTCGCGGCCGACCCGCCCGTCCGCGTCCTGTACAAGCCGCACCCGTTCACCGGCACCGTCAGCAAGGAGGCCGAGGCCGCGCACCGGCGGATCACCGCCCTGGTGGAGAAGGCCGCCGCCGAGCGCGCCCTCGATCCCCGGTTCCTCCCGGACACCGCCGCCCAGGCGCAGGCCAAGGCCGAGCTGCAGCGCGTCGAGGCCCGGCTCGCCCAGCTGTCCGGTGCCGGATCCGACCGGGTCGACGAGGCCGAAGCCACCCGGGACGGGCTGCTCGACACCGCCCGGCACGAGGAGGTCGCCCGGCTGCGCGCCGAGTGGAACGACGCCTACTGGCGCTCCTTCCCCACGTGGGAGCACCGCGTGATCACCGGCGCCGAGCCGGCCCTGTACGACTGCTTCAACGTCTCCGACGCGATGGTCTCCGACATCTCCAGCGTGGTGTCCGACTTCATCGCCAGCGGCAAGCCCTACGCGGTCACCGACTCCGCCGGGGTGGGCGCCGAGGAGTTCAAGCGGAACAACACGGCGGTGCGTGCCGCGGTGATCCTCACCAACAGCGCCGCCGAGCTGGGCGAGCTGCTGAGCGCCGTCCGCGACCCGGCCGCCGACCCGCTGGCCGAGGACCGCAAGGACCTCAAGCAGTACCTGCTGGGCCCGGACGAGCCGACCTCCCTGGAGCAGTTCAACGCGGCCGTCGCGAACCTGGCACTGAAGGCCGAGACACGCAACGTCGGCCTGCGGTCACGGGATGCGGCCGCGCTCGACCAGGCGGAGGCCGAGACTCAGGCCGAGGCCGAGCTGACCAACACCGTGCCCGGGCAGCGGGTGCCCGCCGCCGGTGACACCGGTGGAGCCGCCACGGTGTGACCGGCCACCGCGCCGAGGAGTCCGGCTTCGAGGGAGTGCCTCGGGGCCGGACTCCTTGACGTTTCCGGCTCCGCTCGCCGTACAGGTGAGGTGAGGCAGGAACACCCGACTGCCGGACAACCGCTTGTTCCCGGCACCCGTCTATCAGGTAGCCAATGAGGTGCTACCGGGGAACATCCCGTCGAACTGGGAGGGAACGTGGCCGCGCAGCCTGATGTGAGCGTGATCATCGGTGCGTACGAGGCGATGCCGTACCTGATCGATTGCCTTTCCTCGGTCGAGGCGCAGACCATCGGTCCGGAGCGCATCGAGGTCATCGCGGTGGACGACGGCTCGACGGACGGCACGGGGGAGTATCTGGAGGAGTTCGCCCAGCGGGCTCCCGTGCACGTCGTGGTGATCCGGCAGGAGAACTCCGGGGGCCCCAGCGGCCCGCGCAACGTCGGCCTGGACAAGGCGACCGGGCGCTACGTCTTCTTCCTGGACGCCGACGACCGGCTGGGCCCCGAGGCGCTGGAGCGCATGGTCGCCATGGCCGACAGGGCCGGCACGGACGTGGTCCTCGGCAAGGTCGAGGGCGTCAACCGCTCGGCGCCGAAGTCCATGTGGGGCGCGACGGTGGAGCGGACGGACGTCTTCTCCTCCAACATCAAGTTCACGCTCAGCGCGCAGAAGCTGTTCCGCCGGGAGTTGCTGGAGCGGCACGGCATGCGTTTCGACGAGTCGCTGTTCACCGGCGAGGACGCGCTGTTCACCATGGAGGCGTACCTGCGGGCGGACGGCGTCTCGATCGTCGCCGACCACACCTGCTACTACCTGGTGGGCCGCGACGACGGCAAGCACGTGACCAGGAGCGGCGGTTACACCCTGCGCTTCGACTCCGCGCGGGCCCTGATGAACCTGATCGCGGAGCACGTCCCCGCGGGCGGCCGGCGCGACCAGCTGATGGTCCGGCCGTTCCTGGTGACGCTGCTGCCGCAGTTCGGGCCCAAGTACCTCACGGACAGCGAGGAGGTGCGGCGGCACAAGTTCGAGCTGGCCGCGCCGCTGATGGACGCCCACTGGACCGAGGGTGTCGCCCGGCGCCTGAAGGTGCACGAGCGGCTGCGGCTGCACCTGGTCGCCGAGCAGCGGCCCGACCTGCTGCCGGACGTGGTGGAGTTCGTCAAGGCCAAGAAGCAGGCCGCCGCCCTCCTGGAGAAGAAGGGCCGCCGCCTCTACCTGGCCTACCCGCACTTCCGCGACCGCGAAGCGGGCATCCCCGACGCGGTCTACCTCGCCGAGCCCCGCGAGGCCCGGGCGTTCCCGGGCTACCGGGAGAGCGGTGTCGACACGTTCGTGCGCCGGGCCGTGCGCAAGGCGCGCAGCGTGTGGGCGGCCCGCGGGGCCCGGGCGGCGGCGTGAACAGCGCGACGGGGGCCGCCGAGATCGCCCGGCGCCCCCCGTGGTGGCTGTCCCGCCGGCGGTCAGCGCGGTGCGCTGGACACGGCCGCCTCCGTGCGCTGACCCGGCAGTTCCGCCGCCAGGCGCTCCGTCGTCAGCCGCTCCGCCACCCGCGCCCGGTGTTCCCGGGCCTCCTGGCACAGCGCCTGCACGGCCGCGTTGAAGCGCTCCTGCGACGAGGGCTCGGCAGGACCCAGCAGCCGCAGCTTCAACTCGGCCCGGGCCTCGGCGAGTTCGTCGTTCTCCGGGTGCCGGACCGTCTCCAGCAGCGCGGGCACGCCCGTCGCGTCCGGCGTCAGCACGGTCGCCGCCGCCACCGTCGGGAACGCCGCACGGAAGGCGTCCTCGGGCAGCCCGCTGGTGTTGGCGACCGCGTACGGCTTCTCGCTCGCCAGGAAGTCGCTGATCACGCTCGACACGTCACTGATCAGCAGGTCGGCCGCGTTGAAGCAGGAGTACAGCGCGGGCCGGGCGTCCGTGATGATCTGGTGCTCACCGGCCGGCAGCGAGGCCCAGTACGCCGCCTCCCACGCGGCCGTCGCCCGCCGCACCGCCGCGGCACGGCCCGGCTCGGGCGCCGACTGGACGAGCATCCGCTCCGCCGCGTCGGCCCCGGACCGGAACACCGAGGTGGTGAGCCGCTCCAGCTCGGCCGTCAGCCGTGCCAGTTCACCGGCGGCCTGCGGCTGGGACTGCTGCCGCTGCCGGTTCGCCGCGCGGATCAGTTCGCGGATGCGCAGGTCGGCCGCGCCCGCACGCGGATCGACGGAGCCCGTCAGCGGATGCGGCTTGTACAGCAGCCGCACGCCCGGGTCGGCCAGCAGCGCCCGCACCAGGTTCTCCCCGGCCGCGACCACGGAGGTGTTGCCGGGGTTGCCGTCCCAGCCCTCCCAGGTCGGGGCGTACAGCACGGTCGTGTAGGCGCCCTTCGGCGGACCGGCGTGGGGCAGGACGCCGTCCAGCTGCGGGCGGCCCGTCTCGACCACGTCCTTGTCCTCGACGCCCACCTCGGCCAGGGCGTACCGCTCGCGTGCGGCGGGCCCGGCCACCCACACCTCGTCGTACGCCTTCGCGTACGGGTTGCACGAGGACAGCTTGTCGCTCTCGCCGTGGTTGACGAAGGTGTGCCGTATCGTCGGGATGCGCAGCACCTGGGAGGTCTTGCCCGAGTTCGACGGGTGGATGAGCACCTGGAGCGTGGAGTGCTCCAGCCGCATCAGCGTGGACACCTTCGGCAGGCACACGATCGGGATGTCCGTCGCCGCGATCTTCTGCACCATGAACCGCTCGCGCAGCACGATGATGGGCCTGCCCTCGATGTGCGCGAGGGGCTCCAGCCACATGTTCGCCTGGTAGGCCGAGGAGACCCCGCCGGAGAAGTACAGCCCGGCCGTCGGCCGGTACTCCGCCAGCCACTGGTCGAACCACGCCAGCACCTCCTCCTCGCCGGCCGGCCGGCGGCTCGGCAGCAGCCGCAGCAGCAGCGCGCAGAGGCCGCCCAGGCAGAGGACCAGCGAGAGGGCGATGCCCACCGCGGCGTACACCGGGTCGTCGCCCGGCGCAGCGGCCAGCAGCCCGACCGTCGTCGGCAGGCCGAACACCAGCAGCCGCTGGCCGGGGCGGCGCAGCAGCGCGGCCGGGGCCGGGGACAGCCGCAGCGCGGAGGCGTCTATGTTCCGGGTCACCACCGGCAGGGTGCGGCTGCGCCGCACGAGGACCGAGGCCGCCTGCACGGCGAAGTGCAGCACGTAGAACAGCAGCAGTCCGGCCACGAGCGGGGCGTAGACCGTCTCCCGGTCCTGCTCGCCGAGCCGCAGCAGGGCCACGACGAGCAGCAGGTCCCGCAGCACGTGCCGTACGGTGATGTCCGCGTGCGACTTGGCGAACAGGGACAGCACCCCGCGCTGCCACCTGTACAGCACCCCCTCCACGGCCAGGGAGAGGGCGGTCGAGGCGAGCAGCAGCGGCACGTTGGGCAGCAGAGCGGCGACCGCCTGAGCGGCGAAGGCTGCGGCCAGGGCGACGGCCGCCAGCCCCTTGTACAGGGCAGGCGGACGGGGGAGAGATAGGGGCACTGCGGTCACTCCAGGTGCGTCGGTTCGGCGCATATCGGCCGTCCGGGTTAACGCGCGGCTGTCTCCCGACGACACGTGCGTGACGTCGGGGTGTCGGACGATCGTCGTCCTGCCGTGCCCAGGGACCGTAGCGGAAGATTGCGCTGCTGTCGTCATCGGGGTATGGAGATCATGGTCACGTCAGGTGGGACGCGCCGTCCGTAGCGTGGACCGGCGAGGCGTCCCGCCGGTCCGTCCCGTAGATTCCGTGAGGGAGAACCGGAGGACTTCCCTGGTGGGACACCGGAGATTCCGCCGGTGAGGCACCGAAGCGACGCGAGGGGACGGACGGGGACGTGGCAGGGGCAAGGCAGGCCGTGGGCGAGGCCCGCAGGATCGTCGTCAAGGTCGGTTCCTCCTCGCTGACCACCGCCTCGGGCGGCCTGGACGCGGACCGCGTGGACGCGCTGGTCGACGTCCTCGCCAAGGTCCGCAGCGGCGGCGAGAAGGAGATCGTCCTGGTCTCCTCCGGTGCCATCGCCGCCGGACTGGCCCCGCTCGGCCTGCGCCGCCGCCCCAGGGACCTGGCCCGCCAGCAGGCCGCCGCCAGTGTCGGGCAGGGCCTGCTGGTCGCCCGCTACACCGCCTCCTTCGCCCGCTACGGCGTGCGCGTCGGCCAGGTGCTGCTGACCAGCGACGACATGAGCCGCCGCGCCCACCACCGCAACGCCTCGCGCACCCTGGACGAGCTGCTGGCGATGGGCGCCTTCCCGATCGTCAACGAGAACGACACCGTCGCCACGGACGAGATCCGCTTCGGTGACAACGACCGCCTGGCCGCCCTCGTCGCCCACCTCGTCCACGCCGACCTGCTGGTCCTGCTGTCCGACGTGGACGGCGTCTACGACGGCGACCCGGCCAGGCCCGGCACCTCCCGCATCGCCGAGGTCCGCGATCCCGCAGACCTCGCCCACGTCGAGATCGGCAGCGCGGGCAGGGCCGGTGTCGGCACCGGCGGCATGGTCACCAAGGTCGAGGCCGCCCGGATCGCGGCCGCCGCCGGTGTGCCCGTCGTCCTGACCAGCGCCGTCCACGCCGCCGACGCCCTCGCCGGGCAGGACACCGGAACCTGGTTCCACCCCACCGGCAAGCGCTCCGCCGACCGGCTGCTGTGGCTCCAGCACGCCTCCACCCCGCAGGGCGCGCTCACCCTGGACGACGGCGCCGTGCGGGCCGTCGTGGACCGCCGCAAGTCGCTGCTGCCCGCCGGCATCGCCGCCGTCGAGGGCGACTTCAGTGCCGGTGACCCGGTCGAGCTGCGCGACGGCACGGGGCACGCCGTGGCCCGGGGGCTGGTCAACTTCGACGCCAAGGAGATCCCCCGGCTCATCGGCCGCTCCACCCGGGAGCTGGCCCGGGATCTCGGCCCCGCGTACGAACGCGAGGTCGTACACAGGGACGACCTGGTGGTCCTGCACCCGTAATGTTCCGAAAGGTCCGCCCCCGGTGGTGGACGTTCCGCAAAACCGCCCCACGAACCCTTGCGGCCTGCTCAACTTTGTCTCGGGGAACTGTCCCGCAGCATCGCCGCTGAGCGAAGGAGGCCGTCGTGAGACGAGTGCGCCCTGGGGCCACCGTGTCCCGTGGTGGTGCCGGCTCCCGCGCGGCCGGTGAGGAGCGCGCCCTGACCAGCGTGGCGGCCGGAGACCGGTTCGACGGGGAGCAGCCCGCGGAGACCGCGCGCCTGTGGCACGTCACTCTCAGCGTCTCCGGCAAGCAGGCCCCGCTGCCCGAGGTCCGGCGCGCCCTGGAGCAGCTCGCCCACGACCACCCCTTCCTCCTCACCAGCCGCTACGCCGTCGACCACGCGGAGATCCGCTACTGGGAGGAGGCCCGCGACCTGCACGACGCGGCCGCGGTGGCCCTGCGGCTGTGGGGCGAGCACCGGCAGACCGCCGGCCTGCCGCCCTGGGAGATCGTGGGCCTGGAGGTCATCGACCGGGCCACGTACCACCAGCGCGTCGCCGAGGGGTACGGCCCGCCGCCCGCCTCTCCCGTGGGCATCCATCCGTTCTGACAGCCGTCCGGGAAGCGTCTCGGGCTGTGGAACAGGCGGTGAACCGGCGCGTCCGGCGCACTACCCTTCCCTCATGACCACGCTCTCTCCGTACGACTCCATGTCCCCGGTCACCGAGGCCGCCTACCGCGCCAAGGCCGCCGCCGCGTCCCTCGCGCCGCTGCCGCGGGCCGACAAGGACGACGCGCTGCTGGCCATCGCGGACGCGCTGGAGGTCCGCACGAGCGAGATCGTGGAGGCCAACGCCGAGGACGTCGCCCGGGCCCGTGAGGCCGGTCTCGCCGACGGCATGATCGACCGGCTCACCCTGAACCCCGAGCGGGTCCGCTCCATCGCCTCCGACGTCCGTGACGTCGCCGCCCTGCCCGACCCGGTCGGCGAGGTCGTCCGCGGCTCCACCCTGCCCAACGGCATCGACCTGCGCCAGGTGCGCGTGCCCCTCGGCGTCGTCGGCATCATCTACGAGGGCCGGCCCAACGTCACCGTCGACGCCGCGGCCCTGTGCCTGAAGTCCGGCAACGCCGTCCTGCTGCGCGGCTCCTCCTCGGCCTACCGGTCGAACACCGCCCTCGTGCGGGTCCTGCGCGACGCCGTGGGCGGGGCCGGGCTGCCCGCCGACGCCGTCCAGCTCGTGCCGGGCGAGAGCCGTGACAGCGTGCGCGAGCTGATGCGCGCCCGCGGCCTGGTCGACGTGCTCATCCCGCGCGGCGGCGCCTCCCTGATCAACACGGTCGTGCAGGAGTCCGTCGTCCCCGTCATCGAGACCGGCACCGGCAACTGCCACGTCTACGTCGACGCCCAGGCCGACCTGGACATGGCCGTCGAGATCCTCGTCAACTCCAAGGCCCAGCGGGTCGGCGTCTGCAACGCCGCCGAGACCCTGCTGGTCCACCAGGACATCGCCGCCGCGTTCCTGCCCCGCGCCCTGGACGCCCTGGCGGAGGCCGGGGTCACCGTGCACGCCGACGAGCGCGTGCAGGCCTACGCCGGGAACTCCAAGGCCACCGTCGTGGAGGCGACCGCAGAGGACTGGGAGACGGAGTACCTGTCGTACGACATCGCCGCTGCGGTCGTGGACTCCCTGGACAAGGCCGTGGAGCACATCCGGCTGTGGACCTCCGGCCACACCGAGGCCATCGTGACGACCTCCCAGCAGGCCGCCCGCCGCTTCACCCAGCTGGTCGACTCCACCACCGTCGCCGTGAACGCCTCGACGCGCTTCACCGACGGCGGCCAGTTCGGCTTCGGCGCCGAGATCGGCATCTCCACGCAGAAGCTGCACGCCCGCGGCCCGATGGGCCTGCCGGAGCTGACCAGCACCAAGTACATCGTGACCGGCGACGGCCACGTACGGCGCTGACCCGAACGGCGTAACGGGGTATGCGGATCGCCGCATACCCCGCCGGGGACGGCCCCGGGCGGCGCACGCGCGTGGCACGGGCGCGGACCTGCCGGACGCGCGCCGCCGGGCGCCCCGCGAGAGCCGCCCCGGAAGGCGGATGAATTTCCATACCGTCTGCCCAAATTGACCCCCCAGGTCTACTCTGGATCCGTGCCGGAGGACGTGGGGGGCACGCCGTTCGCGGACGGCCGGGAGCCCGACGACGACCACGACCGCGGGGTGTCGGACGAAGAGTTCGCCTCCGTGGTCTTCGACGAGGCCTTCGTACGCGCGGCCGTGGTGCACGAGCCGACCGCCGTCGAACGCCTCCTGGCCGCCGCGCAGGCCAGAGCCGAGGCCTCCGAGGCGGAGGCCCGCCGGGCCCACGCCAGAGGCGAGCGCTACGACGACGGGTTCGGTTCGGACCCCCGGGGCGGATTCGGCCATGATTCCGGCCTCGGCGAGTTCGACGACCCGGACGTCCTCGAGGACCACCGCCACCCCGGGCCCTACTCCAGGCAGGTCCGCTGGCACCGCCCCGTCGCCTGGGTGCTCGCCCTCGTGATGGGCGTCGGCATGGTCGCCCTGGCCTTCACCGCGGTCTACCGGGGAGCCTCCGCCGACCGCGAGGAACCGCTGCCCCCGCCCACCTCGACCGGGCCGGAGCAGGGCAGCGGGACCGCGCCGTCCGCATCCGCCGACCACTCCCGGCCGGCCATGTCGGTGATCCCGCGCACCCCCTGACCGGAACCCGCCGACCCGGGTGAGAACCTGTCACAACTTGTGGAGCAGCCCGGCGTTTACCCGGGCTCCGCGGAACCTACAGTGAAGATATGAGCGGGCCTGGCAACCCACCCGAGGGGACTCCCGAGGGCGCTCCCGGAGGTGGCGAGGACGAGTATCGATCCGTCGTCTTCGACGAATCCTTCGTCCGCGCTGCCCGCCTCCAGGAGTTCTCCGCCGAGGAGCGCATCGCCGACCACGCGCCCGCCGTGCGCCGCCGCCCGCCCCTGCGCCGGGGCCTGTCCCGGCAGGCCCTCGTCCTGGTCCTGCTCATCGCCGTCGCCTTCGGCACCGCGATCTACATGGGCGTGCGCCACCCCTACCAGACCCCGGCCGCCCGGGGACCCGGCGAGCCCCTGCGGATGACCGTCATCCCGCTCGCCCCCGAGGGCGAGGTGCCCGGCACGGCCGACCCGGCGTACCTGTACGCGCACAGCCCCGCCGCGCAGTTCAAGTCCGGCGCGGAGGGCGTGCCGCTGCCGGCCTCGCGGCGCACCGCGCACTTCTCCGACAGCCAGGTCGTCACCGCCCTGACCACCGCCAAGGACTACATCGTCCGCTCCGCCCTCGACCCGGAGGTGCTCACCGGGCGCGAGGTGCGCTCCGTGCGCGTCCTGCTCGACCCCGAGCAGCTGGACCAGTTCGACCAGAGCTTCGCCCGCCCGACCGCCGACGGCCGTCACGCGCCCACCGGCTGGCTGGTCCGCTTCGACCCCTCGCGCGCCGAGCTGGCCGAGCGGGAGGTACGGGTGCAGGGCACCCTGCAGGCCGCCGAGACCGACTCCTCCACGCTGGAGGTCACCGCGGAC
Organism: Streptomyces sp. AHA2; assembly: GCF_036857595.1. Taxonomy (NCBI): domain Bacteria; kingdom Bacillati; phylum Actinomycetota; class Actinomycetes; order Kitasatosporales; family Streptomycetaceae; genus Streptomyces; species Streptomyces sp. AHA2. Next base: position 65,580 of record NZ_JAUQWJ010000002.1, read on the forward strand.
CACACCTTCGTGTACGCCCTGCGTCCGGCCGGGGCCGCCGCGAAGGACGAGGTCTCCCTGTTCACCCTGCGACGCGAGCTGCAGTTCCGCTTCGACCGCGAGGACCTGCGCCTGCACCAGGCCCGGCTCGTGGTCTCCTACGTCCAGGCCGGCCCGCTGTCCTGCGCCGAGGACTCCACGAACCACCTGCGCCCCCTGCTCGCCGGCCAGACGGCCAAGGAGGGCGGCCCCGCGGGCACCGACCCCTACGCGACGGGCAGCGCCACCGCCCTGTGCGGCACCCTGGCGACGAGCGCGCAGCCGAAGGTCTGACCCCCGGCCGCTGCCGGGGCCGGCTCCCGTCGTCCGGCTGCCTGCCCTTGCCGCCCTGCCATCTGCCGTCGTCCGACTACCTGCCGTCGCCCGGCGGACGGTCGTCCCCGGGCGTGTCCGACGAACCCGGCGCGTCCGTGTCCCCGGAACGCTGCTGGGCCGAACCGGTGAATCCGCCGAAGCCGCGGCGGACCCGGTCACCCAGGTCGCCGGCGCCGCCCGCGATGTCCGTGACCAGCTTCATCAGCGGGTCCTTGGAGTTCTTCACCGTGCTGCTGTAGTGGTTCGCCGACTCGCGCCAGGAATCACGGACCGAGGTGTCCTTGTCGTCCTCGCGGCGCGCGTAGTGACCGTCCATGAGCCGCTGGAAGTCCCGCGACGCGGCCCACTTCTTCAGCTCGGCGGCCCGCACGGTGGTGAAGGGGTGGGAACGGGGCAGTACGTTCAGGATCTTCAGCACCGAGTCGCGCAGGTCGCCGCCGGCCTCGTACTCCTCGGCCTGGGCGAGGAAGGCGTCCACGTTCATCTCGTGCAGGTGGTTGCCGCCCGCGATCTTCATCAGTCCGCGCATGGACGCCTGCAGGTCCTGCCCGACCAGCAGGCCCGCCCGGTCCGCCGACAGCTCCGACTTGCGGAACCACTCCCGCAGCCCGGTCACGATCGCCATGATCGCGAGGTTGCCCAGCGGGATCCAGGCCACCCGGACCGCGAGGCTGGTCAGGAACAGCAGGATCGTCCGGTAGACCGAGTGCCCGGACAGCGCGTGACCGACCTCGTGGCCGACGACCGCCCGCATCTCCTCCTCGTCCAGCAGCTCGACCAGGCCCGTCGTGACGACGATGATCGGCTCGTCCAGGCCGATGCACATCGCGTTGGGCTGCGGGTCCTGCGTCACGTACATCGGCGGGACCTTCTCCAGGTCCAGGATGTAGCAGGCGTCCCGCAGCATCACGTTCAGATGCGAGAACTGCTGGTCCGAGACCCGCACCGAGTCGGACAGGAACAGCAGCCGCAGACTGCGCTCGGGCAGCAGGCCGCTGAGCGCCTTGAACACCGTGTCGAAACCGCTCAGCTTGCGCAGCGCCACCAGGGCCGAGCGGTCGGCAGGATGCTCGTAGGCGCGCGAGGAGATCCCGGGGAAGCGCCTGCGCTGCCTGCTCGGCACGCGCTCGTGCCCGTGGTGCTCGTGGCCGTCGGACATGTCTTCCCCCATGCGTCTGTATGACCTTTGCGGCCCCTTGTGCGGCCCTTTGCCCTTCCTGGGCGGAGCCCAGACTAGGCGGAGTTACGGTGGTCGGGCAGTACAGCGAAGGAGACCACCGCCATGGAGCACCACCTCGCGGCCGCCTGGCTCGCGCAGGCCGCGAACACCGCCGACGGACGAGGGGGACCGGGGATCCTCCGGGTCGTGCTCGTGGTGATGCTCGTGGGCTCCGCGCTGACCGCGTGGTTCCTGCTGCGTGGCTACAGACACAAGGACGACTGAGGAATCGGGAAGGTTCCCCACCGGGTCCCCGGTCCCCGGGGCCGGACCGGCGCTCGCCGCGGTGGGCGCCGACGGCCGGGTGGTGGCCGCGCGGCGGGGCCCGCGGCACGAACAGGCGGAGTCGGGGTGATCGCGGCGGGGGCGCCCGCTTACGATGAGCCGACGTCTTTATCCCGCCCACACGCGATAGGTCCTGCCGAAGATGAGCTTCCACAGCACCGCTGCCCAGTTGGTCACCCTCGCCGCCGAGGGCGAGGAGCACGGCGGAAACCACGAGAGCCTCAGCCCCTACCTCACCGGTGGCGGCGCCCTCTTCATCCTGCTGCTCCTGCTGTGGATCACCACCCGCTTCAACCGCGACCGCTGAGCCCGGCCGGGCGCCCCCCGCGGGGCGCCCCGGGGACCACGGGGGCGGCCGGAGCCCTCGGCCGGGGCCGGTAGGGTCTGAACGCATGGGAGAGCAGGACATGCCTACCGGTCCGGCGAACGAGACGCCGCACGACCCGGCACCGGACACGGCGAGCGGCACCGAGCGGCACCCGGAGCCCCGCCGTGCCGCCGCGACGACGCGCCGGATCGACGGCCCCGGCAAGAGCCCGTCGCAGTCCGGCAAGCGCCGCCTGGGCGTCATGGGCGGCACCTTCGACCCGATCCACCACGGGCACCTGGTGGCCGCCAGCGAGGTCGCCGCGGCGTTCCACCTCGACGAGGTGGTCTTCGTGCCCACCGGGCAGCCCTGGCAGAAGAGCCACCGCAGCGTCTCCCCGGCCGAGGACCGCTATCTGATGACGGTCATCGCGACCGCCGAGAACCCGCAGTTCTCCGTCAGCCGCATCGACATCGACCGCGGCGGACCCACCTACACCGTGGACACGCTGCGCGACCTGCGCGCCCTCAACCCCGACACGGACCTGTTCTTCATCACCGGCGCCGACGCGCTCGCCCAGATCCTCACCTGGCGGGACTCGGCTGAGCTGTTCTCCCTCTCGCACTTCATCGGGGTGACCCGCCCGGGCCACCGGCTGGACGACCCCGGGCTCCCCGAGGGGGGCGTCTCGCTCATGGAGGTCCCGGCGCTGGCCATCTCCTCCACGGACTGCCGCGCGAGAGTCGCCAAGGGGGACCCCATCTGGTACCTGGTGCCCGACGGAGTCGTGCGCTATATCGACAAGCGCGAGCTGTACCGCGGCGAATGAGCCGAGAGGGGCACCGGTGAACGACCGATACGACGCGGGGGCCGCCGACCACGGCGCCGGCCAGTACGAGCTCGTCGGCTACGACGAGTACGGCCGGCCCGTCTACCGGCACGTCCAGACCCAGCAGCACACCTACGACCCGTACGCCCAGCAGTACCAGCAGGGCTACGGCCACGACCCCTACGCCACCGGCGGCCAGCAGCCCCCGGTCGCGTACGACGACGGTGCCGGCCCGGTCCATCCCCAGGTCCAGGGCTACGACCCGTACGGCACCACCGGGCACCACGACCCGTACGGCGGGCAGCAGTCCCACACCGTCGGGCAGACCGCCCGGCAGACCTCGCAGCAGTCCTTCCAGCAGACGGCCCACATCCCGCAGCAGGCCGGCCCGGCCGGACGCGAGGACACCGGCGAGGCGGAACGGGAGTACCACACCGAGCAGTTCGCCTTCGTCGAGGAACCGGACGGCAACTCCGAGGACGTCATCGACTGGCTGAAGTTCACCGAGAACCGCACCGAGCGCCGCGAGGAGGCCCGGCGCCGCGCCCGCAGCCGGATCGTCGCCCTGACCGTCGTCCTCGCCCTCGTCGCGGCCGGCGGGGCGGGCTGGCTCTGGTACGCGGGCAAGCTGCCCGGCCTTTCCTCCGGCGGCTCCGGCACGGGCACCACCACGGCCGCCGGCGCCCAGAAGCGCGACGTGATCGTCGTCCACCTGCACGACACCAAGGGCGGCGGCACCTCCACGGCCCTCCTCGTCGACAACACCACCACGCGGAAGGGCACCACCGTCCTGGTGCCGAACTCGCTCGCCCTGACCGGCGACGACGGCACCACCACGACCCTGGCCGAGTCCGTGGACGACGACGGCTCCGACGGCACCCGCGAGGCGCTGGACACGGTGCTCGGCACCGACATCCAGGGCACCTGGCGCCTGGACACCCCCTACCTGCAGAACCTCGTCGACCTGGTCGGCAACATCGAGGTCGACACCGACACCGACGTCCCCGACCCGGCCGCGAAGAAGCAGGGCCAGGCCCCTCTGGTCCACCGGGGCCAGGACCAGACCCTCAGCGGCAAGACGGCCGTCGCCTACGCCACCCACCGCGCGCCCGGCGAGGCCGCCACCGCCCAGCTGAAGCGGTTCGGCCAGGTCATGCAGGGCGTGCTGCGCAAGCTGTCCTCCGACCCCGCGGCCGCGACCACGACCATCCAGACCCTGGCGCAGATCCTCGACCCGTCCCTGACCGACAAGGACCTCGGCACCTTCCTCGCCGGGCTCTCCGACCTCGCCAAGGGCGGCGACTACCGGACCGACCTGCTGCCCGTCCAGGGCGACGGCACGCTCGCCGCCCAGGCCGGCGCGAAGATCGTCCGGGACGTCCTCGGCGGCACCGCCAAGAGCCCGGACGAGGACGCCGCCACGAGCGTCTCCGTGCAGAACGCCACCGGTGTGAAGGACAACACCGAAAAGGCCCGCGTCGTCCTGCTCAACGGCGGCTTCACCTTCCTGGAGGGCGGCACGGCGACCGCACGGGCCACGTCGAAGGTCTACTGGTCCGACGCCGCGGCCAAGGAGCACGCGACCGAGGTCGCCAAGACGCTGGGCCTGCCCGCGGGCTCCGTCACCAAGGGCGAGACCCCGGCGAGCGCCGATGTGGCCGTGGTCCTCGGCCAGGACTACAGGCCCTCGTCCGAGTAGCGCGAGCGGGAACGAAGCCCGGGCCGCGACAGCGGGCCCTTCCGTGCGATCCGTCACCGTCGCGTGGGGGGCCCGCTGCCGTCCGTGAGACCCTTGAGGACAAGTGTCCACCGACGGAAAGCCATGCAGTGACCGTGACCGACCGCTCCCAGGAGCTCATCAACACCGCCGCCCAGGCGGCCGCAGACAAGCTGGCCCACGACATCGTCGCCTACGACGTCAGCGACGTGCTGTCCATCACGGACGCCTTCCTGCTGGCCTCCGCGCCCAACGACCGCCAGGTCAAGGCCATCGTCGACGAGGTCGAGGAGCGGCTGTCCAAGGAACTCGGCGCCAAGCCGGTGCGCCGCGAGGGCGACCGCGAGGCCCGCTGGGTCCTGCTCGACTACGTCGACATCGTCGTGCACGTCCAGCACAGCGAGGAGCGCGTCTTCTACGCCCTGGAGCGGCTGTGGAAGGACTGCCCCGAGCTGGAACTCCCCGACGACGCCCGGGCCACCCGCGGCAAGGCCGAGGAGCACGCCAAGCTGCAGGCGGCCGAGGAGGCGGCGGAGCTGGACGGTGACTGGCGGTGAGCGCCTTCAGTGAGGCCGGCAGGCCGGGCCGGGGCCGTCGCATCATCCTGTGGCGGCACGGCCAGACTGCCTGGAACGTGGAGCGCCGCTTCCAGGGCAGCACGGACGTCGAGCTCACCGAGACCGGTGTCGCCCAGGCCCGTCGCGCGGCCCGTCTGCTGGCCTCGCTGAAGCCGGACGCGATCGTCGCCTCCGACCTGAAGCGGGCGGCGGCCACGGCCGCCGAGCTCGCCGTGCTCACCGGCCTCGACGTCGCCCACGACGAGGGACTGCGCGAGACCTACGCGGGCGTCTGGCAGGGCCTGACGCACGAAGAGATCATCAGCCGGTTCGGCGAGGAGTACGCGGCGTGGAAGCGCGGGGAGCCCGTGCGCCGCGGCGGCGGCGAGCTGGAGACCGAGGTGGCCGACCGGGCCGCCCCGGTGGTGCTCCGGCACGTGGAGAAGCTTCCCGAGGACGGCACGCTCGTCGTGGTCAGCCACGGCGGCACCATCCGCACCACCATCGGCCGTCTGCTGGGGCTGGACGCCCACAACTGGGAGAGCCTGGGCGGCCTGTCCAACTGCTGCTGGTCCGTGCTCGGCGAAGGCGCCCGCGGCTGGCGGCTGCTGGAGCACAACGCCGGCACCCTGCCGGAGCCGGTGCTCGGAGACGACGACTGACCCCCGGATTTCACTTTCCGGCAGGTCGCAGGCTAAAGTTCTTCTTGTTCGCCCCGCCAGCGGGGAGAGAACACCAGGGGCTATAGCTCAGTTGGTAGAGCGCCTGCATGGCATGCAGGAGGTCAGGAGTTCAATTCTCCTTAGCTCCACATCAAGATCCCGTTCCCATCAGGGGGCGGGATTTTTCATGCCCGCGGTTGAGTCGTCCGGGCCGTTCGAGGCGTATACCTCTACGGCCCCGCCGGGTGCCGTGTCCGGACTGGTACTGAGGCGTCGCTGACCGTATTGGTCCGGCCGTGGCAGAATCAAACGGCCGGAAGGGGGCGCGACCCGACGGGAGGGAGTAGCGATGCCTGCGAGCATCCTCGAGGAGGCCGACCACCTCCTCGGAGCAGCGGTGCCACCGGTGATGTCCACCCGCCTCAGCTGCCCTTCCTGCGGTTCCGCGCATGTGGCCCAGATGCTCGGCGACAACGGCGGTATCTCCTACGTGTGCACGGCCTGCGGCCACAGCTGGAGCTGATCGATGGGTGCACACAGGCGGAAGTGCGACTGGTGCGGCAGCGGGACGCCGATCGTCCGCGACATGGAGCCGATCAACGCCGACTACCAGTACTGGTGCGAGGAATGCGCGCGGGCGCTGATCATAAAGGGCGACCCGATCGAGACGTACCGCGAGCTGGAGGGCGAGCCGATCTACGGCCGGCTCCTGGAGGAGCACTGCACGCTCAAGCGGTTCTACTCGTTCGTGACGGCCTGAGACCCAACAGGTCGACGAAACGGTCATACCGGGCAAGGGGAAATCGATTTGGTGTTGGGCCCGCAGGACCAGTAATGTTGGCGTCGCCGCCGGGGAAACCCGGGGGGCGACACCGCAAGGGGCTATAGCTCAGTTGGTAGAGCGCCTGCATGGCATGCAGGAGGTCAGGAGTTCAATTCTCCTTAGCTCCACAGCAGATGAGAGGGCGGGCCATCCGAATGGATGGCCCGCCCTCTTGCCGTCCGTACGCCTGCGGCGGGCTCCCCCGGAGGGGAGCCCGCCACGCAGGTGGGGTCAGCGGCCCAGGGCGCGGCGGCCGCGGCCCTGGGAGAGGACCGGCAGGTTGCGCGACGGGGCCTGCCCGCGCGTGTCCTCCTCGATGCGCAGGGCCAGCGCCGGGCAGCGCCGCACCGCGCGTAGAGCCTTGGCCTCGGCGTACCGCGGCACCTGCGCCTGCGCCACCGTCGGGAAGCCGTCGGCGCCCAGTTGGAACACCTCGGGCAGGATGTCCGCGCACAGGCCGTGGCCCCGGCACAGCGTCCAGTCCACGAAGATCTTCTGGCGGCTGGGGCCGTTGTCCTCGGACTCCCCGCCCGGGATGCCCGTCGGGGTCCTGCCCCCCTCGAAGAGCGGCAGGACGCCCTCCACGCGCCGTCCGCAGCCGTTGCCGAGGACGTGGGCGGCCAGGTCGTCCGTGAAGGCCTTGATGGTCGACTCCAGGAACATCGCGGAGCCGTCGGGGTGCGAGCACGCCCCGCGCCGCTTCACGTTCTTGGCGACCTGTTTGAGGGCCTCCAGGGCCGCCGGTCCGCCGCCGTTGAGGATGTCCTCCATGCCGCGTGCCGCGGCCGGCAGGCCGAGGTAGCAGGGGCCGCACTGGCCGGCGCTCTCCTCGGCCAGCCACTGGGCGACCCGCAGCGACTCGCCCAGGGGGCAGGTGTCCTGACTGATCGGCAGGATGGCCCCGGCGCCCAGGGAACCGCCCACCGCGTCCAGGGAGTTGCGGGAGACGATCGCCTCGTTGACCGTCGCCGCGTCGATCCACTTGCCGTGGTAGCCGCCGGTGAGCACGCCCTGCGGGACCGGTGGTGCGCCGGCCAGCTGCAGGACGTAACGCAGCGGTACGCCCGTGGGGACCTCGATCACCATGGGCCGCGCCACCGCCCCGGAGACCGTCAGCATGACGGTGCCCGGCTCGTCGTACAGGCCGGTGTTGCCGTAGCGCTCGGGGCCGATGCGGGCGGCGATGGCCAGTTGGGCGAAGGTCTCGGCGTTGGAGAGCAGGGTGGGCGCGCCGCCGACGCCGTTCTGCGAGGCGCTGACCTTGCGGCCGGGCGGGACGGCGGGGCCGCCGTCGATCGAGCGGATGAGCGACGCGGCCGCGCCGGTGACCATCCGGACCGGGTTGCGCTGCACGCGGGCGCGCAGGGCCGACCTGCGGCCGTTGCTGAGGCCGCGTTCGGCCAGCGCGGCCTCCATGGAGCGCTGCGTCGACTCACGGGTGACCCCCACCACGAGCGTGCGGGCTCCCAGGGCCTCGGCGCACAGCAGCGCGCCGTCCAGGATGAGGTGCGGGGCACGGTTGATCAGCACCGTGTCCTTGCGGCAGGCCGGCTCGTCCTCGCTGCCGTTGACGACGACGACCGGCCGGACGCCGCGCTTGATCGCCGCCTCGGCGACCGAGCGCAGCTTCCTGTGGAAGGGGAAGCCCGCGCCGCCGCGGCCCCTGAGGTTGATGCGTTCGGCGAGTTGCGCGAGCTGCTCACCGCCCATCGGCTCGAGCGGCCCGTGCACCTTCAGGTGCATGGGCAGATCGAGCCGATCGACAAGGTCGAAGCCCGACGTGAGCTGGGGAAGTCCGACCACGCGGACTTCGGGAACGTCGGGCAGGGCCTCGTTCACTTAAAGCCTCCGGAAGGCGTGTTCCAAGGTTCGCCCGATCCCGGTGCGTCGAAGTCGTAGGACGCACCGGGCAGTGTTTCAGTGGCGGGACCGCTGTTGTACGTGTCGTCCGGGTAGTACGTGCCGCGCACGGCGTTCGTCTCACCCGTGTCGTACACATCACTCGATCCGTAGCCACCGGTGCCGGGATTGCCATAGGCCGGGATGCCTTGTCCGGTGTCCTGCAGGGGGTCGTAGGGCGGGATGTTGAAGCCCGTGTCCTGCAGCGGGTCGTAGGCCGACGGCGGGGCCTCGCCGACCGGGGGCGGGGACGGGATGGGCCAGTTGCCCGAGGTGCTGGAGGGGCTGTCCACGGTGGGGACGGCCTGGGTGGGTTGCAGGTCGAGCGGCAGTTCCATGCTGGTGGTGGGCCCCGGGGCGTAGGCCTGCCGGCCCAGGGGAGGGGCCGACACCGCGCGGTAGGCCGCGGCGAAGCCGCCCGTGGTCTCCTGCGGCGAGGGGCGTTCGGCCTGCTCGTAGCGCGGTGCGGGCGCCTCCTGCCCGGCGCCGGCCTTGCGGTTGCCGTAGCCGGGCAGTGTCGCGCCGCCGGCCGCCCGGGCCCGGCTCTCCTCCAGGTTCCTGCGGCCCTGGCCCTCGCCCGGGCCGATCAGGGCGGCGATCCGGTCGGCCACCTTGCGCTTCACCGGGCGCGGGGCCGCCCGCAGGGCGAGGGCGGCGGTCACGCCGGCCAGGGACAGGCAGTACAGGACGACGAAGACCGGCTTGGCCGCACGACCCGCGTAGAGGCCGTGCACGAGAGCGGCGCACCACGCCGGGTAGGCCAGCATGTGCATGGCGCGCCAGCGGGCCGCGACGGGCGCCGGGGAGGCGAAGCGGTTGCGCAGCGCGCCGGTGATGCCCACGAAGATCATGAGCAGCCCCGCCAGGGTGCCCAGTCCGATCAGGAACGCCCGGCCGGTGACCAGCTCTTCGTCGGTGAGCAGCAGGCCGAAGGGGATCACGGCGGCGATCCACGAGGTGTGGGCCAGCGCCAGCTTCACCCCGATGTGCACCAGCAGGAAGACGATCGAGGCGACGGCCGTGGTCCGGTGCACGGCCTGCGCCAGGATGCGCCGGCGCGCGTCGAGCAGGATCCGGTCCTGGGCCACCAGCCCCCAGATCACCGAGCACGACAGGCACACGAGGGACAGCACTCCGGCGCCGAAGTTCAGGAACTCGGCGAACGAGTCGTCCGCCGTGGAGTCGTAGGGGTTCACGACCGGCCTCCCCACGTCCCGGTGACCGGGTGTGGCGAGTTGATTCTGCGAAGAGGGTTCATGGGGGCAACTCCGAGCGGTTCGGGAAAGCAGCGGTCCCGCGCCGCACTCTAAGCGGAGCCATACCGATCGGTAGCAGGTTTGAGTTATTGCGTTGTTATCAAAGGACAATGTGGTTGTTGTGATGCCCCATAGCGTCTGTTACGCGAAGTAACTCTTGACCGTGGTTCAGTCAAGGGCGGGCCCCGGGCCGTCGGCCGGCGCGTCGCGGCACGCTGAGGCTCTGCGGTACCCTGGCGCCATGCGTGCCGTACGCCTTCTGCTTAGCGGGCCGCGCTGATCAGTCCCGGCCACCGGACGAATCGAGTGGCCGGAATCGGCGCGGCGTCCCCTCCTGTGCGAGGGGATTTTTCGTTTCTCGAACCAGACAGCCGCAGGCAGAGACGATCGATGGAGCTTTGAGGATCATGAGCGAGACGAACCCCGCCGCCGCCTCCGAGGTGGCGGCGCCGCACCGCTACACGGCCGCCATGGCTGCCGAGATCGAGGCGCGCTGGCAGGACTTCTGGGACGCCGACGGCACCTACGCGGCGCCCAATCCCACGGGCGACCTGTCCGGCGACCCGGAGACCGTCGCCCGGCCCAAGAAGTTCATCATGGACATGTTCCCCTACCCCTCGGGCGCCGGCCTGCACGTCGGCCACCCTCTGGGCTACATCGCCACGGACGTGTTCGCGCGCTTCCAGCGGATGACCGGCCACAACGTGCTGCACACCCTGGGCTTCGACGCCTTCGGCCTGCCCGCCGAGCAGTACGCGGTGCAGACCGGCACGCACCCGCGGGTGTCCACCGAGGCCAACATGGAGAACATGAAGGCGCAGCTGCGCCGGCTGGGCCTGGGTCACGACAAGCGCCGGTCGTTCGCGACGATCGACCCGGACTACTACAAGTGGACCCAGTGGATCTTCCTGCAGATCTTCAACTCCTGGTACGACCAGGAGGCCCGCCGAGCCCGCCCGATCGCCGAGCTGGTCGCCGCGTTCGAGTCCGGTGAGCGGCCCGTACCGGGGCACACGCGCGCGTGGAGCGAGCTGAGCGCCGCCGAGAAGGCCGACGTCCTGGGCGAGTTCCGGCTGGCCTACGCCTCGGACGCGCCGGTCAACTGGTGCCCCGGGCTGGGAACCGTGCTGGCCAACGAGGAGGTCACCGCCGAGGGCCGCTCCGAGCGCGGCAACTTCCCGGTCTTCAAGGCGAAGCTGCGCCAGTGGAACATGCGCATCACGGCCTACGCCGACCGGCTGCTGGAGGACCTGGACGCGCTGGACTGGCCGGAGGCCATCAAGCTGCAGCAGCGCAACTGGATCGGCCGCAGCGAGGGCGCCCGGGTCGACTTCCCCATCGACGGCGAGCGCATCACGGTCTTCACCACCCGCCCCGACACCCTGTTCGGCGCCACCTACATGGTGCTGGCGCCCGAGCACCCGCTGGTCGAGAAGTTCACCCCGGCCGCCTGGCCGGAGGGCACCCACGAGGTGTGGACCGGCGGTCACGCGACCCCGGCCGAGGCCGTCGCCGCCTACCGCGCCCAGGCCGCGGCCAAGTCCGACGTGGAGCGCCAGGCCGAGGCCAAGGACAAGACCGGTGTCTTCATCGGCGCCTACGCGACCAACCCGGTCAACGGCGAGCAGGTCCCGGTCTTCATCGCCGACTACGTGCTGATGGGCTACGGCACCGGCGCCATCATGGCCGTGCCCGCGGGCGACCAGCGCGACTTCGAGTTCGCGCGCGCCTTCGAGCTGCCGATCCACTGCATCGTCGAGCCGACCGACGGCCGCGGCACCGACACCGCCACGTGGGAGAACGCCTTCTCCTCCCACGACGCCAGGATCATCAACTCGTCCAACGACCAGGTCAGCCTGGACGGCCTGGGCGTCGCCGAGGCCAAGGCGCGCATCACGGAGTGGCTGGAGCGGACCGGCGCCGGCGAGGGCACCGTCAACTTCCGGCTGCGCGACTGGCTGTTCAGCCGCCAGCGCTACTGGGGCGAGCCCTTCCCGATCGTCTACGACGAGGACGGCATCGCCCACGCGCTGCCCGAGTCGATGCTGCCGCTGGAGCTGCCCGAGGTCGAGGACTACAGCCCCCGCACCTTCGACCCGGACGACGCCGACACCCAGCCCGAGACGCCGCTGTCGCGCAACGAGGACTGGGTCAACGTCACCCTGGACCTGGGCGACGGCCCGAAGAAGTACCGGCGCGAGACCAACACCATGCCCAACTGGGCCGGTTCCTGCTGGTACGAACTGCGCTACCTGGACCCGCACAACAGCGACAAGCTGGTCGACCCCGGGATCGAGCAGTACTGGATGGGCCCGCGCGAGGGCATGCCGCACGGCGGTGTCGACCTGTACGTCGGCGGCGCCGAGCACGCCGTGCTGCACCTGCTGTACGCCCGCTTCTGGTCGAAGGTGCTGTACGACCTGGGGCACGTGTCCTCCGCCGAGCCGTTCCACAAGCTGTTCAACCAGGGCATGATCCAGGCCTACGTCTACCGCGACAGCCGCGGCATCGCCGTGCCGGCCGCCGAGGTGGAGGAGCGCGACGGCGCCTACTGGTACCAGGGCGAGAAGGTCTCCCGGCTGCTGGGCAAGATGGGCAAGTCCCTGAAGAACGCGGTCACTCCGGACGAGATCTGCGCCGAGTACGGGGCGGACACCCTGCGCCTGTACGAGATGGCGATGGGCCCGCTGGACGTCTCCCGGCCGTGGGACACGCGCGCGGTGGTCGGCCAGTTCCGGCTGCTGCAGCGGCTGTGGCGCAACATCGTCGACGAGGCGACCGGCGAGGTCACCGTCGTGGACGCCGAGCCGGACGAGGACACGCTGCGCGCTCTGCACAAGGCGATCGACGGGGTGCGCGGGGACCTGGAGGGCATGCGGTTCAACACCGCCATCGCCAAGGTCACCGAGCTGAACAACCACCTGACCAAGGTGGGCGGCCCCGTGCCGCGTTCCGTGGCCGAGCCGCTGGTGCTGATGGTCGCGCCGCTGGCCCCGCACATCGCCGAGGAGCTGTGGCGCAAGCTGGGCCACACCGACTCGGTGGTCCACCGGGACTTCCCGGTGGCCGACCCGGCGTACGTCGTGGACGAGACCGTGACCTGCGTGGTGCAGATCAAGGGCAAGGTCAAGGCGCGGCTGGAGGTGCCGCCGTCGATCTCCGAGGACGAGCTGGAGAAGGTCGCGCTGGCCGACGAGAAGGTCGTCGCCGCGCTGGGCGGGGCCGGCATCCGCAAGGTCATCGTGCGCGCGCCGAAGCTGGTGAACATCGTCCCGGCGTGAGCGCCGGGGCCTCGGGACCGCCGTGGGGGTGACCTGCCGGTGACCCCCTAGTGGTCCCCTACGGGCAGGTTCGGGGTTTTTCTGGAACTCCGGGCCTGCCTGTTGCGTTTACCGTGGAGAGCGATGTGAGGTGTGCCGTGGCGCCCTGAGGAGGAGCCCTTGTGGAAGCAGTGATCGCAGTCTTCGCCCTGCTCTTCGTGCTCCTCGTCGCGCTCGGCGCGTACGCCACCGTGAAGGCCGTGGGTGCCGCCAAGCGCAGCGTCGACCGTGGCATCAGCCAGGCCCGGCGCACGGTCGAGGACCACACCCTGCGGGCCAAGTCCCTGGCCCAGACCGGCGCCGCGGGCGAACTCGCCCAGCTGAGGCTGAAGCTGCGCACCTCCATGCGCGCGACCCAGGACGCGCTGAACGCGGCCGCCGCCGAGGACGAATCCGTGAAGGAGTCCATCGGCCTGTTCGAGCGGCTCAGCGTGCACGGCCACGAACTGGACGGCGAGCTGAAGCGCCTGGAATCCGAGCCGGACCGCACCGCCCTGCGGGAGCGCCTGCCCGAGCTGCGCGAGCGCACCGAACGCATCACGCAGTCCGCGGACGCACTGCGCTGGGCGATCCGTGACCGCGCCCACCGCTTCGCGGGCGACGACCTGGACACCCTCAGCGCGCAGATCGACGTGGAGGCCGGCGCCCTGCGGCACTGGACGACGACGGACGCCGCGCCCGCCTCCGCCCAGGGGACGCCGGAGGCGCAGGGGGCCGGGCAGGCCGCCGCGCCGCAGCCCACCGGGCGTCCGTGGCCCGACGCGCCGGCCGCGGATGCCCCCGCCGCCGGGCAGACCCGGCCCGGGACCGTACAGTCCGGCCCGGAGCAGGGGCCGGTGACGCGACCGGCCATCACGGCGCCCGCGCCCCGCCCTACCTACCCCTGGCAGAAGAAGCCCCGCCCCGAGAGCACCACTTGATCCGGCCACGCGCGCCCCGGGGCTCCGGGGCCGGGCTGCCGCACGCCCACCACGGCAGGTAACCTCCAGCTCATGTCCCGCCATGTCGCGATCGTCACCGATTCAACGGCCTACCTTCCGGCCCGGACGATGGAGCGGCACGGCATCACCGCGGTCCCCCTGACCGTGGTCCTCGGCGACCGTGCCCTGCAGGAGGGCACCGAAATCTCCACCCGCGCCCTCGCCCAGGCTTTGCAGAAGCGGCGCCCCGTGACCACCTCGCGGCCCGCGCCCGCGGTCTTCGAGGAGACCTACCGCGAGGTCGCCGAGTCCGGCGCCACGGGCATCGTCTCCCTCCACCTGTCCGCCGAGCTGTCCGGCACCTACGACGCGGCCGTGCTCGCCGCGCGCCGGGCGCCGGTGCCGGTGCGGGTGGTGGACACCGGCATGATCGCCATGGCGCTCGGGTTCTGCGCGCTCGCGGCGGCGGAGACCGCCGAGTCGGGCGGCACGGTGGACGAGGCCGTCACGGCAGCGGAGAAGCGGGCCGCCGGGACCTCCGCCTACTTCTACGTCGACACCCTCGACTACCTGCGCCGGGGCGGCCGTATCGGTGCGGCACAGGCCCTGCTCGGTTCCGCGCTCGCGGTGAAGCCGCTGCTGCAGCTGGCCGACGGGCGGATCCAACCGCTGGAGAAGGTGCGGACCGCGTCCAAGGCGATCGCCCGCCTGGAGGAGATCGCGGCCGACCGTGCGGGCAGTGCGCCGGTGGACGTCGCCGTGCACCATCTCGCCGCCCCCGACCGGGCGTCGGCCCTCGCCGACCGGTTGCGGACGCGGTTGCCCGGGCTGGTGGATCTGCACGTCAGCGAGGTCGGGGCGGTGATCGGGGCACACACCGGGCCCGGGCTGCTGGGAGTTGTGGTTTCGCCTCGGTGAACGTCGCGGGCGATTCACCCGTGTGAGGGACGGAGTTGTCCACAACCTGTGGGTTGTCCCCGGGAATCGACCAAGATCATCGCGGGTGGGCGGGTGTGGCCGATGCTCGTCGCATGGCACTTCGATCACGTTCACACACGGGCACGGCGACCAGTGGGCCGGGCCGAGGGCCGACGTCGGACGGACGCGTACGGCACCGTCGGGACCGACGGCGCGGGTCCGGTCCGCGCGGGCGAGCCGGGCGGCGGCATGCGCGTGCGCACGCCCCGGCGGAGGAACTGCGGCGGCGGGCGGGGCTGTTGTTCGGCGGGTCCCCGGGACCTGCCGAAGAAGCAGGGGAGCGGCGGGAGTCGGGGCAGGGGCCGCCGCCGGACTCGGCCGCTTCCGCGGCGGACCGGGGGGTGGCAGTCGGGCAGCGGGCGGTGGCCGTCGCGCAGCGCGGGGGCGTTGGTGCCGGGGCGGAGGGGTGGCGGCATGGTCGGGGCGGTCCTGCCGCCGAGAGCCGAAGGGGCGTGGCGGATGAGGGTCACGGCGGCCCGACACAGGAGGACCGTGGCTGCCCGGCGCAGGGGAACCACGGCGGCCCGACACGGGAGGACCGTGGCTGCCCGGCGCGGGGGAATCCCGGCGACCCGGCGCAGGGGAATCACGGCGGGCTGGCGCAGGGGAGTCGTGGCCACCCGGCTCCCGAGCACCGTGGCCACCCGGCGCAGGGGGACCGGCGCGGTTTCATGGGTGGGACTCGGGGCGGCTTCGAGGCCGAGATGCGGGGTGGCTTCGCCCCTGACGGCCTGGGCGGCTTCGCCGCCGGAGGCACCTGGCGCGAGCGCGCCGGGCTCGCCCTGCGGGAGCGCCTGCCGGTGTGGATGCAGGCGCGGTGTGGCCTGGAGCGGCGGAGCGTCCTAGCTCTGACGGCCCTGCTGGTGCTCGCCGCGACGTTCGCCGCGCAGCACTTCTGGGCCGGCCGCACCGAGACCGTGCGGCCGCCGGAAGTCGTGAGGGCGGCGGCTCCCTATGGAGAGCGGGACGGGACCGGCCGGGCGGGGGAGCAGCCTGGGCCGGGCGGCGCGGGGGAGGCCGACGGCGGGTCCGCCGGATCCGTGGCCGCGGCTTCGGCCGGGGCGGCGAAGGCGGGGGCGGCGGAGATCGTCGTGGACGTCGGCGGCAAGGTCCGCGAACCGGGGGTCCACCGTCTGCCGGCCGGCTCCAGGGTCGCGGACGCCCTGCGCGCGGCGGGTGGTGTGAAGCCGGGCACGAACACCGACGGGCTCAACCGCGCCCGCTTCCTGGTGGACGGCGAACAGGTCGTCGTCGGTGCGGCGGGTGCCGGGCCGGGCGGCGCGCCTTACGCAGGTCCGGCCGGCGCGGCAGGCACGTCGGGCACGGTGGGGACCGGTGGTGTGACGGGTGGCGCGGCTCCGGCGGCTCCCGTCCCGCTCAACACCGCCACCCTCGACCAGCTCGACACCCTGCCGGGCGTCGGGCCGGTGCTCGCGCAGCACATCATCGACTACCGCACGCGGCACGGCGGTTTCCGGTCCGTGGACGAGCTGCGCGAGGTGAACGGCATCGGTGATCGCCGCTTCGCCGACCTGCGCGCTCTCGTACGGCCATGAGGCACACGGCCGGTACGCCCGTGTCCCCGGAACGGGCCGGTACGCCGGTGTCCCCGGAACGGGCCGGTACGCCGGTGTCCCCGGACCGGATCGGCACGCCCGTGTCCCCGGACCGGGCCGTGTCTGAACTCCGCACTGCCCGTTCGGCCGTGCACGCCGCCTCCGGGAGGCGGCTGGGGAGTTCGCGCCCCCGGCAGGAAGGTCCCACCGACCTGCGTCTCGTGCCGCCGGCCCTCGCGGCCTGGGGCACGGCGGCCCTGGTACTGGACGCACCGCCCGGATGGGCCCTGGGCGTGGTGGCCGGTTGTCTGCTCGCCGTCGCGCTGCTGCCGTGCGCCCGGCGCCTCGAAGTGCCGTCCTGGGCGCGCGCGTCGGCCGCCGCCGTGCTGCTGTGCGTGGCCGCTGCCGCCGCGTCGGCCGGGCTGCACGGGGCGGACCTGCGCCGGGGGCCCGTGCCCGGTCTGGCGAGGGAGTACCGGCCCGTGACCGCGGAGGTGGAGCTGACCTCCGATCCGCGGCTCAGCAGGCCGAAGGTGAGGGGCGACCACCTGGTTCCCACCGCGGTGCTGATCGACGCGGAGGTGCGGCGCGTGCACGAACCGGGTGGAGCGACGGTGGCCACGCGGACGCCGGTGCTGCTGATCGTCGACGTGAGGGCGTCGACGCCGAACCGGGCCGTCGACGGGCCGGTGCCCTCGCCGTGGCTGGGGCTGCTGCCGACGACGCGGCTCCGGGTGGAGGCGCGGTCGGCGCCCGCCCTGTCGGGCGGTGACCGGATCGCGGCCGTCCTGCGGGTGCGGGGCCCGGGCCGGCCGCAGGTGGTGCGGGAGCCGTCGCGGGCCCAGCGGCTCGCCGGGCTGCTGCGGGCCGGGCTGCGGGAGGCGACCGAGGGGCTGCCCTCCGACGCGCGGGCCCTGCTGCCGGGCCTGGTCGTCGGAGACACCTCCCGGGTCACCCCCGAGCTGGAGGAGGCCTTCAAGGAGACCGACCTCACCCACACGCTCGCCGTGTCCGGGGCCAACTTCACCATCCTGCTCGCCCTGCTCCTCGGCCCTCCGGGCCTGGCCGCGCGGGCCGAACGGCGGGGGATCGCGCCGCGTCTCGGTATCCCCCTGCGCGGCACCGCCGTGCTCGGGGGCGCGCTCTCGCTCGGGTTCGTCGTGGTGTGCCGGCCGGAGCCGAGTGTGGTGCGGGCCGCGGCCTGCGGAGCCGTCGCCCTGCTCGCCCTCGCCACCGGCCGCCGCAGATCCATGATCCCGGCGCTGGCGACGGCGGTCCTGCTGCTGGTGCTCCACGACCCGTGGCTGGCGCGCAGTTACGGGTTCCTGCTCTCCGTCGTGGCCACCGGGGCGCTGCTCACCCTCGCGCCCCGCTGGAGCGCCGGGCTGCGTCGGCGGGGGGTGCCACCGAGGCTCGCCGAGGCGCTGGGTGCCGCCGCGGCCGCGCAGGCCCTGTGCGCGCCCGTCGTCGCGGTGCTGTCGGCGCGGGTGAGCCTGGTGGCGGTGCCGTGCAACCTGCTCGCCGAGGCCGCGGTGGCTCCGGCGACCGTCCTGGGCTTCGCCGCCCTGGCCACGGCGCCGGTGGCGATGCCGATGGCCGAGGCCCTCGCGTGGTGCGCGCAGTGGCCCGCCGGGTGGATCGCGTCGATCGCCCGGACGGGGGCCGCGCTGCCGGGCGCGGGAGTGGACTGGCCCGGCAGCTGGGCGGGAGCGGCGCTGCTCGCCGTGGTGACGCTCGTCCTCGTCCTGACCGGGCGGCGGCTGGTCCGCCACCCCTGGTGGTGCGGGGCCTGCGCTGTGGTGCTGGTGCTGGCCGTGGTGCAGCCGCCGCCGCTGACCCGCACCCTCACGGGCTGGCCGCCGCCGGGCTGGCGGCTGGTCATGTGCGACGTCGGCCAGGGGGACGCCGTGGTGCTCGCCGCGGGCGACGGCGCCGGGGTGGTCGTCGACGCGGGGCCCGACCCGAAGCTCGCGGACCGCTGCCTGCGCGACCTCGGCATCACCCGCATCCCGTTGATCGTGCTCACCCACTTCCACGCCGACCACGTCGCGGGCCTGCCCGGGGTGCTGCGCGGGCGGGAGGTGGGGGCCATCGCCACCACGGGCTTCGAGGAACCGGCGGACCAGGCCGCGTTCGTCCGCAGGCACGCGGCGGCGCGGCGGGTTCCCGTGACGCGGGCGGCGGCCGGGGAGCAGCGGCGCGCGGGGGAGCTGTCCTGGCAGGTGGTGTGGCCGCCCACCAGCCCGCCTCCGGGCACGCCCCCGTCGTTGCTCCCGGCCCACCCGGCACCGGAGGGCCCGAACGACGCCAGTGTCGCCATGCTGGTCCGGTCCGGCGGACTGCGCCTGCTGCTCCTCGGGGACCTCGAACCCCCGGCCCAGCGGGCGCTGGCGCGGTCACCGGCGGCCCGGGGGCTGGAGCGCGTGGACGTGCTGAAGGTCGCCCACCACGGCTCGGCGTACCAGGACCCGGGCCTGTTGCGCCGGGTGGCCCCGCGGCTGGCCCTCATCTCCTGCGGCGAGGACAACCCGTACGGGCATCCGGCCCCCGGCACGGTCGCGGCGCTGCGCGCCGGGGGCGCGGCGGTGCTGCGCACGGACCGGGACGGCGCCCTGGCGGTCACGGGAGAGGACGGAGGGCCGGCGGTGGCGCGAGACTGAGGGCATGAACCCAAGTCAGGTTGATGCCTATCTGCGCCGTCTCGGAGTCGAGCAGCCGGCGTGGCCCACCGTCGGCGCGTTGCGCGAGCTGCACCTGCGGCATCTGCAGACCGTGCCGTTCGAGAACCTCTCGATCCACCTCGGTGAGGAGATCGTGCTGGAGGAGAAGCGGCTGCTGGACAAGGTGGTGGGGGCGCGCCGGGGCGGGTTCTGCTACGAACTCAACGGTGCCTTCGGGGCGTTGCTCGCCGCGCTCGGGTACGACGTGGCGCTGCTGGCGGCGCGGGTCCACGCGGACGGGGAGCGGCTCGGGATCCCGTACGACCACCTCGCGCTGCGGGTGCGCACGGTGGACGCGGGGGACTGGCTGGCCGACGTCGGCTTCGGGGCGCACAGCCGGCTGCCGCTGGCGTTCGGGGAGCGCGGTGAGCAGGAGGATCCGGCCGGCACGTTCCGCATCGTCGAGGCGGGACCGGACGCGGCCGGGGTGCGCGGCGGGCACGGGGCCGCGGAGGCGGCGGACCTGGACGTGACGCGCGACGGTCGCCCGCAGTACCGCCTGGAGGTGCGGCCGCGGGTGCTCGGCGACTTCGTGGCCGGGGCGTGGTGGCACCAAACGTCGCCGGAGTCGCACTTCACACGGTCGCTGGTCTGCTCCCGCGTGACGGAGGACGGCGGACGGATCACGCTCGGGGGACGGAAGCTGACGGCGACGGCGGCCGACGGTACGCGGGAGGAGTGGAAGCTGGAGACGGACGGGGAGGTGCTCGCGGCCTACCGCGAGAGGTTCGGGATCGTGCTGACCGAGGTGCCGGCCGTGCGCACCCCGGTGTAGCGCGGTGCCTTCGGGGCCGGCCATGCCCGCCGGCACCGGTTCCACCCGGGGCCGAGGGCCGGCCTCGGGGCCCGTGTCGGACAATGTCCGGCGTGAGTGACGTGCGACATGTGCTGGTGCTGCCGGACCGGGACGCGGCCGAGGAAGTGGTGGAGGCGCTCGGGGAGCGGTTCGGTGTCGCCGAGGAGCCGCAGCTGGTGCGGGACGCGCTGGCCGGTGAGGACGACGCCGAGGACGCGCAGTGGCTGGTCGTGCTGCGCGACGAGGAGGAGCGGCTGGACCCGGACGAGCTGGACCGGTTCGCCGGGGAGTGGGAGGGCTGGCGGGAGGAGCCGTAGGCCCGTCCGCGGGTCCGTCCTGCCCGGCTCGTTGTCACTGCCGCGTGGGATGCTTGTCGCGATGCCCAGGAAGAGTGCGAACGACGATCCCCTCGCGCCGGTGACCCTCGCCGTCGGCCAGGAGGACCTGCTGCTGGACCGCGCCGTGCAGGAGGTGGTGGCCGCAGCGAAGGCCGCCGACGCGGACACGGACGTCCGGGACCTCGCGTCGGACCAGGTGCAGCCCGGCACGCTCGCCGAGCTGACGAGTCCTTCGCTGTTCGCGGAGCGCAAGGTCGTCGTCGTGCGCAACGCGCAGGACCTGTCGGCCGACACCGTCAAGGACGTGAAGTCCTATCTCGGGTCGCCCGCCGAGGAGATCACCCTCGTCCTGCTGCACGCCGGCGGGGCCAAGGGCAAGGGTCTGCTCGACGCGGCCCGCAAGGCCGGGGCCCGCGAGGTGGCCTGCCCGAAGATGACCAAGCCGGCGGACCGGCTGGCGTTCGTGCGGGCCGAGTTCCGCACGGCCGGGCGGTCCGCCACCCCCGAGGCGTGCCAGGCCCTCGTCGACGCGATCGGCAGCGACCTGCGCGAGCTGGCGTCGGCCGTGTCGCAGCTGGTCGCGGACGTCGAGGGGACGATCGACGAAGCGGTCGTCGGGCGGTACTACACCGGGCGGGCCGAGGCGTCGAGCTTCACGGTCGCGGACCGTGCGGTCGAGGGCCGGGCCGCGGAGGCCCTGGAGGCGTTGCGCTGGTCGCTGGCGACCGGAGTGGCGCCGGTGCTGATCACGAGCGCGCTGGCGCAGGGCGTCCGGGCCATCGGCAAGCTGTCGTCGGCCCGCGGCGGCCGGCCGGCGGACCTGGCGCGGGAGCTGGGCATGCCGCCCTGGAAGATCGACCGGGTGCGCCAGCAGATGCGCGGCTGGACCCCCGACGGGGTGGCGGCGGCGCTGCGGGCCGTCGCCGAGGCGGACGCGGGTGTGAAGGGCGGGGGCGACGACCCCGAGTACGCCCTGGAGAAGGCGGTCGTCACCATCGCCCGCGCGGCCCGCTCCCGGGGCCGGGCCTGACGCACGCGGGGGATTCCGGGACCGGAGAACAGCGCGAACTCGCCGCCGCCGTACCGGTGGAGGGCGCCGGGCCGTCGCCGGCCGGGTACAGGCCGAGGTTGCCGGCATGGGAACGGCGGGCCGGTCGGGTCCCGTGCGGGAGCCGGGTCGTCCTGGGGACCCAGGCCGGTGCGTCCGGGTCGCCGGCACCCCGTCCCTCCCCGGAACCCGTCTCCCCGCTGTGCCGACGGACCCGGCCGGAGGCAGAATCGAAACAGTCAGCCGTACGTCGCCGAGTCCAGGGAAAGGTGGCGAGGATCATGGCTGAACACCCGCACGCAGCGCTCGTCCGCAAGGGCTTCGAGGCCTTCTCACGCGGGGACATGGACACCTTGCGCGAACTGATGGCCGCGGACGCCACGCACCACGTGCCCGGCGATCACCCGCTGTCGGGTGACTTCAAAGGGGCGAACGCGATCATCGAGATGTACGAGCGGCTCGGCGCGGAGACCCAGGGGACGATGCGTGCCGAACTGATCGGCGTCGCGGTCGACGGCCGCGGCCACGCGGTCGGCATGACCCGCTTCACGGCCGAGCGCAACGGCAGGCACCTCGACGACACCGGCTGCATCATCTTCCGGATCGTCGGCGACAAGGTCACCGACCTCGACGAGTGCGTCGAGGACATCGACAGGAGCAACGAGTTCTGGTCCTGAGGAGAGGCCGGTGAAAGCCGAAGGCCGGGCGCCCTCCCATGGGGAACAGGAGGACACCCGGCCGTTCGGTTCACGCTGCTGGATCCGCGCCCGCGTGGCGAACGCAGGCCGCGCGCGGATCCGAAGGGGTGCCGGACGGGAGCGGATGAGAGAGGGCCCGCTCGATTCCCTCCGGCGTCACATCAGACGTCAGCCCTTGAGCGCGGCGACCTTCTGAGCCAGCGCCGACTTCTTGTTGGCGGCCTGGTTCTTGTGGATGACGCCCTTGGAGACGGCCTTGTCGAGCTGACGCGCGGCAGCGCGCTGGTACTCGGTGGCCTTCTCGACGTCACCCGCGGCAGCAGCCTCACGGGCCTTGCGGATCGCGGTCTTGAGGGAGGACTTGACGGCCTTGTTGCGCAGCCGCGCCTTCTCGTTGGTCTTGATCCGCTTGATCTGGGACTTGATGTTCGCCACGAATGAGCCTTCTCAGGTTCTGGCACGGCACCGCTCGGGTCCCGTACCGGTGATTTCTTGAGTCGTGCCTCCTGCGAGAGGGCATGAGGCACAGCCACCCAGGCTACCAGCGGGCCCTTTCCCGGCCCAAACCCGTCCGCGGTCCGCACCCGTGGGACCATGGAGGCTACGTATCGATCCGACCCGAGACCGCAGACACTGCGGACGCCTCAAGAATCAGGACCCTGCGTGCCCGCGATCCCCAGCCACGTGCCCGAGCCGAGCCGTACCGACCCGGCTCTGATCCGCAACTTCTGCATCATCGCGCACATCGACCACGGCAAGTCCACGCTCGCCGACCGGATGCTCCAGCTGACCGGAGTGGTCGAGCAGCGGCAGATGCGCGCCCAGTACCTCGACCGCATGGACATCGAGCGCGAGCGTGGCATCACGATCAAGTCTCAGGCGGTGCGTCTGCCGTGGGCCCCCACCCACGACAAGGGCAACACGCACATCCTGAACATGATCGACACCCCGGGGCACGTCGACTTCACCTACGAGGTCTCGCGGTCGCTCGCCGCCTGCGAGGGCACCATCCTCCTGGTCGACGCCGCCCAGGGCATCGAGGCGCAGACCCTCGCCAACCTGTACCTGGCGATGGAGAACGACCTCACGATCATCCCCGTGCTGAACAAGATCGACCTGCCGGCCGCGCAGCCCGAGAAGTTCGCCGAGGAGCTCGCGCACCTCATCGGCTGCGAGCCCGGTGACGTCCTGAAGGTGTCCGCCAAGACCGGCGTCGGCGTCGACGCGCTGCTGGACAAGGTCGTCGCCGAGGTCCCGGCCCCGGTGGGTGTCGCGGACGCCCCCGCGCGCGCCATGATCTTCGACTCGGTCTACGACTCCTACCGCGGTGTGGTGACCTACGTCCGTGTCATCGACGGGCAGCTCAACAAGCGCGAGCGCATCAAGATGATGTCCACGGGCGCCACCCACGAGCTGCTGGAGATCGGCACCAACTCGCCGGAGATGCTGCCCGCCGACGGACTGGGCGTCGGCGAGGTGGGCTACCTGATCACCGGTGTGAAGGACGTCCGCCAGTCCAAGGTCGGTGACACCGTCACCAGCCAGTCCAAGGGCGCCACCGAGCCCCTCGGCGGCTACAAGGACCCCAAGCCGATGGTGTTCTCCGGCCTGTACCCGCTGGACGGCTCGGACTACCCGGAGCTGCGCGAGGCCCTGGACAAGCTCCAGCTCAACGACGCCGCGCTGGTCTACGAGCCGGAGACCTCCGCCGCGCTCGGCTTCGGCTTCCGCGTCGGCTTCCTCGGGCTGCTGCACCTGGACGTGATCCGCGAGCGGCTGGAGCGCGAGTTCGGGCTCGACCTGATCGCGACCGCGCCGAACGTGGTCTACCGCGTGGTCATGGAGGA
The DNA here is from genome assembly GCF_036857595.1 of Streptomyces sp. AHA2. NCBI lineage: Bacteria > Bacillati > Actinomycetota > Actinomycetes > Kitasatosporales > Streptomycetaceae > Streptomyces > Streptomyces sp. AHA2. Next base: position 89,709 of record NZ_JAUQWJ010000002.1, read on the forward strand.
CGGCAGCGAGCACACCGTCACCAACCCGAGCGAGTTCCCCGAGGGCAAGATCTCGGACGTGTACGAGCCGGTCGTGCGGGCCACCATCCTGGCGCCGAGCGAGTTCATCGGCTCGATCATGGAGCTGTGCCAGACCCGGCGCGGCACGCTGCTCGGCATGGACTACCTGTCCGAGGACCGGGTCGAGATCCGCTACACGCTGCCGCTCGCCGAGATCGTCTTCGACTTCTTCGACCAGCTGAAGTCCAAGACCCGCGGCTACGCCTCGCTCGACTACGAGCCCACCGGCGAGCAGACCTCCAGCCTGGTCAAGGTGGACATCCTGCTGCACGGCGACAAGGTGGACGCCTTCTCGGCGATCACCCACAAGGACCAGGCGTACGCCTACGGGGTCCGGCTCGTCGCCAAGCTCAAGGAGCTCATCCCGCGGCAGGCCTTCGAGGTGCCGGTCCAGGCCGCCATCGGCTCCCGGGTCATCGCCCGCGAGACCATCCGCGCCATCCGCAAGGACGTCCTCGCCAAGTGCTACGGCGGTGACATCTCCCGTAAGCGGAAGCTGCTGGAGAAGCAGAAGGAGGGCAAGAAGCGGATGAAGATGGTGGGGTCCGTGGAGGTTCCTCAGGAGGCCTTCATCGCGGTCCTGTCCAGCGATGACAGCGCGGGGTCCGGCAAGGCCAAGAAGTAGCCGCCGATACCGCGGGTTACACCGCAAACCGGGTACAACAAGGGCCCGTCGTGCGAAAGCGCGGCGGGCCCCGGTGCGTCCACGGGGTAGCTCTCTGTACGAAGTGACAGGCCGCGGCCCCTTACGCAGGAACCGGCCGACCTTTACTCTGATCCCTGCTCGATAGTTACTCACCAGTTAAACAACAGGCGTGACCTGCAGCTCGTGAGGACCAACCAGCCGCACCTGAGCCAGCCGCGCTGCCGCGGGCCCGGAGGATGTCGTGAGCGACACACAGACCTTGATCGAGAACCGTCCGCCCTCCGTGGCGGGCCTCTTCCTGGAGCGCGTGGCCGCCACGCCGGACGCCGAGGCCTACCGGTATCCGGTGCCCTCGCCCTCCGGCGAGGGGCCGGAGGAGTGGAAGTCGCTCACCTGGGCCCGGGCCGCCGAGCGGGTCTACGCCATCGCCGCGGGCCTGATCGAGCTGGGCGTGCAGCCGGAGCAGCGCGTCGCCCTGGCCTCCAGCACCCGCATCGAGTGGATCCTGGCGGACCTCGGCATCATGTGCGCCGGCGCCGCCACCACCACGGTCTACCCGCAGACCAACGCCGACGAGTCGGCGTACATCCTGTCGGACTCCGAGAGCCGGGTGCTCATCGCGGAGAACGCCGAGCAGCTCGCCAAGGCCAAGGAGAAGCGGGCCGAACTGCCGGAGCTGACCCATGTGGTGGTCGTGGACCCGGCCGGCGCGGAGACGGCCGACTGGATCCTCACCCTGGAGGAGCTGGAGAGGCGCGGCGCCGCCCGGCTCGAGAAGGAACCCGAGCTGATCAAGGAGCGGGTCGGGTCCATCACCAAGGACCAGCTCGCCACCCTCATCTACACCTCGGGCACCACCGGTCGCCCCAAGGGCGTGCGGCTGCCGCACGACAACTGGTCGTACATGGCCAAGGCCATCGCCGCGACCGGGCTGGTCGGCGGTGACGACGTGCAGTACCTGTGGCTGCCGCTCGCGCACGTCTTCGGCAAGGTGCTCACCTCCGGGCAGCTCGAGGTCGGGCACGTCACCGCCGTCGACGGTCGCGTCGACAAGATCATCGAGAATCTGCCGGTGGTCCAGCCGACCTACATGGCCGCCGTGCCGCGCATCTTCGAGAAGGTCTACAACGGGGTCGCCGCCAAGGCCCGGGCGGGCGGCGGGGCGAAGTACAAGATCTTCCAGTGGGCCGCCGAGGTCGCCCGCGAGTACGCCAAGGTCTCCCAGGACAACTTCCGGCGCACCGGTGTCGCGACCGTGCCGTTCGGGCTGAACGCCAAGCACAAGGTCGCCGACACCCTGGTGTACGCCAAGATCCGGGAGGCCTTCGGCGGCAACCTGCGGGCCTGCGTGTCGGGCTCGGCCGCCCTCGCGCCCGAGATCGGCTACTTCTTCGCGGGCGCCGGCATCCACATCCTGGAGGGCTACGGCCTGACCGAGTCCTCCGCCGCGTCCTTCGTCAACCCGGGCGAGGCCTACCGCACGGGCACGGTCGGCAAGCCGCTGCCCGGCACCGAGGTGCGCATCGCGGACGACGGGGAGATCCTGCTGCGCGGCCCCGGCATCATGGAGGGCTACCACAACCTGCCCGAGAAGACCGCCGAGGTGCTGGAGCCGGACGGCTGGTTCCACACCGGCGACATCGGGGAGCTGTCGCCCGACGGCTACCTGCGGATCACCGACCGCAAGAAGGACCTCATCAAGACCTCGGGCGGCAAGTACATCGCTCCGGCGGAGGTCGAGGGGCAGTTCAAGGCGGTCTGCCCGTACGTGTCCAACATCCTCGTGCACGGGGCCGACCGGAACTACTGCACGGCCCTCATCGCGCTCGACGAGATCGCCATCACCGAGTGGGCCAAGGACAACGGCCTCGAGGGCAGGCCGTACGCGGAGATCGTGGCGGCGCCGCAGACCGTGGAGATGGTCGACGGGTACGTGAAGCAGCTCAACGAGGGGCTGCAGCGCTGGCAGACCATCAAGAAGTTCCGGCTGCTGCCGCGGGACCTCGACGTGGAGCACGGTGAGATCACGCCGAGCCTGAAGCTGAAGCGGCCCGTCGTGGAGCGGGAGTACAAGCACCTGATCGAGGAGATGTACGAGGGGTCCCGCGAGGCGTAGCACGCCTGCGGGTGATCCGTCCCGGGCCGGCGCCGCACAGGCGCCGGCCCGCTGCCGTCCGTGGGGCGCGGGCGCGGCCCCGGAGCGGGCGGTGACACCCGGGTGCTCGGATCCGACCGTCTCGTGACCGTTTCTCGACCACGTCCGTAGCACTCGTCTCACTCATGACGGCCCACTTCGGTAACTCCGCGCTCATGGGCGTGGCCGTTCTGTCACCCTGTCGGCATCGACTGTGGCGTATTCGTACGAACTGCCCGGGGAGCCGTCCATGGGGGCCATTCCGACGCAACGGGAGACCGTCTCCCGTGCCTCGCAGGCGCCTGCGCATGCCCGGGACCCGTCCGTGCCCGTGCAGGAAGGGCTCGCCGAGCCCGCTCCCGAAGCGTTCGCGCCCGCCGGGCAGGCGCCCGCGCCCACACACGCGCGGGCGCACGCCACCCTGCCCGGCAGCTCCCTCGCGCCGGGCGCCGCCCGCAGCCTGCTGCGCGCCGCCTTCGCCGAGTGGGCGGAGGCCGGCCTGCCCGGGGCCGGGCACCTCACCGAGCGACTGGCCGCCGACGCCCGGCTCGTCGTCAGTGAACTCGTCACCAACGCCGTCGTGCACGCCGGCACCGACGTCGAGCTGGAGTGCCGGCTGGAGGGCGACGCGCCGGACACGGCCGCGCTGGTCGTGGAGGTCTGCGACCACCACCCCTCCCGCGCGCCGCGCGGCGTCGAGCCGGAGCCGTCGCCGGAGCCGCCCGAGTACGGGCGCGGCCTGCGGCTCGTCGGCGCCCTGTCCGAAGCGTGGGGGATCACGTACCGCACCGGCCGCAAGACCGTGTGGGCGCGGCTGCCCGTGGCCGGGTGCGAGGCGCAGGGGCAGATCGACGCGCAGGCCGGGACGTACGACGGGGAGCACGCGCTGGTGCGCGACCTGCGGGTCGCGGAGAGTCTCGCCCCCGAGCCGCCGGGGCCCGCCCGGCCCGGAGCAGGGACCCGGCGGAACGACGCACCGGACGCGGCCGGCCCGGCGCAGCCGCGGGAGCCGGCCGGCCCGGGCGACCGCCGGGAGCGGTGCGAGGAGCGGGACGGCGGCTGGCTGGGCCGCGGGGCGCTGTCCTTCCTCGCCGAGGCCTCCGACCTGCTCGCGGGGCAGCTCGACGAGGACCTGGTCGCCGCGCTCACCGGGCAGCTGATCGTGCCGCGGCTCGCCGACTGGTGCGCGATGTGGATGGAGGACGAGGCCACCGGCGGCTGGAGCGGCGCGGACGGGCCCGGCCTCACCCGGGTCTGGCACGGCAGCGAGCACCGCGTCGAGGAACTGCGCCGGGCCCTGGAGAAGGAGCCGCCGCAGCCGTCCGACCCGGCCCGGCCCGGGCCCGCCGCCTACCACTGGCCCGGTGAGGCCCTCGGCGAGCCCGGCGCGGCCCTGGCGTACCGGCTGGTCGCGGGGGGCAGGCCGCTGGGCACCCTCGTCATCGGACGGTCGGGGACGGCCGGCTTCCCCGACGAGGTCACCGGCCTCGTCGAGGACCTCAGCCGGCGCGTCGCGCTCGCCGTCGGCGCCGCCCGACAGTACGCGCGCCAGGCCACCATCAGCGCCGTGCTCCAGCGCGGACTGCTGCCCGGCGCCGTCGCCGAGATCCCCGGCGTGCGCAGCGCGCTCGTCTACGAGCCGTGCGACAAGGGCGGGCCCAGCGGCGACTTCTACGACCTGTTCCCGGCCGGCGACGGCCGCTGGTGCTTCGCCGTCGGCGACGTCCAGGGCAAGGGGCCCGAGGCGGCCGTCGTCATCGGTCTGGCCCGCCCCTGGCTGCGCCTGCTGGCCCGCGAGGGCTACCGCGTCGCCGATGTCCTCGACCGCCTCAACCAGCTCCTGCTGGACGACGCCACCGAGGCCGCCGACGCCGCGGCCCGGGCCCTGGTGGCCGCGGGGGCCCGTCCGACCCCGCCCGGCGACGGCCCCCAGACGCGCTTCCTGTCCCTGCTCTACGGCGAACTGGTCCCCTTCGACGGCGGGGTCCACTGCACGGTCGCCTCCGCCGGGCACCCCCTGCCGCTGCTGCTCGGGGCGGGCGGCGAGGTCCAGCCCTGCGCGCGGCCGCAGACCCTGCTGGGCGTCGTGGAGGACGCCACGTACACCAGTGAGAGCTTCGACCTGCGCTCGGGGGACACCCTGCTGTGCGTCACCGACGGCGTGACCGAGCGCCGTTCCGGTTCCCGGCAGTTCGACGACGGCGACGGGCTCGCGGCGGCGCTGGCCGGGTGCGCCGGGCTCCGGGCGGAGCTGATAGCCGAGCGGATCCAGCGGCTCGTGCACGACTTCGGGGAACGGCCCCCGGCGGACGATCTGGCGCTGCTGGTGCTCCAGGCGGAGTGAGCCCGCCGGTGCTGGACAATGGAAGGCATGCCTTCCGCACTCCCCGACGGCGAGCCCGTCCCCGCCGACGGCGCGCTGCCCGCGTCCGCTCTCGCCGGGGCCGCCGACCGCCCCCTCGGGTTCTACCTGCACGTCCCCTACTGCGCGACCCGCTGCGGCTACTGCGACTTCAACACCTACACGGCGACCGAGCTGCGCGGCACCGGCGGCGTGCTGGCCTCCCGTGACAACTACGCCGGGACGCTGGTGGACGAGGTCCGGCTGGCCCGCAAGGTGCTGGGGGACGACCCGCGGTCCGTGCGGACGGTGTTCGTGGGCGGGGGCACGCCGACGCTGCTGGACGCCCGGGACCTGGTGCGGATGCTGCGGGCCGTCCGCGAGGAGTTCGGCCTCGCGGAGGACGCCGAGATCACGACCGAGGCGAACCCCGAGTCGGTGGACCCGGCGTACCTGGCGACCCTGCGCGAAGGCGGCTTCAACCGGATCTCCTTCGGCATGCAGAGCGCACGGCAGCACGTGCTGAAGGTGCTGGACCGCACCCACACGCCCGGGCGGCCCGAGGCCTGCGTCGCGGAGGCCCGGGCGGCCGGGTTCGAGCACGTGAACCTCGACCTCATCTACGGCACGCCGGGGGAGTCCGACGACGACTGGCGGGCCTCTCTGGACGCGGTGCTGGGCGCCGGGCCCGACCACGTCAGCGCCTATGCGCTGATCGTCGAGGAGGGCACGCAGCTGGCCCGCCGCATCCGCCGGGGCGAGGTGCCGATGACCGACGACGACGTCCACGCCGACCGGTACCTGATCGCCGACGAGGTGCTCTCCGGCGCCGGGTTCGACTGGTACGAGGTGTCGAACTGGGCGACCTCCGAGGCGGGCCGGTGCCTGCACAACGAGCTGTACTGGCGGGGCGCCGACTGGTGGGGCGCCGGACCCGGGGCCCACAGCCACGTCGGCGGGGTGCGCTGGTGGAACGTGAAGCACCCGGGCGCCTACGCGGCCGCCCTGGCGGCGGGAAGGTCGCCCGGGGCCGGTCGTGAGGTGCTCTCGGCGGAGGACCGGCGGGTCGAGCGGATCCTGCTGGAGCTGCGGCTGCGGGACGGGGTCCCGCTGTCACTGCTGCGGGAGGCGGGCCTGGCCGCCTCGCGCCGGGCGCTGTCGGACGGACTGCTGCAGCCGGGGCCGTACGAGCAGGGGCGGGCCGTGCTGACCCTGCGGGGGCGGCTGCTGGCGGACGGCGTGGTGCGCGACCTGGTGGACTGAGGGCGCTGCCGGCGGGCCGCGCGTGCGGCAACGGGGCGAGGCGGTCAGTCCGCGGGGGCCGTCACGAAGTCGATCAGCTCTTCCACCCGCCCGAGCAGTTCGGGCTCCAGGTCCTTGTACGAGTGGACCCCGGACAGGATCCGCTGCCAGGCCGCGCCCGTGTTCTCCGGCCAGCCCAGGGCGCGGCACACGCCCGTCTTCCAGTCCTGGCCGCGCGGCACACGGGGCCAGGCCGCGATGCCGAGGGACGACGGCTTCACGGCCTCCCAGACGTCGATGTACGGGTGGCCCACCACCAGCGCGTGCTCGCTCGTCACCGACTGCGCGATGCGCCACTCCTTGGAGCCCGGCACGAGGTGGTCGACCAGGACGCCGAGGCGCGCGTCCGGGCCGGGTGCGAAGGAGTCGACGATCGACGGGAGGTCGTCCACGCCCTCCAGGTACTCCACCACCACGCCCTCGATGCGCAGGTCGTCGCCCCACACCTTCTCGACCAGCTCGGCGTCGTGCCGGCCCTCGACGTAGATGCGGCCCGCCCGGGCCACGCGCGCGCGGGCACCCGGCACCGCCACCGAACCGGACGCCGTGCGCGAGGGACGTGCCGGAGCGCCCGGGCCCGGCCGGACCAGCGTCACGACCCGGCCCTCCAGCAGGAACCCGCGCGGCTCCAGGGGGAAGACCCGGTGCTTGCCGAAGCGGTCCTCCAGGGTCACCGTGCCCGCCTCGCAGCGGATCACCGCGCCGCAGAATCCGGTTCCGGGTTCCTCCACCACCAGGCCCGGCTCGGCCGGGACCTCGGGAACCGGCTTCGGCTTCTTCCACGGCGGGGTCAGATCGGTCGAGTACTGGCGCATTCGCACGACGATAGGGAAAGCCGCCGGACGGTCACGACGACACGCCGAAACGCGCGGCCAGCGCGTCCCGCTGGGCCCGGACGAACGCCGCGTCGACCACCGCTCCGTGACCGGGCACGTACAGCGCGTCCTCGCCGCCGAGGGCGAGCAGCCGGTCCAGCGCGGCCGGCCACTGCGAGGGCACGGCGTCCGGGCCCGCCTGCGGCTCGCCCGACTCCTCCACCAGGTCCCCGCAGAACACCACCTCCGGATCGCCCGGCACCAGCACCGCCAGATCGTGCGCGGTGTGCCCCGGGCCCACGTTCGCCAGCAGCACCCGCCGCCCGCCGCCCAGGTCCAGGGTCCACTCGCCGGAGACCAGGTGCCGGGGCGCGGCCAGCCGGTCCGCCGACGCGCGGGCCACGTCCCGTGCCAGGCCGTTGCCCACCGCGTCCTCGTACAGCTCCTCGCGGTCCCGTGCACGCGTCAGCGCCGCGTCCGCGCCCACCGCCGCGAACATCTCCGCCCCGGTGAACGCCGCCGCCCCGAAGACGTGGTCGAAGTGGGGATGCGTCAGCGCGAGATGCGTCACACGGCGACCGGTGAGCGACTGCGCCTGCTCGCGCAACCGCGCGCCCTCGGCCGGGCTGGACCCCGCGTCCACCACCAGGACCGCGCCCTCACCGGCGACCAGCCCCGCCGTGCAGTCCCACACCGGCAGGCGGCACCGCCCCACCCCGGCGGCCATCCGCTCCCACCCGGCCTCTTCCCAAGTCACCGTCATACGGCGACGCTAGCGGTGCGCCCCGCCCGCGGCACGACGCCGCACGACCAGCCTTGCCGGGGGCGTACCCCACCGCCGTACACTGGGCCGGGGAATGCTGGCACTCGCACGCGCAGAGTGCCAGGCCGCGAACGGCGGGCAACGGGCGGACGACTTCTGGAGGTGTGCGCGATGCTCAGTGAACGCAGGCTGCAAGTGCTGCGCGCCATCGTCCAGGACTACGTCGGCACCGAGGAGCCGGTCGGCTCCAAGGCCCTCACCGAGCGGCACAACCTCGGCGTCTCCCCGGCGACCGTGCGCAACGACATGGCGGCCCTGGAGGACGAGGGGTACATCGCCCAGCCGCACACCAGTGCCGGGCGGATCCCCACCGACAAGGGCTACCGCCTGTTCGTGGACAAGCTCGCCGGCGTCAAGCCGATGACCGCGCCCGAGCGGCGCGCGATCCAGAACTTCCTGGAGGGCGCCGTCGACCTCGACGACGTCGTGGCGCGCACGGTGCGGCTGCTCGCGCAGCTCACGCGCCAGGTCGCCGTCGTGCAGTACCCGTCGCTGACCCGCTCGACCGTGCGGCACGTGGAGCTGCTCTCCCTGGCGCCCGCCCGGGTGATGCTCGTGCTGATCACGGACACCGGCCGGGTCGAACAGCGCGTGGTGGACTGCCCGGCGCCCTTCGGCGAGGCCTCGCTCGCGGATCTGCGCGCGCGCCTCAACAGCCGGGTGGCGAACCGCCGTTTCGCGGACGTGCCCGGTCTGGTGGAGGATCTCCCGGAGGCGTTCGAGCACGAGGACCGGGGTACGGTCTCCACGGTGCTCTCCACACTCCTGGAGACGCTCGTCGAGGAGAACGAGGAGCGGCTGATGATCGGCGGCACCGCCAATCTGACCCGCTTCGGTCATGACTTCCCCCTCACGATCCGGCCCGTGCTGGAGGCGCTGGAGGAGCAGGTCGTGCTCCTCAAGCTGCTCGGCGAGGCGAAGGATCCGGGCGTGACCGTACGGATCGGTCACGAGAACGCCCACGAAGGACTCAACTCCACGTCCGTCGTGTCGGTCGGCTACGGTTCGGGCGGCGAGGCAGTCGCCAAGCTCGGCGTGGTCGGACCGACCCGCATGGACTACCCGGGAACGATGGGAGCGGTACGCGCAGTGGCACGGTACGTCGGACAGATCCTGGCGGAGTCGTAGTGGCCACGGACTACTACGCCGTACTCGGCGTGCGCCGCGACGCGTCGCAGGAAGAGATCAAGAAGGCCTTCCGGCGGCTCGCCCGCGAGCTGCACCCGGACGTCAACCCCGATCCGAAGACCCAGGAGCGGTTCAAGGAGATCAACGCCGCCTACGAGGTGCTGTCGGACCCGCAGAAGAAGCAGGTCTACGACCTCGGCGGCGACCCGCTCTCGCAGTCCGGCGGCGCCGGGGCGGGCGGCTTCGGAGCCGGCGGCTTCGGGAACTTCTCCGACATCATGGACGCGTTCTTCGGCACGGCGTCGCAGCGCGGACCGCGTTCGCGCACCCGCCGCGGCCAGGACGCCATGATCCGCATCGAGGTGGAGCTCGACGAGGCGGCCTTCGGCACGACGAAGGACATCCAGGTCGACACGGCCGTCGTCTGCAACACCTGCAACGGCGAGGGCGCCGCGCCGGGCACCTCCGCGCAGACGTGCGACATGTGCCGCGGCCGCGGCGAGGTGTCGCAGGTCACCCGGTCCTTCCTGGGCCAGGTCATGACGTCCCGTCCCTGCCCCCAGTGCCAGGGCTTCGGCACGGTCGTCCCGACGCCGTGCCCCGAGTGCGCGGGCGACGGCCGGGTGCGCTCCCGCCGCACCCTCACGGTCAAGATCCCGGCGGGTGTGGACAACGGCACGCGCATCCAGCTCGCCGGCGAGGGCGAGGTCGGGCCCGGCGGCGGTCCGGCCGGCGATCTCTACGTCGAGATCCACGAGCTGCCCCACGCGCAGTTCCAGCGCCGCGGCGACGACCTGCACTGCACGGTCACGCTGCCGATGACGGCGGCGGCCCTCGGCACGAAGGTCCCGCTGGAGACGCTGGACGGCCTGGAGGAGGTCGACATCCGCCCGGGCACCCAGTCCGGCCAGTCGATCCCGCTGCACGGCCGGGGTGTCACCCACCTGCGCGGCGGCGGGCGCGGCGACCTCATCGTCCACGTCGAGGTCCAGACGCCGACCAAGCTCGACCCCGAGCAGGAGCGCCTCCTGCGCGAGCTGTCCAAACTCCGCGGCGAGGAGCGCCCCACGGGCCAGTTCCAGCCCGGGCAGCAGGGGTTGTTCTCGCGGCTGAAGGACGCGTTCAACGGGCGCTGAGCGAGCCTGCGGGCGGTGTCGGCGAAAGCGCCGCGGCGGGGTGCGGAAGCGGGCATTCCTCTGGTCTATGCCATACAGCAGGCCGGTTTCGGGCGGGCGCGGAGGACGTGACAACATGCGGTCATGTCCTCCGCTCTGACCGATCTCTTCCCGCTCCCGATCGTGCAGGCCCCCATGGCGGGCGGCATCTCCGTCCCGCAGCTCGCCGCCGCCGTGTGCGAGGCGGGCGGGCTCGGATTCCTCGCCGCCGGGTACAAGACCGCCGACGGGATGTACCAGGAGATCAAGCAGCTCAGGAGCCTCACGGGCAGGCCGTTCGGCGTCAACGTCTTCATGCCGCACCCGGACCTCGCCGACCCCGCCGCCGTGGACGTCTACGCCCACCAGCTGGCCGGCGAGGCGACCTGGTACGAGACCGAGCTCGGCGACCCGGAGAGCGGACGCGACGACGGCTTCGAGGCCAAACTCGTGGTGCTGCGCGACAACCCCGTGCCGGTGGTGTCGTTCCACTTCGGCGTCCCGGACCGCGAGGTGATCGACACCCTGCACCGCGTCGGCACCTTCGTCCTGGCCGCCGCGACCACCCCCGAGGAGGCCCGGGCCGTGGAGCGGGCCGGCGCGGACGGCGTCATCGCGCAGGGCGTCGAGGCCGGCGGCCACCAGGGCACCCACCGGGACACCCCCGAGACCGACGGCAGCGGCATCGGACTGCTCTCCCTGGTCGCGCAGGTGCGTGAGGCCGTGACCATCCCCGTCGTCGCCGCCGGGGGCATCATGCGCGGCGGCCAGATCGCCGCGGTGCTCGCGGCGGGCGCCGGCGCCGCCCAGCTCGGCACGGCCTTCCTCCCCACGCACGAGTCGGGTGCGCACGCCCTGCACAAGCAGGCCCTGACCAACCCCCTGTTCGTCCGCACGGAGCTGACCCGGGCCTTCACCGGCCGCCCGGCGCGCGGCCTGGTCAACCGGTTCCTGCGCGAGCACGGCCCGTACGCGCCCGCCGCCTACCCCGAGGTCCACCACCTCACCGCGCCGCTGCGCAAGGCCGCCGCCAAGGCCGGCGACGCCCAGGGGATGGCGCTCTGGGCCGGGCAGGGGCACCGTTTGGCCCGGGAGATGCCCGCTGGGCACCTGGTCGAGGTGCTCGCCGGGGAACTCGCCGCCGCCCGCGCGGCGCTGGCGGGGGGTGCGCGATGACCGCGCCGGTGTTCGTGGTCGAGCACTTCCCCGCGGACGGCGGCGGCCGGTACGTGCTCGACGGACCGGAGGGGCGGCACGCCGTCGCGGTGAAGCGGCTGCGGGCCGGCGAGGACGTCGTCCTGACGGACGGCGCCGGGCGCTGGGCCGACTGCGTCGTGCTCGGCACCGAGGGCAAGGACCGGCTGATCGTCCGGCTCGACTCGGTGAGCGAGGAGCCCGCGGAGCAGCCCCGGGTGACCGTCGTCCAGGCCCTGCCCAAGGGCGACCGCGGGGAACTGGCCGTCGAGACCATGACCGAGGTCGGTGTCGACGCGATCGTGCCCTGGTCCGCCGCGCGGTGCATCACGCAGTGGAAGGGCGAGCGCGGGGCCAAGGCCCTGGCGAAGTGGCGGGCGACGGCCCGCGAGGCCGGCAAGCAGTCCCGCCGGGTCCGCTTCCCCGAGGTCGCGGAGGCCGCGACCACCAAGCAGGTCGCCGCGCTGCTCGCCGGGGCGGACTTCGCGGCCGTGCTGCACGAGAGCGGCGAGGAGCCCCTGGCGACGGCCGGCCTGCCGTCCACCGGCGAGATCGTGCTCGTCGTGGGGCCCGAGGGGGGCGTCGCGCCGGAGGAGCTCGCGCTGTTCGAGGAGGCGGGGGCCGGGGCGTACCGCCTCGGGCGCAGTGTGCTGCGCACCTCGACCGCCGGGACGGCGGCGGCCGCCGTGCTCCTGGCACGCACCGGGCGCTGGTCCTGACCCCTTCCGGAGGCACCGTGGAACGCGCGGACCGCACGCGGGCGGTGCAACTCGGCGACGAGCTGGGGAATCTGGTGGAGCGTCAGGAGCGGCTCCTGCTGCGCGGTTGACGCCTTTGCGCCCTACCGCGCCGCCCCCGTCGGTGGCAGGCTGCCCTTCATGATGGGGGCATTCAGGAGGATCTGTCGGGGAGCGCGGGGCCGCCGGGTGGCGGTGGCGGCGGTGTTCGCGGTGGTCGCCGTGGGCGGTGCGGTCGCGTGTGAGCCAGGCGGCATCAGCTCCGCGTCCGTCGCGTACACCGTCGACGAGACCGTGACCAGGGAGCTGAACCGGCAGAAGGCGGGCGTGCGCTGGCTGACCTGCACGGCCTCCTACGGCGACGGCGGCAAGGCGTCGCCCTCGGCGGACCGGGCCGGCGAGCGGACCGTCGCCACCGTCGACTGCCAGGGCGAGACGAAGGACGGCAAGGACATCGACGTCGAGGGCCGCGTCACCCACGCCGTCGAGGGCGCCTGCGTGCGCGGCACCATCACCGCCGAGGTCGACGGCAAGACCTGGTTCACGGTCGACGGGCTCGGCGACTGCGACCGCACCAGCCCGCCGCCGGTCGGCGGGGGCGGGAGTGGGAGCGGGAACGGGCAGCCCGGACCCACCGTCACCGTGACCGTCACGCAGACCATCTGGTGCGACCGGTACCCGGACTGCCGCCCCGTCGAGGGCAAGTGATCCGAACCCTGTCCGCGCGACGGCCCGCCTGCATAGGGTGATCGGGTGACATCGCCTGCTTACCTCCGGTTCCCCCATGTGCACGGCGACCTGGTCGCCTTCACCGCCGAGGACGACGTGTGGCTCGCCCCGCTCGACGGCGGCCGCGCGTGGCGGGTCAGCGCCGACAACGTGCCGGTGACCCAGCCCCGGATCTCTCCCGACGGCACCACCGTCGCCTGGACCTCCACCCGCGACGGAGCTCCCGAGGTGCACATCGCGCCGGTCGACGGCGGCCCGTCGAGGAGACTGACCCACTGGGGCAGCCTGAGGACCCAGGTGCGCGGGTGGACCCCCGGGGGCGAGGTCCTGGCGATCAGCACCGAGGGGCAGGCCAGTCTGCGCCGCACCTGGGCCCGTGCCGTGCCGCTGGACGGCGGCCCGGCCGCCACCCTGCCCTACGGTCCCGTCGGGGACGTCGCCCACGGCCCGCACACGGTGCTGCTGTCCGCGCCCATGGGCCGTGAGGCGGCCTGGTGGAAGCGGTACCGCGGCGGCACCGCGGGCAAGCTGTGGATCGACCGCGAGGGCGACGGCGAGTTCGTGCGGCTGCACGAGGACCTCGACGGCAACCTCGAGTACCCGCTGTGGGTGGGGGACCGGGTCGGCTTCCTCTCCGACCACGAGGGCACCGGCGCGCTGTACTCCTCCCTCGCCGACGGCTCCGACCTGCGCCGCCACACCCCCCTCGGCGGCTTCTACGCCCGGCACGCCGCGACCGACGGCAGCCGGGTCGTCTACTCCAGCGCCGGTGAGCTGTGGCTGCTCGACGACCTGGACGGGGCCGAGCCGCGCCGGCTCGACCTGCGCCTCGGCGGGCAGCGCGCCGACCTCCAGCCCTTCACGGTGAACGCCTCCCGCTGGTTCGGCTCGGCCTCTCCCGACCACACCGCCCGCGGCAGCGCCGTGTCCGTGCGCGGCTCCGTGCACTGGGTCACCCACCGCTCCGGCCCGGCCCGCGCGCTCGCCGCCACGCCCGGCGTCCGGGCCCGGCTGCCCCGGACGTTCCGCGCCGACGGCGAGGAGTGGGTGGTGTGGGTGACGGACGCCGAGGGCGACGACGCCCTGGAGTTCGCGCCCGCCACCGGCCTCACCCCGGGCGCCACCCCGCGCCGGCTCGCCGCCGGGCAGCTCGGCAGGGTGCTGGACCTCGCCATGGCGCCCGACGGCAGCCGTGCCGCCGTGGCCTCGCACGACGGGCGCCTGCTGCTGGTGGAGCGGGAGACCGGCGAGGTGCGGGAAGTGGACCGCAGCGAGGACGGCGACGTGTCCGGCCTGGTCTTCTCACCCGACTCGGCCTGGCTCGCCTGGTCCCACCCGGGACCGCGCCCGCTGTCCCAGCTCCGGCTCGCCAACACCACCGACCTGTCGGTCACCGAGGCCACCCCGCTGCGCTTCCAGGACTACTCGCCCGCCTTCACCGCCGACGGCAGGCACCTCGCCTTCCTGTCGACCCGCGCCTTCGACCCGGTCTACGACGAGCACGTCTTCGACCTGGCCTTCGTGGAGGGCGCCCGGCCGCACCTGATCACCCTCGCGGCCACCACGCCCTCGCCGTTCGGCCCGCAGCGGCACGGCCGCCCCTTCGAGACGCCCGACCGTGAGGAGACCCCCGACAGCGAGGGCACTCCCACCACGCGCATCGACCTGGACGGCCTCGCCGACCGCATCGTGCCGTTCCCGGTCGAGGCCGCCCGCTACTCGGGTCTGCGCGCCGCCAAGGACGGGGTGCTGTGGCTGCGCCACCCCGTCGCCGGGGTGCTGGGCGCGTCGCGCGCCACGCCCGACGCGCAGGAGCCCAAGACCGAGCTGGAGCGCTACGACCTCGTCCAGCAGCGCGTCGAGCATCTGGCCGCGGACGCCGACCACTTCGAGGTCAGCGGCGACGGCAAGCGGGTGCTGCTGTGGACCGGCGGACGGCTCAAGGTCGTCCCCAGCGACCGGCGTGCCTCCGGCGACGACGAGAGCGACTCCAACCTCACCGTCGACCTCGGGCGGGTGCGCCAGTTCATCGACCCGGCCGCCGAGTGGCGGCAGATGTTCGACGAGAACGGCCGCATCATGCGCGACCACTTCTGGCGGCCGGACATGAGCGGCGTCGACTGGGACGGCGTCCTGGACCGCTACCGCCCGGTCGTGGACCGGTGCGCCACCCACGACGACCTGGTCGACCTGCTGTGGGAGGTCCAGGGCGAACTGGGCACCTCGCACGCCTACGTCACCCCGCGCGCCGGCCACGGCGGCGGCCCCCGCCAGGGACTGCTCGGCGCCGACATCTCCCGTCACGAGGACGGCAGTTGGCGGGTCGACCGCATCCTGCCCTCGGAGACCTCCGACCCGGAGGCCCGCAGCCCGCTGGCCGCGCCCGGTGTGGCCGTACGCCCCGGGGACGCCATCGTGGCGATCGCCGGGCAGCCGGTCGACCCGGTCACCGGACCCGGACGGCTGCTGGTCGGCACGGCGAACAAGCCGGTGGAGCTCACGATCTCGCCGTCCGGGGGCGGTGAGCCCCGGCACGCCGTCGTCGTCCCGCTCGCCGACGAGGAGCCGCTGCGCTACCACGCCTGGGTCGCCGACCGCCGCGCCTACGTCCACGAGAAGTCCGGCGGCCGCCTCGGCTACCTCCACGTCCCGGACATGCAGGCGCCCGGCTGGGCCCAGATCCACCGCGACCTGCGGGTCGAGGTGGCCCGCGAGGGCCTGGTCGTCGACGTGCGCGAGAACCGCGGCGGCCACACCTCCCAGCTCGTGGTGGAGAAGCTCGCCCGGCGCATCGTCGGCTGGGCCGTCCCGCGCGGCATGCGCCCCTACAGCTACCCCGAGGACGCCCCGCGCGGTCCCGTCGTGGCCGTCGCCAACGAGTTCTCCGGTTCGGACGGCGACATCGTCAACGCGGCGATCAAGGCCCTGGGCCTCGGACCGGTCGTCGGCACCCGCACCTGGGGCGGTGTCATCGGCATCGACAGCCGCTACCGCCTGGTCGACGGCACTCTGGTCACCCAGCCGAAGTACGCCTTCTGGCTGGAGGGTTACGAGTGGGGCGTGGAGAACCACGGGGTGGATCCCGACGTGGAGATCGTCCAACGCCCACAGGACCACGCGGCGGGCAGGGACGTGCAGCTCGACGAGGCCATCCGCCTGGCGCTGGAGAGTCTGGAGGCCAGCCCTGCGAAGGCTCCCCCGGCCATCCCGGCTCCCTAGCGGCGCGGGCGCCTGCGCGACCGGCCACGAAGCACCCGCACCCGACGACGATACGATGCCCACCCGAGACCGCATTCGGCCGACCCCCGGAGGGACAATGGCAGGGGAACCCCAGGACGACTGCTTGTTCTGCAAGATCGTCGCGGGCAGCATCCCGGCGACGATCGTGCGCGAGACGGAGACGACCCTCGCGTTCCGCGACATCAACCCCCAGGCCCCGACCCACGTCCTGGTCATCCCCAAGGCGCACTACGAGAACGCCGCGGCCCTCGTCGAGGCCGACCCGGCCCTCACCGCGGACGTGCTCCGCGAGGCCCGGGCCGTCGCCGAGGAGGAGAAGCTCGACAGCTACCGCCTGGTGTTCAACACCGGCAGCGGTGCCGGCCAGACGGTCTGGCACGTCCACGGCCATGTGCTCGGCGGCCGCGGTCTGCAGTGGCCTCCGGGGTAACGCGTCTTGTCCGTACGCGAACTGGTCGTCCTGGGCACCGCCAGCCAGGTGCCGACCCGGCACCGCAACCACAACGGCTACCTGCTGCGCTGGGACGGCGAGGGCGTCCTCTTCGATCCCGGTGAGGGCACGCAGCGGCAGATGCTGCGTGCCGGGGTGGCCGCGCACGACCTGAACCGGATCTGCGTCACGCACTTCCACGGCGACCACAGCCTGGGCCTGGCGGGCGTGATCCAGCGGATCAACCTCGACCGGGTCCCGCACCAGGTGACCGCCCACTACCCCCGCTCGGGGCAGCGCTTCTTCGACCGGCTCCGGTACGCCACCGCCTACCGCGAGACCGTCGGCATCACCGAGGCGCCGGTCGACGCCGACGGCCCCCTCGCCCGCACCGGCGGCTACCTGCTGGAGGCCCGCAAGCTGTCGCACCCGGTGGAGTCCTACGGCTACCGCATCGTCGAGCCCGACGGCCGGCGCATGCTGCCCGAGCGGCTCGCCGCGCACGGCCTGAGGGGCCCGGACGTGGGCCGCATCCAGCGCGAGGGGACCCTCGGCGGCGTCTCGCTGGAGGACGTCAGCGAGGTGCGGCGCGGGCAGCGGTTCGCGTTCGTCATGGACACCCGGCTGTGCGACGGCGTGTACGCGCTGGCCGAGGGCTGCGACATGCTCGTCATCGAGTCGACCTTCCTCGACGAGGACCAGGACCTGGCCGTCGAGCACGGTCACCTGACGGCGGGCCAGGCGGCGCGGGCGGCGCAGGAGAGCGGGGTGCGGCACCTGGTGCTGACCCACTTCAGCCAGCGCTACGCCGAACCGGAGGAGTTCGAGCGCCAGGCGCGGGCCGCCGGGTACGAGGGCGAGCTGACCGTGGCACGCGACCTGCTGCGGGTGCCGGTTCCGAAGCGTCGGTGAAACGACCGTACGATGCTTTGATGCCCCTCCCCAAAGCCGAACTGCACCTTCACATCGAAGGCACTCTGGAGCCGGAGCTTGCCTTCGAGCTCGCCGCGCGCAACGGCGTCACCCTGCCCTACGCCGACACGGACGAGCTGCGCCAGGCGTACCGCTTCGAGGACCTGCAGTCGTTCCTGAACCTGTACTACGAGCTCATGGCCGTGCTGCGCACCGAGCGCGACTTCGAGGACCTGGCGAACGCCTACCTGGCCCGGGCCGCCGCGCAGGGCGTGCGGCACGCCGAGATCTTCTTCGATCCGCAGGCCCACACCGGCCGCGGTCTGGAGCTCGGCACGGTCGTCGAAGGGCTGTGGCGGGCGCTGGGGAACAGCGAGGCGAACCACGGTGTCTCCACCCGGCTGATCCTGTGCTTCCTGCGCGACGAGTCCGCCGAGTCGGCCCTGGCCACACTGGACGCCGCCGGGCCCCACCTGGACCGGATCACCGGGATCGGCCTGGACTCCGCCGAGGTCGGGCACCCGCCGGCGAAGTTCCGCGAGGTCTACGAGGCCGCCGCCGCGCTGGGGCTGCGACGGGTCGCGCACGCGGGTGAGGAGGGGCCGCCCGCCTACATCACCGAGGCGCTGGACGTCCTCGGCGTCGAGCGGGTCGACCACGGGCTGCGCTGCGTGGAGGACCCGGCCCTGGTGGAGCGGCTGGTGCGCGACCGCGTGCCGCTGACGCTGTGCCCGCTGTCCAACGTCCGGCTGCGCACGGTGGACACCCTCGCCGAGCACCCCCTGCCCGCCATGCTGGACGCGGGCCTGGTGTGCACGGTCAACTCGGACGACCCGGCCTACTTCGGCGGCTACGCCGGGGACAACTTCGACGCCGTGCGCGACACCCTCGGGCTCGGCGAGGAGCGGCTGCGCGAGCTGGCCCGCAACTCCTTCCTCGCCTCGTTCCTCGAGGACGACGAGCAGCTCCGGGCGCGCTACCTGGCGGAGGTCGAGGCGTACAGCTTCGGCTAGGGCCCGTCTGACGATTCCCTCCTGCCTCGCGACGCCATGCACGCACTCTCGCCGCACCGGGCGCAGAACCGAGTACTCCAGTACGACGCTCTACGCCCGGCACGCCGAGAGCCCGCACCTGACGCCGCGAGGCCGCCCTCCGGGCGACGGCGGTGATCGTCAGACAGGCCCCAGGCCCTCACGGGGCCTCCGACCCGGCCTTGCCGTAGGCGCGCTGGGCGGGGACGGCCGGGGCCTCGACGGGGATCTCCACCACCGGTTGCTCCGGGGCGCCGATCTGCGGGACCGCGCCGGTGGGGGTGCCGGTGGCGGCGGCGACCAGGGCGGCCGGGTGGCCGCCGCGGCGGCGGATCGCACCGGGCAGCAGCGGGCGCCCTCCGGTGTGCAGGGCGACGGCGGTCATCGGCAGGGCGACCACCAGCAGCCCGGCGCCGAGGACCGCTCCCATCACCGGGAAACCGGCCTGCGCCGACAGCACACTGCCGGTCAGCGGCCCGGCCGCGGTGCCCAGCGAGGACGCCGAGCCGACCAGGACCGCCCAGCGCCCGCGCGGGTCGAGGGAGGCGGCCAGCCCGATCAGGTACGACAGCACCACCGGGTACAGCGTGTTCCAGGCGATCTCGCCGGCCGCGAAGCCGCCGAGCCCGGTCGCGGAGGCGCTGACCACGATGCAGCCGGCGATGAGCGTGGTGCCCAGGCCGATCGGCACCGCCCTGCCGAGCCGTGCCCCGAGGGCGCCGGCCGCGAGGACGCCCGTGAGCCCGGCGCCCAGGGCCACGGCGAACACGGCACCGACGGTGGTCTCGCTCAGGTGCGCCTGTTCCAGGCCGATCCGGCCGCTCACGCCCCACAGCGAGTTCTGGGCGAGGGACCAGCACACCATGGCGGCGGCCAGCACCAGCCCGGAACGGGCGTGCGGCAGACGGGCCTTGCCGGTGCGCACGGGGGTGGGGGGCGTCCCGGCGGGCAGCCGGCCGGTCAGCGGCCACACGGCCACGGCCGTGAGGGCGATCGCGGCCAGCGGCAGCCCGTGCCCCGGACCGAGATGCGGCACCGTCAGATAGACGGCGCCCGCGAGGGCGGAGACGCTGAGCAGCCCGGCGGTGGAGGCCCGGTGGGGGTCCTTCTGCCCGGCGATGAGGGTCGCGGCGACGGTGGTGGCCGTGCCGGAGCCGAACCCGCCGAGCATCGCGCCGGCGACGACGGCCGGGACCGCGGTGGTCAGGGCCGCGCCGCCGTAGCCGAGCAGGGCCAGGGCGAGGCCGAGCCGGGCGAGGGTGCGGGCGCCCACCCGTTCGACCCGGGAGGCCAGGGCGAATCCGGCGGTGGCGGAGCTCAGCAGCAGGGCGCTGCCGACGGCCCCGGCCTGGGTGGCGGACAGCGCAAGCCCCGAGTCGAGGCGGCCCACGGTGGTGGGCAGCAGATACGGAGCGAGGTACCCGGCCGTGAAAAGGGCGACGAGGGGCCAGGGAGTGGTGCGGGGGGCGAACACGGGCGTTCCCGGGGCAGGCGAAAGGAGCGGCGATCAGGGGGAGGTGGGGCGACGACCGTCGACGGACAGGAACGCGCGGGCAATTTGTATCAAGCAACCACTCGGACACGGGAGCCCGGTCGATGTGATCTGAGTCACATTCGGTTTGTCTCGATGAACCTCGGGTAAACGCGCGCCCTCGCCGGTCGTGCCGCCCGTCAAGGGTCCTCGCCGTCGCACCTGTTGACGTTCGTATATCCAACCAGCATTCTCATACGTGGATGACGGCTGCGTGAGGAGACGACGTGAGTGCTGGTGCGGTGGCGGTCGCGCGGCGGCTGCGCGAGGGCATGGCGGGCGGGGTGCTGTCCTTCCCGTTGACCGCCTTCCGCGACGACGGCGCGCTCGACCCGGACGGCTGCCGCGCCCACGTGGCCGGCCGGCTCGCCGCAGCGCCGGGCGCGGTCTTCCCCGCCTGCGGAACCGGCGAGTTCTTCTCCCTGGACGAGGACGAGTACCGGCAGGTGGTGGCCCTCACCGTCGAGGAGACGGCGGGCCGCGTCCCCGTCGTCGCCGGCATCGGCTACGGCTGGGCCCAGGCCGCCCGGTTCGCGCGCGTCGCCGAGGAGGCCGGAGCCGACGCCCTGCTCGTCCTGCCGCACTACCTCGTCGAGGCCCCGCAGGACGGTCTCGTCGCCCAGGTCGAGGCGATCGCCGCCCGCACCCCGCTGCCGCTGGTCGTCTACCAGCGCGGCCGGACCGCCTTCACCGCCGACTCCCTCCGCCGTATCGCCGCGCTGCCGACCGTCATCGGCCTCAAGGACGGCCACAGCGACCTCGACCGGCTCCAGCGCCTCACCCTCGCGGCGCCCGAGGACTTCCTGTTCTTCAACGGCGCCGCCACCGCGGAGATCCAGGCCCGCGCCTACGCCGCCGTCGGCGTCCCGGCCTACTCCTCCGCCGTGCACGCCTTCGCCCCCGAGATCGCCGGCGCCTTCTTCACCGCCCTGCGCGACGGCGACGACGGCACCGTCGACAAGCTCCTGCGGGGCTTCTACGTCCCGTTCGTCGAACTCCGCGACCGCGCCCCCGGATACGCGGTGTCACTGGTGAAGGCCGCCGCACGCCTGCGCGGCCGGGCCGTGGGCCCCGTGCGCGCCCCGCTCACCGACCCCGCGCCCGCCGACCTGGCCGCCCTGACCGCCCTCCTCACCGCCGGACTCGACCTCGTGGGAGCCGCCCTGTGAAGCTCGCCATCACCGACGTGCGGCTGACGCCCATCCTGGTCGCGGACCCGCCGCTGCTGAACACGCAGGGCGTCCACCAGCCGTACACGCCCCGGCTGATCGTCGAGGTCGTCACGGCGGACGGGGTCACCGGCGTGGGGGAGACCTACGGCGACGGCAAGTACCTGGAGCTGGCCCGGCCCTTCGCCGAACAGCTGGCCGGACACCCGGTCAGCGATCTGAACGGGCTGTTCACCCTCGCGGACCGGGTGGCGGTGGACGGCTCCCGGGTCGAGACCGCCGTCGACGTCGGCGGACTGCGCGGCGTCCAGACCGCCGGCAAGCTCCGGCTGTCCGTCGTCTCCGCGTTCGAGGTCGCCTGTCTGGACGCCCTCGGGAAAGCGCTCGGCCTGCCCGTGCACGCGCTGCTCGGCGGCAAGGTGCGCGACGCGGTCGAGTACAGCGCCTACCTGTTCTACAAGTGGGCCGCCCACCCCGAGGGGGTGCCGGCCGAGACGGACGACTGGGGCGCGGCCCTGGACCCGGCCGGGGTGGTGGAGCAGGCCCGCCGTTTCACCGAACGCCACGGCTTCACCTCCTTCAAGCTCAAGGGCGGCGTGTTCCCGCCCGACGAGGAGATCGCGGCCGTGCGCGCCCTGGCCGAGGCCTTCCCCGGGCGTCCGCTGCGGCTGGACCCCAACGGTGCCTGGTCGGTCGCGACCTCGCTGCGGGTGGCCGAGGAGCTGGGGGACGTCCTCGAATACCTGGAGGACCCGGCCCTCGGTACGCCCGCCATGGCCGAGGTGGCCGCCGGGACGGGGGTGCCGCTGGCGACCAACATGTGCGTGACGACCTTCGCCGAGATCGAGGAGGCGTTCGTCCGCGGCGCCGTACAGGTCGTGCTCTGCGACCACCACTACTGGGGCGGACTGCGCAACACCCAGCAACTCGCCGCCGTGTGCCGCGCCTTCGGCGTCGGGGTGTCCATGCACTCCAACACCCACCTGGGCGTCTCGCTGGCCGCGATGACCCACGTGGCGGCCACCGTCCCGAACCTCCACCACGCCTGCGACTCCCACTACCCGTGGCAGTCGGAGGACGTCCTCACCGAGCGGATCGCCTTCGAGGGCGGACGCGTGGCGGTGTCCGACGCCCCCGGGCTCGGCGTGGAGCTGGACCGCGAGCGGCTGGCCGTGCTGCACCGGCGCTGGCTGGACGACGACGGGACGCTGCGCGACCGGGACGACGCGGCGGCGATGCGCGTCGCGGACCCGGGGTGGGCGACGCCCTCGATGCCCCGCTGGTAGCGGCCGCTTCCCGGCGGTGTGGTGCAGACTGGCCTGATCCGCACCACGTCAGGGAGCGCATCGTGATCGCGTCCACCGCCCCGGCAGGAAAGGGTCCGGCGGGAAAGGGCCCGGCCGGCAAGGGATCGCACCGTCAGAGCCAGGTCGATCCCCTCGCCCCGCTGCGCGCGCCGGACGACCCGCCCTGGGACGTCTACCTCACCGGCACCGTCTTCCTCGACATCGTGTTCACCGGGCTCGACTCCGCCCCGGTGCGCGGCACGGAGTCCTGGGCTCGCGGGATGGGATCGAGCCCCGGCGGCGTCGCCAACATGGCCACCGCGCTCGCCCGGCTCGGGCTGCGCACCTCCCTCGCCGCGGCCTTCGGCGACGACCACTACGGCGAGTACTGCTGGGACGCCCTGGAGCACGGCGAGGGCATCGACCTCTCCCCGTCGCGCACGGTGCCCGGCTGGCACTCGCCGGTGACCGTGTCCATGGCGTACGAGGGAGAGCGGACGATGGTCTCGCACGGCCACGAGCCGCCCCCGGAGGAGCCCGCCCCCGCGTGCCCGCCGCGTGCCCGGGCCGCCGTCGCCTCCCTCGCGCCCGGTGTGAGCGCGCCCTGGATCGCGCAGGCCGCGAGCAGGGGCACGCGCGTCTTCGGCGACGTCGGCTGGGACGACACCGGCGCGTGGGACCTGGCCCGGCTGCCCGACCTGAAGCACTGCGAGGCGTTCCTGCCGAACGCGCAGGAGGCCATGCGCTACACCCGCACCGACTGCCCGCGGGCCGCAGCGCACGCCCTCACCGAGCACGTGCCGCTCGCCGTCGTCACCCTCGGCGCGGAGGGCGCGTACGCGGTGGACCGGCGCACGGGGGAGACGGCGGAGGTGCCGGCCATCGAGGTCGAGGCACTGGACCCGACCGGGGCCGGGGACGTGTTCGTCGCCGGGTTCGTGGCCGGGACGCTGGCGGACTGGCCGCTGGCCGACCGGCTGGCGTTCGCGGGGCTGACGGCCGCGCTGTCGGTCCAGGAGTTCGGCGGATCGCTGTCCGCACCCGGGTGGTCGGAGATCGCGGCGTGGTGGCGCAGGGTGCAGTCCGTCGAGGGGCAGGACCCCCAGGCGCTGCGGCGGTACGGGTTCCTGGCCGGGCTGGTGCCGGAGGAGCTGGTGAGGCCGTGGCCGCTGCGGCGCGCGGTGCCGACGATCGGCTTCCGCCGCTCGGCATGACCCGGCCGCAGCCGGGAACCCGGCGCCGGCCGGGAGCCGCCGCCGCTGCCGGCCGTCCTCCCGTCCCCGAAACTCCTACGGTGTTGTCACCGCACCGTCGTACCCTGGGAATCGCGAGGCCGCCCTCAGCTGTGCGGCCGTGACGAGGAGGAACCGCAGGCCTTAAGCGCCGGCCCATGACTCAATCACCGACAGCTCACACCTCCGCGCAGGAGCAGGCGAGAGCACAGTTCACCGTCCCCGCCCAGCACCCCATGGTGACCGTGCTGGGATCCGGCGACTCCCTCCTGCGCGTGATCGAGAAGGCCTTCCCGGCGGCCGACATCCACGTCCGGGGCAATGAGATCAGCGCGGTCGGCGATCCGAAGGACGTCGCCCTCATCGCGCGCGTGTTCGACGAGATGATGCTGGTGCTCCGCACCGGGCAGCCGATGACGGAGGACGCAGTGGAACGCTCGATCGCCATGCTCAAGGCGAGCGACAACGGCGAGAGCGACGGCCAGGAGACCCCGGCCGAGGTGCTCACGCAGAACATCCTGTCCTCGCGCGGCCGCACGATCCGCCCCAAGACGCTCAACCAGAAGCGCTACGTGGACGCGATCGACAAGCACACCATCGTCTTCGGCATCGGCCCCGCCGGCACCGGCAAGACCTACCTGGCCATGGCCAAGGCCGTGCAGGCCCTGCAGTCCAAGCAGGTCAACCGCATCATCCTGACCCGCCCGGCGGTCGAGGCCGGAGAGCGGCTCGGCTTCCTCCCGGGCACGCTCTACGAGAAGATCGACCCGTACCTGCGCCCGCTGTACGACGCGCTGCACGACATGCTCGACCCGGACTCGATCCCGCGCCTGATGGCCGCGGGCACGATCGAGGTCGCGCCGCTCGCCTACATGCGCGGACGCACGCTCAACGACGCCTTCATCATCCTGGACGAGGCGCAGAACACCAGTCCCGAGCAGATGAAGATGTTCCTCACCCGCCTCGGCTTCGACTCGAAGATCGTCATCACGGGTGACGTGACGCAGGTCGACCTCCCCGACGGGACGAAGAGCGGCCTGCGCCAGGTGCAGGACATCCTGGACGGCGTGGAGGACGTGCACTTCTCCCGGCTGTCGTCGCAGGACGTCGTCCGGCACAAGCTGGTGGGCCGTATCGTCGACGCGTACGAGAAGTACGACACCACGCACGGCACCGAGAACGGCACGCACAAGGGCCGGGGCAAGTCCGCGCACAAGGGGAAGTAGACAAGCACAACACCATGTCGATCGACGTCAACAACGAGTCCGGCACCGAGGTCGACGAGCAGGCGATCCTCGACATCGCCCGCTACGCGCTGGCGCGGATGCGCATCCACCCGCTCTCCGAACTGTCGGTGATCGTCGTGGACGCCGACGCCATGGAGCAGTTGCACATCCAGTGGATGGACCTCCCGGGCCCGACGGATGTCATGTCCTTCCCCATGGACGAGCTGCGTCCGCCGTCCAAGGACGACGACGAGCCGCCGCAGGGCCTGCTCGGCGACATCGTGCTGTGCCCCGAGGTCGCCGAGAAGCAGGGCAGGGAAGCGGAGACACAGCACTCCATGGACGAGGAGCTCCAGCTGCTCACCGTCCACGGGGTGCTGCACCTGCTGGGCTACGACCACGAGGAGCCGGACGAGAAGGCCGAGATGTTCGGACTGCAGGCGGCCATCGTGGACGGCTGGCGCGCGGAGCGGGGCCTGACCGGCCCGTCCCCGGCGCCGACGGTCTCGTAACGGCCGCCGATGAGTCCTCAACTCGCACTGGGCGCCGTCGCCCTGGTCGTCGTGGCGTGGCTCGCCGCCTGCGCGGAGGCGGGCCTCGCCCGTGTCTCCAGCTTCCGTGCCGAGGAGGCCGTGCGCTCCGGCCGCCGCGGCAGCGCCAAACTGTCCCAGGTCGCCGCCGACCCGACCCGCTACCTGAACGTGGCGCTGCTGGTCCGCGTCGCCTGCGAGATGGCCGCCGCCGCGCTGATCACCTACGGGTGCCTCAAGGAGTTCGACGGCACGACCGAGGCGCTGCTGGTCGCCATCGCGGTCATGGTGCTCGTGTCCTACGTCGCCGTCGGCGTCTCGCCACGCACCATCGGCCGCCAGCACCCGCTCAGCACCGCGACGGTCTCGGCGTACGTCCTGGTGCCGCTGGCGCGGATCATGGGCCCGATCCCCTCGCTGCTCATCCTCATCGGCAACGCCCTCACCCCCGGCAAGGGCTTCCGGCGCGGCCCGTTCGCCTCCGAGGCGGAGCTGCGGGCGCTGGTCGACCTCGCCGAGAAGGAGTCGCTGATCGAGGACGAGGAGCGCCGCATGGTGCACTCGGTCTTCGAGCTGGGCGACACCCTCGTCCGCGAGGTCATGGTGCCCCGCACGGACCTGGTGGTCATCGAACGCTTCAAGACCATCCGCCAGGCCCTGACCCTCGCCCTGCGCTCCGGCTTCTCCCGCATCCCCGTCACCGGTGAGAGCGAGGACGACATCGTCGGGATCGTGTACCTGAAGGACCTGGTCCGCAGGACGCACATCAGCCGGGACGCCGAGACCGAGCAGGTGTCGACGGCGATGCGGCCCGCCTTCTTCGTGCCCGACACCAAGAACGCCGGTGACCTGCTGCGCGAGATGCAGAAGGAACGCAACCACGTCGCCGTCGTCATCGACGAGTACGGCGGCACGGCCGGCATCGTCACCATCGAGGACATCCTCGAGGAGATCGTCGGCGAGATCACCGACGAGTACGACCGGGAGCTGCCCCCGGTGGAGGACCTCGGCAAGGACCGCTTCCGGGTCACCGCCCGCCTCGACATCGGCGACCTGGGCGAGCTGTACGGCCTGGAGGAGTTCGACGACGAGGACGTCGAGACGGTCGGCGGTCTGCTCGCCAAGCAACTGGGCCGGGTCCCCATCGCCGGGGCGTCGTCCGTGGTGGCCCTGCCCGACGGGCGGGAGCTCAGGCTGACCGCGGAGGCCGCGGCCGGCCGCCGGAACAAGATCGTGACCGTCCTGGCTGAACCGGTGGAGCCGCAGGACCCGCCGCGGGAGGAGACGGCGGAGTGACCCCCCAGGAGCTGCGTGCGTTCTGCCTGTCCTTCGAGGCGGCCGGGGAGGACTTCCCGTTCGGCCCGGAGATCTCGGTCTTCAGGGTGTGCGGGAAGCTGTTCGCCCTGTCGTTCCTGGACGCGCGCCCCCTGAAGGTCAACCTCAAGTGCGACCCGGACGAGGCCGTCCGCCTCCGCCGGCAGTACGAGGGGCTCGTCGTGCCCGGCTGGCACATGAACAAGCGCCACTGGAACACCGTCACGGCCGACGGGGACCTCCCCGACCGGCTGGTCCGCGAGCTCGTCGAGGACTCCTACGACCTGGTCGTCGCCGGCCTCCCCCGGGCGGACCGCCTCCGCCTGGACCGGTCCTGACCCTTCCGTATGCTCGGATCATGACCGACAGCAGCGCGCTCGACCCCGAGGACCGCAAGATCGTCACCCTGGCCCGTTCCGCGCGGGCCCGCAACGGTGTGCCCGAGGGGGCCGCCGTGCGGGACGAGACCGGGCGGACCTACGTCGCCGGCACCGTGGCCCTCGACTCGCTGAAGCTCAGCGCCCTGCGGACGGCGGTGGCGATGGCCGTGGCCTCCGGCGCGCGCTCCCTTGAGGCGGCCGCGGTCGTCACCGACGCGGAGTCGGTCCCCGACGAGGACCGGGCAGCCGTCCGCGACCTCGGCAGCGCGCGGACGCCGGTGCTCGTGGCCGGGCCCGACGGGACGGTCCGGGCCACCCTGACCGCCGGCTGAACTTCCCTGCGACCGGGGGGGAGAAATGAGAACCGGCATCCCATGAGACGCGACAGCATCACGGCGGGCACGGCCCTGGCGGCCGGGGCCCTGGCGGCCGGGGCGCTCGCCCTCGCCCCGGCGGCCCACGCCGTCACCCCGCCGACCGCGACGATCAGTGCGGACTGCGGCAGCTTCGGCAGCGGCCGGGGCACGCTCACCGCCACGCAGAGCGGCACCGCCGTCACCTTCACGGTCACGTCCTCCGCGATCACCGCCCCGATCTCCCTCGGCAAGGACACGGTCACGTCCACCCTCACCCTGGTGAAGGCCGGCGGCGGCACCGTCGCCTTCACCGGCAAGGCGAACCCGGCCATGGCGGCCGGCGCCCCCGTCGAGGTCGGCCCCCTGCGCGGCACCGTCGCCCCCGGCGACCGCCTGGAGGCCCGCGGCGGCTCGCTGCGGCTGACCGCCTTCGGCCTCACCGCCACCTGCACGGCGACCGGCCCGCAGTCACCCGGACCGTTCGTGTTCGACTGAACCGGAACGCGTCGCCCGGGTCCGGGGAGGCCACGGCTCCCGGGGCGGACGGACCGCTGTGCGGAGCGGCCCCGAGGATCAGGGAGAATGGGCGGCATGAGTGTTCGCGCAGAGTCATCCGAGAAGTCCGGCGAGACCGCCCACCGTGCCGGCTTCGCCTGCTTCGTCGGCCGCCCCAACGCGGGCAAGTCCACCCTGACGAACGCTCTGGTCGGGCAGAAGGTGGCGATCACCTCCAACCGGCCCCAGACGACCCGGCACACCGTCCGGGGCATCGTGCACCGCGAGGACGCGCAGCTGATCCTGGTGGACACCCCCGGCCTGCACAAACCGCGCACACTGCTCGGCGAGCGGCTGAACGACGTGGTGCGCACCACCTGGGCCGAGGTCGACGTGATCGGCTTCTGCCTGCCGGCGAACGAGAAGATCGGTCCCGGCGACCGCTTCATCGCCAAGGAGCTGGCGGGGATCAAGAAGTCGCCGAAGGTCGCGATCGTCACCAAGACGGACCTCGTGGACGGCAAGACCCTCGCCGAGCAGCTGATCGCCGTCGACCAGCTGGGCAAGGAACTGGGCATCGAGTGGGCCGAGATCGTCCCGGTCTCGGCGGTCGGCGACCAGCAGGTCGAGCTGCTGGCGGACCTGTTGATCCCGCTGCTGCCCGAGGGTCCCGCGCTCTACCCCGAGGGCGACCTGACCGACGAGCCCGAGCAGGTCATGGTCGCGGAGCTGATCCGCGAGGCGGCCCTGGAAGGGGTCCGCGACGAGCTGCCGCACTCCATCGCCGTCGTGGTCGAGGAGATGCTGCCCCGGGAGGACCGCCCCGCGGACAAGCCCCTGCTCGACATCCACGCCAACCTCTTCATCGAGCGCTCCAGCCAGAAGGGCATCGTCATCGGCCCCAAGGGCAAGCGCCTGAAGGAGGTCGGCATCAAGTCCCGCAAGCAGATCGAGGCCCTGCTGGGCACGCCCGTCTTCCTCGACCTGCACGTGAAGGTCGCCAAGGACTGGCAGCGCGACCCCAAGCAGCTGCGGCGCCTGGGCTTCTGACCCCGGGGCTCAGACCCCGGGGCGCTGCGGCGCCGTCGGGAAGCTCGCCCACACGGCGTTGCCGCCGGTCAGCGGCGAGCGGAGGACACCCCAGGCGTCCGCCACCTCCCGGACGAGCAGCAGGCCGCGCCCGCCCTCGTCGTCCGGGCCCGGGCAGCACTCGGGGATGCCGCGGCCGGTGCGGTCGCCGTCGTGGACCTCCATCCGCAGACGGGCGTCCGCCATTAGCTGCACCCCGCACAGGATCCGTTCGCTGAACGTGTGCAGCACGGCATTGGTGACCAGTTCGGACACCAGCAGCACGGCGTCGGCGCACATCGTGTCGGGCACCTGCCACGCGGCGAGCCGGTCGCGCAGGGCGCGCCGGGCCAGACCGGCGCTGGTCCGCAGCGGCGGCAGCTCCAGCCAGTCGGCGCGGCCGGGGCGGACCGCCTCGAGGAACCGTGGGGTGGTCGTCGTGTGGGGGGACACGGGGTCGCCTTCCGTGGGGGGTGGAAGAACAGGCGAGGGCGGCGCGAGTGGTCGGCGATCCGGCCGGGCGGGCAGTTCGGGGATCCGGCTGCGGATCACCCGGTCAACTATGCTCGCAGTGCAGTTCACACTGCAACCATCTCCGCGATACGCATCAGTCCTTCACCGCCTGGGATTTCAGCATGTCCCGGTACCAGCGGAACGAGGACTTGGGCGTGCGTTCCCGGGTGGCGAAGTCGACGTGGACCAGGCCGAAGCGGCGCGCGTAGCCCTCCGCCCACTCGAAGTTGTCGAGCAGGGACCACACGAAGTAGCCGCGCACGTCGACGCCCGCCTCCACCGCCTCGTGCAGCGCCCGCACGTGGCCGTCCAGGTAGACGATGCGGTCCTGGTCGTCGAGGCCCGGGTAGGAGCAGCCGTTCTCGGTGATGACGACCGGCGGGAGGCGGTCGCCGTAGCGGTCGCGGAACGTGGTGAGCACCTCGGTGAGGCCCTCGGGCACCACCGGCCAGCCGAAGTCGGTGACGGGCCGGCCCTCGATCCGCCGCACGGAGAACGGCAGTTCGGCGGGCATGGTGACCCCGCCGAACTCGATCTCCGCGCCCTGCGGGGCGCCCACCCTGGTCGGGGCGTAGTAGTTGACGCCGTACCAGTCGAGGGGCTCGGCGATCACCTCCAGGTCGGCGGCGACGTCACCGGGCATCAGTTCGCCGATGCCGTCCGGGTAGCGGCCCAGCAGCAGCGGGTCCGCGAACAGGCGGTTCAGCAGCAGGTCGTAGAAGTCGGCGGCCTCCCGGTCCGCCGTCCCGTCCGAGGCCGGCCAGGTCGGACCGTGCGAGTTGGCGATCCCGATGTCGCTCGCGCCCGCGGCCCGCAGGGCCCGTACGCCGAGCCCGTGGGCCAGCAGCTGGTGGTGCGCGACGGGCAGCGCGTCGAACAGCAGCCGCTTGCCCGGGGCGTGCACGCCGAGGGCGTGGCCCAGGAGGGTGTGCTCCGCGGGCTCGTTCAGGGTGATCCACTTGGTCACGCGGTCACCGAGCCGCCCGGCCACCACGTCCACGTACTCGGCGAAGCGGGCGGCCGTGTCCCGCTCCAGCCAGTCCAGGTCCGCGGGCAGGTCCCAGTGGAACAGCGTGGGCACCGGGCGGACACCCGCCGCGCACAACTCGTCCACCAGCCGGTCGTAGAAGTCGAGCCCCTGGTCCGCGCGCACCCGCGGCCAGGACACCGAGAAGCGGTACGCGTTCACGCCCAGATCCGCCAGGAGCGCCACGTCCTCGCGGTGGCGGTGGACGTGGTCGCAGGCCACCTCGGCCGTCGAACCGTCCTTGATCCGTCCGGGTTCGGCCGTGAAGGCGTCCCACACGGAGGGTTCGCGCAGCCCCGCCGCGCCCTCGATCTGGTGTGCCGAGGTCGACACGCCCCAGAGGAAGCCGGCCGGGAAGCGGGGGATCGCCTTGCCTGCGTCAGTCGCCATGCGCCGGATCATCCGTACCGTCGGTAACGGAAGTCAACGGCCGCGCGGGAACGGGCCGTCACGCCCCTTCCTTCAGGACGCGCGAGATCAGTCTGCGCTGCTCGTCCGTCAGCCGCGGGTCGGCCGCGTACACCGTCCTGCCATCGACGGAGATCTGGTAGCTGAACCCGTCCGGGACACCGACGGGCGGTGTGCTCCGGCCCGCGGCGACGGCCTGTTCGGCCAGGGCGTGCCATTCCGTGGCGTCGGAACGGCCCGAGGTGTCGACCTCGGCGTACCGCTCGATGCCCGCGAACCCGCCCGTGCGCCTCACCTGAATCCGCATGGCACCTGTCTAGTACGGAACTACGGGGTCCGCACCCCGACCCGCTCCCACGCCTTCGACACGGCGTCCAGTTCCTCCCCGTCCCCGAACCGCGCCCGGGCGGCCTCGACGGTGAGTGCGGCGAAGTCCGTGAACAGCGCCTGCTGCGTCAGCTCGCCGCCGGTCAGCACGTCGTACCAGATCTGCCCCGCCCGTTCCCAGGCGTGGCCGCCCAGGGCCGTGGCCGCGAGGTAGAAGGCGTGGTTGGGGATGCCCGAGTTGATGTGGACGCCACCGTTGTCCCGTCCCGTGCGCACGAAGCCGTCCATCGTCGCGGGCTGGGGATCCGTGCCCAGCACGTCGTCGTCGTAGGCGGTGCCCGGTGCCTTCATGGAGCGCAGGGCCGTGCCCGTCACCCGCGGGGCGAGCAGGCCCGCGCCGATCAGCCAGTCGGCCTCGGCGGCGGTCTGGCCGAGCGTGTACTGCTTGATCAGCGCGCCGAAGACGTCCGAAAGGGACTCGTTGAGCGCGCCCGGCTGCCCGAAGTAGGTGAGGTTGGCGGTGTACTGCGTGACGCCGTGCGCGAGTTCGTGGCCGATCACGTCGACCGGGATGGTGAAGTCGAGGAAGATCTCCCCGTCCCCGTCGCCGAAGACCATCTGCTCGCCGTTCCAGAAGGCGTTGTTGTAGTCGCGGTCGTAGTGCACGGTCGCGTTCAGCGGCAGCCCGTCGCCGTCGATGGAGTCGCGGCGGTAGGCGTGCAGGAACAACTCGAAGGTGGCGCCGAGGCCGGCGTAGGCGCGGTTGACGGTGGCGTCCCGGCCCGGCTCGTCGCCCTCGCCGCGGACGGGGTGGCCGGGCAGGTCGGTGCCGTGCCGGGCGTCGTGGATCGTGCGCCGCGGCCGGCCCTCGGCGGCGGAGGGGACGGCCGCGGCGCCGAGGACCGTGGTGAGACGGCGCCGGGTGCGCTCGAAGGCGTCGCGCTGCAGCGTGCGGCGTGCGGGACCGGCGAGTGCGGGATCCTCGGCCCGGGCCAGCCGGTCGAGGACGTGGGGCGGGACGATGGTGCAGAAGACGGGCTCGAAGCCCCCGTGGGTCGTCATGCCCGGAACCCTTGCACTGAGTGACCGCGCTGTCACCGCTCGCCACCATGATTGGTGAAATGCCCGGACATCGTTGTTGACGCCGCGTAGCGGAGTGGTATGACGCACTTTTTGTCCCGTATGGGCGTCCGGTCCCGCATACTGATACGACCCCGCGCGCCGTAGGAGGCTCGGCTAGCATGCTGCGCATCATGCGTTTCGGGCTGCTTCTCCTTAGCTGCCGCGGCGAGGGCCTGTAGTCGAGGCCGACTCCCTCCCCGCGGAGCTTGGTGCTGCGTCGTCGGCCGTCCTTCCGGACACCCCCTGAGGAGCCACCGCATCATGGCCAACCGCCAGCAGCCCAGTTCCATGCCGATCCACAAGTACGGCCGCTACGAGCAGGTCGACATCCCGGACCGCACCTGGCCGGAGCAGCGCGTCACCACCGCCCCCCGCTGGCTCTCCACCGACCTGCGTGACGGCAACCAGGCCCTGATCGACCCCATGTCGCCGGCCCGCAAGCGCGCCATGTTCGACCTGCTGGTGAAGATGGGCTACAAGGAGATCGAGGTCGGCTTCCCGGCGTCCGGCCAGACCGACTTCGACTTCGTGCGCTCCATCGTCGAGGAGCCCGGCGCCATCCCCGACGACGTCACCATCTCGGTCCTGACCCAGGCCCGCGAGGACCTGATCGAGCGCACGGTGGAGTCGCTGAAGGGCGCCAAGCGCGCCACCGTCCACCTGTACAACGCCACCGCGCCGGTCTTCCGCCGGGTCGTCTTCCGCGGCTCCAGGGACGACATCAAGCAGATCGCCGTCGACGGCACGCGCCTGGTCATGGAGTACGCCGAGAAGCTGCTGGGGCCCGAGACCGAGTTCGGCTACCAGTACAGCCCCGAGATCTTCACCGACACCGAACTGGACTTCGCGCTGGAGGTCTGCGAGGCGGTGATGGACGTCTACCAGCCCGGCCCGGGCCGCGAGATCATCCTGAACCTGCCCGCCACCGTCGAGCGCTCCACGCCCTCCACGCACGCCGACCGCTTCGAGTGGATGGGCCGCAACCTCTCCCGCCGCGAGTACGTCTGCCTGTCGGTCCACCCGCACAACGACCGCGGCACCGCCGTCGCCGCCGCCGAGCTGGCGCTGATGGCCGGTGCCGACCGCGTCGAGGGCTGCCTGTTCGGCCAGGGCGAGCGCACCGGCAACGTCGACCTGGTCACCCTGGGCATGAACCTGTTCTCCCAGGGCGTCGACCCGCAGATCGACTTCTCCGACATCGACGAGATCCGCCGCACGTGGGAGTACTGCAACCAGATGGAGGTCCACCCGCGCCACCCGTACGTGGGCGACCTGGTCTACACGTCCTTCTCCGGCTCCCACCAGGACGCCATCAAGAAGGGCTTCGACGCCATGGAGGCCGACGCGAAGGCCAAGGGCGTCACCGTCGACGACATCGAGTGGGCCGTGCCCTACCTGCCCATCGACCCCAAGGACGTCGGCCGCTCCTACGAGGCGGTCATCCGGGTCAACTCGCAGTCGGGCAAGGGCGGTATCGCCTACGTCCTGAAGAACGACCACAAGCTGGAACTGCCGCGCCGGATGCAGATCGAGTTCTCGAAGATCATCCAGGCGAAGACCGACGCCGAGGGCGGCGAGGTCACGCCGAAGGACATCTGGGCCGTGTTCCAGGACGAGTACCTGCCCAACCCGCAGAACCCCTGGGGCCGGATCCAGGTCAAGAACGGGCAGTCCACCACCGACCGCGACGGCGTCGACACGCTCACCGTCGAGGCCACCGTCGACGGCCGCGACACCGTGCTGACCGGCACCGGCAACGGCCCGATCTCGGCCTTCTTCGACGCGCTGCAGTCCATCGGCATCGACGTACGCCTGCTGGACTACCAGGAGCACACGATGAGCGAGGGCGCCTCCGCGCAGGCCGCCTCCTACATCGAGTGCGCGATCGGCGACAAGGTCCTGTGGGGCATCGGAATCGACGCGAACACCACGCGGGCCTCGCTGAAGGCCGTCGTCTCGGCCGTCAACCGCACGACGCGCTGACCAGCCCTGGAGGCGATTCGAGGGCTCCGTCCGCCGTCGCCCGGCGGGCGGAGCCCCGTCGTATACCGGCCAATTGCTGTGTGGGTCACGGAAACGTCTCCTCCGGGGTGCTGACTCCTCGTCCCGGATGTGGCTAACATCACGCAAGCGCGGCGACGTTGCCGTGCGGCGTGACGGAGGTGCGACGTGCTGCCAGGACGGGGACGAAACGGCCGTGCCGCCGGGCTTGCCCGCATCCTGGGCACCCGCACCGCGTGGACGGCCGCCGGTGACGGGGAGTTCTTCTGCCCCGGCTGCGGCGGTGACCGCAACTACCAGCGGCTGACCGGGCAACGGCGCTTCGCCGTGTGCGGTGTGCCGGTGCTGCCGCGCGGCGAGACCGGCCCGGTCGTGGAGTGCGCCGCCTGCCGCCGTCACTTCGGCACCGACGTCCTCGACCACCCGACCACCACCCGCTTCTCCGCGATGCTCCGCGACGCCGTGCACACCGTCGCCCTGGCGGTGCTGGCCGCGGGCGGCGCCGGATCCCGTACGGCCCTGGAGGCCGCGGTGCTCGCCGTGCGCGCGGCCGGCTTCGACGACTGCACGGAGGAGCAGCTGGCCGCGCTCGTCGAGGCGCTGGAGGCGGACACCGGCCGCATCACCGGCGAACCGTGCGCTGCGGGACTGGCCATAGAGCTCCACGAGGCCCTGGACCCGCTCGCCCCGCACCTGGCCACCGTCGGACGCGAGTCGATCCTGCTGCAGGGCGCCCGCATCGCCCTGGCCGACGGCCCCTACACCCCCGCCGAGCGGGACGTCCTCGCCACCGTCGGAGCGGCACTGACCCTCTGCACCGACGACGTCACCCGCCTGCTGGCCGCCGCGGCGCGTACGCCCTCCTGAGACCCGCCCCGCTACTCCCCGGGGAAGTAGTCCGCGGCCCGTACCGCCCCCGGCGGTAGCGCCCGGCTCGCCGGGCCGTGCCCTGGGCGGTGGTCGGACTGTGGGTGGCCGCGCTGGTGCTGCTCGGCCCGTTCGCCGGGACGTTCTCCGGCATCCAGCAGAACCGCGCGGTCGACCACCTGCCCGGCAGCGCCGACTCCACCCGGGTGGCCCGCATCCAGGACGAGTTGCCCGGCGGGGAGTCGACCGACCTGGTGCTCGTCCACCACCGCGACGGCGGCCTCACCGACGCCGACCGCCAGGCGGCCGCCCGGCAGATCGACCGGCTGCGCGCCGCCCGCGACTGACCGGCGAGCCGCGGGGCGTCCCCTCGAAGGACGGTACGCGCTGGGCCCCGCTGACCGCCAAGACCCACGTCAGCCGCATCATGGGCGAACTGAAGGCCAGGGACCGGGCCCAACTCGTCGTCGTCGCCCACGAGTCGGGGATCGTCCGGCCCGGGGCCGGCTGAACCGGGCGCGCACGGCGGTCGCCCCGCGCCCGGTTCCGGCCCCGCGAGGCCCTGCGCGCGTGCCCCTCGCCGGACGGGTGTCTCAGAGCAGTCCGGCCGCGGTCAGGTGCCGGGCGACCCGCTCCACCTCGTCCGGCGACAGCGGCACCTGCGGCTCGGCCGTCACCGGGCAGTCGATGACGCCCCGCAGGTGCAGCGCGGCCTTGAAGGCGCCGACGGCCGAGGAGTTGGGGCCCATGCGGGCCGGGTCACCCGCCGACACCAGGCCGAACAGGGCGCACAGCCGCTCCTGTTCGGCACGGGCTCCCTGGAGGTCACCGGCGCGGTACAGCCGGTCCAGGCGCACGTAGCCGGCCGGGTCGACGTTGCCCAGGCCGGGCACGGTCCCGTCGGCGCCCATCGCCAGAGCCGCGTCGACCAGGAGCTCGGAGCCGGTCAGCACGCTGAATCCGGAGTCGGCCCGACGGTCCCGGGCCCCGGTGACGACCTGGCGGAAGCCGGCCAGGTCGCCGCTGGAGTCCTTCAGCCCGGCGAGCACACCGTCGGCGGCCAGGTCCAGGACCACCTCCGCCGGCAGCTTCGTGCGGACGGCGACGGGGATGTCGTAGGCGAGGACGGGCACCGGGCTGGCCGCCGCGACCGCGCGGTAGTGGCGGGCGATCTCCGCCGGGTGGGTGCGGGCGTAAAACGGGGCCGTCACGACGACGGCCTGCGCGCCCGCCGCCGTCACCGCGGTGACCTGGTCCAGGACCCGGGGCGTCGTCATGTCGATCGCCCCGGCCAGCAGGGGCAGTTGACCGCCCACGTGCGCGGCGACCGCCTCGACGACCAGCCGCCGCTGGGCGTCCGTCAGGTACGCGGCCTCGGAGGTCGAACCGAGCACGAACAGCCCGTGCACCCCGCCGGTCACCAGGTGGTCCACGAGCCGGAGCAACGAGGGGACGTCCACCTCGCGGTCCGGCGTCAGGGGCGTGCAGACGGGCGGGATGACACCGGTCCACGGGGCGTTCGGCATGGAGCCTCCATCGGGTCGTGGCGGTGGACGGGCCGCGGGCCGGCCCGTCCTCACCGACACGATGGTGGCAGCGCGAGCGGTGCGCGCGCCTGCGCGGCGGCCGGGTCGCCGATGATCAGGATCTCGCCTCCGCCGTGATCGGGACCGGCGGCGGGCGTCCCCGCGTCCCGCGCGCCCCCGGCGTCCCCCGCGCCCGCTCGCACTCCGGCACTCCGGCCGTCCGCCGCCCCTTCGGCTGTCGGTGAACCGGGTTGCCGGTGCCGGGCGGCAGGACTGGGATGGGACCGCGGGGGCCGGTGAGGGGCGAGGGGGAGGAACGGACGGCATGGACGTGACGGACGACCTGTGGGACGAGGGCGGCGCCGGCGTCCTGCGCCTGCCCTCCGGCCGCCTGATCCGCGGCCGGGGCCTTCGCCGGCCGCTCGATCCGGCCGCCCCCGCTCCCGCCTACGGCCTGTACCTGCTGGGCGGACCGCCGCCCGAGGTGCCCTGGGAGGCGGACTGGATCCGCTGGCCCGACTTCCGCCTCCCGGCGGACCGGGCGGCCGCCCGCACCGCGCTGACCCGGGCGTGGGAACGGTCCGCGGGCGAACGCGTGGAGATCGCCTGCGGCGGCGGCCGGGGGCGTACGGGCACGGCCCTGGCCTGCGTCGCCGTCCTGGACGGCGTCCCCGGCCCGGAGGCGGTGGCGTACGTCCGCCGCCACTACGACCGGCACGCGGTGGAGACGCCCTGGCAGCGCCGCTACGTACGCCGCTTCGGCGAGGACTGAGCGCTCCGCCCGCGATGCCCGCCCCCCGTGCCGCTGTGCGGTCGCACGGCACAGACCCGCTCCGAGTGTAGACGCGCAGCGTCACCGAAGAAGCGCGAAGAGTGAAAGTGCGAAAGGGAGGGGAGCACGGTAAGAGCAGGTCAGCGGCGCTGAGCGCTATAGAAGCGGAGGATGCGGTGAAGGAATTGCGGGCAGCACTCGCCGGGGCCGGAAACAACCGGCCGCCATGCGGACCCGACCCGGCGGGTTTCGCGCGGAGAGCGCTTCGTCCGCTCATGGGACGGCGACCGGAGGCCGGCCGTTCCTTCGCACGCGGCGCCCGCCGGCTCGCGGCGGTGCCGCGATGAGGCCGCCGGTCGGCGCCTACGTCGTCGACACCCGCAGCGGGCGCATCGGCATCGTCATGGGGCACGAGGGGCCCTACGTGCAGCTGAGGCCGTACGGGGGCGGCCGGGAGTGGGACGCCGACCCCGGCGCCGTACGGCACGCCACCCCGGCCGAGCGGCTGAGCGCGGCGACCGCGTACGCCAACGCGCGCAGCAGGGGCGAAGTCCCTTGACCCATCTCACGGCCCGGGGGGTGCGCGCGTAGGCGAGAATGGGCGCATGAGTCTGTTCCGCGACGACGGCATCGTGCTGCGCACCCAGAAGCTGGGTGAGGCGGACCGGATCATCACGCTGCTCACCCGCGGCCACGGACGCGTACGGGCCGTGGCCCGGGGCGTGCGCCGGACCAAGTCCAAGTTCGGCGCGCGTCTCGAACCCTTCTCCCACGTAGACGTGCAGTTCTTCGCCAAGGGCAGCGAGCTGGTCGGCCGGGGGCTGCCCCTGTGCACCCAGAGCGAGACCATCGCGCCCTACGGCGGCGGGATCGTCACCGACTACGCCCGGTACACCGCCGGCACCGCCATGCTGGAGACCGCCGAGCGGTTCACCGACCACGAGGGCGAGCCGGCCGTGCAGCAGTACCTGCTGCTCGTCGGGGCGCTGCGCACCCTCGCCCGGGGCGAGCACGCCCCGCACCTCGTCCTCGACGCCTTCCTGCTGCGCTCCCTCGCCGTGAACGGGTACGCCCCGACCTTCGGCGACTGCGCGAAGTGCGGGATGCCCGGCCCCAACCGCTTCTTCTCGGTCGCCTCGGGCGGATCCGTCTGCGCGGACTGCCGGGTGCCCGGCAGCGTCGTACCCTCGCCCCAGGCCCTGGAACTCCTCGGCGCACTGCTTACGGGAGACTGGGGCACCGCGGACGCCTGCGAGGCGCGCTACGTCCGGGAGGGCAGCGGGCTGGTGTCCGCCTATCTGCACTGGCACATGGAGCGCGGCCTGCGCTCGCTGCGCTACGTCGAGAAGTAACAAGCAAGCAAGCCGAGGAGACGAGACACACATGGCCGTACGCGGGATCCTGGGGCGCCAGCGCCGCGAGTACAGGACGCCGGAGCCGCACCCGTCCGGCGCGCGGCCCCCGAAGCTCGGGGAGCTCGTGCCGCAGCATGTGGCCATCGTCATGGACGGCAACGGACGCTGGGCCAAGGACCGCGGCCTGCCCCGCACCGAAGGGCACAAGGTGGGTGCCGAGCGCGTGCTGGACGTGCTCCAGGGCGCCATCGAGATGGGCGTGGGCGCCATCTCCCTGTACGCCTTCTCCACCGAGAACTGGAAGCGCTCGCCCGACGAGGTGCGCTTCCTGATGAACTTCAACCGGGACTTCATCCGCAAGACCCGCGACCAGCTCGACGAACTCGGCATCCGCGTGCGCTGGGTCGGCCGGATGCCCAAGCTGTGGCGCTCGGTCGCCAAGGAACTCCAGGTCGCCCAGGAGCAGACCAAGGACAACGACCGCCTGACCCTGTACTTCTGCATGAACTAC
Organism: Streptomyces sp. AHA2; assembly: GCF_036857595.1. NCBI lineage: Bacteria > Bacillati > Actinomycetota > Actinomycetes > Kitasatosporales > Streptomycetaceae > Streptomyces > Streptomyces sp. AHA2. The sequence continues at coordinate 129,401 of NZ_JAUQWJ010000002.1, forward strand.
GGCGGCCGGGCCGAGATCGCCGACGCGGCCAAGGCGCTCGCCGAGGACGTCAGGAGCGGCAGGCTCGACCCGTCCAAGGTCACCGAGAAGACCTTCGCCAAGTACCTGTACTACCCGGACATGCCGGACGTGGACCTGTTCCTGCGCCCCAGCGGCGAGCAGCGCACCTCCAACTACCTGCTCTGGCAGAGCGCGTACGCCGAGATGGTCTTCCAGGACGTGCTGTGGCCGGACTTCGACCGGCGCGACCTGTGGCGGGCGTGCCTGGAGTTCGCCTCCCGGGACCGGCGGTTCGGCGGGGCCATCCCGAACGAGGAACTGCTGGCCATGGAGGGCAGGCAGCCGTAGTCCTGCCCGGCCCGGCGCTCCCCTTCGGTGGCAGCCGGGCCGGGACGGCGGTGTCCTGGTGGCACGGGCACGACGGCCGTCGGCGCACCGCGGGCCACCGGGCCCGCGCTCCGGCTCCGCCCACGCGGCCGGAGCCGGCCGGACGGCCGCCGCCGACGCGTCCGGCGCCTACTTCGCGGCCGCCGCGCACTCCGCGCACGTGCCGAAGATCTCCACCGTGTGGGCCACGTTGACGAAGCCGTGCTCGGCGGCGATGGCCTCGGCCCACGTCTCCACGGCCGGGCCCTCCACCTCGACGGCCTTGCCGCAGCCGCGGCAGACGAGGTGGTGGTGATGGTCGTCGGTGGAGCAGCGGCGGTAGACGGACTCGCCGTCGGCCGTGCGCAGGACGTCGACCTCACCGGCGTCGGCGAGGGACTGCAGGGTGCGGTAGACCGTGGTGAGCCCGACCGAGTCGCCCTTGTGCTTGAGCATGTCGTGCAGTTCCTGCGCGCTGCGGAACTCGTCGACCTCCTGCAGGGCCGCCGCCACGGCGGCGCGCTGCTTGGTGGCGCGGCCCTTCACGGACGGTCCAGCGGTCGTCACCGTTGCCTCCTCACGTCTGCCTTGCCCGGGCCATTGTGCCAGCCCGGTGCGGGGGCGGTCAGACGCCGACCTCGTCGGTCGCCTGACGGCTGCCCGGGATCGCGCACTCGGCGGGATCGGCCGCGCCGAGCGCGGCCGCCCTGGCCCGGGCACGGCGGCGCGCCAGCGGGGTGGCGAGCGCCGTCAGCACGACGAACGCGCCGATGGTGAGCAGCACGATGGTCGCCCCGGGCGGCACGTCCTGGTAGTACGAGGTGACGGTGCCGCCGATCGTCACGCTCACGCCGATGGCCACGGCGATCACGAAGGTCGCGGCGAAACTGCGGGCGATCTGCTGGGCGGCCGCGACGGGCACCACCATGAGCGCGCTCACCAGCAGCAGGCCGACCACGCGCATCGCCACCGTGACGGTGACGGCCGCGGTGACCGCGGTCAGCAGGTTCAGCGCGCGCACCGGCAGGCCGGTCACGCGGGCGAACTCCTCGTCCTGGCTGACCGCGAAGAGCTGCCGGCGCAGGCCCAGGGTGACCAGGACGACGAAGGCGGCCAGCACGCAGATCGCCGTGACGTCCGACTCGGACACCGTCGACAGGGAGCCGAACAGGTACGAGGTCAGGTTGGCGTTGGAGCCCGTCGGCGCGAGGTTGATGAACATCACACCGCCGGCCATGCCGCCGTAGAAGAGCATCGCGAGGGCGATGTCGCCGCGGGTCTTGCCGTACCAGCGGATCAGCTCCATGAGGACCGCGCCGAGGACGGAGACGAGGGTCGCCATCCACACCGGGGACCAGGTCAACAGGAAGCCCAGGCCGACGCCGGTCATCGCGACGTGGCCGATGCCGTCGCCCATCAGGGCCTGGCGGCGCTGGACCAGGTAGATGCCGACCGCGGGGGCGGTGATGCCGACCAGGACGGCGGCGAGCAGGGCCCGCTGCATGAAGGCGTAGTCGAGGAAGTCCATCAGCTCAGCAGTCCCGTGCGGATCGGTTCGGCGCCCGCGGGTGCGTGCGGGTGCACGTGGTCGTGGCCGGGCAGGGCGTGCTGCCCGACGGCCTTCGGGGGCGGCCCGTCGTGCACGACGCAGCCGTCGCGCAGGACGACCGCCCGGTCGATCAAGGGCTCCAGCGGGCCGAGTTCGTGCAGCACGAGCAGCACGGTGGTGCCCCGGGAGACCTGCTCGGTGAGAGTGTGCGCGAGGACTTCCTGGCTGGCCAGGTCGACGCCGGCCATCGGCTCGTCCATGATCAGCAGTTCGGGCTCGGAGGCCAGGGCGCGGGCGATCAGGACGCGCTGGTGCTGGCCGCCGGACAGGGCGTCGACCGGGTCCTTGGCCCGGTCGGCCATCCCGACGAGCTCCAGCGCACGCCGTACGGCCGCGTGGTCGGCCTTGCGCAGGACGCCGAAGCGGGCCCGGGACAGGCGGCCGGCGCAGACCACCTCGGTCACCGTGGCGGGCACGCCGCCGGCGGCCGTGGTGCGCTGCGGGACGTAACCCACCCGGTGCCAGTCGCGGAAGCGCGCGCGGTCGGTGCCGAACAGCCGGATCTCGCCGGCGCCGGTCTGCACCTGGCCGATGATGCTGCGCACGGCCGTGGACTTGCCCGAGCCGTTCGCGCCGAGCAGCGCGACGACCTCACCGCGGCGCACGGTGAGGTCGATGCCGCGCAGCACGGGGCGCGAGCCCAGGTCCGCGCGGACTCCGCGCAGGGATACGACGGGCTCGGTCATGCCGTCCTCCGATGGGTCGATCACTTGGCTCCCAGGGCCTTCTGCAGGGCCTTGAGGTTGGCTTCCATGACCTGGAAGTAGTCGTCGCCGCGGGACCTGTCGGTGATGCCCTCCAGGGGATCGAGGACGTCCGTCTTGAGGTTCGCGTCGCGAGCGAGGGTCTTCGCGGTCTTGTCGGAGACCAGTGTCTCGTAGAAGACGGTGGTGACGCCGTCGGCCTTGGCCTCCTCCTGGAGCTCCCTGACCCGGGCGCCGCTGGGCTCGCTCTCGGGGTCGAGGCCGGAGATGGCCTCCTGGGTGAGGCCGTAGCGCTCGGCGAGGTAGCCGAAGGCGGCGTGGTTGGTGAAGAAGACCTTGGTCTTGGTGTTCTTCAGGCCGTTGTCGAAGTCGGAGTTCAGGCCGTTCAGCTTCTCGACCAGGGCCGCGGTGTTCTTCTTGTAGTCGGCCGCGTGGTCCGGGTCGGCCTTCTCGAAGGCCTTGCCCACGCCCTCGGCGACCTCGGCGTACTTCACCGGGTCCAGCCAGACGTGCGGGTCGCGGGCGTGCTCCTCCTCCTCGGCGTGGCCTTCCTCCTCGGCGTGGCCCCCCTCGGCGTGGCCCTCCTCGCCCTCGTGGCTGTGGCCGCCGGTGCCGTGGTCCTCGAGCGTGGTGAGCGCGGCCGCGTCGATCTTCGTCTTGATGCCGGTCTGGGCGACGGCCTCGTCCACGGCCGGCTGCAGGCCCTTGAGGAAGAGGGCCGCGTCGGCCTCCTCCAACTGCGCCCGCTGCTTGGTGCTGATCTCCAGGTCGTGCGGTTCCTGGCCCGGCTCGGTCAGGCTGGAGACGTTCACGTGGTCGCCGCCGATCTGCTCGGCGAGGAACGCCATCGGGTAGAAGGAGGCGACGACGTCGAACTTGTCCGTGTTGCCCGTCGCCGCGCTGTCGCTGGAGCAGGCGGTGAGGGCGCCGAGACCGAGAGCGGAGGCCAGGGCGGCGGGTATGAGGCGTCGTCGTACGTTCATGACACTCATTTTCAACAAATATGGAAACCGTTGTCAACAAACCGCCTCACCAGGGCCTTGAGGGCCGGGGAGGGGGAGCGATTTGATTGAGGGGGCGCCCCCGCCGGTAACCTGAATCATTCGCTGGAAGCAACTCGCTTCGTCGCCCGTCGTCGTAATGAAGAGAGCACCGTGGCCGCCGACAAGATCGACACCATCGTCAGCCTGAGCAAGCGCCGTGGCTTCGTATTCCCCTGTAGTGAGATCTACGGCGGTCAGCGCGCCGCTTGGGACTACGGCCCCCTCGGTGTCGAGCTCAAGGAGAACCTCAAGCGCCAGTGGTGGCGCTACATGGTGACGTCCCGCGAGGACGTCGTGGGTATCGACTCGTCCGTGATCCTGGCCCCCGAGGTCTGGGTCGCCTCCGGCCACGTCGCCACCTTCACGGACCCGCTGACCGAGTGCACCTCCTGCCACAAGCGGTTCCGCGCGGACCACCTGGAGGAGGCCTACGAGGCCAAGCACAAGCGCCTGCCGGAGAACGGGCTGGCCGACGTCAACTGCCCCAACTGCGGCAACAAGGGCCAGTTCACCGAGCCCAAGCAGTTCTCGGGCCTGCTGTCCACGCACCTCGGCCCGACCCAGGACTCCGGCTCCGTCGCCTACCTGCGTCCCGAGACCGCGCAGGGCATCTTCACCAACTTCTCGCAGGTGCAGACCACCTCGCGCCGCAAGCCGCCGTTCGGCATCGCCCAGATGGGCAAGTCCTTCCGCAACGAGATCACGCCCGGCAACTTCATCTTCCGCACCCGCGAGTTCGAGCAGATGGAGATGGAGTTCTTCGTCAAGCCGGGCGAGGACGAGAAGTGGCAGGAGTACTGGATGGAGCAGCGCTGGAACTGGTACACCGGCCTGGGCCTGCGCGAGGAGAACATGCGGTGGTACGAGCACCCGAAGGAGAAGCTCTCCCACTACTCCAAGCGCACCGCCGACATCGAGTACCGCTTCCAGTTCGGCGGCAGCGAGTGGGGTGAGCTGGAGGGTGTGGCCAACCGCACCGACTACGACCTCGGCGCCCACTCCAAGGCCTCCGGCCAGGACCTGACGTACTTCGACCAGGAGGCCGGCGAGCGCTGGACCCCCTACGTCATCGAGCCCGCCGCGGGTGTCGGCCGCGCCATGCTGGCCTTCCTGCTGGACGCCTACGTCGAGGACGAGGCGCCCAACGCCAAGGGCAAGCTGGAGAAGCGCACCGTGCTGCGCCTGGACCACCGCCTCGCCCCGGTGAAGGTCGCGGTCCTGCCGCTGTCGCGCAACCCCGAGCTGTCCCCGAAGGCCAAGGGTCTGGCCCAGGCGCTCCGGCAGAACTGGAACATCGAGTTCGACGACGCAGGCGCCATCGGCCGCCGTTACCGGCGCCAGGACGAGATCGGTACGCCGTTCTGCGTGACCGTCGACTTCGACACGCTCGAGGACGACGCGGTGACCGTCCGCGAGCGCGACTCGATGAAGCAGGAGCGCGTCTCCCTCGACCAGATCGAGGGCTACCTGGCGGCCCGCCTGATCGGCTGCTGACGCCTCTTCTGCGCATCACGGTGCCGGGTCCCTCCCAGGAGGGGCCCGGCACCGTCGCGTTGCGGCAATCGGTCCTCCAACGGCGGTGGCGATTGGTCCTGTTGCCTCCGGGGCCGGCGGCGCGAGGGTGGGGCCATGAGCCTCGCCTTCCTGCTGACCACCCTGATCGTCGTCGCCACGCCGGGCACCGGCACCCTCTACACCCTCGCCGCGGCGCTCACCCGGGGTCCCCGCGCCGGTGTCGTGGCGGCCGTGGGCTGCACCCTCGGCATCGTGCCCCACCTGCTGGCCACCGTCACCGGCGCGGCCGCACTGCTGCACGCCGGTGCGACCGCCTTCCAGGTGCTGAAGTGCGCCGGAGTCGCCTACCTGCTCCACATGGCGTGGACCACCCTGCGCGACAAGGACGCCCTCGTGACGGGGGAGCGCGAGGCCGCGCCCCCGTCCGTGCGGCAGGTGATCGTGCGGGGCGTGCTCATCAACATCCTCAACCCGAAGCTGACGGTCTTCTTCTTCGCGTTCCTGCCGCAGTTCGTGAGTGCCGGCGAGCCCCACGCGCTGGTGCGGATGGCCGGGCTCGGCGGGATGTTCATGCTGACCACCTTCCTGGTGTTCGCCGCGTACGGGCTGCCGGCCGGGGCGGTGCGCGGCCGCGTGCTGGGCCGGCCGCGGGTCATGGCCTGGCTGCGCCGGGGATTCGCGGCGTCGTTCGTGGCGCTGGGCGCGAAGCTGGCGGCGACGACCCGGTAGCTGACAAGTGTCGAATGACAGATATTGAAATCTGTCATCTGTCATGTCATCGTGGAGGGCATGACGATGCGAACGCGCTCCCTCGGAACCACCGGCCCCCGGGTCTCCGCCCTCGGTCTCGGCTGCATGGGCATGTCCGCCCTGTACGGCGAGGCGGACCGGGCCGAGTCCGTCGCGACGATCCACGCGGCGCTCGAAGCGGGCGTCACCCTCCTCGACACCGGCGACTTCTACGGCATGGGCCACAACGAGATGCTGATCGGCGAGGCCCTGCGCGCCGCCCCCTCCGCCCGGCGCGAACAAGCCCTGGTGAGCGTCAAGTTCGGCGCCCTGCGCGGCCCGGACGGCAGCTGGGCGGGCTACGACGGCCGGCCCGCCGCGGTGAAGAACTTCGCCGCGTACTCCCTGCAGCGGCTCGGCGTCGACCACATCGACGTCTACCGCATCGCCCGGCTCGACCCCGACGTGCCGGTCGAGGAGACGGTCGGGGCGATCGCGGAACTGGTCGAGGCGGGATACGTACGGCACATCGGCCTCAGCGAGGTCGGCGCCGCCACCGTCCGCCGGGCCGCCGCCACCGCGCCGATCTCCGACCTGCAGATCGAGTACTCCCTGATCTCCCGCGGCATCGAGCCCGAGATCCTGCCCACCACCCGCGAACTGGGCATCGGCGTCACCGCGTACGGGGTGCTCTCCCGCGGGCTGATCTCCGGTCACTTCACGGCCGACCGGCAGTTGGGCCCGGGCGACTTCCGCGCGATGTCGCCCCGCTTCCAGGGGGACAACCTCAAGCACAACCTGCGCCTCGTGGAGGCGTTGCGCGAGATCGCCGGGCGGAAGGGCGTCAGCGTCGCGCAGATCGCGATCGCCTGGGTGCTCTCCCGTGGCGAGGACATCGTGCCGCTGGTCGGCGCACGCCGCCGCGACCGGCTCGACGAGGCGCTGGGCGCCCTGGACGTCGCCCTCGACGAGGCCGACCTCGCCGCGATCGAGGAGGCCGTACCGGCCGGGGCGGCCGCCGGCGAGCGCTACCCGGCGGCCCAGATGGCGCACCTCGAGAGCTGAACCGGGCTTTGGGTACGGTCGGGGGCATGGCACCGACCAGCGAGACCCTGACCGCCGAGCGCATCCTCGAAGCGACCGAGGAGGTGCTGCGCCGCCACGGACCGGCCAAGGCCACCGTGGTGGACGTGGCCCGCGCGCTCGGCGTCAGCCACGGCAGTGTCTACCGGCACTTCCGCACCAAGGCGGCGCTGCGCGAGGCGGTCACCAAGCGCTGGCTGGACCGCACCTCCCGCGAGCTGTCCGGCATCGCCGCCGCGGACCGCGACCCGGAGGCCCGGCTGCGGGACTGGCTCGGCGCGCTGTTCGCCGCCAAGCGCCGCAAGGCGGGCGACGATCCGGAGCTGTTCGCCACGTACACGGTCCTCACGGACGAGGCCGGCACGGCGGTCGGCGACCACATCGCGGATCTGACGGCCCAGTTGACCTCGATCGTGCGGGACGGGGTGGGCAGCGGGACCTTCACCGCGGCCGACCCGGAGGCCGCCGCCCGCGCGGTCTTCCACGCCACCGGCCGCTTCCACGACCCCGGTCACGCCCGGGAGTGGACGGAGCCGGGCGCCGAGGCCGACTTCACGGCCGTCGTCGACCTGCTGGTGCGTGGGTTGCGGGCCTGAGCCGAGGGCGTGCCGGGTGCGCCCGGGCCTCGTGGGGGCCAGGATGGAAGACGAGGGGCGGGCCGCCGCGGGCACTGCGCGAAGGGGATGGCGACCGTGGATCTCATACTCCGCCCGGGCACCCCGGACGACGCCGCGGAGTGCGGCCGGATCTGCTACGAGGCCTTCGCCGGGATCGCCGGGGAGCACGCGTTCCCTCCCGACATCCCGAGCCCCGAGGTCGGTGTCGCACTGATCGAGGGTGCCCTGACGCACCCGGGGTTCTACGGTGTCGTCGCCGAGCTCGACGGGCGGATCGTCGGCAGCAACTTCCTCGACGAACGCTCGGCCGTCGTCGGGGTCGGACCCGTCACCGTCGACCCGGCCGTGCAGAACGCGGGTGTGGGCCGCCGTCTGATGCGGGACGTGCTGGAGCGGGCGGACGAGCGCGGGGCACCCGGCATCCGTCTGCTGCAGAGCGGCTACCACAACCGGTCGTTCTCCCTGTACGTGCGCCTCGGCTTCGTCCACCGCGCCACCGTGGCGTGTGTGCAGGGGCCGGCGCTGCGGCAGGCGCTGCCCGGGTACACGGTGCGAGAGGCCGTGGACGCGGATCTGGGCGCCTGCAACGAGGTGTGCCGGCAGGTCCACGGCGTCGACCGTGGCGGCGAAGTGGCCGACGCGCTGAGACAGGGCACGGCCAGGGTCGTGGAGCGCGCGGGACGCGTCACCGGCTATGCCACCGACCTGGCCTTCTTCGCGCACGCCGTGGGCGAGACCACCCCGGACCTCCAGGCACTGATCGCGGCGGCCCCGCAGTTCGGCGGCCCGGGCATCCTGGTCCCCGTGAGCGACCACCTGCTGCTGCGGTGGTGCCTGTCCCACGGCCTCAGGGTCGTGCAGCTGCTGAGCCTGATGACCGTCGGCCTCTACCAGCCGCCGGACGGGGCCTACCTGCCCTCGATCCTCTACTAGGGCCTGCCCCGCCCGGGGTGCTCACGCCGCCGTCGGGTCCACCGTCGCCTGGTGGGCCAGCAGGAGGTGCTCCTCCGCCTTCAGACCGGGCAGGAACTGGGCGGCGGTGCGCCAGCCGCAGGTGTCGCACCTGATGGTGCGCTGCGTGCCGGTGCGCCGCACGCGCACCACGTGCCGCCGCCCGTGCTGGTCCCACCGGCAGACGCTGCCCGTGTCGGTCTGCGTCATGACGCCCCCCTCTTTGGACTCGGCCCCTCGCGGTCCACCCGCGGCACCGACACAGCTACCCCCGGGACGCGTCCTCAGGCCACGCGGTGCGCGCCGCGGGCGGGCGACCGGGGAGGGAACGCGTCGGTCCGGGCGTGGGCACCGGCATGAGCCGACGGGGCGTCAGGCCCGCTCCGCCGTCACCACGCCGTCCCGTACCTCCACCGACTGCAGCCGCCGCGCGGTCCGTTCGGCGGTGCGCCGGGCCCACCGGCCGGTCGTCAGCGCGCCCAGCACCAGCACGGCGAAGCCGCACGCCGCGAGGATCCACCAGCCGGGCCGGGCGGCGGAGACGAACTGGGCGCGGTACGAGGAGGCGCCCACGCCCGCGGCGAGCACCGCGCCCACCACGGCCACGCCCAGCGTCTGCCCGAGCTGGCGGCTGGTGGACGCGACGGCCGCCGCGACACCCGCCTGGGCGCGGGGCATGCCGGACACGGCCGTGTTGGTGATGGGCGCGTTGACGAAGCCGAAGCCGACACCGAACAGGACGTAGCCGAGGAAGAGCGTGGTGTTCGACGTCTCCGCCTCGAACGCGGCGAACAGCACCCCGCTCACCGTCATCGCCACCCCCGCGATCAGCAGCGGCGGACGAGGACCGCGCGCGCCGACCAGCCGGCCCGACAGCGGCGCGCACAGGAACGTGGGCACCGCCATCGGCAGCATCCACAGGCCGGCTTCGAGCGCCGTCAGGCCGCGCACGCTCTGCAGGTACAGGGTCGACAGGAACAGGAAGCCACCGAGCGCGGCGAACGCGCTGATCGCGACGACCGTCGCCCCGCTGAACGGCGCCGAGCGGAAGAACCGCAGGTCGATCAGCGGTTCCTCGCGGCGCGGCTCGTACAGGAGCAGGCCGGTCAGCGCGGCCAGGGCCACCGCGGCGAACGGCGCGATCGAGGCGAAGGGCGTGCTGGGCGCCTCGATGATCGCGTACGTCAGGGAGCCGAACAACGCGATCACCAGCACCTGGCCGACCGGGTCGGGGCGGCGGGCCCGGGGGGCGCGGGACTCGGGGACGAAGCGCAGGGTGAGCAGCAGGGCGGCCAGTCCGACCGGCAGGTTGATCCAGAAGATCGAGCGCCAGCCCACCGAGTCCACCAGTACCCCGCCGACGAGGGGCCCGGCGGCCATCGAGATGCCGACCACGGCTCCCCAGACGCCGATGGCCCGGGCCCGCTCCCGCGGGTCCGTGAACGTGTTGGTGATGATCGACATGGCGACCGGGTTGAGCATCGAGCCGCCCACGGCCTGCACCATCCGGAACGCGACCAGCGCGTGGAGGTCCGGCGCGAGGGAGCACAGGACCGAGCCGAGGGTGAAGACCACCAGGCCCGCCAGGAAGACCCGCTTGCGGCCGATCCGGTCGGCGGTGGAACCGGCCAGCATCAGCAGCGAGGCCAGGACCAGGGTGTACGCGTCGATCGTCCACTGCAGGCCCGAGGTGCTCGCGTGCAGGTCCCGTTGCATGGACGGCAGGGCCACGTTGAGGACCGTGGCGTCGAGGCTCACGATCAGCAGGCTCATGCAGCAGATCGCGAGCACCAGCATGCGGCGGCGGGGACTGAGCTCGGGCATGGGCTCCATGATACGCCGATTTCGATAGTGTGCCTAACTAAAGAACTTTACCCGTTCATTGCACGGCACAATGGAGGAATGTCCACGCCCCTGCAGATCGGTCCGCACACCGTCCAGCCGCCCGTCGTCCTGGCCCCCATGGCCGGGATCACCAACGCGCCCTTCCGCACCCTGTGCCGGGAGTTCAGCGGAGGCAAGGGCCTGTTCGTGAGCGAGATGATCACCACCCGGGCGCTGGTCGAGCGCAACGAGAAGACCATGCAGCTCGTCCACTTCGACGCGAGCGAGCGGCCCCGGTCCATCCAGCTCTACGGCGTGGACCCGGCGACCGTCGGCAAGGCCGTCCGCATGATCGCGGAGGAGGATCTCGCCGACCACATCGACCTCAACTTCGGCTGCCCCGTGCCGAAGGTCACCCGCAAGGGCGGCGGCTCGGCGCTGCCGTACAAGCGGAACCTGCTGCGCGCCATCCTGCGCGAGGCCGTCGGCGGCGCGGGCGACCTGCCGGTGACCATGAAGATGCGCAAGGGCATCGACGACGACCACATCACCTTCCTGGACGCCGGCCGGATCGCCGTCGAGGAGGGCGTCACCGCCATCGCCCTGCACGGCCGCACCGCCGCCCAGCACTACGGCGGCACCGCCGACTGGGAGGCCATCGCCCGGCTGAAGGAGCACGTCCCGGAGATCCCGGTGCTCGGCAACGGCGACATCTGGTCGGCCGAGGACGCCCTGCGGATGGTGCGCGAGACCGGCTGCGACGGAGTCGTGGTCGGGCGCGGCTGCCTGGGGCGGCCGTGGCTGTTCGCCGACCTGGTCGCCGCCTTCGAGGGCCGCACCGAGGACATCGCCCGGCCCACCCTGCGCGAGGTCGCCGACGTCATGGTCCGGCACGCCACCCTGCTCGGCGAGTGGATCGGCGACGAGTCCCGGGGTGTGATCGACTTCCGCAAGCACGTCGCCTGGTACCTCAAGGGCTTCGCGGTCGGCTCCGAGATGCGCAAGCGCCTGGCGATCACCTCGTCCCTGGAGGAGCTGCGGTCCGGCCTGGACGAGCTGGACCTCGACCAGCCCTGGCCGGCCGGCGCCGACGGGCCCCGCGGCCGCACGTCCGGCAACAACCGGGTGGTGCTGCCGGACGGCTGGCTCAAGGACCCCTACGACTGCGCCGGGGTCGGCGAGGACGCCGAACTCGACACCTCCGGCGGCTGATCAGCCCTTCGAGGGGTGCGGTGTCGAGCCGTACGCCGTCAGGAAGCGGTCGCGGAAGGAGTCCATCCGCCACACCGGCGCGTCGGGGGCGGGCTTGAGGCCCTCCGTCCAGTTCCAGCCGCCGATCCTCTCCAGGACCTCGGGGTCCTTGGCGACGATCGAGACCGGCACGTCACGGGAGGCGCGCGGGCCGCTGACCCGGGCGATGGGCTGGTGGTCGCCGAGGAAGACCAGGACGGTGTCGGCGGTGCCGTAGCGCTCCAGCCACTGGGTGAGGCTGGTGACCGAGTACTGGATCGACCTCCCGTACTCCTCGCGGGACTCGGTGGTGTCGGTGATGACGTCCGAGGCCTTGTTGCCGGCCTTCCGGATCGCGTCGAAGACCGACCCGTCGCCGAGTTCGTCCCAGCCGACCAGCTTCGGGAGCGGCGCCCAGGGCTGGTGGCTGGAGGTCAGGATGACGAAGGACATCAGCGGCCGGTCCCGCTTCTTGCCGTGCACCCGGCGCTGGAACGCCTCCAGGGCGTACTGGTCGGGCATGGTCGACCAGCTGAACTTCGGCCCCCTGTACCCCAGGTCGAACGCGTCGTAGACCTTGTCCAGGCCGTACCACTTCTCCTCCGGCCAGCCCTTCTGCACACCCGGCATCACGCCGACCGTGTCCCAGGCGCCGGTCCGCTGGAACGCCTTGGTGAGGGTCAGGTGGTCGCCCGCGGTGACCGTGCGGTAGCGGCGCTGGTTGTCGATCCACAGGCCGGACATGGTCGTCGAGTGGCCGAGCCAGCTGCTGCCGCCGTACGTCGCCGAGGTCAGCCAGCCGCTGCGCGCGGCGAAGCCGGCCTTGCCCAGCGCCTCGGTGCTCGCGTCCAGGGCCCGGTCGACGCCCGGGGCGATGGCCGGGTCCTCGACGGCGCTGCGGCCGTAGCTCTCGACGAAGGCGAACACCACGTCCTTGCCGCGCAGGTCGGGCAGCAGCTCGCCGGGCGGGGTGTCGCCGAAGGTGTCGGCGCGGGCCTCCTTCGCGAACGCGGCCTCGTCGCGCAGGGAGTCCACCGTGCGCTGGGCGTGCACCCGCAGGGCCCCGGCGCCGCGCTCGGAGGCGATCGGCCCGCCGGACAGCGTCAGGCCGAAGGCGGAACAGGTGACCCACGCGGTGCCGGCGATCAGCACCCCCTTGGTGGAGCGCGCCCGGTGACGGGCCAGCACGCCGGACAGCCGGACCGACGCCGCGACCAGGACGGCGGCCACGAGCAGCACGAGCACGACCGCCCCGACGGCGGCCGCGGTGGCGACGCCCCCGCCGAGGGTGTCCCGGACGTACGACCGGGCGTCCGGCAGCAGGTCCCAGTCGAGCGCGGCGTTGAAGCCCCGCCCGAGGTACTCGTTGAAGCCCAGGTCGAGCAGGTTGACGGTGGTCAGCACCGTCAGGCCCAGGCCGTACAGCACCGCGGCGGCCAGCCGGGGCCGCGGCGGCAGCACCAGCACGAGGACGGCTCCCACGACCGCCTCCGCCGGAATCTTCAGGAAGCTGCCCGCGTGCAGGGCCGGGAGCGTGTTCGGCAGCAGCAGCGCCCCGAGGACCAGGGCGGCGGCCAGGACGGTGGCGGCCGGGCGCACGGCACGGGCGGTCCGGGGACACCGGGTGCGCCAGGTGCGCAGGCGGGTGAGCACCCGCCCGGGGAGGGACCGGGAGGGGGCGCCGCACACCGGTGGCTTCGCCGTCCGGCGTGCAGCCGTCCCCCCGGCCGGTTCCCGCTCGCCCCGGTCCGTGCCCTCGTCCTCCGTCCCGGTCGTGTCCCCGGGAGGGCCGTCGCCCGGCTGCGGCGGCTTGTGGAAGCGTGTGAAGACAGGCACCCGGAGGTCCTTCCGTGCGGAACGCGGCGAGGTGGCGGACCCGCGTGGGGGAACGGGTCCGCCACCGTTGCGTACGGGGCGCCCGCCGGGTGCGTTCAGCCCGCCGGGCCGCTGTTCGGCGAACACCCGGCGAACCTCCGGCGACACCGCGGGGCCAGGCGCCGCCGACCGCCGTGAGCAGCGCCGGCGGTGCCGCCGCCGACCGTGCTCCGCGCCCGCTAGCGTGCGGGCACGGCACCGGCTCCGGGCGGGTGTCGCGGCCGTACCCCGCGGCACCCGGCAGCCGGTGGCCCGTCGCGCCCGCCGCGTGACCGGGCCCCGGCGAAGGAGGCGTCCCCGGCGGCGCGGTCGCACGGCGGCCGACCGAGGCCGGGGTGCCGGCCTCCTGCGCCGCGGACATCCGCGGACTGCCGGCGTCCGGGCACCCCGAGGCGGTGGGGCAACCCCGGGAGGCGGGGCGCCGGGTCGGGACGTCCTGGCGACCGCCGCGACCCTGCCGGACCCCGGAGTTCTGATGATCGCCGGAGATCTGGCCGGAACTCCCTTCCTCACCGGCGTGCGCGAGCTGCGCCACCAGCGCGCGCCGCCCCGCTCCACCGCTCACCCCGACGTGGTCACCGCGCGGCTGGGGGAGCGGGCCGGGCTGGTCGGAGCGGGTGCGATGGTCGTGGAGCACCGCTGCCACCCGAGCGGGTCGAGGAGCTGCTGCGCGCGCGGGGGGTGTGACCACCCCGTTCCGGGGCCCGGGACGCGTCCGCATGGTGAAATCCGGTCGGCTGTGGCAGCGTGATTCTCGCCACCCTTGATAAGGGCCGCGCTCAGATGAGCGAATCATGGGCGACTGCACTTCCTCAAAGGGTGGCACTCAGTGCCACCCTTTGATCGTTCATCGAGCGAAATCACATGTGCGGAAACTTCGCTCAGATGAGCACTAGGGAGGCTTCGAGGAGAGTCTTGCGTTCAAGAAGTGAAAACATGCGGCTGTCATCGCTTGCCCGGCCTTGACTTTCGATCCGCTGGCGGACGAGTGGTTACAGGCGCATGACGCGCGAGTGGACCTCCCCAGACGCCTTTGATCTGGGTATGTTCCTCGCCGTCAGGGCAGCCACCGCGTCCTCGAGGAGTCGAGACCCGTGTCGGAAAACAAAGATCCCCACGTAGCTCAGCCGGGCAACAGCGTTGAGGGCGTGAAGTTCGTTTACGACTTCACCGAGGGCAACAAGGACCTCAAGGACCTCCTCGGTGGCAAGGGCGCGAACCTCGCCGAGATGACCAACCTCGGACTGCCGGTTCCCCCCGGCTTCACGATCACCACCGAGGCCTGCAAGACCTACCTGGAGAGCGGCGAGGAGCCCGCGGCACTGCGTGACGAGGTCAGTGCCCACCTCGACGCCCTCGAGGCCCGCATGGGCAAGAAGCTCGGGCAGGCCGACGACCCGCTGCTGGTGTCGGTGCGCTCGGGCGCCAAGTTCTCCATGCCCGGCATGATGGACACCGTCCTCAACATCGGCCTGTCCGACAAGTCCGTGCAGGGCCTGGCGCGGCAGGCCGGCGACGAGCGCTTCGCGTGGGACTCCTACCGCCGCCTCATCCAGATGTTCGGCAAGACCGTCCTGGGTGTCGACGGCGAGCTGTTCGAGGACGCGCTGGAGGCGGCGAAGGCGGCCAAGAAGGTCACGGACGACACCGAGCTGGAGGCCGCCGACCTCAAGAAGCTCGTCACCAAGTTCAAGAAGATCGTCAAGAGCGAGGCCGGCCGGGACTTCCCGCAGGACCCGCGCGAGCAGATGGACCTCGCCATCAAGGCGGTCTTCGACTCCTGGAACGGCGACCGGGCCAAGCTCTACCGCCGCCAGGAGCGCATCCCGCACGACCTGGGCACGGCCGTCAACGTCTGCTCCATGGTCTTCGGCAACCTCGGCCCCGACTCCGGCACCGGCGTCGCCTTCACCCGCGACCCCGCCTCCGGCCACCAGGGCGTCTACGGCGACTACCTGCAGAACGCGCAGGGCGAGGACGTGGTGGCGGGCATCCGCAACACCGTCCCGCTGGCGGAGCTGGAGAAGATCGACAAGAAGTCGTACGACCAGCTCATGCAGATCATGGAGACCCTGGAGAACCACTACAAGGATCTCTGCGACATCGAGTTCACCATCGAGCGCGGGGTGCTGTGGATGCTCCAGACCCGCGTCGGCAAGCGCACCGCGGGCGCGGCCTTCCGCATCGCGACCCAGCTGGTGGACCAGGGCCTGATCGACGAGGCCGAGGCGCTCACCCGCGTCAACGGCGCCCAGCTCGCGCAGCTGATGTTCCCGCGCTTCGACGAGAGCGCCAGGGTCGAGCAGGTCGGGCGCGGCATCGCGGCCTCCCCGGGCGCGGCGGTCGGCAAGGCCGTCTTCGACTCCTACACGGCCGTCAAGTGGTCCCGCTCCGGCGAGAAGGTCATCCTGATCCGCCGCGAGACCAACCCCGACGACCTGGACGGCATGATCGCCGCCGAGGGCATCCTCACCTCGCGCGGCGGCAAGACCTCCCACGCGGCCGTCGTCGCCCGCGGCATGGGCAAGACCTGTGTCTGCGGCGCCGAGGAGCTGGAGGTCGACACCAAGCGCCGCCGGATGACCGTGCCGGGCGGGCACGTCGTCGAGGAGGGCGACGTCGTCTCCATCGACGGCTCCACGGGCAAGGTCTACCTCGGCGAGGTGCCGGTCGTGCCGTCGCCGGTCGTGGAGTACTTCGAGGGCCGGATGCACCCGGGCGCCGACGACGCCGACGAGCTGGTCGAGGCCGTCCACCGCATGATGGCCTTCGCCGACCGCAAGCGCCGGCTGCGCGTGCGGGCCAACGCCGACAACGCCGAGGACGCGCTGCGCGCCCGCCGCTTCGGCGCCCAGGGCATCGGCCTGTGCCGCACCGAGCACATGTTCCTCGGCGACCGGCGCGAGCTGGTGGAGCGGCTGATCCTGGCCGACACCGACGCCGAGCGCGAGGAGTCCCTCAAGCAGCTGCTGCCGCTGCAGAAGCAGGACTTCGTGCAGCTCTTCGAGTCGATGGACGGCCTGCCGGTCACCGTCCGCCTGCTCGACCCGCCGCTGCACGAGTTCCTGCCCGACATCACGGAGCTGTCGGTCCGCGTGGCCCTGGCGGAGTCCCGCCAGGAGCCGCACGAGAACGAGCTGCGCCTGCTCCAGGCCGTGCACCGGCTGCACGAGCAGAACCCGATGCTGGGTCTGCGCGGTGTCCGGCTCGGCCTGGTCATCCCCGGCCTGTTCACCATGCAGGTCCGGGCGATCGCCGAGGCGGCGGCCGAGCGCAAGGCCGCCAAGGGCGACCCGCGCGCCGAGATCATGATCCCGCTCGTGGGCACGGTGCAGGAGCTGGAGATCGTGCGCGAGGAGGCCGACAAGGTCATCGCCGAGGTCGAGGCGGCCTCCGGCGCCGAGCTGAAGCTGTCCATCGGCACGATGATCGAGCTGCCGCGTGCCGCCCTGACCGCCGGTCAGATCGCCGAGGCCGCGGAGTTCTTCTCCTTCGGCACGAACGACCTGACCCAGACGGTGTGGGGCTTCTCCCGGGACGACGTGGAGGCGAGCTTCTTCACCGCGTACCTGGAGAAGGGCATCTTCGGCGTCTCCCCGTTCGAGACGATCGACAAGGACGGCGTCGGCTCGCTGGTGAAGCTGGCCGCCAAGGCCGGCCGCGAGACGCGGCCCGACCTCAAGCTCGGCGTCTGCGGCGAGCACGGCGGCGACCCGGAGTCGGTCCACTTCTTCCACGAGGTCGGACTGGACTACGTCTCCTGCTCCCCGTTCCGCATCCCGGTCGCCCGCCTGGAGGCGGGCCGGGCCGCGGTCCAGTCCCAGGGCAGCGACCACCGCTAGCCGGGTCCCGTCCCAGGGCGGCGGCCAGCGCCGGCCGGCGACCACCGACCCGGAGTCGCCGACGGTCCCCGACCCTCACCGATCGCGGCGGCTCCGGACCACGGGGAGGAGCGGGGGCGGCACCTTTTGTGCGGAGGTGCGGCCCCCGCTCTTCCGGCATGTCCGGGGGAGTGTGTGCGGCAGGCACACGCTCCCCGCGCCGGTCAGACGGGCCGGCTCTCCCGCAGGCACACCACCGTGCCGGTCAGGGCCGCCGTGTGCAGGGCCGTCAGGGCGGGAAGTCCGGGCGACAGGGTCGCGCCGGCGAGGTCGCCCGGAGCGAACAGGCCGTCGTCGTCGTGCTCCGCACTGCGGCGGACGGACAGCGGCGACGGCAGCCGGCCGCCGTAGAAGAAGAAGTCGATCACCGGGCCGGTGTCCAGTACGTCGCACCGGTGGTCGTAGCCGAGCAGCCGGAGCGGCGCGTCCAGTGCGAGGCCGGTCTCCTCGCGCACCTCGCGGCAGGCCGCGGTGACGGGATCCTCGCCGGGGTCCAGCATCCCGCCCGGCAGCCCCCACATCCCC
This sequence comes from Streptomyces sp. AHA2, assembly GCF_036857595.1. Classification (NCBI taxonomy): domain Bacteria; kingdom Bacillati; phylum Actinomycetota; class Actinomycetes; order Kitasatosporales; family Streptomycetaceae; genus Streptomyces; species Streptomyces sp. AHA2. Next base: position 147,353 of record NZ_JAUQWJ010000002.1, read on the forward strand.
GCCCCCGGCTGGCCCGCGGCATAGCGCAGCAGCAGCATCCGGTCCTGCGCGTCGAGCAGCAGCACGCAGGAGGCGACGATGCTCTGCGGCAGCGTCCTGACCCACTCCGCACGCGGCAGGACGAGCGGTACGTCGGAGGCGGGCACGGTCGTGTCCACGGTGATGTCCCTTCCGTCGGCACGGCAGCCCGGACGAGCTGCCCGAACGGAGGAACGCCCGGACCCGCCGAAGGTCACCGGCGGGCCGGCTCGGGTGTCGCGGGCGATCCCGTAGCCGTCCCGTCGCCCTCGTCACCACCGCCGGAGCCCCCGCCGGCCGCCGGGCGGGCGGTGACGGTGGCGGTCGCCGGCGTCGTGACGGTGACGGTCGGCCGCGGCTTCGCGGACACGGGCTCCGCGTCGGTGCCGCTCTCCGCGCCGCCCCCGCCTGTGCCGACGCCGACGAAGAGGGCCAGGGCGAGGGCGGGCAGCACATAGCGCCCACGGGCCCAGCGCGGCGGACGTCCGCCCCGCTGCGGTGCGGGCGGTGCGGGGTGCGGCCCGTTGTGCGGGCCGGTGTACGGATCTGCCACGGTCGTCCCCCGGGCGGGCGACGGGAGGGGACGACCGTGGGACCGGGCGGTCGCGGCTGGGGCCGAGGCGACCGTTTTGTCATGGTCGCGTGAGGGTGGGTGCCGGGGCTACACCCGGAACGGCCCCCGGACCTCGTAGGTGATGCCGCCCGAGGAGCTGCCCGTGGTGCCGCGCTGGCTGGAGAAGTACAGGCGGGTGCCGTCGGGGGAGAAGGCCGGGCCCGTGATCTCCGAGCCGGACTGGCCCTCCACGCGCAGGAACGGGGCGACCACGTCGGCCGGGGTGATGACGCAGATGTCCATCGTGCCGCCGTCCTCGGCGACGAAGAGGTCGCCGGAGGCGGAGCCGGTGACGTTGTCGACGCCCGTCAGGGGGGCGGTGCCGCCGGTCACCAGCGAGTCGTCGTAGGCGAGTTCGATGGTCTGCGCGGCCGCGTCGTACTGCCAGACGCGGTTGTCGCCCTTGGTGGTGAACCAGCACGTGTCGTTCGCGTAGTAGCAGCCCTCGCCGCCGTTGAAGCGCTTGGCGCCGGAGACCTGGTTGCGGGTGGCGGTGGCGCCGGACGGGTCGGGCACGCGGGCCCAGCCGACGGGGCCGCTGGTGCCGCTGCCCGCCACCAGCACCTCCAGCGTGCCGGAGGACAGGTCCCCCCACGTCGTCGGGCGGAAGCGGTAGAAGCAGCCGTCGGTGACGTCCTCCGTCAGGTAGACGACCCGCCGGACCGGGTCGGCCGCCGCCGCCTCGTGCTTGAACCGGCCCATCGCGTCCCGCCGCACCGCCGGTTTCACACCCCACGGGTCGGTCTCGTAGACGTAGCCCCGGTCCACCTCCTCGCAGGACAGCCAGGTGTTCCAGGGAGTTTTGCCGCCCGCGCAGTTCTGCCGCGTGCCGGACAGGATCCGGTACGCGCCGGTGATCGCGCCCGTGGCGGAGAACACCACCGCGCTCGCGCCGCCCGAGGGGTTGATCTCGGAGTTGGAGACGTAGATCCAGCCCGTGCCGTCGGCGTAACAGGCGCCGCCGTCCGGGGCGTTGTGCCAGGTGTAGGACGTGCCGCCGACCCGCTGTCCGGAGCGGGCCACGACCCGGCTGGTGAAGCCGGCCGGGAGCCTGATGCCGTTGGCGTCGGGGGAACCGAGCGGGCCGTAGGGGCCCGCGCCGGGCTGGGCGGGGGCGGCGTGCGCGGCGCCGCGCCACAGGGTTCCGCCCAGCGCGGCCGAGGTACCGCCGAGGACGGCCGCACGCAGGAGACTGCGACGTTCCACTCTCACTCCATCAAGTGCCGTACCGCCCCGCCGCCGGTCGACGGCGGGGTCGTGCTGGGAGCAGGGGAGGGCGGGAGGAACGCTAGGGGCGCCGGATTGACGGAGCATGGACAACGCGTGGCGGCCGGGAGGCGGATCGCCCCCCGGCCGCGGGCCGTTCGCCGTGTCGTGCGTGCCGGTGGCGGCGGGTCAGGCGGTGCGCACCTCGTACGCCGTCACCCGGACCGTCTCGTCGTCCAGGCACTGGCCCGACACCAGGTCGAAGCGCTGCTTCAGCAGCGGCGAGGCCACGAACGGGCGGCCCCGGTGGGTGCCCGTCAGGCCGCGGGAGAGGACGGCCGCGCCCGTGAAGGGGTCGCGGTTGTCGATGGCGAAGAGCGCGCCGGAGCGGTCGCGGAACAGCGCGGCCTGGCGCCCGCCGGGCAGCAGGGCGGCCACCCCGCGGCCCGGGAGCAGCGCGCTCAGCTCGCAGACCGCGAACCAGTCGCCGTCCAGGGCCAGTTCGACCTTCAGGTCGGTGGTCTCGGGTGCCAGGGTCATCGCTGGGCGCTTCCTTCCAGTACGTCGTCGGCGGGGCGCACGCCGAGGGACAGCAGCGGCAGGTCGGGCTTCATCTGGTCGCGCTCCGGGACGAAGGCGACGACGGGGTCGGGGGTGTCCGGGGCGTTGACGAAGGACACGAACCGGGCGAGCTTGTCCGGGTCGTTGACGGTCTCGGCCCACTCGTCGCGGTAGTGCGCGACATGCGCCCGCATCAGCTCCTCCAGCTCCCCGCAGATGCCGAGCGCGTCGTGCACGACGACGTCCCGCACGTGGTCCAGTCCGCCCGGGATCCGCTCCAGCCAGGTCGAGGTGCGCTCCAGCCGGTCGGCCGTGCGGATGTAGAACATCAGGAACCGGTCGATCAGGCGGACCAGTTCGGCGTCCGACAGGTCCTGTGCGAGCAGGTCCGCGTGGCGGGGCGTGGCACCGCCGTTGCCGCCGACGTAGAGGTTCCAGCCGTTGGCCGTGGCGATGACGCCGAAGTCCTTGGACTGGGCCTCTGCGCACTCGCGCTGGCAGCCCGACACGGCCGACTTCAGCTTGTGCGGGGAGCGCAGTCCCCGGTAGCGCAGCTCCAGGTCGATCGCCATCCTCACGGAGTCCTGGACGCCGTAGCGGCACCAGGTCCGCCCCACGCAGGACTTCACCGTGCGCAGCGACTTGCCGTAGGCGTGGCCGGACTCGAAACCGGCGTCGACCAGGCGGGCCCAGATCAGCGGGAGCTGCTCGACGCGGGCGCCGAACATGTCGATGCGCTGGCCGCCGGTGATCTTCGTGTAGAGCCCGAAGTCGCGGGCGATCTCGCCGATGACGATCAGCTTCTCCGGGGCGATCTCGCCGCCGGGGATGCGGGGCACGACGGAGTACGAGCCGTTCTTCTGCAGGTTGGCCAGGAAGTGGTCGTTGGTGTCCTGCAGGGCGGCCTGCTCGCCGTCCAGGACGTAGCCGCTCGCGCCGATCGCCGGGGCGAGGGAGGCGATGATCGAGGCGACGGCCGGTTTGCAGACCTCGCAGCCGTCGCCGCCCCGGGCCTCCTCGCGGCCGTGGCGGTCCAGCAGGTCCCGGTAGGTGGTGATCCGCAGGGCCAGGACGATCTCGTACAGCTCTTCGCGGGTCTGCGCGAAGCAGCCGCACAGGCCCTTGTCGACCTCGACGCCGTTCGCCTCCAGCTCGGCGTCGACGAGCTGCCCGAGGACCTTCACGCAGGAGCCGCAGCCGGTGCCGGCCCGGGTGCACTTCTTCACCTCGGGCACGGTCGTGCAGCGGTGGTCGGTGACCGCGCCGCGGATCGCGCCCTTGGAGACGTTGTGGCAGGAGCAGACGATCGCCTCGTCCGGCAGCGCCGACGGACCGAGCGCGGTGGACCGCCCGGCCCCGGCGGGCAGCACCAGCGACTCCGGCGAGACCGGCGGCACGGACCCGGTGAACGCCTTCAGCGTGCCGTACGCCTCCGCGTCGCCGACCAGGATGCCGCCGAGCAGCGTGCCGTCGCGGCCGATCACCAGCTTCTTGTACAGGCCCGCCCGGGAGTCGGAGTACACCACGTCCAGGCAGTCCTCGGCGGTGCCGTGCGCGTCGCCGAAGGACGCCACGTCCACCCCGAGCAGCTTCAGCTTGGTGGACAGGTCCGCGCCGGTGAAGGAGGCATCGTCGGAGGCGATCGTGGCCGCAGCCGTCTCGGCCTGCTCGTAGCCGGGTGCCACCAGCCCGTAGACCCGGCCGTCCGCCGCCAGCGCGCACTCGCCGATCGCGAACACGCGCGGGTCGCGGACCGTACGGCACTGCTCGTCCACCGTGATGCCGCCGCGTTCGCCGACCGTCAGGCCGCAGTCGCGGGCCAACTGGTCGCGGGGGCGGACACCGGCGGAGAACACCACCAGATCGGTGGCGAGTTCCGAGCCGTCGGACAGCCTCATGCCGGTCACGGCGCCGTCCTCGCCGACGACGATCTCCTGTGTGCCGACGCCCGTGTGGACGCTCAGGCCCATTCCCTCGATGGTGCGCAGCAGCGCGGCGCCCCCGCCCTCGTCGACCTGGACGGGCATCAGCCGCGGCGCGAACTCCACGATGTGCGAGGTCAGTCCGAGGCCCTTCAGCGCACCCGCGGCCTCCAGCCCGAGCAGGCCGCCGCCGACCACGGCACCGGTGGTGGCGGTCTTCGCGTACTCCTCGATCGCGAGCAGGTCCTCGATCGTGCGGTAGACGAAGCAGCCCTCGGCGTCCCTGCCCGGGACCGGTGGCACGAACGGGTAGGAGCCGGTGGCCAGGACGAGGACGTCGTAGCCGACGACCGCACCGGACCGGGCGGTGACCGTGCGGGCCTCGCGGTCCACGGAGACCGCCGGGTCGCCGACGCGCAGCTCGATGCCGTGATCGGCGAGGAACCGCGCGTCCGTCAGGGACAGTTCCTCGGGCGTGCGGCCGGAGAAGTACGAGGTGAGCTGGACGCGGTCGTAGGCCGGGCGGGGCTCCTCGCAGAGCACCACCACGCGGTGCGTGGCGGTCAGGCCGCGCTCGGCGAGCGCTTCGAGGAAGCGCTGGCCGACCATGCCGTGGCCGACGAGCACGATCGTGGGGGTCGCCCCCGGGGTGGCCGTCATCAGGAGCCTCCATCGTTGGTGAGCAGGTGGAGCAGCGGGCCGCCGTCGGCAGGGAGCGGCTCTGCTCCCTCCCAGGCGCGGGCGAGCGCGCCGACGGTGCCGAGTTCGCCGACGAGGACCCCGCCGACCAGGCGGTCGTCGCGGACGACGACCTTGCGGTAGGTGCCGCGGGTGGCGTCGGTGAGCTGGACGACGTCGTCGCCCGGGAGCGCGTCGGTCTCGCCGAACGCGGCGAGGTCGAAGGGGCCGCCCCGGCCGGTCAGCGTGAGCCGGGTCAGGGACCGTGTGCCGGTGTAGCGGGCGGCCCGGTCGCCGGCCAGCGACTCGGCCAGGACGTCGGCCTGTTCGAGCGCCGGGGCGGCGAGCCCGTACAGGACGCCGTCGTGCCGGGCGCAGTCGCCGATCGCGTGGATGTACGGGTCGGAGGTGCGCAGTTCGTCGTCCACGACGACGCCCTCCCGCACGTCGAGCCCGGCGGCCTGTGCGAGACCGACCCGGGGGCGGACACCGCAGGCGACGACGACCAGGTCGGCGTCGAGCGCGTATCCGTCGGCCAGTTCCACCGAGCGGACCGCGCCGGCGACACAGCGCACATCCCGCACGCGGCACTCGGTGTGGACCTCGACGCCGAGACCGGTCAGGTGCCGCCGGACCAGCGCGGATGCGGCCGGGTCGAGCTGCCGCTCCATCAGCCGCTCGGACTGCTGGGCGAGTACCACCTGGGCACCGCGCAGGGCCAGGGCCCGGGCCGCGGAGACCCCCAGCAGGCCCCCGCCGACGACGACCGCCCGCACGCCGGGCCGGACCGCCTTGGACAGGCCCAGGCAGTCGTCCATGGTCCGGAACGCGTGGACGCCCTCGGGCAGGTCGCCCCGGCCGGTGAACAGTCCCCGCAGGGCCGGCAGGACGGGGTTGGAGCCGGTGGCGAGCACCAGCCGGCCGTAGGTGATCTCCGACCCGTCCGCGCAGACGACGGTCCGCCGGCCGCGGTCGATCCCGGTGACCCGGGCGCGCCGGACGCCCCCGGGCGCCGGCAGGGCGATGACCTCCGGGCCGTACCGTCCGGCCAGCACCTCCGCGAGCAGGACCCGGTTGTAGGGCCGGTGCTCCTCCTCGCCGATCAGCAGTGCGGGCGTGCCCAGCTCACCGAGCCGCCGGGCGAGCCGTACGCCCGCGAGACCGGTGCCGATCACCACCACACGCTCGTTCGAGGTCATGTCCCTGAGCGTGCGGTGCCGGTGTTACCCGGCCGCATCCCCGCTGTTTCCCCCCGGGAACGCTGCCCTCAGCGGCGGCGCCCGGCGCGTGTGAGGGTTCCTGACGTGCGGGGACGGTCGATGTGAGGCGCCGCGGGGGCGTCGCATAGGGTCGCGGTCGTGCCCGACATATCGCTGACCATGGTCGTCCTGCTCTGCGTCGCGGCCCTCGCCGCCGGGTGGATCGACGCCGTGGTCGGCGGGGGCGGCCTGCTGCTGCTTCCGGCACTGCTGCTGGGACTGCCGGCGCACACGCCCGCCGCGTACGCGCTGGGCACCAACAAGGCGGTCGCCATCGTGGGCACCACCGGCGCGGCGGTCACCTACGCCCGCAGGGCCCCGGTGGACGTCGGGACGGCGATCCGCATCGGGCTGGCCGCCCTGGCCGGATCCTCCGCCGGGGCCTTCTTCGCGGCCGGGATGAGCACCGAGGTGCTCAAGCCGGTGATCATGGTGGTGCTGCTCGGGGTGGCCGCCTTCGTGATCCTGCGGCCCGCCTTCGGCACGGCCCCCGCGCCCCGCCCGGCCGGCCCCCGCCGCATCCTCGCGGCGATCGGCCTCGCGGGCCTGGGCATCGGCTTCTACGACGGACTCATCGGCCCCGGCACCGGCACCTTCCTGGTGCTGGCCCTCACCGCGGTCCTCCACCTCGACCTCGTCACCGCCTCCGCCACGGCCAAGATCGTCAACTGCTGCACCAACGCCGGAGCCCTCGCCACCTTCGCCTGGCAGGGCACGGTCCTGTGGCAGCTGGCCGCCCTGATGGCCGTGTTCAACCTGGCCGGCGGCACCCTCGGCGCCCGCACCGCCCTGAAGAAGGGCAGCGGCTTCGTCCGCATCGTCCTGCTGACGGTGGTCTTCGCCCTGGTGGCGAACCTCGCCTACGAGCAGTGGCTCGCCTAGGCGGAACCGCCCCGCAGGTCCAGCAGCTCGATCGTCCCCGTGCCGTCCTCGTCGCCGTGGCCCTGGGCCAGCCGCCGTTCCATCAGCGCCATGAACGGCGTCAGCAGCTCCGGGCTGACCCGCTGCTCCCCGGCCGTGCGCAGCAGGGTGGCGTTGCCCGCGACCTGCATGGCGAGGTTGGAGACCACGCCCTTGGTGTAGTCGCCGCTCTCCAGCTGCTCGGCCGTCTGGTGCACGGCCGGGGCCATCGCGGTCAGCCAGTCCGCGAGCAGCGGCGCGAACTCCCGTGGTGCCACGTCCTCGGGGCGGATCAGGGCGAACGCGTGGGTGATGCCCGCGAACATGCCCGTCATCGCGCTCAGCAGTGCCACGTCGTGCAGCGCGGCGAAGCCCGGGTCGGCTCCCACGTAGCGGGTCCCGGCCGGGACGGCCAGGGTGTCGCGGTGCTCCTCGAACAGCTCGGGGGAGCCGCTGTAGAAGACGTAGGCGGCGGACCGGGGCGCCCCGATCATCGGCGGCACGGCCATGATCCCGCCGTCCAGGAACCGGGCGCCGCGCGCCCCGGCCCAGGCACTGCGCGCACGGGCCTCGCCAGGGGTGCCGGTGGTGAGGTTCACCAGGTCCCGCCCGGTGAGGTCGGCCCCGTCCAGGGCCTCGCCGACGGAGGCGTCGTCCAGCAGGCAGACGATCACCAGGCGGCCGGCCGCGACCGCCGCGGCGGCGCTCGGCGCGAGCACCGCGCCCTCGGCGGCCAGGGCCTCGGCCCGGGCGGGGGTGCGGTTCCAGACGGTCACCGGATGCCCGGCGGCGAGCCAGGCGCGGCCCAGGGCGGTGCCCATGGCGCCGGTGCCCAGCAGGGTGAGAGGGGTACGGGAGTCGGCTGCGTGATCGGTCATGGCGTTTAGCCTGGTCGTCAGGGGAGCGGCCGCTCAAGTACGCACTTGGAAGTGGGTGGTTACTCCCGGGGAAGAGTCCAGGCAGCGCGGGCGGAGGGATCGGGCATGGGGACGGCGGGGCGCAGGCCGGGGGCGTACGTGTGCGGGATCGACGCGGCGATGGACGTGATCGGCGGCAAGTGGAAGGTGCTGGTCCTCTGGGCGCTGAACGAACGGCCCCGCCGCTTCGGGGAGTTGCGCCGCGCACTGCCGGGCATCACCGAGAAGGTGCTGGCCTCGCATCTCAGGGAGATGGAGGCCGACGGACTGGTGCACCGCGAGGCGTACGACGAGGTGCCGCCCCGCGTGGAGTACTCGCTGACCCCCCGGGGTCTCTCCCTGAACGCGGCCCTGGAGCCGCTGGGCGCGTGGGGGAAGACCCACGTCCTCGGCGGCTCACCGGCTGCCGGTGAGGTGCGCGAAGACGACGACGTTCCCCCGGTACCCGGTGCCGCGTGACCAGCCGCCGCCGCAGGTGATGACCCGCAGTTCGGGGCGGCGGGCGGGGCCGTAGACCTTCTCGTCGGGGAAGTCCCGCGCGTCGTACACCTCGACGGCGTCCACGGTGAACACCGCCACCCGTCCGTCCCGGCGGTCCACCTCGATCGTGCTGCCCCTGGCCAGGGCGCCGAGGCGGTAGAAGACGGCGGGGCCGTCGGCGTTGTCGACGTGGCCGGCCACGATCGCGGTGCCCCGTTCCCCGGGCGTGGTGCCGGCCTCGTACCAGCCGGCGAGGTCCGGGCGGGTCGCGGGCGGTACGTCGAGACTGCCGGTCCTCGTCAGAGCGAGCCCGGTCAGCGGGGCGTCCACCCCGATCGCCGGGACGCGGATGCGCCTCGGCGGCGAGGGCGGCAGCGCCGGCACGGCCGTACGCGGGTCCTCCCGGCCGCCCCCGCGGTCCCGCCCGGCCCCGGCCTGCGCCGCGGAGGGCTGGGGAGGGCCCTGCGGCGCGGTGCCCTCGCGCAGCAGCCAGGCTCCGGAGCACAGGGCGAACAGCGTCACGGCCGTCAGGACGGCGTTCACGGGGCCGCCGGGCCGGGGGAACCCGCGCATACCCACCCCTTCCTCGGTCCCCGCGCGGCGGGGGAGTCGGCCCCGTGCCCCCTCCGGGCCGCGAGGGGCGTCGGACCCGGAGGGGGAGGGACATGCGGTACCGGCGACGGACAGCGGAGGATGTCCGTCAGATCCCGTCGCCTCTCGCCCGGCGATGCAGGAGCCAGGTACCGCCCGCGGCGGCGACGGCGAGAGCCGTCACCCCGGCCGCGGTCTGCACGGGATCGGGGCCCAGAGCGCCACCGACCCCCGTCTTGACACTTCCTCGCGGATGCACCTGCTCGCGCGCTGGCGTCAGCGTGACCACCAGGTCACCGGTGATCCGCCGTCCGCTCCCGGCGCACGTCGCGACGATCTCGTAGGTGCCGGGCTGCGCGCCCGGCGGCACCCGGAACCGCCCGGTCGCGTCCTGCCCGTGCCGCCCCGCCGCCAGGTGCAGGGCCCCGGCGCCGACCGCGCCGGCGTCACCCGTGGCCGTGCCTCCCGCGCCGCAGGCCGCCGTCCGCACGGTGACCTGCCCGCCGGGTACCACCGACGCCGGCGACAGTTCCAGCTCACCGGACTGCGCGCCGTACGCGGGGGCGGCGGCCAGAGCCGCGGCGGCGACGGCCAGCGCGGTACCGGTCAGCGGACGGGCGGTACGTCGCATCGGTGCTCCTTCGAGCGGTTCGGTCGGGCGCCTGCCCTTCCGAGGTAACGGCGTGCCCGGCGACCCCGCTTTCTGAGAGGGCGTCAGAATTGGGGTGAACGGGTGTCCTGTACACCTGTCTCCGGCGGCCCGTCAGGCGCGTTTCGGCTGGTCAAGCCCGTTCGGCGGGCGGGAGGCGGAAATGCCCCCGGTGCGGGGGTGAACGGGTGACCCGCCGTGGTGGCGCCGGGCTTGACCTCGACGAAGGTTGAGGTATCAGGCTGTGGCGCATGAACCCGACCACCGTGCACACAGCCGTCCGTCCGGCCGCCACCGAGCCGCTGCGGGTGACCCTCGTCGTCGGCAGCAACCGCCACGGCCGCTTCGGCCCCGTGGTCGCCGACTGGCTCCTCGGCCGGCTGAGGGACCGCGACGACCTGGTCGCCGAGGTCGTCGACGTCGCCGAGGCCGCCCTGCCGACGTCCCTCGAACCGACCCCCGGGGCGCAGGCCGCCCTGTCCGGCATCACCCCGAAGCTGGCCCGGGCGGAGGCCTTCGTGGTCCTCACCCCCGAGTACAACCACTCCTTCCCGGCGGGCCTGAAGAACCTCGTCGACTGGCACTACGGCGAGTGGCGGGCCAAACCCGTCGCCCTCGTCTCCTACGGCGGCCTGGCCGGGGGCCTGCGTGCCGCGGAGCACCTGCGTCAGGTCTTCGCCGAACTGCACGCCGTGACGGTCCGCGACACCGTGTCCTTCCACAACGCCGGCGCGTCCTTCGACGACCGGGGCGCCCTGCGCGACCCCGCCGGCCCGGACGCCGCGGCGAAGACCATGCTGGACCAACTGGTGTGGTGGGGACTGGCGTTGCGCGAGGCCAGAGCGCAACGCCCCTACGCGGCCTGACCGGTACGGCAACACCCCGCCAGGGGGCGCGGGGAAACCGCGCGAGCGGCCACGACCGGCCCGCAGCCGCACCCGGCACCCTGCGCCCTCCTCCCGCGGTCACCGCATCTCGCGCGTGCTCCTCCTCCCGCGGTCACCGCATCTCGCGCGTGCTCCTCCTCCTCCTGCGGCCACCGCCTTTCGCGCGCACTCCTCTTCCTCCTGCGGCCACCGCAGTTCGCGCGCGCTCCTCCTGCTGCTGCCACGGCCTGCACCCGCGCTCCTTCTCCCGCCTCCGCCCCTATCCCCGCCCTCGCCACTCCCCGCCCTCGACCCTCCGCCCGGCGGCCCGCAGCCTCGCGGCCACCCCCTGCCCCGCCACATAGACCCAGGCCCGGACGCCCGCCCCGTCCGCGTCGCGCAGGACCTTCCGCTCCACGCGCACGTACAGGCTCCGCGGATCACCCGGCACGTACTCCTCCAGCCGGTCCAGCTCCGCGAGCAGCGCCCCGTACGCCTCCGGGCGCGCGGTCACCAGCTCCCCGCGCACCCCACCGCCACCCGGCTCCTCGACCGCGTACGGATATCCCGGGCCTTCGTACAGCACGGTGTCCTCCAGCCGGGCCGGCTCCTCGGAACGGGTGCGGCCGTGCAGGAAGAGGCGGTGGTTGGCCTCCCCGGGGCGGAGGGTGCCGTAGACGAAGAAGGGCAAGGTCACAGGCGCGATTCTGCACCCTCGCCCCCTTCACGGACCGCGGTGGCCGACAGATCTTAGGGCCGGACCGTCTCCAGCCGTACCGCGCACGCCTTGAACTCCGGCATCCGCGACGTCGGATCGAGCGCGGGGTTGGTGAGGGTGTTCGCCCGGCCCTCGCCCGGCCAGTGGAAGGGCATGAAGACGGTGTCGGGGCGGATGGCGCCGGTGATCCTCGCCGGCGCCACCGCCCGGCCCCGCCGCGACACCACCGCCACCGGATCGCCCTCGGCCGCCCCGAGCCGCGCCGCCACCCGCGGGTGCAGCTCCACGAACGGCCCGGGCGCGGCGGCGTTCAGCTCCGCCACCCGCCGGGTCTGCGCCCCGGACTGGTACTGCGCCACGACCCGACCGGTGGTGAGCAGCAGCGGGTACTCCTCGTCGGGCTCCTCGGCGATCGCCCGGTGCGAGACGGGCACGAACCGGGCACGGCCGTCGGCGGTGGCGAAGCGGTCGAGGAACAGCCGGGGAGTGCCGGGGTGTACGCCCGGCGCTTGCCCGGCAAGGACGGCGGGCGGTGGCGGCGCGTCGAGCACAACCGTGTCGCCCTCGTCCGGTGCCGGCGGTCCGGCCGGGCAGGGCCAGAACACCCCGTTCTCCTCGGCCAGCCTGCGGTACGTGATCCCCGAGTAGTCCGCGGGCCCGCCCGCGCTCGCCCGCCGCAGCTCCTCGAAGACCTCCTCGGGATCCGCCGGGAATCCCTTCTCCACGCCCAGCCGCGCGGCCAGTTCGCCGAGGACCTCCAGGTCGCTGCGAACGCCCTCCGGCGGGGTGACGGCCCGGCGGCGCAACAGCACCCGGCCCTCCAGGTTGGTCGTCGTGCCCGTCTCCTCCGCCCACTGTGTGACCGGCAGCACCACGTCCGCGAGCGCCGCCGTCTCCGACAGCACCACGTCGCAGACCGCCAGGAAGTCCAGCGACCGGATCCGCTCCTCCACGTGTGCGGCCCGCGGCGCCGACACCACCGGGTTGGACGCCATCAGCAGCAGCGACCTGATGTCGGTGCCCAGCGCGTCCAGCAGCTCGTAGGCGCTGCGCCCCGGCCCCGGCAGGCTGTCCGGGTCCACGCCCCACACCCCGGCGACATGGGCCCGGGCCGCCGGATCGTCCAGCTTGCGGTAGCCCGGGAGCTGGTCGGCCTTCTGCCCGTGTTCGCGCCCGCCCTGGCCGTTGCCCTGCCCCGTCAGACAGCCGTAGCCGGACCGGGGGCGCCCCGGCCGGCCGGTCGCCAGGCACAGGTTGATCCAGGCGCCCACGGTGTCCGTGCCCTTGGACTGCTGCTCGGGCCCGCGGGCGGTGAGCACCATCGCCGACTCCGGCTCGCAGAACAGCCGTACGGTCTCCCGCAGTAGAGGGACGGGCACCCCCGTGATCCGCTCCACGTACTCGGGCCAGTGCGCCATGGCGGCGGCCCGGGCCTCCTCCCAGCCCGTGGTCCGCCCGGCGACGTACCCCTCGTCGACCCGGCCCTCGGCGATCACCAGGTGCAGCAGCCCCAGGGCGAGGGCGAGGTCGGTGCCCGGACGCGGCGCCAGGTGCAGATCCGCCTGCTCGGCCGTCCTGGTCCGCCGCGGGTCGACGACGATCAGCGTGCCGCCGTTCTCCCTCAGCTCGGTGAAGTACCGCAATGAGGGCGGCATGGTCTCCGCCGGGTTCGACCCGACGAGGATCACGCACCCCGCCTCCGGGATGTCCTCCAGCGGGAACGGCAGCCCGCGGTCCAGCCCGAACGCCCTGATGCCGGCCGCCGCCGCCGACGACATGCAGAACCGTCCGTTGTAGTCGATCTGCGAGGTGCCGAGCACCACCCGTGCGAACTTGCCGAGGCTGTACGCCTTCTCGTTCGTCAGTCCGCCACCGCCGAACACCCCGACCGCGTCCGGCCCGTACGCGGCCCGCGTGCGGCGCAGGCCCGCCGCGATCCGGTCCAGGGCCTCGTCCCACGAGGCCGGCACCAGCGTGCCGTCGCCGCCGCGCACCAGCGGCGAGGTCAGCCGGACGTCCCGCGCGAGCACCGCGGGCGCGGTACGGCCCTTGCCGCACAGCGCGCCCCGGTTCACCGGGAAGTCCGTCCGCTCGCTCACCTCGACGCTTCCGTCCGGCGCGGGCGTGAGGTTCATCCCGCACTGCAGGGCGCAGTACGGGCAGTGCGTGGGCGTCACGGTGTTCTGCATGCCGACCAGGGTGTCGTGGCCGTGTTACGCCCGGGACGGGTCCCTGTTACGCGGCCGGGACGGCGACCTCCCCGCCGCCGCCCGGCCCGCGTGAGGCGCGGGCCCGCTACCGCCCGCCCGCCCGCGGTGCCGAGGCGCGCGGCGGGTCGCCCGCGGCCAGTGCCCGGTCCACTCCCGGCTCGCGGGGCCCAAGGAAGCGCGGGTCCGGCCGGAACGCCGCGTCCACGGCCGCCTTCCCGGCCGCGAGGATCTCCCGGGCGCCCCCGTAGTACCAGGTCGCGTCGTGCACCGCGTCCACCCCGACCCCGTAGGACTCCACCCCCGCGGCGCGGCACAGCGCCACGGCGCGCCGGATGTGGAAGCCCTGGCTGATCAGCACCGCCTCGTCCACCCCGAAGATCCTCTTCGCGCGCACGCAGGAGTCCCAGGTGTCGAAGCCCGCGTAGTCGCTGACGATCCGCCCGTCGGGCACGCCGTGCCGGGTCAGGTAGGCGCGCATGGCGTCCGGCTCGTCGTAGTCCTCGCGGCTGTTGTCCCCGGTGACGAGCACCACCCGCACCCGCCCCTCCCGGTACAGCCCGGCCGCCGCGTCCAGCCGGTGGGCGAGGTAGGGGGAGGGCTCCCCGTCCCACAGCCCGGCCCCGAACACCACGGCCACATCGGTGCGCGGGACGTCGGCCGCCGACCGCAGCCGTCCGTCCGCCACCAGGTGCATCCAGGTCGCGGGCAGCAGCGCGAGCACGCACCCTCCCATCACGGCCTGCACCAGTTGCCGCCGCCCCCGCCGGGTGCGCGGCAGCCGCGGTCCGCGCAACGTCACCGCACGCATCGGACGGTCCCCCTCCCCATGTCGGCCCCTCGACCCTGAGGGACGCCCCGCCGGACCGCGCGGTTCACCCGCACCGCCGTGACGAGCTTCACGCCGCCGTCCGAGAGCGCCGGTGACAGCGGCTCACAGCGCCCCTGCCCCGGGGCGTGAGACGGCGGAAAACCCCCGTGACCCCCGCGCAACGGGACGGACACACGCCCCGGCGACCATGGGGACATGTCCAGCAGGCCCAGCCCCCTCCCGCAGCCCGCCCGGTCGGCCCCGCCCGCCCTCGTGGCCGTGGCCCACGGCAGCCGCGACCCCCGCGCGCTGCGCACGGTGAGCGCGCTCCTGGACCGGGTCCGGGCGCTGCGCCCCGACGTGCCGGTGCACCTCGGGCACATCGAGCTGAACGCCCCCCTGCTCCCCGGGACGCTCGCCGCGCTCGGCGACCGGGAGGCGGTCGTCGTCCCGCTGCTCCTGGCCCGCGGACACCACGTCAAGCACGACATCCCCGCGGCGGCCGCCGCCTCCCGGGCCCGCACCCGCCTCGCGCCGCCCCTGGGCCCCCACCCCCTCCTGGCGGACGTCCTCCAGGACCGCCTGACGGAGGCCGGCTGGGGCGGGACGCCCCGCCGCACCAGCGCGGTCGTCCTCGCCGCGGCGGGCTCCCGCGACCCGGACGCGCAAGCGGACACCGCCCGCACGGCCCACCTCCTGGCGGCCCGCCTCGGCGTGCCCGTCGTCCCGGCCTACGCCTCGGCCGCGGCCCCCACCGTCCCGGACGCCGTCCGCACCCTCCTGGCCGGGGGCCGCCGCCACATCGCCCTCGCCTCCTGTTTCACGGCCCCGGGCCGCTTCGCCACCGAGTGCGCCGGGAAGGCACCGTGGATAGCGGCCGCCCCCCTGGGCGCCCACCCCGCCATGGCCCGGCTCCTCCTCCACCGCTACGACGAGACCCTGGCGAGGCCGGCGGCGGCACGCGAACCGGTCTCGGCCTGACGCCCCGAGGGGGACGGGACGCCACCGGCACGCTGCTGCCCCGCCGGGGCACGCCACACCACGGCGGGCCCGCCCACGCCACACCACCGAACTCGTCACACGGGACGGCGCACGGCACACCCGTGCCCGTACTGTCGACCCATGGCAGGCACCACACAGAACTCCCCGGCCTACGACCCGGCGTCGGCCGACCGCTGGGCTCCCGAACCGGACAAACGCCCCGGCCGCACGGCCTTCCAGCGCGACCGCGCCCGGGTCCTCCACTCCGCCGCCCTGCGCCGCCTCGCCGGCAAGACCCAGGTGGTCACGCCCGGCACGCTCGGACCCGCCTGGGACGCCAGCCCCCGCACCCGCCTCACCCACTCCCTGGAGTGCGCCCAGGTCGGCCGTGAGCTGGGCGCGGCCCTCGGCTGCGACCCCGACCTCGTCGAAGCGGCCTGCCTCTCCCACGACCTCGGCCACCCGCCCTTCGGTCACAACGGCGAACAGGCCCTGAACGAATTCGCCGCGGACTGCGGCGGCTTCGAGGGCAACGCCCAGTCCCTCAGGCTCCTCACCCGCATCGAGCCCAAGCGGTTCACCCCGGAGGGATCCGTCGGCCTCAACCTCACCCGGGCCGCCCTGGACGCCGCCACCAAGTACCCCTGGCCCCGCGGCGGCCACCCCACCGACCCGCACTCGCCCAAGTTCGGCGTCTACGAGGACGACCGCCCCGTCTTCGACTGGTTCCGCAAGGACGCCCCCGGCACCCGCACCTGCTTCGAGGCGCAGGTCATGGACTGGTCCGACGACGTGGCCTACTCGGTGCACGACGTCGAGGACGGCCTGCACGCCGGCCACATCGACCCCAACTGCCTGCAGGCGGACCCCGAACGCCACGAGGTCTTCCGGGTCGCCCTGGGCCGCTACGTGCCCCCGGGGACCGACCCGGCCGAACTCGCCGAGGCCCTCGACCGGCTCCTCGCCCAGGAGTGGTGGCCGCACGGCTACGACGGCACCGCCGTCGCCCAGGCCCGCCTCAAGGACGCCACCAGCCAGCTCATCGGCCGTTTCTGCCTCGCAGCCGAGGCCGCGACCCGGGCCCGGTACGGACCGGGACGGCTCACCCGGTACGCCGCCGAACTCGTCGTCCCGCGCGGGACGCGCATGGAGTGCGCGGTGCTCAAGGCCGTCGCCGACCTCTACGTGATGCAGCGCGCCGAGCAGGAACGCCTGCGCGCCGACCAGCGGATCGTCGTCGCCGAACTCGCCGAGGCGCTCACCGCGCGGGCACCGGACGGCCTGGACCCGCAGTTCCGGGCCCTGTTCGACCAGGCGCCCGACGACCGCGCCCGCAAGCGGGCCGTCGTCGACCAGATCGCCTCCCTCACCGACACCTCGGCCCGGTCGTTGCACGCCCGGCTGACGGGACGCGCGTGAGACGGACGCGACGGACGGGGCCCGAGCACCGCCGAAGGTGACCCTGCGTGGCCTGATCGGGTCACACCCCCTTCCCGCATCACGCTGCGTGCGGGACGCTCGCAAGTGGCTACACCCTGACGAGGAGGCATCAAGTGGTCGACGCGGATCAGACATTCGTCATCGTCGGAGGCGGACTGGCCGGCGCGAAGGCGGCCGAGACGCTCCGCGCGGAGGGCTTCACCGGCCGCGTGATACTGATCTGCGACGAACGCGACCACCCCTACGAGCGCCCGGCCCTGTCCAAGGGCTACCTCCTCGGCAAGGAGGAACGCGACAGCGTCTTCGTCCACGAGCCGGCCTGGTACGCGGCGAACGACGTCGAGCTGCACCTCGGCCAGACCGTCGACGCGATCGACCGCACGGCGAAGACGGTCCGCTTCGGCGACGACGGCACAGCGGTGCGCTACGACAAACTGCTCCTGGCGACCGGCGCGGAGCCCCGCCGCCTCGACATCCCGGGCACGGACCTGGCGGGCGTGCACCACCTGCGGCGCCTCGCCCACGCCGAACGCCTCAAGCACGTCCTGGCCAACCTCGGCCGCGACAACGGCCACCTCGTGATCGCCGGGGCCGGCTGGATCGGCCTGGAGGTCGCGGCGGCGGCCCGCGAGTACGGCGCGGAGGTCACCGTCGTCGAGCACGGGCCGACCCCCCTGCACGGCGTGCTCGGCCCGGAACTGGGCGGGCTCTTCGCCGAGCTGCACCGCGACCGCGGCGTCCGCTTCCACTTCGGCGCCCGCCTGACCGAGATCACCGGCCAGGACGGCATGGTCCTCGCGGCCCGCACCGACGACGGCGAGGAGCACCCGGCGCACGACGTCCTGGCGGCCATCGGCGCGGCCCCGCGCACCCACCTCGCGGAGGCGGCCGGCCTGGAGGTCGCCGACCCCGCCCTCGGCGGCGGCATCGTCGTCGACGAGCGCCTGCGCACCTCCGACCCGGACGTGTACGCGGCCGGCGACGTGGTCTCCTTCCCGCACGCCCTGTTCGACACGCGCCTGCGCGTGGAGCACTGGGCCAACGCCCTCAACGGCGGCCCGGCCGCCGCGCGCTCCATGCTGGGCCGGGAGGTGACGTACGACCGGGTGCCCTACTTCTTCTCCGACCAGTACGACCTGGGCATGGAGTACTCCGGCTGGGCACCGCCGGGCAGCTACGACCAGGTGGTCGTGCGGGGCGACGCCGGCAAGCGCGAGTTCATCGCGTTCTGGGTGAAGGACGGCCGGGTGCTGGCCGGGATGAACGTGAACGTGTGGAACGTCACCGACAAGATCCAGCGCCTGGTCCGCAGCGGGGCCCAGGTGAACACGGACAATCTGGCGGATCCGCACGTTCCGCTCGAAAGCCTCGCACCGTGAGTGTCACTGCGCCCCCGTAGAATTCACGCGTGGCAGGACGGATCAACGACGAGGACGTGAAGGCGGTACGGGACGCGGTCCCGATCGACGCCGTGGTGTCCGAGTACCTCCAGCTGCGCAACGCGGGCGGCGGCAACCTCAAGGGGCTGTGCCCGTTCCACGACGAGAAGTCGCCCTCCTTCCAGGTCAGCCCGTCCAAGGGGCTGTTCCACTGCTTCGGCTGCCAGGAGGGCGGCGACACCATCACCTTCGTGATGAAGATCGACCACCTCTCCTTCTCGGAGGCGGTCGAGCGCCTGGCCGGCCAGGCGGGCATCACCCTGCGCTACGAGGAGGGCGGCTACAACCCCTCCCACCAGCGCGGCGAGCGGATCCGCCTGGTCGAGGCGCACAAGATCGCCGCCGAGTGGTACGCGGAACAGCTCGCCGTCTCGCCCGAGGCCGAGACCGGCCGGGTCTTCCTCGCCGAGCGCGGCTTCGACCAGGCCGCCGCCGTCCACTTCGGCGTCGGCTACAGCCCGCAGGGCTGGGACCACCTCACGCGTTACCTGCGCGGCAAGGGGTTCACCGACAAGGAGCTGCTGCTCTCCGGCCTCTCCCAGGAGGGCCGCCGCGGCCCCATCGACCGCTTCCGCGGCCGGCTGATGTGGCCCATCCGCGACATCGGCGGCGACGTGGTCGGCTTCGGCGCCCGCAAGCTCTACGAGGCGGACAACGGCCCCAAGTACCTCAACACGCCCGACACGGCGATCTACAAGAAGTCCCAGGTCCTCTACGGCATCGACCTCGCGAAGAAGGACATCGCCAAGGCCTCCCGCGCGGTCGTCGTCGAGGGCTACACGGACGTCATGGCCTGCCACCTCGCCGGGGTCACCACGGCCATCGCCACCTGCGGCACCGCCTTCGGCGGCGACCACATCAAGATCCTGCGCCGCCTGCTGATGGACAACGGCTCGGCGCGGGTCATCTTCACCTTCGACGGCGACGCCGCCGGACAGAAGGCCGCCCTGCGCGCCTTCGAGGACGACCAGAAGTTCGCCGCCGAGACCTACATCGCCATCGCCCCCGACGGCATGGACCCCTGTGACCTGCGCCTGGCCAAGGGTGACGAGGCCGTCGCCGACCTGGTCGAACCCCGCACCCCCCTCTTCGAGTTCGCCCTGCGCCAGATCGTGGCCCGCTACGACCTCGACACCCCGGCCGGCCGCGCCGCCGCCCTCGACGAGGCGGCCCCGATCGTCGCCCGCATCAAGAACAGCGGTGCCCAGCACGAGGTCGCCGTGCAGCTCGCCGGCATGCTCGGCATCCTCGACACCCAGTTCGTCGTCAAGCGCGTGGCGCAGCTGGCCCGCTGGGCCCGGGAGCGCGGCGGCAAGGGCCCCGCCCCCGACCGGCACGCATCCCAGCAGTACGCCGCCGAGGCGCCCGCCGCCCCCCGCGGCCCGGCGCTCAACCTCCGCAACCCCGTCTACGCCACCGAGCGCGAACTGCTCAAACTCGCCCTGCAGCGGCCCGAGCTGGTCTCCCCTGCCTTCGACGCCTACGGCGTCGACGAGTTCACCGCCCCGCCCTACGCCGCCGTGCGCCAGGCCATCCTGGACGCGGGCGGCGCCGAAGCGGGCGTCGCCGACCCCCAGGGCTACCTGGTCAGGGTCCGCGAGGCCGCCCCCGACGACGCGGTCCGCGCGATGGTCACCGAGCTGGCCGTCGAGGCGATCATGCTGCACCGGGGCGTGAAGGGCGTCGACGAGACGTACGCCGGGGCCCAGCTGGTCACCGTCCGCCGCCGCGCCGTGGAGCGCCGCATCCGCGACATCACCGGCCGCCTCACCCGCCTCGGCACCCACGGCGACCCGGCCGAACTGGCCGCCGTGCAGAACGAACTGTGGGTCCTTCAGCAGTACGACCAGACCCTGCGAGCCCACGGCGCCGCCGCCCTCTGACGCGGCACCGGCCCCGGCCGGAACCGAGGACCGCCGCCACCCGCGCGCACGGGACGCGCGGGACACCCGGGTTTCCCACCGGGGGCGATCGCCCGGTCACGGAACGGAAGCAAAAAGTCACCGCACGCCCCTCGTGGCGGTGATGTGTCGTACCCCACACTGGGGTGCGGTGCCCGAGTCCCCGGAGCGCGGCCGATCCGTCACCGACGGGTTGTGGACCCCCGCGGTTCCGCCCATCGCGTACGGGACGGAAAGCGGCGAGGCCGCCGACTCCGCTCCCGACGTACCGCTGCCGCAGCCCCTGGCAGCGATCATCCTGGAGGTCGCCCGCGTGCAGACCCAGACCCTCACCCAGACCGACGCCGCCTCAGCCCGCCGCACCCGCGCATCGGCGCCCGACGCGGAGGCCGCCTTGTCCGGGGTCCCGGCGCAGAGCCGTGCCGCACAGCACCCGGAGACGGAACCGGAACCGGAGCCGGGGCCCGGGGAGCCGCCCGCGGAGGCCGTCGAGACGGCCGAGGCCAGCGAGGCCGTGGAACCGCCGCCCGTGCGCACGGAGACCGGCGGCCCCTCGTCGGACCTGTTCCGCCAGTACCTGCGGGAGATCGGCCGGGTCCCCCTGCTGACCGCCGCAGAGGAGGTGGAACTCGCCCGCCGCGTCGAGGCCGGCCTGTTCGCCGAGGAGAAGCTGCGGCTCACCCCCGACCTGGACAGCCGGCTGGCCATGGACCTCGACCGGCTCGTCGTGATGGGCCGGGTCGCCAAACGCCGCCTCATCGAGGCCAATCTGCGCCTGGTCGTCTCCGTCGCCAAGCGCTACGTCGGCCGCGGCCTGACCATGCTGGACCTCGTCCAGGAGGGCAACCTCGGCCTCATCCGCGCGGTGGAGAAGTTCGACTACGCCCGCGGCTACAAGTTCTCCACGTACGCCACCTGGTGGATCCGCCAGGCCATGTCCCGCGCCCTGGCCGACCAGGCCCGCACGATACGCGTCCCCGTCCACGTCGTGGAGCTCATCAACCGGGTCGTGCGGGTGCAGCGCCGCCTGCTCCAGGAGCGCGGCTACGAGCCGACGCCCGAGGAGGTCGCGGCCCAGCTGGAGCTGCCGCCCGAGCGGGTCGGCGAGGTGCTGCGCCTGGCCCAGGAGCCGGTGTCGCTGCACGCGCCCGTGGGGGAGGAGGACGACGTCGCCCTCGGCGACCTCATCGAGGACGGCGACGCGGCCTCGCCGGTGGAGTCGGCGGCGTTCCTGCTGCTCAAGGAGCACCTGGAGGCCGTCCTGTCGACCCTGGGGGAGCGGGAGCGCAAGGTCGTCCAGCTCCGGTACGGCCTGGCCGACGGCCGCCCGCGCACGCTGGAGGAGATCGGCCGCATCTTCGGCGTGACCAGGGAGCGGATACGGCAGATCGAGTCCAAGACCCTGAACAAGCTGCGGGATCACGCGTTCGCGGATCAGCTGAGGGGCTATCTGGACTGACGCCGCCCGCGGGGCCGGTGGGGGCGGGCGCAGCCACCCCCACGACCCCACGCGGCCCCCGCACCGCGACTCAGTCCACCTCTGCCACCGCCTGCGCGAACTGCGCCTCGTACAACCGCGCGTAGGCTCCACCGGCCGCCAGCAGCTCGCCGTGCGCGCCCTGCTCCACGATCGAGCCGTTCTCCATGACGAGGATCGTGTCCGCGTCCCGGATCGTCGACAGCCGGTGCGCGATGACGAACGAGGTGCGCCCGTGCGCCAGTTTGGCCATGGCCTTCTGGATCAGCACCTCGGTCCGGGTGTCGACCGAGCTCGTCGCCTCGTCGAGCACCAGGATCACCGGGTCGGACAGGAACGCCCGCGCGATGGTGATGAGCTGCTTCTCGCCCGCGCTGACGCCCGAGCCCTCGTCGTCGATCACGGTGTCGTACCCGTCCGGCAGCGTCCGGACGAACCGGTCCGCGTGCGCGGCCCGGGCCGCCTCCTCGATCTCGCCGCGGGTCACCTTCCGGGACGCCCCGTAGGCGATGTTCTCCGCGATCGTCCCGCCGAACAGCCAGGTGTCCTGCAGCACCATGCCGATGCCGGCCCGCAGTTCGTCCCGGGACATCCGCGCGATGTCCACGCCGTCGAGGGTGATCCGGCCGCCGGTGACGTCGTAGAACCGCATCAGCAGGTTCACCAGGGTCGTCTTGCCCGCGCCGGTCGGGCCGACGATGGCCACCGTCTGCCCGGGCTCGACCGTCAGCGACAGGTCCTCGATGAGCGGCTTGTCGGGGTCGTAGCGGAACGACACGTGCTCCAGCGCCACCCGCCCGCGCAGCTCCTCCGGCCGCACGCCCGGCACCGGGTCGGCGGCCTGCTCCTCGGCGTCGAGGAGTTCGAAGACCCGCTCCGCGGAGGCGACCCCCGACTGCACCAGGTTGGCCATCGACGCCACCTGCGTCAGCGGCATGGAGAACTGCCGCGAGTACTGGATGAACGCCTGCACGTCACCGATGGACAGCGAGCCGGAGGCGACCCGCAGCCCGCCGACGACCGCGACCAGCACGTAGTTGAGGTTCGACACGAACATCATCAGCGGCTGCATGACCCCGCTGTTGAACTGCGCCCGGAACCCGGCCTCGTACAGCGCCTCGTTCTGCTCGGCGAACTGCCGCGCCGACTCCTCCTGCCGCCCGAACACCTTCACCAGGGTGTGCCCGGTGTACATCTCCTCGATGTGGGCGTTCAGTTTGCCGGTGGAGCGCCACTGCTGCACGAAGTGCGGCTGGGAGCGCTTGCCCACGCGCGTGGCGACGACGAACGACAGCGGTACGGTCACCAGGGCGACCAGCGCGAGGATCCACGAGACGTAGAACATCATCGCCAGCACGCCGATGACGGTCAGCACCGAGTTGATGAGCTGGCCCATCGACTGCTGCAGCGTCTGCCCGACGTTGTCGATGTCGTTCGTCGCCCGGGACAGGACCTCACCGCGCTGGCGCTTGTCGAAGTACGACAGCGGCAGCCGTGACAGCTTCGTCTGCACGTCCTCGCGCAGCCGGAACATCGTGCGGTTGACGGCCCGGTTCACCAGCCGGGTCGCCACCGCCATCAGCAGCCCGGCCACCGCGAACACGCCCAGCGCGAGCAGCAGGACGTGCCCGACGGCCGTGAAGTCGATGCCCTCGCCCGGCGTGAAGTCGGTGCCGCGCAGCATGTCGGCCTCGTCGCCGTCCCCGCGCTGCCGCATCTGCTCCAGAACCTGTTCCCTGCTCGCCCCCTCGGGCATGTCCCGCCCGACGATGCCCGCGAAGACCAGGTCGGTGGCCCTGCCGAGGATCTTCGGCCCGACGACGTTGAGGCCGACGCTGAGCACCACGCAGGCCAGCAGCACGCAGAGGGTCGCGCGCTCGGGCCGGAACCGGGCGACGAGCCGTTTGCCCGATCCCCTGAAGTCCAGCGAGCGCTGGTCGGGGCCGCCCCCGGCCGTCATCCGCCCCATGGGCCCCGCCATCAGGCCGCCTCCGCTTCCGTCAGCTGGGAGAGCACGATCTCCCGGTAGGTCTCGTTGTCCGCCATCAGCTCGTGGTGCCGGCCGGTGCCGACCACCCGCCCCTCGTCCAGCACGACGATCCGGTCGGCGTCCCGGATGGTCGCCACCCGCTGGGCGACGATCACCACGGTCGCCTCGGCGGTCTCCCGCGCGAGCGCGGCCCGCAGAGCGGCGTCCGTGGCGTAGTCGAGCGCGGAGAAGGAGTCGTCGAACAGGTAGATCTCGGGCCGCTGCACCAGCGTGCGGGCGATGGCGAGCCGCTGCCGCTGCCCGCCGGAGACGTTCGTGCCGCCCTGCGCGATCGGCGCGTCGAGCCCGCCCTCCAGCCGCTCGACGAACTCCTTGCCCTGCGCCACCTCCAGCGCGTGCCACAGCTCCTCGTCGGTGGCGTCGGGGTTCCCGTAGCGCAGGTTGGTCGCCACCGTGCCCGCGAACAGGTACGGCTTCTGCGGCACCAGCCCGACCGTGCGCGCGAGCAGCTGCGGATCGATCTCCGCGACCTCCACCCCGTCGACGAGGACCTGACCCTCCGTCGCGTCGAACAGCCGCGGGACCAGTCCGAGCAGCGTCGACTTGCCGCTGCCGGTCGAGCCGATGACGGCGGTCGTCTCACCCGGCCGGGCCACCAGGTCGACCCCACGCAGCACCGGCTCCTCGGCACCCGGATAGCGGAAACCGGCCCCGCGGATCTCCAGGTGCCCGTGCCGACGCAGCTCGCGCACCGGCGCCGACGGCGGCACCACGCTGGAGGAGGTGTCGAGCACCTCCTGGATGCGCTCGGCGCACACCTCCGCGCGCGGCACCATCATGAACATGAAGGTGGCCATCATCACCGACATGACGATCTGCATCAGATAGGCGAGGAACGCGGTCAGGTCGCCGATCTGCATGCCGCCGCTGTCGATGCGGTGCGCGCCGAACCACACCACGGCGATCGACGACAGGTTCACCACCGTCATGACGATCGGGAACATCAGCGCGAGCAGGTTGCCGGTGCCCAGCGCGAACCGGGTGAGTTCGGTGTTGGCCTCGCGGAAGCGCTGCTGCTCGTACTCGTCGCGGACGAAGGCCCGGATCACGCGGTTGCCGCCGATCTGCTCGCGCAGCACCCGGTTGACGGTGTCCAGCCGCTCCTGCATGGCGCGGAACAGCGGCCGCAGCCGCCGCACGATCAGCGTCACGCAGACGCCCAGCACCGGCACGACCGCCACCAGCACCCCGGACAGCGGCACGTCCAGTCCGAGCGCCAGCACGATGGCGCCGACGCACATGATCGGGGCCGACACCATCAGCGTGAACGTCATCAGTGCCAGCATCTGCACCTGCTGGACGTCGTTCGTCGTCCGGGTGATCAGCGACGGCGCCCCGAAGTGACCCACCTCACGCGCGGAGAACGACTGCACCCGGTCGAAGACGGCCCCGCGCACGTCCCGTCCCAGCGCGGAGGCGGTACGGGCGCCGTAGTACACGGCCCCGATGTTGCACACGACCTGGACCAGGGAGATGCCGATCATCAGCGCGCCGTAGGCCGTGATGTAGCCGGTGTCGCCCTGGACGACGCCCCGGTCGATGATGTCCGCGTTCAGCGTGGGCAGGTAGAGCGTGGCGCAGGTCTGCAGGAACTGCAGGAGCACCAGCAGGGCGATGGGTCTCTTGTAGGGCCTGAGGCAGGTCCGCAGGAGTCGTATGAGCACGCTGCTTCTCTCGGAGTGGTCGACGGGGGCGGGTGGTTGCCCCTGGCCCCTATCGTCGGGCACTCCCCGGGCGTTACCTCAACCGAATTAGCCCGACGAGCGGTCCGGAACGCCGCGCCCTCACCGACTTCTCACCTTCGGCCGCTACAGCCGCATCGCCCCCGGATGCGTCTGCTCCCGCACCGCGACGAACTGCTGCCGCACCGCCTGCCCCACGGCCAGTTCCTCCCCGGGTTCCAGCACCTGTGCGACCGCGCCCTGCCAGGCCGGCGGGGTGCGCACGTCGAGCGTGCCCTGCGACGCCCCGAGCGCCCAGGCCGCCTGGCGGGCGGCGCCGATCGCCGCGTAGTCCGCCGGCTGCGGCACCACGACCTGCGTCCCGAACAGCATCGGCGCGGCGGCCTGCACGGCGGGCAGTTCCGCGGCCGGCCCGAGCAGGAACACCCGCCGCACCTCCACGCCCCGGGCCCGCAGCACGTCCAGCGCGTCCGCGAGCCCGCACAGCATGCCCTCGAACGCGGCCCGCGCCAGGTGCTCCGCCTTCATCGACTCCCGCCTGAGCCCGGCCAGGGTGCCCGCGACGTGCGGCAGGCTGGGCGTCCGCTCGCCCTCCAGATACGGCAGCAGCACCAGCCCGTGCGAGCCTGGCGTCGACTTCATCGCCAGGTCGGACAGGCTCTCCAGATCGGGCAGGCCGAGCAGTTCGGCGGTCCCGCGCAGCGTCCGGACGGCGTTGAGGGTGGTGACGACCGGCAGGTGCATGCCGGTGGCGTCCGCCAGCGCGGTGATCATCCCGGAGCCGTCGACCAGCGCCTCGGGGTGGACGGCCATGACGGACCCGGACGCGCCCAGCGACACGACCGCGTCCCCCAGACCGATGCCGAGGCCGAACGCCGCCGCCATCGTCTCGCCGGTCCCCACGGAGATCAGCAGACCCTCCGGCGTCGTCCCGGCGGCGTCCGCCGGGCCGATCACCTCCGGCAGCATCGCCTGGTGCCCGAGCGCCAGCTCGACGAGGTCGGGCCGGTAGGCACCGGTGGCCGCCGACCAGTAGCCGGTGCCGGACGCCCCGCCCCGGTCGGTGGTCCTGCGGACCGGCCGGCCCAGCAACTGCCACACCAGCCAGTCGTGCGCCTGCAGCAGGACGGCCGTGCGCCGCGCGTTCTCCGGTTCGGTCCGGGCCAGCCAGCGCAGCTTCGTCACCGGCTGCGCGGCCTGCGGCACACAGCCCACCGCCTGTGCCCACGCCTCGCGCCCGCCGAGCGCGTCGACCAGGTCGGCCGCGGCGACCTGCGTCCGCTTGTCGCCCCCGACCAGGGCCGGGCGCACGGTGTTGCCCTGCGCGTCCAGCGGCACGACGGCGTTCTGCTGGGCCGAGACGCCGATCGCCTGCACGCCCTCCAGCAGCCCGCCGCCCGCGGCCTCGCCCAGCGACAGCAGCCAGGCCTGCGGGTCGACGTCGGACGGCCGGCCGCCGCTCTCGGGGCTCTCCACCGGATGCGGTGCATATCCCTGCCTGAGCACGGCTCCGGTATCCGCGTCACAGACGACGATACGAGTGAAATCGGGCGAACTGTCCAACCCGGCGACTATCCCCATGTCCGAAATTCTGCCGCACGCTCCGCTGGGGTCGGGCCGTGGGCGCCGTGGGGATGCCGCCGGGTTTCGAGCGCGGGCTTCGCGGTGGTCGCTCGCGCAGTTCCCCGCGCCCCTCTCGGGGCGCAGACCCGCCCCGCATCGAGGGGTCAGGTGTTGCTGGTGCCCCAGTCGTCCTGGCCGCCGTTGTGGGTGGCGCGGTCGCGCAGGTGGCGGACCCGGTCGGCCACCGACTCGGGCACGCGGTCGCCGACCTTGTCGCTGACCGCCTGGTACGCCTTGCCCGCGAACTCACGGCCCTGGTGGGCCGCCGTCTCCGCGGTGTTCCGCACGGCCGGGTTCTGCGCGAACTGCCGGGCCGACTTCTTGAGCTGTTCGTAGCGCTCGCGTCCGGCCCTCGTGCCCAGCACGTAACCCAGAACGACTCCGGCGACGAACGTGAGCCGGTAACGCATGGCTGCCACCCTTCTTTGCAGAGGTTCTCCGGTGCGGCGCGGACGCCGGGGAGTACCGATTGGCGGAGCACCCCCCTGCTTGCGCTAATGTATGTGTCGCAGCGAGCGCGCGCCCCCTGGCGAATACCCAGGTAGGTACGTTCGATGCAGACGAGACCTTCCTCGGTAGCTCAATTGGCAGAGCAGCCGGCTGTTAACCGGCAGGTTACTGGTTCGAGTCCAGTCCGGGGAGCTCGGTCCTCCGTAGCTCAATTGGCAGAGCAGCCGGCTGTTAACCGGCAGGTTACTGGTTCGAGTCCAGTCGGGGGAGCAGATGGACGAGGACCCCTCGCAGGGGTCCTTTTTCATGTCCGTTGCGATCTTCGGGAACCGCGCGGCACCCGGTGCAGTCCTCATGGTCACGAGGGCCGTGGCGGAGCCGACCATCCGAAGCAGGAGATCGTATGAGCGGCTATGCTGCGGCAGACGGCGCGCACACGTGTACGCGACACGCCGCTATGGGGCGGTAGCTCAGCCGGTTAGAGCAGCGGACTCATAATCCGTCGGCCGTGGGTTCGAGTCCCACCCGCCCCACCACGCGCCACCCGCGCAGAACCGTTTCTTCCCCGGAGCTGATCGAAAAAGGGCGCCGCTTCGACGCGGCGCCCTTCGTCGTTCCCGCGACGACCCGTCAGCCGGCGTGCCCCGCCGGGCCCGTCGCGGCCGGGGTCGCCCCCAGACGGCGCTGGCGACGCGTGTAGGCGGCGACGGCCTGCCAGAGGTCGCGGCGGTCGGTGTCGGGCCACAGCTCCGGCGTGAAGTGCAGCTCGGCGTACGCCGCGTGCCAGGGCAGGAAGTTGGAGGTGCGCTGCTCGCTGCCGGTGCGCCAGAGCAGGTCCACGTCCGGCATGTCCGGCTGGGGCAGGTGCCGGGCGAACACGTCCTCGGAGATCAGGTCCGGGTCCAGATGACCGGCCTTGGCCCGGCGGGCCAGGGCGGCGGCGGTACGGGTGATCTCGTCGCGGCCGCCGTAGTCGATGCACATCGTCACGGTCAGGCCGGTGCGCGAGCGGGTGGTGCGCTCCCTCAGGTGGAGCAGGTCGACCAGGTCGGGAGGGAGGCGGCCGGCGCGGCCGTGCCAGCGCAGCCGGACGTCCAGGTCCCGGAACGGGTCGTCGGCCACCTCGTCGTGCAGCAGGCCGAGGATCGCCCCGACCTCCTCCGGGTCCCGGCTCCAGTTCTCGGTGGAGAAGGTGTAGAGCGTCAGGTGGCGCACGCCGATCTCCAGCGCCCCGTGGACCATCTCCCGCACGGCCGCGGCGCCCGCGCGGTGGCCCTCGTGCCGGGGCAGGCCGCGCTGCTGGGCCCAGCGGCCGTTGCCGTCCATGATCACCGCCACGTGGGCCGGCAGGTGCGCGGCCGGGACGGTCGGCGGCTGCTCGCCGGTGGGGTGCGGCGGCGGACGGCGGAAGGCCGTCGAGGGCGGTGCCTGCGCGGGTGTGACGGATCCATGATCGTCGGGCCGGTGCGGGGACGGGGCCGTGAGCGGGGTCAGGGTCCAGGCCAGCGCCGCCCGGGTGCGGGCGGGGGCGAGGATGCGGACCCGGGTGCGCAGGGACGGCCCCGGCGGTGTGCGCAGGACCGACGCGCCCGCCGCGTCGACGGCGTCCAGCTGGGCGCGCAGCAGCGCCGCCATGGTGTCCAGGACCGTGGCCGGCCCGGGGTGCATGCCGCGCGTGAGACCGGGTTGCGTCACCCAGCGGCGGGCCAGTGCGGTGAGGTCCGCCACCAGGGCGGCGACGGCGGGGCTCCAGCGGCGGCGTCGCAGGTCCTGTGCCGAGCCGGGGTGGCGGTCGAGTGCCTCGTCGGGCAGCAGCAGATCGCCCTGGGCCAGGTCGGCCGACAGGTCGGTGAGGATGTCGGTGAGCCGGACGCCGTCGAGGAACTCCTCGTAGGCCTCCCGGGAGTCCAGGCGGAGGGCGACGGGCACGCCCGCGCGGTCGAAGATCGTGCGCACCTGGCCGAACCACGGCAGCAGGTTGTCCCGCCCCCAGGTGCGCCACTCGGCCCAGTCGGCGAACCGGCGGCCGCCGGTGTCGTCCTGCACCTGGGTCATGGCGGCGTGCAGCTCCGTCAGGTCCAGGCGCCAGCGCCGCGCGGTGTCGACCAGGGCGCGGCGGATCGGGTCCGCGCTGGTGCCCGTCGGCAGTTCGCGGTGCAGGGCGGTGATCCAGGCCGCGACCCGGGTGGCCCGCTCCGCCGCGGGGGCGGTGCGGTCGTCACCCAGGTCGTCGAGCGCGTTGGCGGCGGCCCACAGGGCGTACAGGGACGGGCGCAGGAGGGCGGGAGCCAGCTGGATCAGGGCGTGCTCCGCCGGGTCCTGGTCCCTCGTCCGGCGTCGGCACAGTCGGTAGGCCGCCCGCAGGGCCGGGTCGGCAGGCAGATCGCTCACAACCAGGACACTACGTCCCCGCCGTGCGGCGTTCCGTGCAGGTGGGCCGGGGCCGCGTCGCCGCGGCCCGCCCTGCCGGCGGCCGGCCCGTGCTCACGGACCGGCCGCCCGGCGCGCTCACCCATCTCGTCGTCCCCTTCCACGTGTGCGCCCGATGGTCTGCTACGAGGTGCTGTCGTCGTCCGTGCCCGGCTCGTCCCGGTCGCCCTCGGCCTGGGACGGGGTGGGGGTGGGGGGCGAGGTGGTGTCCTGCTCGTCGTCGCGGTCGCCCTCGGCCTGGGACGGGGTCTGCTCGCTCATGTGTCACTCCTTACGCTGTAGCGGCCTGCCGGGTACCCCGGTGGGCCCGGAACGATCGGCCCTGTGCGCGGTACCACTGGGACGCCAGCACCAGGGCCAGGACGATCTCCACGGCATCGCCGCCGTAGTACATGAGCTGCGCGGCGGAGTGCAGGTCGGCCGGGGTGTGGGCGGTGCCGGGCGGGCCCGTCGTCCACAGGCTCTTGGCCAGGACCGCGTGGCCCGCGGCGGCCGCCAGCAGCGTGCCGCCGCGCACGGCGAGGCCCGGCCGGTGGCGGATCGGGTCCACGGCGAGCAGCGCGAACGTGAAGAGGACCCCCGCGGCGAAGAGGTGCAGGGTGAGCAGGGGGCTGTGGTGCCAGGCGGAGGGAACGGGCGCCCGGTACAGGAGCCACAGACCGCCGATGTCGACGGCCGCGGCCACCGGCGGGAGGACCAGCGCGGCGACGGGGCGGGAGCGGGTGAACCGGACCAGGGCGCGCCGCCCCGGGGGCGGGAGGGTGCGCAGGGCCAGGGTGACCGGCCGGGCGAGGACCAGAGGGACGGGCGCCACCATGCCGGCGGTCAGATGGGCGGCCATGTGTGCGGTGAACGGCGCCAGCCACACCCCCCAGGGCACGGCGAACGCCGCCACCAGCAGCCCGCCGCCCAGCCAGAAACCGGCGTCACGGCGTACCGGCCAGCGGTCGCCGCGACGGCGCAGCCGCGCCGCGCACGCCGTGTAGAGCACGCAGCACAGCACGACGAACACGGGCAGCGGCGCCGGCGTCGTCATGGCACGGCCCCGGGTTCCGGACGCCGGGCCCGGCACCCGGGCGGCGGGCCGGTGCCACCGCTCCGGCCGTACGGCCGGAGGGGGGTGCCGCCGGGGGAGCCGTCGTGCGGACGGTGCCGGTGGGGCGGCCGGGGGGAGCCGGCCCCGTCGGCGCACGCGGCGACGGGGCCGGCTCCCGGCGGCACCCCACCGGCGGGGGAGCGGGGGTGGGTCACCCGTCCTTGCCCAGGGCCTTGCGGACGGCGTCCCGCGTGCGGTCGACCACGGCCGCGAGGGGGCCGAGGGCCATGTTCTTCGCCGCGGACTCCGTGCCGGGGTGGGGGCGGGTCGGGGCCATCGCCTCGGCGGCCTTCACGGCCGAGGCCATGGAGGCCAGCCGCTCCGGGTCGGCGCGGCGGCGGATGTGGATGAACTCGTAGCGCTCCTCGGCACGGGCGTGGGCCATCACGTCCAGCCGCAGGGTGAGGAGTTCCGTGAGGAACTTCGGGTCGTCGGTGTCCATGCCGTCCAGCCGGGACAGCAGTTCCTTGGCCTCCCGTTCCTCCCGCAGCCGGTCCTCCACCACCTTCTCGCCGTCCGGTCCGGTCGAGCGGGTGAAGGGGTGCACCACCTCCTCCTCGGCCGTCTCGTGCACGGCCAGGAGCTGGACCAGGTTGCGGAACGCGGCACGGCGCTCGTCACCGGTGGTCCGCTCCACCTCGTCGAAGAGGTTGCGGATGTCGCCGTGCTGGCGCATCAGCATCGCCACGACGTCGGCGTCGCTCGCTGCGATCCCTGCCATGTCAGCTGCCTTCCCGGAGCGCGGGGTCGGGGTGCTCGCCGTCGGTCTCCATGCGGTACTCCCGGCCGAACATCTCCTCGTGCTGGGCCATCACCCGCTCGCTCGGCGGCTCCTCACCGCCGTGGATCCCCTCCTGCAGCTTCTCGAACCGCTCGTGGGCGTCGCGGACGTAGCCGGTGCCGAGCGTGGTCAGATCGATCTGCGTGTCGAGCAGGTTGCGCACGAACGTCTTGTTCTCCTCGAAGGTGAGGACGTTGGGCAGCTCGGGGGCGAGGATCTCCGCCGGTTCCCGGCCGTCGTGACGGCGCATCAGGTCGCAGGCGATGCGCAGGTGCTCCAGCTCCATGTTCAGGTGCAGCTCCCAGATGGCCCGCACCTTCGGGTCCGGTTCCTGCTCCATGAAGGAGTGGTAGAGGTAGCACTCGTTGTACTCGTGGTTGACCAGCTGCTCCCACCACGTCTCACCCGGGTCGACCAGGGACTCGTAGTGGGTGACGTGCTCCTCCTCGATCAGGCCGATCTCCTGGTAGAGCTGACGGGCGATCGGCTCCATGTACTGGGGGCCGACGTTCATGTAGAAGTTCATGGTCTGCTGCTCCGCCGACATGATCGTCAGCGCGTGCAGCTTCGACAGCGGGTTGGTGGTGGAACGGTCGTACGGCTCACGGACGTTGTCGACCGGGTTGCGGTGGTGGTACTTCGTGGGCCGTCCCGGCATGACCTCGGTCAGCCCGTCGACGATCGACTCCGCCTTGCGGTGCTCGATCATCTCGTAGAGGTTGGCGTACCGGTACAGGTGGTCGAAGTCCTCCAGGACACCGAACTCGTAGGCCTGCTTCAGGTACGGGTCGGGTTCGTGGCGGGCCACCCAGCCGGTCAGGTCGACGGCCACCTGCTCGTAGGCGATGGTCGTCTCCAGGACCGACGACAGGCCCGGCAGAAGCCAGTTGACGGCCTTCTGCTGCTGGGCCTCGATGTAACGGACCTGCGCCAGCTGCCGTTTGACCTCGGGGTCGGGACAGCGGCGGGCGAACTGGTGACTGAAGAGGATCGCCTCGACCTCGATGCCGTTCATCGTGATGATCCGGCAGCGCGTGTACGGATCGGCGTGGTCGGGGTCGATCGGTTCGACGTCCAGCTCGCGCCAGCTGCGCAGCTGGCGGTCGAGAGGGATGCCTTGGTGCTCGAGGGGGTTGAAACCCATGGGGTTCTCCTCGCCGGAGGGCGGAGCGGGCCGCCGCCGGGTACCCGAGCCCCACCGGCGTGAAACCGGCATGGCGGGGGGAGAGTCGGGCGCCGCCGCCTCAGTCCCGGCGGCGCCTCGCGAGGGCCCGCTGCAGGGCCGTGCGGAGCCCGGGCGGTGGCGGCGGGCCGTCCCCGTCCGCGCTCGCCGTCACCGCCGCCGCCACGTCGCGGAGCTTGGTGTTCGACAGCTGGGAGGTCTCGCGCAGGACGTGCCACGCCTCGTCGGACGTGCAGCCGTGCGTCGCCATCAGGACGCCGCGCGCCTGGTCGATGACCGGGCGGGAGGCGATGGCCCGGCGGAGCTGCTCGACCTCGGTCTGGAGCACCCGCAGGCGCTCGGCGCGCTCCAGGGCGACCGCCGAGGCCGCGGGGACGGGCGGTGGAGCGGGGACAGCGGGGGCGGCGGTCCGGCCGGACACCG
Source organism: Streptomyces sp. AHA2 (assembly GCF_036857595.1). Classification (NCBI taxonomy): domain Bacteria; kingdom Bacillati; phylum Actinomycetota; class Actinomycetes; order Kitasatosporales; family Streptomycetaceae; genus Streptomyces; species Streptomyces sp. AHA2. Next base: position 180,705 of record NZ_JAUQWJ010000002.1, read on the forward strand.
GGTCGGTGGTGTCCAGGCCCGCCAGCTCCAGGATCCGCCTCGGCTGGCCGTTCCAGTTCGTGGCCGTGACGGTCAGCGCCCGCTGCCCGGCGCACTCCCTCAGCACCTCCAGGAACTGCAGCCCGGCGGTGTCCATGAAGTGCACGTCCCCCATGTCCAGGTCGACGCGTGTGACACCGGCCGGCAGGTCGGCCAGGACCTTCGCGAGCGTTTCGGCGCAGCCGTGGACCAGTTCGCCACGGGGGGCCAGGACGGCGTGGTCCGCGTCCACACGGCCACTGATGACCAGGGTGCTCAGTCCTCCTGTGAGGTGTGATGATGCCGCTGAGGTCATGTCACCGCCTTGTCGGTCCTCGTCGGTCGTGGCCGTCCCGGCCGGACTGCACGACGTCACTCGCCCCCGTGGACGTCCATGTCAGGTGCGCCTGCCCGCCGTGCGGCGGTGTACACACGGCCCCGGGAATGACCTCGGCCCGGGCGGGTACGGGCTCGGTCGGTGCGCGCGCCGGCGCACCCCGCCGCGATCACGGCGGGGTGCGGGGTGGACGCGGGCGCCGCGGGGCGGCCCGGTCGCGGGCCCGGTAGGCGCGCCGGGGCGGTTCGGCTCAGGTGCCCAGCGGGTCCAGGGCCAACGGCTCGATCCGGCCCTCCAGCATCGCGCCGAGGCCCTGCACGGCGCAGACGTCGGGCCGCTCCGCGATGTGCACCGGCATGCCGGTCGCCTGCCGCAGCATCTGGTCCAGGCCGGGCAGCAGGGCGCTGCCGCCGACCATCATGATGCCCCGGTCGGCCAGGTCGGCGACCAGGTCGGGCGGGCAGGCCCGCAGGACCTTCCCGATGCCGTCGAGGATCGCGGTGAGCGGCGTCTGGATGGCCTCCCGCACGGCGGCGGTGTCCACCTGGACCGAACGGGCCAGACCGGTGGCGACGTCCCGGCCGTGGATCTCCGTGGACGCCGGGCCCTGCGGGGTCAGGCCGTTGCCGGACAGGGCCAGCTGCAGCGGCCGGACCGACTGGCTCGGCAGCATCAGCTCGTGCCGGTGGCGCAGGTGCTGCACGATCGCGTTGTCGACGGCGTCGCCGCCCACCGGGATGCGTTCGGCGGTGACGATCGCGCCGAGGGACAGCACCGCCACCTGGGTGGCCGCCGCCCCGCACACCATGATCATGGTGGCCTCGGGCTGCTCCACGGGCAGTCCGCAGCCGACGGCGGCGGCGATCAGCGTGTCGACGAGTTCCACGCGGCGGGCGCCGAGTCCGACGAGCGTCTCGATCGCGGCGCGCTGGGCGAGCGGGTCGGCGTCGTGCGGGGTGCACGCCGCGGCCCGCAGGATCGGCTTGCGGCGCAGCGCGCGGCGCATCTTGTCGCCGAGCAGGTGGCGCAGCATGCGCTGGGCCATCTCGATGTCGACGACGGTGCCGCCGGAGACGGGCCGGACCACCCGGATGTAGTGCGGGGTGCGCCCCGTCATCTGCTCAGCGAGCTCACCGACCGCGATCAGGGCCCCGGTGCGCGTGTTCACGGCGGCGGCGGACGGCTGGTCGACGACGAGACCGGCGCCCTTGACGTAGACGCGGGTCCGGGCCGCTCCCAGGTCGACGGCGAAGTGGCAGCGTCGCAACTGCTCCAGACTGGCGGTCATGGCAGGTCCTCCCGAGAGCACAGACCGTGGGGGGCCGCCAGGTGGCGGGCCTCGCCGGACTTCGGGCCGCCAAGCGGCGTCCCTCTTTCGCATCGTGCGGGTGAGGGCACCGGCGCGCCTTCCGGAGGGGGCCGGGCGGGGCGCCGCCGAACGGGGGTATCGGGCCCCGCCGCAGTGACCTGACGGCCTTGAGCGGGGAAGCGAGGGAGGCCAGAGCGGTCTCGCGCCGCTCCCGTGGCGCCGCGCCGTCACCTCCGGCCGCCGCCGACCCACCCGCCGGGCTCGCCCTGCCGACCGCTCAGGGTCCGACCGTTCCGCGGATCACCCCGAGTTCCACCAGGTCCTGCGGGCGGATGCGGAGCCGGTCCGCCGTCGGCTCCACCTCGCGCGGCGGGAGCTTCAGGATCGCCGCCGCGAGTTCCGGGGCGATCACCGAGAAGTAGCTGTCGGGCGTGGCCCAGGTGTTGCCGGGCGCGGCCAGGGCGAGGGCGCCGCCGGAGCCGCCCTCGCCGACGACCAGCGTGGTCACGGGGGTGCGGGCGGCGGTCACCGCGCCGAACAGCTCCGCGATCGCCGGGCCCGCGCCCTGCCGCTCCGCCTCGGCGTCGTTGGCCGCGCCCGGCGTGTCGACGAGGGTCAGCACCGGGATGCCGAGCCGGTCCGCCAGCCGGATCAGCCGGGCCGCCGTGCGGTACCCGGCGGGGCGGGTCGCGGTCCCGGTCTGCGCGGCGTAGGCGACGGTGCGGCCCTCGTGCTCGCCGAAGCCGCACAGCATGCCGTCCGGGTCCGTGCCGCCGCAGCGGTCGCCGCTGATCGCGACCCGGTGCGTGAAGTAGGCGTCCAGGTAGGCGGCGGCCCGCGGGCGCCGGGGGGAGCGGGCGCGCCGGACGGCGTCCCAGCCCGTGGCGGGCAGCCCGGCCGTCTCGCCCAGCGCGCCGGGCGGCGGGGCGGGCACCCGGGACGGGCACGTCAGCAGCCGCAGCCACCGCGCGAGCGTCCCGCGCAGCTCTCGCGGCCGGACCACGGCGTCCACCGTGCCGGCCGCCAGCTGCGCCTCGGCCGTGTACGCCGAGGGGTCCGCGTCCGCCGGGCGCACCCGGGACCCGGCGAAGCCGACCTGGGCGCCGGGCAGCGCGAGCACCACGTCGGCGCCCGCGCCCAGAGTGGCCCAGCCGCCCCCGGTGGTCGGGTCGCGCACCACCGCGACCTGCGCGAGGCCGGCCTCCCGGGTGAGGGCCGACTGGCGCGCCACGCGCTGGAGCTGGGTCAGCGCGAGCATGCCCTCCTGCATCCGGCTGCCGCCGGTGGCGACCAGCGGCACGACCGGCAGCCGCCGCTCGCGGGCGCAGGCGTACGCCGCCTCCAGCAGGTCGCCGGTGCGCTCGCCCAGGGAGCCGCCGAGGAAGCCGAACTCGAACGCGATCAGCACGGCCCGGGTGCCGCCCACGCGGGCGGTGCCGCACACCACGGACTCGTCCTCGCCGGTGCGTCCGGCGGCACGTGCGCGCAAGGCGTCGTAGCCCGGCCAGCCGAGCGGGCCGTCGGGCCGGAACGGCCGGGTCGGGGAGGGGAGTTCGTCGAAGGTGGAGTCGTCGGCGAGGGCGGCCAGGACACCGCGGGCGGACAGGCGCTCAGCCATCGGTCAGGGCCCGTTTCATGATCTTCCCCATGTCGTTGCGGGGCAGGGCGTCGAGGTGGCGGACGACCCGGGGCCGCTTGTGCGGCGCCAGGCGTTCGGCCACGTGGCCGGCCAACTCCTCCAGGGACGGCGGTGACTGGGGGTCCGCCGGCACGATCCAGGCCACGATCCGCTCACCGAGGTCGGCGTCGGGCTCCCCGGTGACGGCCGCCTCGCGCACCCCCGGGTGTTCCAGGAGCGCGTTCTCGATCTCACCGGCTCCGATCTTGTGACCGCCGCTCTTGATCAGGTCGGTGGCCTTGCGGCCGACGATCCGGACACAGCCGTCGGGATCGCGCACGGCCATGTCGCCGGTGCGGAAGAAGCCGTCGGCGGTGAACGCGGCGGCGGTCGCGTCGGGGCGGTTGAGGTACCCGGAGAACAGGTTCGGGCCGCGCACCTGGATCTCGCCGACGGTCTGCCCGTCGTACGCGGTGATCTCCGTGCCGTCCTCCTCCACCAGTCGCAGCTCCACGCCCGGCAGCGGCACGCCGACCGTGCCCGGGCGGGCCTCGCCGTCGGCGCGGGCGCCGGTGTTCATCAGCGTCTCCGTCATGCCGTACCGCTCGATCACCCGGCGGCCGGTCGCCGTCGCGATCCGGCCGTGGTCGTGCACGGGCAGCGCGGCGGACCCGGAGACCAGCAACCGCGCCCCGGTCAGCGCCTTCACCAGCTCCGGGTCGCCGGTCACGGCCTCGGCGATGCGGTGGTACATCGTCGGCACGCCGAACAGCATGGTGGCGCCCGCGTTCAGTTCCCGGGTCACGCCCTGCGTGCTGAACCGGCCCAGGTGCCGCACCGAGCCGCCGCGCCGCAGCGGGCCGAGGACGCCCAGGACCAGGCCGTGCACGTGGAACAGCGGCAGGGCGTGCACCAGGACGTCCTCGCCGGTCCACCGCCAGGCGTCGGCGAGCGCGTCCAGGCTGGCGGCGATCGCCCGGCGGGGCAGGACGGCGCCCTTGGGCGGCCCGGTCGTGCCGGAGGTGTAGACGATCAGGGCCGGGTCCTCCCCGTCGTGGTCGTCGGCGGGGACGGGGCCGGCGGCGTGCACGTCGACGTCCACGCGGGTGAGTTCCCGCAGGGGCGTGGGAAGCCGGTCGTCCGGGGCCGTGAGCAGCAGGCCGGGCGTGCTGTCGGACAGGATGTGCGCCAGCTCCCCGTCGCCGGACTTCGGGTTGAGCGGCACGGCCGGTACGCCGGCCACCAGCGCGGCGACGACGGCGACCGCCGTCTCCAGCGTCGGCGTCGCCCGGACGGCGACCCGCGAGGCCCCGCCGATGCGGCCCGCCAGCGCTCCGGCCGCGGCGGCGAGCTGGGCGTAGGTCAGGGACCGCTCGCCGAACCGGAGGGCGGGCCGGTCGGCCGGATCGTGGGTGAGGGCCGGGAAGAGAGGGGTCACGCTGGGCGTCTCCTTGCTGTCGGTTGCCCGCCGGTCGCGACGGGGCTCGCGAGGCCCGCCCCGGCCCGCAGGCCCACCACCGGGCCCGCCGCCGGGAGGACGATCCCCACGATCCCTCCGTACACCAACGGCCGCCCGGGGAAACACCCGCGGCCCCGCAGTCCGCGTTCCACCACCGGTGCCGGGGCTTCGCCGACGGGAAGGTCACGTGCGGTGCCGGGGCGCGGCGGGGGTTGTTAGCCTGCGGCGGGAAGCGGATCGATCACCCGTACGAGGATGGAGTCGCCCGTGGCCGGCAGCCCGCGCATCGCGCTCGTCACCTACGACCCCGGCGGTGAGGAGCACAAGGACCGGGACCTGCCGGTGCTCGTGGCGGCGCTGCGGGAGGGCGGGGCCGAGGCCCGGGCGGTCGCCTGGGACGACCCGTCGGCCGACTGGGCGGGGTTCGACCTCGCCCTCATCCGCTCCACCTGGGACTACAGCTGGCGTGCCGCGGAGTTCACCGCCTGGGCGGAGGCCTGCGCGGAGGCGACGCGGCTGCTCAACCCGGCCGCGGTCGTGCGGTGGAACGCCGACAAGCGCTACCTCGGGCAGCTCGCCGAGGCGGGGGTGCCCGCCGTGCCCACCCGGTACTTCGCGCCCGGAGTCCCCGCCGAGCTGCCCACCGGGCACGAGTTCGTCGTGAAGCCCTCCTCGGGGGCCGGCGCCCGGTACGCCGGCCGCTACCCGGCCGGGGAGCGGGACGCCGCCCTGCGGCAGGTGGAGCGGATGCACGCCGAGGGGTTCACCGTGATGGTGCAGCCGTATCTGGCCGGCATCGACGCCGAGGGCGAGCGGGCCCTGCAGTTCTTCGGCGGCCGGCTGCTGCACGCCAGCGTCAAGGGCGCCGTCCTCGCGCCGGGCACACCGTACGACGCCGACAAGGTGGCCCACCCCGATCTGCGGCCCTGGCGGCCGACGGACGCCGAACTGGACGTCGCCGAGCGGGCCCTGGCCGTCGTGCCCGGCGGCGCCGAGCTGCTGTACGCGCGCGTGGACCTGGTCACCGGCCCGGACGGGGAGCCGTGCGTGATGGAGCTGGAGCTGATCGAGCCGAACCTGTTCCTCGATCTGCACCCGCAGTCCGTGCCCCGGGTCGTCGAGGCGGTCCTCGCCGCCGCCGGGTGAGCGCCGAGGCGCGCGGTTCGCTGCCCGACGCGGCTCCCGGTGGCCCGGTGGTGCGCGCCCCGCGACGGTGCCCCTCAGGGCCGGGTGCCCTCGACGGCCACCCGCTGGAGCAGTCCCCAGGTGAACTCGGCGACCACCCGCCGCGGGACGCCCCCGGCGTCCGGGGCGGTGAACGCCAGGCCCCAGCGGGTCGGTGCCGTGCCCTCCGAAGGACGGGCCGGGGCGAAGGCCCGGGCCGCCTCGTCGACCGTGCACGACCAGGGCGTCAGATCGTCGAGGGTGCGCAGTTCGGGCCCCGGCGTGCCCGGGGCGCGGACCAGCCACTCGTTCCACACCGCGCCGTTCGGGGCGGTCAGCACCTCGAAGCGCAGGGACGGCCACAGCGGCACGGGCCACAGGTGGGCCTCGCAGTCGAGGTCGCCGATCCGGCGGGCGGCCCGGGACTCCGGCTCGCCCAGCACCCGGCGGACGAGGGACAGGTGCGCGCGGGAGCGCGGGGAGCGGACCATCGCCTGCCAGCGCCTGTTGGCCTCGCGCATGTCCGCGACGGAGACGCCCAGCTCGTGGCGGGCGTCCTCCACCAGGCCCGGATTGTGGTCGGCCATGCGGCGCAGCAGCACCAGCTGGAAGTCGAGCGGAGTGAAGGGGCTAGCGGGGTGTGTTCCGGAGGGCATGGGACCCATCGTCGCCCACCGGGGCCGGACCCGGGCGGCGGCCGTCGGGCAGGAACAGCACGGAGTTGACGTACCGCGGCCCCCGCAGCAGGGACGAGGGCAGGACCCGGCGGAGCAGACCGTGGGAGACCACGTAGGAGGCGGCCTCCTGGTGCTCCTCCAGCGGGAACGCGGCCAGCGGCACCCAGGTGTCGCCGGGCAGCACCCAGCCGTCGTAGCCCAGCAGGTTCAGGTACGTCACCACCGGCGCGATCGGCTGGATGCGCGCCTCCAGCTCCACGAACAGGGCCGGGCGGTCGCGGGCCAGCAGGCCCGTCGCCCCGCGCAGCACCGCCGGCTCGTTGCCGTCCACATCGATCTTGATGAATCCGACGTCCCGCAGGCCCAGTTCGTCCAGCGTCACGCAGGGCACGTCCAGGGCCCGGCCGTGGATGTCCCGCCGGACCAGCGAGGACACCCCCCGGTCGCCCGCGTCGTCCGCGGGCAGCCACAGGCGGGCGATGCCCGGCCGGTCGGAGGCCGCGGCCCGGATCACGCGGACGTTCGGCGGGGCCGCGGCGGTCAGCAGGCGGGCCAGCCGCGGCACCGGCTCGATCGTCACGACGTGCTCGGCGCGGGCGGACAGCCGGTGCGTCCACGGCCCGTACCAGCCGCCGACGTCCACCGCCGTGCGGCAGCCCGGCGGGCACAGGTCCGCCAGCCGGGCCAGCTCCGGTTCGAACCGGGGGTACAGCGCCCGGGCCGTCGCGGCCACCAGGCGCGGGGGCAGCAAGGGCGCCAGCCGGGCCGCGACGCCGGTCACGGCGCCATCCTCTTCACCAGCACCTCGTGCTCGTCGTCCGGCACCTGCTCGCCGGAGGACGGCAGCAGCTGCGGGATGCCGTCCACGACCGGGTAGCGGCGGTGCAGGCGCGGGTTGTACAGCGCCTCCTGCTGCCCGGCCCGGGCGGGCAGCAGGTGCAGCGGGCCCTTGTCGAGCGGGCAGGCCAGGATCTTCAGCAGCGGGTCGTCGGGCTTCACGGTGATGCCAACTCCTTGGCCGGTTCTGGGGATCGGGGAGCGGAGTCGTGCTTCGGCATGGTCAGCAGCACGCCCACCGCCAGGGCCGTGCCGGCCACGCGCAGGGCGAGCCGGAACGGCTCGTGCGGCAGGGCCTCACCGAACGACAGGGTGCCGAGCACGGCCGTGAACAGGCTGGTCACGGTGGTGCACACCGGCACGATCAGGGAGGCACGGCAGCGCTGGAGCGCCGCCTGCGACATCACCAGGCCGAACGCGCCGGTGAACAGCAGGAGATACGGGTAGGGGGAGCCGAGCAGACCGAGGACCGCGCCGCCGGCCCCGTCCGCCGTCAGCCGGCCGGAGACCCCCTTGATGGCCAGGGAGCTGACACCGTAGAGCAGACCCACGGCCACGCCGTACTCGACGCCGGTGGTGGGGCGCCGGTGCCGGTTGCGGGCGCGCCGCTCGGCGGAGCCGTACAGCCACACACCGGCCGCCAGCGACGGCACGCACACCAGCAGGATCAGCGGGTAGGGGGCGTCCTGGCCGACGGTGTCCGTGTCCTGCCGCAGCGACAGCACCACCATCAGCAGCGCGAGCAGGATCCCGCCCAGCGCGTACCGTTCCCGGCCGCTCGTCTCCTCCCCGAGCAGCCGGGATGACAGCAGCACCAGCAGCACCAGACCCGAGACGAAGATGCCCTGGGCGGCGGCGATCGGCAGGGTGCGGTAGACGACGAGCTGGGCGGCGAACCCGGCGGCCAGCGCGAGGGAGCCGCCGATCCACAGGGGGCTGCCGAGGACCAGGCGCAGCAGCCGCGCCGGACGGCGGATGCTCACCTCCGGCAGCGAGGTCAGCGCCCGCTTCTCCAGCACGAAGCCCAGGCTGTACAGGGTGTTCGCCAGCAGGGCCGCGGCCACTCCCCACCACACGGGCTACGTCCTTCGCGCGTGCAGCAGCAGGATCGACGCGAGCTGCGGCCGCAGGCACGCCAGCCGGTCCAGCGGGCGCAGCGGGCGCGGCACGCCGTGGAAGGGGGCGCCCTCCAGCCGGACGACGTCGAACCCGCCGGCCGCCACGAACTCCCGCAGGGCACGCGGGGTGTACAGCCGCAGGTGTCCCACGACCTCCGTGCCCGGGCGGCCGTGGATGCGGCGCAGGCTGACCTCCGAGAAGACGGGCTGCACCCCGGCCAGCAGCAGGGCCCGGTTGTACCAGGCGGCCAGATTCGGGGTGGACAGCATCAGATGGCCGCCGGGGCGCAGGATCCGGCGGATCTCGTCCAGCGCCGCGTCCGGGTCGACGAGGTGCTCGACGACCTCGCTGAACAGCACGGCGTCCGCCGACTCCGACGCGAACGGCAGCCCCCCGCCGGTCAGTTCCCCGCGCACGGCGTACGGGATGCGGGTGCGGGCGCGCCGCAGGGCGTCCTGGGACCAGTCCACGCCGATGACGCGGTGGCCGGGCAGGAGCGGGACGGCGGTGGCTGCGGCGGTGCCGTCGCCGCAGCCGATGTCCAGCACGGTCCGCGCGCCCCGGGTGGCGGCCGGGCCGAGTGCCCTGGCCAGCATGCGCGCCTGGCGGAGGCTGCGCGGGGTGCCGGAGGCCACGGGGACGGCGGGGTTCTCGTAGAAGTCGCGCAGCTCGCGCGGCGGGGGTCCGGTGGTCGTCGTCACTCGGTCACCTCCGTGGTGTGCAGGTAGTGCGCGAACAGCTCGCGCAGCCGGTCGCCGTCGCCGTCCCCGAGCAGCGCCCTCGACCAGCGCAGCGCCAGGTGGAGACGGCCCGCCGTGGAGGCGGTGGTCACGGTCAGGCCGCGGGGCATGCGGGCGGGCGCGGAGAACCAGACGGCGTGGGCGCGGCCCGCGTCCTCGCCGAAGTCCAGGGGGTAGGGGATGCGGCCGATGTTGCTGAGCAGGGTCGTCGACGTCCAGGGTGCGGCGGCCCGGCGCAGGGCCCGGGTGAGGGCGGCCCGGGCGGCCACCGGGGCCCAGGGGGCGGTGAGCAGGGCGGCCCCGTGACCCAGCTGGGGGCGCGGCTGCGCCTTCAGGGCCCGGGTGCGCTCCGCGGTGCGCCGCAGCAGGGCCGGCATGGCGGTGACGTCCGCTTCCCCCGGGGCGAAGGGCACGTCGACCAGGCGGGTGCCGTTGCCGATCGGCATGGAGGTGTCGCGGGGGCGGTCGTCCACGGGCATGGTGATGCGCAGCGGGCGCGGCCGGGCCCCGTGCTCCCGGTTCCAGTGGGTGACGGTCAGGGCGGTGGCGACCATGAGCTGGTCGTTGACGGTCCAGGGCGAGCCCTTGGGGCGTCGGGGCAGCGGCAGTTCGGCCACGAGCAGGCCGTTGCCGGGGGACGGGTCGGGTGTGCCCGGGGCCACCCGGGCCGGGGGTGCGAGGCCGGTCGGGGTGGCGGGGACGGCCCGCGGGGGTTCGGCGGGGCGGACCGGGGGCGCGGCGGGGGCGTTGTCCCTGCCGCCGTAGAGTTCCGCGGCCGTCGCGAGCACGCGCAGGCAGGCCGGGCCGTCCAGGGCGGTGTGGTTGACGGTCAGCAGCAGTACCGAGCCGACCACCTCGAGCCGGACGGGCGGGGACAGTGACAGCGGCGGTGCCCCGGACAGCGCCCGGGCCCGTGCGTCCCGCAGCGCGTGCGGCCCGGGCGCGGTGAAGGTCACCGTCTCCGTGTCCGGTTCGCGCGTCAGCTCCCACTCGTAGCGGCCCCGGTACCACGGTCCGCGTGCCTCCCGCATCAGGACGCGGGGGTGGCGGTGCAGGGCCTCCAGGAACGCCTTGCGCAGGCGTGGCCCGTCCAGAGGGCCCGGCAGGTGGACCTCGATGTGGACGGTCTCCGGCTCCTCCTGCTGCAGGCAGTGCCGGGAGATCTCGTCCACCACCGGGAACGGGATGCGCACCGGTGCCGTCATGCGGTTCCGCCCTCCTCCGGGCCCGTCCTCGGCAGCGGCCGGGTCGGCGCCTCGGCGGGCGGCCGCTCGCGCACGCTCACCAGACCGGCGAACAGGCCGATGAGAGCGAGCAGTTGGGCCAGGTGCCCGAAGGCCCCCGCGCCCGAGCCGACCGGTTCCCCGGCCCCGAAGGCCGCGGCGACCCCCGCCCCCGCCAGGGCGGCGAAGGCGATCGGCACCAGCAGCGCGTGCCGTCGCGCCGCGAGCAGCGCCAGGGCCGGTACCAGCAGCGCGAGCCACCCGGCGATCACCACGCCGACCAGCGTCAGGGCCACCGTGCCGAGCCACAGGCCGGGCGGTGGCGCGGCGGGCCGGGGCGCGTCGGGGGCGGGCTCGCGGCGGCGCCACAGGGCCAGGCCCAGCAGGGCCGCGATGCCCACGCCGCTGCCGATCAGCCCGATGTCGTAGGTCGTGGCCGGCTCGTAGGACAGCTCGACCGTGCCGCCCGCCCCGGCCGGGACGCGCCAGCCCTGCTGCCAGCCGTCCAGCCGGACCGGGGTCAGTTCCTCGCCGTTCAGCGTGGCCCGCCAGCCCTCGTTGGCGTTCTCGTACGTGGTCAGGTACGAGGCCGCGCCGGAACCGACCGCCACCTCGCGCCGGTCGCCCAGCCAGTCCCGGACGCGCAGGTCACGCCCGGCGGATACCGGTTCGTCGACCGTGCCTCGGGTCAGGGTCACGTCCGTCAGCGCGAGCGGGCCGGCGGCGCCGCCCTCCAGCCGGTGCTCGCCGGCCGCCAGCCGAACCTCCGCCTGGCTGCGTCCCTCCTGGCAGAGGGTCACCTGGACCCCGCGCCGCTGCACCAGGTCCCGCACGGTGCCCTTGACGCTGGTCGGGTACAGCTCGTCGTCCAGCGCCACCTCCGGGCCCTTGCCGCACGGCAGGGAGAAGGCCCGGGTGCCGTCGGGCTGCGGGGTGCGGTACTGGTCGAGGGACGGCACGTACGCCTCGGTGAGGCCCACCGGCAGGCGCAGCTTCTCGTCGGCGACGGGGTTGTGCAGGGTCAGCGGGGCCGTCTCGGTGACCGTGATGTCCAGCCGGTCGGTGGTGATGGCCGGGAAGCGGACCCAGCCGTTCTCGTCGACGCCGGCGATCGCTGCGCCGTCGGGAGAGCTGATCTCCACCTTCGACGCGCGACTGGACAGGCCGCCCGCGGGGGCCAGGACCAGCTCGCCGACCGGCTGCTTGCCCGGCCAGCGCAGATGGATCGTCGGCCGGTCGCCCGCGATCCACGCCGTCGTCAGATCCCCGTCGGTGAGGTTGCGGGCCGCGAGCCCCGCGCCCAGACGGGCCGTGGAGTCGGCGGTGGCGACGATCCGGGCCCGCTGCTCCGGCGCCACCTCGTACAGCAGCTCGTCCAGCGCCGCGCCCGGCACGGGCACCGCGCTCGCCCGGACCTCGTACGTGCCGGCCTGAGCGGTGGTGAAGCGGCGGTGCAGTCCCGTCTCGGTACCGGTGGGGGACAGGCCCGTCGGGTCGGAGGCGCGGTGCAGGGAGACGACGGTGGCGTCCGCGCGGGCCCGGTCCGCGTCGGCCGGCAGCCGCAGCAGCCGGGTCACCCGCACGTCCGGCAGCGTGATCTCGGAGAAGCCCGCGCCGGTCAGGCCGGGCCGGCGCTCCACCGCGTCCACGATCGTCAGCTTCATCCACGTCGTCGTGCCCCGGGGCGCCTTGATCCGCTGCGGCTCGCCGTTCGGCCGCAGGAAGCTGGTCCGCTCGCCCCTGGCGGTCTCCACCCGCACCTTCGTGGCCGCCGCCCGCACGCTGTCCTGCGGCAGCGGCGTGACCTGGAAGGAGGACGGCATGGCGTAGGGGCCGGTGAACCCGATGCGCAGCCACTGCCCGTCCGGGGTGTCCGGAGCGCCCTCCGCCCACGCGGTGTCCGGGTCACCGTCGAAGGCGTTGACCGGGTCGTACTGCGGCAGGTGGAACAGCCAGTTGCCGTACGAGGACGCCGACACCGAGCGGGCACCGCGCAGTTCGGCCACCGTCTGGTGCCGCAGGCCCTCGGCGGGCAGGATCTGGCGCGGCTCCTCGCCCGCGTCCTGCAGGGCGCCGGGGGCGTTGCGCTCGTCGCGGGTGTACGTGTACGAGGTGTTCGCGCCGACCAGCCCGAAGCGGGTGTCGGCCCGCCGCATCCCGTCGCCCACCACCTGCACGGCCGGGGTCCCGAGCCCGGGGTGTCCGTCGCCGGTGAGGACCGCGGCCCGCCCCCGCAGCCGCTGCGCCAGCGGCAGCAGCGCCTCCGGCCCGCCCGACACCACGGCCGTGCCGGCGACCGGGGCGAGCCCGGCCTGCCCGGGCCGGACCACGTCCGGGCCGGCCGGGCGGTAGATCTCCACGGCCCGCTGCCTCGGATACAGCCCTTCGACCTGGAGCGGCGCGTCCCGCGCGATCCGGCCGCCGGTCATGACCGGGCCGAGCCCCGTCACCCGCTCGTACCCGGACTGTTCCAGGGTGCGTTTGACGGTCGCGGTCGGCACGTAGCCGATCTGGTCGGGGTCGAGGTCGTTGCGCACGACGACGTAGTACAGCCCGGCCCGGGTCAGGTAGTCGGCCAGGCCCGGCACTTGGGCGCCGGTCGTCAGCGCCTGCTCGACGGCGTCCATCGCACGCCGGTTGCCCGGCGTGCCGAACGGGACGTAGTCGCGCTGCGCCCACCGCGACTCGGCGAGGACGTCGAGCGGCTGGTCGATGGGCGAGCCCCACGTGTACACGCCGTGGGCGGTCGCCGGGACCACGAGGGCCCGCGAGTCGGGGGAGTACTTCTCCAGCCAGTCGGCCGTGGCCTGCCAGTAGGCGGGGAGCTTCGGGAACGAACCCGGGTTGAGGATCGAGCCGTTGAGGTACGGCCACAGCAGCCCCGGCAGGACCAGCACGGCCGCGGCCAGCGGGGCCAGGCGCCGGCCGCGCACGGGCCGGGCCCCGCGCTGCCCGGCGGCCACCCCCACCAGATGGGCCAGGCCCAGCACGAGCGCCAGGGCCAGGCCGGTCTGGAACTTGTAGATGTTCCGGAAGGGCGACAGCCACCCGTCCAGCCAGTCCTGCGCCACGCCGTGGAACGGTGCCCCGAACGCGCCGCCGTACCCGGCGAGCAGCACCAGCGCCGTCACGAGCACCGTCAGCACCAGCCAGCGCCGCTCGGGCATGTCGCGCCGGGCGAGTCCCGCCAGGCCGAGCCCGGCGGCCAGGGCCGAGCACAGGATCACCGGCACGGAGGAGGCCACGGTCCAGCCGGCCGGCAGCCAGGCCTCACCGAGGTGCAGGTAGGCCACCCAGTTGCCGGCCCCGCGCAGGGCCTCGGTGGCCGACATGGTGTCCGTCGTCGTCCGCGCGGTCTCTATGTAGGGGAGGAAGTTCTCGCCGTAGACGCCCAGCAGCAGCAGCGGCACCCACCACCAGGCCGTCACCACGATCACCGCCGGGGCCCACCAGGCGATCAGCCTGCGCCGGCGCGGCCCCGGCGGCCGGGACAGCAGGTACAGCCCGGCGGGCAGCAGCGAGGCCAGCGTCGCCGACGCGTTCACCCCGCCCATGAACGGCACGAGCAGCGCCGAGCGCAGGGCCGCGACCCGGGCCGTGTACCGCTCGTCCGCCAGCGGCAGCAGCACCCACGGCAGGAACGCCCCGGGCAGCGCGGCGGCCGACGTCGAGCCGATGACGGTCGTGAACACCGGCCACAGCGCGTACGCGGCCGCCCCGAGCAGCCGGGACGCCCCGCTGCCCACCCGCAGCCGCTCGGCCAGCCGCAGCGCCCCCCAGAACGCCACCGAGACGATCAGCGACATCCACAGCCGCTCGGCCAGCCACACCGGCAGCCGCACCAGGTCGCACAGCCAGTGGAACGGCAGCATCGGCCACAGGTAGCCGACGTACTGGTCCTGGATGCCGCCGAACCCGGCCCGGTCGTGCCACAGCTGCCCGAGGTCGCCGAAGAACCGGCCCGGGTCGGTGGTCACCCCGAGCTTGGTGTCGAAGGTCTGCCGGCCGGGCCGCACCACCAGGAACAGCACGAACGCCACGGCCCAGAAGCCCAGCAGCCAGCGCCGCGACCGGGGGCCCTCCGGGGGGCCGGCCGCGGCCGCGGTGCGGGGGACGGCTGCCGGGGGAGGAGCCTGGACCGTGGTCGTCATGTAGGACACCGCCGCAGAATGAGAAGGAGGTTCCAGGTGGCGAACTCGCGGATCCCGGGCGCCTTGACGACGGCCTCCGCGAGGAAGGGCCAGTAACGGGAGCGCGCCGAGACGACCGTGACGTCGTCGCGGCCCCGCACCTGCCGCAGGGTGGAGCCGATGTGCACCGCGAAGAGGTTCTCGCCGAGCGTGTGCTTGGCGGGCCTGCCGGTCGTGCGCAGGTAGCGGGCCCGGGCCCGCTCGGCACCCAGGTAGTGCCAGGGGGCCCACTCGTGCCCGCCCCACGGCGACAGCCAGTTGGTGAACGACACGTAGATCAGCCCGCCGGGCCGGGTCACCCGGGCCAGCTCGCTGAGGAACGTCCCCGGGTCGGCGACGTGCTCCAGCACGTTGGAGGAGAAGGTGACGTCCGCGACGCCGTCGCGCAGCGGCAGCAGGTACCCGTCGGCGACGACGGCCGGGCCGGGCGGCTCCGCGCCCAGTTCGGCCGCGTCCGGCTCGAAGAGGAACGCGTGCGCCCCGCGCCGCCGGAACTCCTCGGTGAAGTAGCCGCTGCCCCCGCCGACGTCGACGACGGTCCGCCCGGCGACGGGCCCGTCGTACGCCTCGACCTGGTCGGCGGCGTCCCGGGCGAGCAGCGAGTAGCAGGCCGCCGGGTCGTCCTGCTCGTGCAGGAAGGCGCGGAAGAGGGCGAGGGAGCGGCGCAGCGAGGGGTCCTTCCACGGGACCGCGCCCGGCGGACCCGCAGTCGCCTCCGTGGGGCGCCCGGCCGCGTCCGGCGCGGCCGGGCCGCGCAGACGCGGCCGGGCGTGCCCGGCGCGCACACGTGACACCACGTCACCGACGCGGCGCAGGGGTGACGTCACGGGGCCCAGCTCCGCACCGCCTCCGCGGCCACCACCCGGAACTGCCGTACCGTCCGGTCCCACCGGAACTGCGCGGCCCGCTCCCGGGCGGCCTTGCCCATCAGTTCCCGCCGCTCCGCCGACAGCGCCAGCGCACACCAGGCCGCGGCGAACGACGACTCGCCCCGGGCGAGGACGCCGGTCTCGCCGTCGACCACGGAGTCCTTCAGGCCGGGTACGTCGAAGGCCACGCTCGGCGTCTGCCGGGCCGCCGCCTCCGTCACCACCAGACCCCAGCCCTCCACGGCGGACGGGTGCAGCAGCAGCCAGGCCGCGCACAGCAGCCGGTGCTTCTCGGCCTCGGAGACGTACCCGGTGAACTCCACACCGGGTCCGGCGAGCCGCTGGAGCCGCTCCCGCTCCGGACCGTCGCCCACGATCACCAGCCGGCCGCCGGTCACCGGCCGCACCCGTTCCCACAGGCGCAGCAGCAGATCGATCCGCTTGTACTCGACCAGGCGCCCGACGGCGACGAACAGCGGCTCCGGCGAACGCCCGGCCCCCGGCCCCGGCTCCTCGACGCCGTTGTGCACGACCCGGATCCGCTCGCGCGCGACCCCGATCGCCCGCAGGGCGTGCGCCGTGGAGGACGACACCGCCACCAGCAGGTTGCGCTGCCGCGCCCCGGCCAGCGCCCAGTGCTCGAGTCTTCGGCCCAGGCGCGCCGCCGGGGCCAGCGGCCCGCCGAAGCGCATCGCCCACAGGTCGGTGTGGACGTGGTTGACCAGGGTCAGCGTCGGCCCGCGGTGCCACAGCGGGGCCAGGTACGGCATGCCGTTGCAGACCTCGACCAGCAGGTCGCAGGCACCGACCTGGCGGGCGAAGGCCGAACGGGCGCGCAGGTAGTGGCCGTAGGGACCACCCGCCGACACGACCCGGTAGTCACGGAAGGAGGCGGGGCCGCCGCACAGCAGGGTCACCTGGTGGCCCAGGCGGGTCAGGCCGTCCGCGAGCCGGTCGACCAGCAGCTCGGAGCCGCCGGCCGAGGGGTTGTCCAGGTCGCGGTGGGCGAGGAAGACGATCCGGCGGGGTTGTGGGGGGAGCGCCGGAAGGGGCTGCGGCGCGCCGGAGGGCGCGGTGCGCAGCTGGGACGGTACGTGCTGGGGCATGGACGCTCCAACTCGTCTCGGGGTGCGGAACGCAGCGTGGGGAAGACGTGGGGGATGGTGGTGGGGTCGGTGGGGTGGGCGGGTCACGTCGGGTCGGCCTGTGAGGGGCCTGAGCGCTTTTCAGGAGGGGAGTGTGGACGGTCTGTGCTCGGGGTGGGGTTGGACAGTTTTCGCCCGGACGTTCGCCACGGCTACTCACCGGCGTGACAATTTCCGCCCTTGTCGACGCTGACGTCACATCACTTTGTGAGGGAGGGGTGGGGTGAAGGGGGCGTATCGGACGGAACGGGCTGCTCCGGCTCCTTCCGCCCACGCGCCACCAGAACACCGCCCGTCACCGCGAGCAGCAGACCGGCGATCCCGGCGCCGATCGGCAGGGTGGTCCCCACGAGCCGGAGCTGCCCGCTGTCGCGCTTCGCCTGCCGTACGGCCTCCCGCTGCGTGGCGGGGGTGAAGGCGACCTTCTCGCTGTCCAGCAGCACCGCCGCGTCCTTCGTCCCGCCCGGCGCCCGCAGAGTGCGGCGCGGCCCGGTCTGCGCGTACAGCACGCGTCCGGTGGCCTGGTCGACGACCAGCACGAACCCGTGGTTGGAGTACCACTCCTCCGCCAGCACCTGGGGGCGCTGCGGCTGGTCGACGAGGCTGCCGGGCACCATGCGGGTGCCGGTCCTGGTCGGCGGCACGGAGCCGGTGAACCTGTAGCCCGTGTAGCCCTGCACCTTCTCGGTGCCGCGGTAGCGCAGCACGACCGTGTCCCCGAGGGTGTTGTCCCACCACTGGTAGGAGCGTTTCTGCACGTCGAAGGGGAACTTCAGGTAGGCCTCGCCCTCGATGTGGGGCTTCTCCCCGCAGCAGTGCACGGGCCGGGTGGTCCTGCGGTCCATCACCCAGCGGTGCGGCACGAAGTCCAGCGCGTCGTGCGGGTCCGCGGCCGGCAGCGACTTGTCGGTGTCGACGGTGGTCGTCACGTCCCACACGGCGTTGCCGCTGCGCTCGCTGTCCTCGACGTCGCCCCGGACCCGCTGGGTCACGGTGATCCGCCGGTCGGGAACGGTCTCGATCCGGTCGGTGTCGAAGACGCTGCCCCGGCCGGTGTAGACGGCGGTGGTGTCGATGTCGATCGGGTTGACCGCGGCACGCGGCTGCACGTACCAGGCGAGCAAGGGCGCCAGCACCAGCAGGAACGTGCCGAGACCCAGTAGGACCAGGGAAAACGGGGAGGTTGTACGGCGCATCCGGGCACTCCAGTGGCTTGGGACGGCTCGACGTACGAGAGGACCGGCACGGCGGCGGGAAGCGCACGTGCGGCTGGGCCGGGAACCGTAGGCGGCTCTTGACGGGGTGTCAATGCTTGTCGAGACTGGGCGCGACAGCAGGGACGGGGCGCCGGGGTGGGCGACCTCCGGACGATGTCCGGGCGAATCCGGGACAGAGAGGCTGACCCTGCGATGTCCAGACTGCTCGCTGCCGCGCTGACCGTGGCGCTCGCCGCCGCCCTCGCCGTGGGGGCCGCGCTGGGCGTGGTCGCGCTGCTCGAAGCCACCCCCGACCAGCCGAACACGCCCCTGATCACGTACGAGCGGGCCGGGCAGGGGAGTTGACCGATGACGGCCGCCCGCACCGGAACCGTCACGACCCGCTCGGCCTGGCACGACGTACCGCGTCTCCAGGTGCGCCGGTTCGCCGCGACCGTCATGGCCGAGGCGCCCGGGCTCGCCGAGGAGATCCTCCGCGAGATCCAGCGCGAGTACCCGCACCTGCCGGTCGTCCTCGACGACTCCGGCGAGCCGATGGCCCTGGTCGGCATCCGCCGCGCCATCGAGGCCTTCGTGCAGCACCTGGAGCACTCCGAGGGCCGCCCGACCGTCCCGCCCGGCGTCTTCCAGGACTTCGGCCGCGGCGAGGGCCTCAACGGCCGCTCCCTGGACTCCCTCCAGGCCATCTACCGCATGGGCGTCCGCATGGCCTGGCGCCGCTTCGCCGACATCGGCCAGCGCGTGCAGATCCCGCCCCCGGCGATGTACGAACTCGTCGACGCCGGCTACGAGTACCTCGACGGCCTGGTCGACCAGTCGGTGCGCGGTTACGCCGAGGCGGCGGCCCGCCAGGCCGGTGAACGACTGCGGCTGCAGCGCCGCCTCATGGAACTCCTGCTGGCCGAGCACCACCGGGGCGATCCCAGCGAGGCCTTCACCGAGCGGGCCGCCCGCATCGGCTGGCCCGTGCCGGAGAAGGTCTCGGTGGGCGTGCTGCTGCGTCCGGCCCGGGAGGCGATGGCCCCCGCCGTGGGCCAGGGCGTCCTGCTCGACATGGAGTACGAGCAGCCCCGCATGGTCGTCCCCGAGCCGGACGCGGCCGGCCGGCATGAACTGCTGCAGCGGGCCCTGGCCGGCTGGTCCGGCGCGATCGGCCCGCCGGTCCCGCTGGCCGACGCCGCGAAGTCGCTGCGCTGGGCGGAGGCGGCGGTCCGCCTGATGGAACGCGACCTGCTCCCCTCCGGGGAGGTCCTCCACTGCACGGAGCACACCGAGGCCCTGGTCCTGCTCCAGCCGGAGGAGCTGATCGACGACCTGGCCCTGCGCTGCCTGGCCCCCCTGGCCCACTGCGGCCCCACCCACGGCCGCCGCCTCGCCGAGACGCTCCTGGCCTGGCTGGAGACCCGCGGCGGCGCCCCCGAGGTCGCGGCCCGCCTGGGCGTCCACCCCCAGACGGTCCGCTACCGCCTGCGCCAGATCCGCGAGCTGTGGGGCGACGAGATAGACGACCCGGACCGCCGCTTCGAACTGGAACTGGTCCTGCGCGCCCAACGCCTGAGAGGAGAACTGGGCGCCTTCCGGGGACGGCGGTGAAACGGGGCCGGGCCGGCCGCCCGGACCGCTGATGTATCCGCTCCCGGTCGGCCGGCATTGCCCGGCCCCATCTCTATGGCTAGCCTGTGTTCGTCATGCCGATCGCCTGTTGAAATCTCGAACGCGGGCGCTGATGAACAGGGAGGGGGCCGGTCGTGGGACGCCTCGTACCAGCAGTGACCCGGGCTCTCGACATTCTGGAGCTCTTCCTCGACGGGGACGGGACGCTCTCCGCCCCCGACATCGTGCGCAGGCTGCAGCTGCCGCGCACCACCGTGCACGAGCTGGTGACCACGCTCGCCGCGCGCAAGTACATCGTCCCCGTGCCCGGCCAGCCGGGACGCTACCGGCTCGGCGTGCGCCCGTACCAGCTCGGCGCCCGCTACGCCGAACAGCTCGACCTGGCCGCCGAGGGACAGCAGGTCGCCCGGTCCGTCGCCGAGACCTGCGACGAGACAGTGCACGTGGCGATCCTCGAGGACACCGACGTCATCTACATCGCCAAGGTCGACTCCACGCACGCCGTGCGGATGGTGTCGGCGGCCGGCCGCCGCCTGCCCGCGCACTGCACGTCCGTCGGCAAGATGCTGCTGGCCTCCCTCCCCGAGGCGGAGCTCGCCGCGCGCATCCCCGACGGCGCCGAGCTGGTCGCGATGACGCCCAACAGCATCACCGACCCCGCGGCGCTGCGCGAGGCCCTGGCCGGGATCCGGGAGCGGGGCATCGCCGTGGAGAGCCGCGAGTCCAACCCGGACGTCTCCTGCGTGGCCGCGCCGGTGCGCGACCGCACCGGGCAGGTCGTCGCCGCGCTGTCGATCTCCGTGCCGATGATCCGCTGGAGCGAGGAGCGCCGGACCGAGCTGGAGCAGCTGGCAGCCAAGGGCGCCGCCGAGCTGTCCGAGCACCTCGGGCACCGGAGCGTGGCATGAGCACTCCGTACGAGGTCGCCGTGCGCGCCGAGGCCGAGCTGGGCGAGGGCCCGACCTGGGACGCGGCGGCCGGCCGGCTGCTGTGGATCGACATCCTCGGCTGCCGCGTGCACACCTACGACCCGGCCACCGGGCGGCGTACGACCCGCCGCACCGAACAGCACGTGGGCGCGGTCAAGCCGCGCGCCGGCGGCGGGCTGGTGCTGAACCTGCGTGACGGGATCGGCCTCCTCGGCCCCGGGGACGGCGACACCGACGGCGGCTTCCGGTGGCTGCGCCGCGAACCCGTCCCCGGCCGCCGGGCCAACGACGCCGCCGTGGCGCCCGACGGCTCCCTGTGGGCCGGCACCATGCGCTACGACGAGGCGCCGGGTGGCGGGACGCTGTCCCGCGTCACCGGCGACGGCTCGGCCGAGACCGTCCTGGACGACGTCACCGTCAGCAACGGCACCGGGTGGAGCCCCGACGGGCGGCTCATGTACTACATCGACACACCCACCCGGCGCGTCGACGTCTTCGACCACGCGGACGGGCGGGTGTCCGCACGCCGGACGCTCGCCGAGATCGAGGAGGGCGCCGGCTTCCCCGACGGACTGACCGTGGACGCCGACGGATGCGTGTGGGTCGCGCTGTGGCAGGGCTCGGCGGTCCGGCGCTACACCCCGGACGGGCGGCTGGACCGGGTGGTCGAACTGCCGGTGCCGCTGGTCACCGCCTGCGCGTTCGGCGGGGCCGCGCTGAGCGACCTGTACGTCACGACCGCGCGCACCGGCCTCACCGATCCGCCCGCCCTGGCGGGGTCGCTGTTCGTGGTGCCCGGCGCGGGCCGGGGCCTGCCGCAGCCGGTGTTCGCCGGCTGAGAGGGGGGCGGGCGGGACCGGGGGGGCGGCGGCCGGGCCGCCGTAACGTTCCTCCCCGCCCTGGGCTCAGCGTCCCGTCCGGTCCAGCCGGCGCAGGATCGCCCGTTCCTCCTCCGTCAGGGGCGCGCCCGCCGCCGGTGGCAGGGGCGGCCCGCTGAGCGTCGCCAGGACGGTCGAGGGCCGCAGCAGCCGCTCCGGCCCGGTCGTCATGCTCATCACGTCCCAGACCGCCGACGCCGCGGTGTACGAACCGGTCGCCGTGCGGATCATGCGGCGGGTGTACGCCGTGACCAGGCGGTCGGCGAGGCCGGGTGAACCCCCTCGCGTCCCGGGGAACCAGACGTCCTGGCTCACCGCCATCGTCCACGCGGCCTGGACCGGCCGGGCCGCCCGCCGCTGCACCCGCCGCGCGAGCCCGGGGCTCGCCAGGCCCGCCCGCCGCAGCTCCCGCTCCAGCTCCCGGGCTTCGAGCGCGGCCACCGACATGCCCTGTCCGTAAGCCGGGTTGAACGTGGCCAGCGCGTCGCCGAGGACGACGAGGCGTTCGGGCCAGGAGCCGACCTGCTCCAGGTACCGGCGGTGGTTGCTGGTGCTGCGGCTGACGTGGACGTCGGTGAGCGGCTCCGCGCCGGAGATCAGCCGGCCCACGACCGGATCGGGCAGGTCCAGCGTGTACCGGAGGAACTCGTCCGGGTCGGAGGGCGGTTCGCCGCCGCCGCGTGTCCCGGCGAGGCTCACCATCCAGCGGCCGCCCTCGATCGGCAGCACCATGCCGCTGCGGCCGGGCCGCCCCCGGTAGGGATCGGCCTGCACCATGGTCAGCGGGAACCGCTCGGCGCCCTCGGGCGTGCGGTAGAGGCGGGTGGCGTTGACCAGACCGGCGTCCACCGTCTTCTCGCGCACGTCGTCGATGCCCAGCCGCGCCAGCCAGGTCACGATCCGTGAGCCCCGCCCGCCGGCGTCGACCACGAAGTCGGCCGGGAGTCGCTCCTGTCCGGCGGCGGTGGAGAGGCGCACCCCCGTGACCCGCTGCCGCGTTCCGGTCAGCTCCAGCACCTGTGCCTTGCGGATCACCACCCCCGTGTTGTCCAGCACCGCGGCTCGCACCGCCCAGTCGATCAGCGCCCGGGTGCAGGTCAGCATCCGCGGCCCGGGGTGGCGCCAGCGGCGGAACCAGCCCTCGGGGGTGAGGACGACCATGCCCGAGCCGAGGGGTATCTCGTGCGCGCCCGCGGCGAGCAGGTGCTTGCGCATGCTCACGCCCGGCACCAGGTCCTCCATCGAGGCGAGGCCGCCCGCCAGGAGGAGGTGCGCGTGACGTCCCTGCGGCAGGCCCCTGCGGTGCTCCGGCCCGTCGGGCAGGTCGTCGCGGTCGAGGACGACCACCTCGTCCGCGACGGCGGACAGGGCCGCCGCGGCCAGCATGCCGGCCAGTCCCGCACCGATGACGACAGCTCTACGCGACATGCGACTCCTCGCACTCAGCCATGACGGCTCCCCCGCCCCGAGGGCCTTCCCCGGCGCCCGGCCACAGCCGCGCGACGCGCAACGCCGGTCGCAGGCAACGGTTTCGAGCCATGCAGGCTCCTGTTCCGGACGGCTCTCACCGTACCTTCACGTATCGGATCCGCGATCCCCCGGTGCAGGTCCCGCCGGACGATCCGGCCGCGCACGGCCCGTCCCGGCCGCGCGCGGGGCGGACACCGGCCCGCCGAACGCCGTCAGCCCGTGAGCGACCTGCCGTCCGCGGGGTCGGGCACCCGGGCACGGATCGCCCGGAGGTCCTCCGTGCGCCGCAGGGCCCGGGACACGGCGCCGATCTCGCGCAGCAGGTCCGTGGTGTCACGCGCGCCGGCGCCGTCGTCCTCCTGGGTCCGGCTCCTGGCGTCGACGGCGTCCAGGATCGCCGCGGTCGCGGCCAGCGCCTTGGCCCGGTCCGGCGGGTGTCCGAGGGCGAGGGCGGCCTCGTGGTACCTCTCGCGCCGGTCCTCGTCGATGTACCGGGCGAGCGGCAGCAGACAGTCGCGGATGAACGTCTCCCTGCGCACCAGCCGCAACTCCGGTGTGGCGCGCAGCAGGAACGGGACACCGTCACCGTCGACCGTCTTCATCAACTGGTACAGCGGCCGCAGTTCGTGGTGGGCGAGCCGGACGTGCCAGCGGCCGTGGAGGTACTGTCCGGCGTGCGGGATGATGAAGCCGACCGCTATCAGCACGGCGGACAGGCAGGCGAGCGGCGGGGCGACGGCCGTGCTCAGCCAGTCCAGGTCGCGCCCGGTCCAACGGGCCGCCACGGCCGTCATCTTGGCGGCGTCGAAGAACAACTGCGCCGCGTAGCCCACACCGAGGAACTTCAGCCCCCAGCGCAGCAGCGAGTCCAGCCCGTCGGTGCGGATCCAGTTCCAGATCAGCCCGTTGGTCACCACCGCCGCCACGGTGTGCGCGAGCAGGTAGAGCACGATCATCTCGCGCATGTACGGGGTGTTGGCGTAGTACGTGTCGAGATCGCGCAGCCGCTCCTCCGGGACGTCCGCGAGGGCGAACAGCACCCACATCGCGACGATCACGCACGAGTACACGACCACGACCCCGCGCATCGCGCGCCGGGTGCGGTCGGAGCGGTCGGCCAGGCCGTTGCGCCAGGTGATGATCAGCAGCAGGCAGAAGGCGCAGAACGCGGTGAGCAGCGAGTAGACCCACGGGCCGGAGAAGTTCGCCACGCCGGTCAGCCGGTTGACCCGGGCGATGGTCGACGGCGCCACGAACACGAACACCGCGCAGGCGAGCAGCAGCAGCCCGCCGACCGCGCGCAGCAGCGGGTCCTTCCAGAGCCGGATGATGCTGGGCAGCTTGATGGCCAGGGCGGCGGCCAGGATCCCGGCGGGGATCCACCAGAAGTTCGGGTAGAACTGGTTGACGAACTCGACCGGCGTCAGCGCCACCGTCGTCACCGTGCCGTACCTCCCCGCGGTCCCCGGTAGCCCAGCGACCGCTGCACGGGTTCGAGGGGCACGTCCGGGGCGCGCCCGCCGGGCAGCAGCGCCCGGCACCCCGCCGCCAGCCGGTGGCCGAACACGTCGGCCTCCGCCTCGTCCCGCTCCCGGGAGCCGTTGCGGGCCGCCACCGCCAGGGCGACGTCCTGCCAGCCGGGCCGGTCGGCGAACGCGTGGGCGGCCGCCGTGCCCACCCCGTGGTGGTGGCGGTGCCCGGCGTGCAGGTGCCACAACTCGTGGCCCAGTATGACCAGTTGCTGCACGGCCTCGGCCCGCTCCTCGACGATGATCAGGTCGAAGTCCTGGAACTCGACCCACAGACCGGTGACTTCGATCTCGTCCGGGAAACGCTCGAACCGCAGTTGCACGGGACGTCCGCCCCGTCGCGCACTCGTCTCCTCGCACAGCGCCCGGCACAACTCCCGTACGCCGGTGGAGGCTTGAGGTCTCCTCCGGACCGCGGCGGTGAGCTCGGCGGCCAGACCGCGCATGGCGGAGCCCCTGCGGGAACGCCCGAGTGCGGCGGTGACTCGGGCGGCCAACGTCCGCGCGCCCGCGATGTCCATCGCTCCCCCTTCTCACCCCCGGCCGACGGCTGGGCAGCCCGTCCGAGACTACGCGCCCGAAAGTGTGCGCGTCATGCGATCGGGCGCCCGAAGCGCACCGGGCGGCGACCGTTCCCGCCCGCTGCGGCCCGGTCGCGGGCGCCCGCAGGACGGCCGGCGCCGTGCGGGGCCCATTGACGCGCACGGGCTTCGAACCTACGGTCCCGTTCGGAAAAGCGACCACCGATCGACATCTCGAACACCGGTACCCGTCACCGACTCGGACCGCGTCACCCCACCGACCCGAAAGGCGACCATGCGAGCCGCCCGCTTCACCCTGGACCCCGCATTCACCGTCGGCGAAGTGAACCCCCGCCTCTTCGGCTCCTTCGTGGAGCACCTCGGCCGCTGCGTCTACACCGGCGTCTTCGAACCCGGCCATCCCACCGCCGACGACAAGGGCCTGCGCCGGGACGTCCTGGGCCTCGTCCGCGAACTCGGCGTCACCGCCGTCCGCTACCCGGGCGGCAACTTCGTCTCCGGCTACCGGTGGGAGGACTCGGTCGGCCCGGCCGGAGACCGGCCCCGCCGCCTCGACCTGGCCTGGCACTCCACCGAGACCAACCGCTTCGGCCTGTCCGAGTACATCGACTTCCTGCGCAAGATCGGCCCGCAGGCCGAGCCGATGCTGGCCGTCAACCTCGGCACCCGCGGTGTCGCCGAGGCCCTGGAACTGCAGGAGTACGCCAACCACGCCGGCGGCACCGCCCTGTCCGACCTGCGCGTCTCCCACGGCGACGAGGACCCCTTCGGCATCCGCCTGTGGTGCCTGGGCAACGAGATGGACGGGCCCTGGCAGACCGGCCACAAGACGGCCCGGGAGTACGGCCGCCTGGCCGCCGAGACCGCCCGGGCCATGCGGCAGCAGGACCCCGGCATCGAGCTGGTGGCCTGCGGTTCCTCCCACCAGTCCATGCCGACCTTCGCCGCGTGGGAGGCCACGGTCCTGGAGGAGACGTACGACCTCGTCGACCACGTGTCCCTGCACGCCTACTACTGGCCCGAGGACGGCGACCTCGACTCCTTCCTCGCCTCCGCCGTCGACATGGAGTCCTTCATCGACAACGTGGTCGCGACCGCCGACCACGTGGGCGCGCGGCTGAAGTCGAAGAAGAGGATCAACCTCTCCTTCGACGAGTGGAACGTCTGGTACCTGCCCGAGTGGCAGGCGCGCGCCGAAGCCTTCGCGCAGGACGACTGGCCCGAGGCGCCGCGTCTGCTGGAGGACAACTACAGCGTGACGGACGCGGTCGTGTTCGGCTCGCTGCTCATCGCCCTGCTCCGGCACGCGGACCGCGTCACCGTCGCCTGCCTCGCCCAGCTCGTCAACGTCATCGCCCCGATCATGACCGAGCCGGGCGGCCCGGCCTGGCGGCAGACCACCTTCTTCCCGTTCGCCCAGGCGTCGCGGTACGGCCGCGGCGAGGTCCTCGACGTCCGGGTGGACTCACCCACCCACGAGACGGCCAAGTACGGCGAGACCGACCTGCTGCACGCCACGGCCGTACGCGGCGAGGACGGGTCGGTCACCGTGTTCGCCGTCAACCGCTGCCGGACCGAGGCGTTGCCGCTGGAGGTCACCCTGGGTGCCCTCGGCCTGTCGTCGGTGGTCGAGCACAGCGCCCTCGCCGACGCGGACCCCGACGCGCGCAACACCCTCCACGACCCGGAGCGGGTCGCCCCGCACCCGGTCGACGGCACGGTGTTGCGCGACGGCACGCTCGGCGCCGTCCTGGAGCCGCTGTCCTGGAACGTGATCCGGCTGGCGTGACGGCCGCCGGCCCCGGCCCGTGCCCGGCGCGCGGGCCGGTCACACCGGCTTGACGGGCACTCCTCCGGCCGCCGCGCCCAGCAGGGTCAGCCGCACCTGGCCCGGGCCGGACGCAGTGGTCCCGTCGGACAGCACCGCCAGCGCCAGCGTGTTGGCACCACGTGTGCGCAGAATCCCGTTCGGCAGCACGAAGGTGTGCTGCGGCCCCACGTCGTTGAGGTACTGGCCCAGGTTCCAGCCGTTGAGGAAGACCTGCACGCGGTAGGCCCGTTCCGGGTCGTCGTCGAGGACCAGGCCGACCGAGGCGTCCACGCCCGGGTCGACGTCCAGCCGGAAGCGGGTGCGGTACCAGGTGACGCCCTGCCGCCGGTCCGCGCGCGGCGGTCCGGCCCGCTCCCAGTCCCGGTCGTCGTGGTCCGGCAGGTGCCAGCCCTCCCGCTCCCCGTACAGGCCGCCGTTGTTCACCGCGCCCCGCACCGGGTCGGGCACGGTGGCGCCCTGGATGCGCCAGGTCACCTCCGGGGAGGCGCCCCGGAAGGTCACGGCCGTGAGCCCGCGCGCGGCCTTGTGCGTATCGCGCGCTCCCTCGTCCGTGTCGTGCTGCATCGGCCGCACGAGCACGGACAGCACGTGCCGCGCCCGGGGTTCGTCGCGCAGCCGCTCGCGCACGTCCTCCGGCAGGGCGAAGACGGCCTTCGCCGTCCACGTGCCCTGTCCGGTGCGCCCCTCGTCCGGCACGGGCATGCGGTGCGTGCCCAGCGGCTCCCCGTCCAGCCAGGCCATCAGCAGGCCCTGGGTGCCGGTGCTGTAGGACAGGGACACGGACTCGGCGGTGCCGCCGCCCGTCCACTCGCCCCGGTACCAGACGTCGCCGTAGTGGAAGCCGTAGTCGTCGGCGAACAGCACGGGCTGTCCGTCGGGTACGGGCGTGGTGCTGAAGGACGTCGTGCGGTCGGCCTTCGCCCAGGCCGCGTCGTCGAAGCCGGGTTCGGCCTCCGGGTTCTCGGCGCGCCGCCGCCAGCCCGTCAGGGCGGGCAGGACCGGGCGGGTCACACCCGGCAGCGGGCGCAGCGCGAGCAGGCTGCCGGAGGCGGAGAGGCGGGTGGGCACCGGCCGCCCGTTCCAGGTGACGTGGGTGATGCCGCGCGGCCCCCAGACCTCCAGGCCGGTCGCGCCGATGGTGTCGCCGGTGAGGTGGACCGTGGAGTCGCGCAGGACGGCCGAACGCAGCAGGGCCGGGCCGTAGACGAGCAGCGGGCCGGACGGTGTCTCGTGGGGCCACAGCCGCAGGGCGGTGGCGTCGTCCGCGAAGAGCAGCAGCATCGGGGTGTCGACGCCGTCACCCTCGACCCGCACCCGGCTCAGTCCGCCGGCGCCCAGCGGGGCGGAGACGTTCAGCTTGCCGAGGTTGTACGCCCAGGCCGGCTCGGCGTCCAGCCGCATGGGCGTCGGCTCGTCCGCGCAGTCCAGCACGACCTGTGCCAGGTCGCCGCGGCGGCCGGCGAACACGGCGATGTCCTGCCGCCCCGCGGTCATGCTCAGCATGGGCTGCACGGAGCAGTGCACCATCGTCCGCCTGCCGAGCCGCAGTCCGGCGGCGATGAGCTTGGCGTCCCGGGCCGGGACGGTGACCGGCACGTCGATCCCGGCGTCCGGGAGCGTGGAGGTGACCGGCTCGTCGGTGTCGTTGCGCAGGACGTAGACGTGGGCGCCGGTGTCCGGGTTGGTCAGGTGGCGGACCTCGATCCGCTCGTCGGCGGCGCGGACCTCCCGGCCCGGGTCCAGCCGGGCGAGGTCGGGCACGGACCGCAGCAACTGCCCGATCTGGTGCATCGAGGCGAGCTTGGGGGTGGCGTTGCGGGCCTCGTCGAAGGCGGCGCCGTAGTCGTAGGAGGTGTACACGGCCGGTGCGGGCAGCCAGCCCCAGGAGGTTCCGCCGTACGTCATGCGGACGTTGTGCAGAGTGACGCCGTCGGCGAGGTGGGACAGGTAGGTGCGCCGTTCCCAGGCCGCGTCGCGGGTCCGGCGGGCCTCGGCGTATCCCTTGCCGCCGAGGGCGGAGCCGCCCCACACGTCGGGACGGCCCCCGCCGACGTCGGGCAGGAACCTGGGGGTGCGGCCGGGGGACGTGGCCCCGCCGCCCGCGAAGTGCCCCCGGACGGGAGCGACTTCGTCCGGCTCGGCCGGCCGGCCCTCCTCGGTGGTGTGGAACAGCGGTACGTCGATGCCGTCGGCGCGGACCTTCTCGTACAGGTGGGACAGGTAGGCGCGCCGGGACGGGTCGTCGGCGGCCGCGGGGGCCTGTTCGAGCCGGTACAGCAGGACCGTGCCCGTGCCCCGCGTGAACAGGTGCCCGGCGACCACGCCGTTGACGGCCGTCAGCCATTCGTCGGCGTACCGGAGGAAGGCGGGGTCGGAGGTCCGGGCCCGGCCCTCGGTGGCGGTCAGCCAGCCCGGGAAGCCGCCCGCGTCGACGTCGGCGCCGATGTGAGGGCCGGGCCGCAGCACGACGTACAGGCCGGTCTCGGCGGCCGTGCGCAGGAACAGGTCCAGGTCGCGCACGCCCGAGAAGTCGTACCGTCCGGGCGCGGGGGAGTGGACGTTCCAGGCGACGCACGCGGTGACGGCGTTGTAGCCGTGGGCGCGCATCTTCTGCAGCACGTCCCGCCACAGGGAGGGGCTCGGCAGCCGGAAGGGGTGCATCTCGCCCGCCCAGAGCACCAGTCGCCGGCCGTCGACCACCAGCGAGTGCCGGTCGAAGCGGATGTCGTGCGGCCGGCCGTCGGCGCCCGGCACCGGTGGCGGCGGGCCGGTGCGCACGGGCCGGCCGGGGTGCGCGGAGCTCGGCGACCCGCTGCCGGTCAGCGCGAAGCCGAGCGCCGCCGTGCCGGCGAGAGCGTGAAAGGTGCGCCTGCTGAGCTCCAAGGGAGCGCCTCCTGGTGTGCCGTGCCTTGCGTGGTGCCGATGTCGGGCGGCTGCCGCGGGGCCGCCGGCGGCGGCCCGGGTGCCGGTGGTGCGTCCATGTCTACAGGGTGACCGCGACAATGGTCCTATGAGGATCTCGGCACGTGCGGACTACGCGGTACGAGCGGTCGTGGAACTGGCCGCCCGGCAGGATGAGGGGCCGGTCAAGGCGGAGGCCGTGGCCACCGCGCAGGACATTCCCCACAAGTTCCTCGAGGGGATCCTCGGAGACCTGCGGCGCGGCGGTGTCGTCGACAGCCGCCGGGGCGGGGGCGGCGGTTACCGGCTGGCCCGCGAGGCGGACCGGATCAGCGTGGCGGACGTGATCCGGGCGGTGGACGGACCGATCGTCTCGGTCCGCGGGGAACGGCCGACCGGCCTCGCCTACTCGGGCACCGCCGAGCCGCTGCTGCCGCTGTGGATCGCCCTGCGGGCCAACGTGCGCCGGATCCTGGAGGGCGTGACGATCGCCGACCTGGCGGCCGGGGCCCTGCCCGAGCCGGTGCAGCGGCTGGCGGCGGAGCCGGCGGCCTGGGAGAACCCCTGAGGGGCGGCGGCCGTACGCTGCGCGATGCGTGAGCCTCATTCCGTCCCCGGGATGTCCTCGCTCCGACGGCGTCAGCGCCGGTGTGCGGTCCGCACACTCCGACGCACGTGTGCAACGCACCTTATGCGCCCCCGGGCACGGTCCGTGCCGGGGCCGGGCGAAGGGACCGCCCTCCGCCCGGTGGCCGGCCGCCGGGCCTCACTCGGGCCGGTGGCCTTTCCGCCAGTGTGAATGGCCGGACGGCGTCCTGGCCGGTGCCCGTGGCTCTGCGTACGATGCGACCGCTCCCGGCCTTCACGACTCCTCCACGGAACGGTCACAACCGGGGGCGCATGCGCCTAGCGCTGTTTGTCATGCGCATGTTTAGCCAGTCGCACGTCACGATTCCACCCCCCACGAACGGATGGGAGAACCATGGCCGGTGGCCTGCTCCTGAGCGGCGCGATCGCCGCGCTGCTCACCAGCGCACTTCCCGCGCAACCGCCCTCCTCCGGGTTCGTCGACCCGCCCCCGGACAAGATCGTCATCAAGGTCGCCACGGTGAACGGCTCCGGCTGCCCGCAGGGCACCGCCGCGGTGGCCGTCTCCGAGGACAACACGGCGTTCACGGTGACCTACAGCGACTACCTCGCGCAGGCCGGAGGCGATTCCGACCCGACCGCCTTCCGCAAGAACTGCCAGCTCAACCTGCTCGTCCACGTCCCCTCGGGCTTCACGTACGCCATCGCCAGCGCGGACTACCGCGGTTTCGCCGCACTCCAGCGCGGCGCGAGCGCGACCCAGCGGGCGTCGTACTACTTCCAGGGCTCGCCGAGCACCGCCTACCGCAACCACCCCTTCAACGGCCCCTACAACGACAACTGGCAGGCCACCGACGAGACGGACTGGGCGCAACTGGTCTGGGCCCCCTGCGGGGTGCAGCGCAACTTCAACATCAACACCGAGATCCGCGTCAACGCCGGTACGCAGTCGGCCGACAAGGTCAGCTTCATGACCATGGACTCGACCGACGGGGACATCAGCACCGTCTACCACATGGCGTGGAAGGAGTGCCCGGAGAAGAAGTCCTGACCGTCTGAAGGGCCGGCGCACTCCGCCGGACACCGGGCGCGCGGAATCAACTGCCCCCGCGCGCCCGGGTGCGCCCGGGGGAGGTCAGGAACGCCACAGAGGGCGGCGCGCACCGGCCGTTGCCGGTGCGCGCCGCCCTCGCGGGGGTGCGGTGCCTGGCGTCGTCGCGCCCGCTACTTCGGGTCGTTGCCGAACTTGGCCGCGGCCCAGAAGTAACCCAGGACGGCCAGCGCCACGCACCAGCCGACGGCGAGCCAGCCGTTGTTCCCGATCTCGCTGCCGAGCAGCAGCCCGCGCAGGGTCTCGATGGCCGGGGTGAACGGCTGGTACTCGGCGAACGGCCGGAACCAGCCGGGCATCGAGTCGAGCGGGACGAACGCGCTGGACAGCAGCGGCAGCAGGATCAACGGCATCGCGTTGTTGCTGGCGGCCTCGGCGTTGGGACTGACCAGACCCATGCCGACCGCGATCCAGGTGAACGCCAGGGCGAAGAGCACGAGCAGCCCGAACGCCGCGAGCCACTCCAGGACCGTGGCGTCGGTGGAGCGGAAGCCGATGGCCACGCCCACGGCGCCCACGAGGACCACGCTGGCGACCGCCTGGATCACGCTGCCGACGACGTGCCCGACGAGCACCGAGCCGCGGTGGATGGCCATCGTGCGGAACCGGGCGATGATGCCCTCGGACATGTCGTTGGAGACGGAGACGGCGGTGCCGATCGTGGTGCTGCCGATGGTCATCAGCAGCACCCCGGGCACGATGTAGGCGATGTACACGGACCGGTCCGGGCCCCCGTCGCCGATGCCCGCGCTCATGGTGTCGCCGAAGATGTAGACGAACAGCAGCAGGAGCATGATCGGCGTCAGGAGCAGGTTCAGCGTGAGCGAGGGGTAGCGCCGTACGTGCAGGAGGTTGCGGCGCAGCATCGTGGTGGAGTCGCGGACGGCGAGGGCGAGCGGACTCATCGGGCAGCCTCCTCGGGCTGGTTCGTCTGGTGCGGGACGCGGGCGTCGCCGGTCAGGGCGAAGAACACGTCGTCGAGGTCGGGGGTGTGCACGGTCAGTTCGTCGGCCTCGACGCCGGCGGCGTCGAGCCGGTCGAGGATCAGGCGCAGCGCGCGCTGGCTGCCGTCGCTGGGGATCTGCAGGGCCAGGGCCTCGTCGTCCTGGACGGCCCCGCCCAGGGCCGCCGCGGCGGACCGGTAGGTGCCCGGGTGGGTGAAGCGGAGGCGGACGTGTCCGCCCGGGACGATCCGCTTCAGCTCCTCGGCGGTGCCCTCGGCCGCGATGCGGCCGTCGTGCAGGACCGCGATGCGGTCGGCCAGTTCGTCGGCCTCCTCCAGGTACTGGGTGGTGAGGAAGACGGTGACGCCGCCGGACACCAGCTCCCGGATGATCTGCCACATGGTGTGCCGGGAGCGGGGGTCGAGGCCCGTGGTGGGTTCGTCGAGGAAGATCACGCGCGGTGAGCCGACCAGGGTCATCGCGATGTCGAGGCGGCGCTTCATGCCGCCGGAGTAGGTGGAGGCCGGCTTGCGGGCGGCCTCGGTGAGGTCGAAGCGCTCCAGCAACTCGGCCACCACCCGCCGCCCCTCGGCCTTGGGCAGGTGGTGCAGGTCGGCCATGAGGAGCATGTTCTCCTCGCCGGTGATCAGACCGTCGACGGCCGAGAACTGGCCGGTGACGCCGATCGCGGCCCGGACGGCCTGCGGCTCGCCGGCGAGGTCGTGGCCCGCGACCCGGGCCTGGCCGCCGTCGGCCCGGATGAGCGTGGAGAGGATCTTGACGGCGGTGGTCTTGCCGGCCCCGTTCGGGCCGAGCAGGGAGAAGATCGTCCCCTCGGGGACGGTGAAGTCGACGCCGTCCAGCACGGTCTTGTCGCCGTAGGACTTGCGCAGCCCGTTCGCCGCGATCGCCGGGTTGGTCATGGGTGGTCTCCTCTACAGGCTGCGGGCGGTGACGTCGCCGTAGGCGGTGGTGGCGTGGATGGTCAGTCCGGCGGCGGCGCCGTCGGCGTTCTTCAGCGAGTTGCGGATCCGGCCGTAGGTGGTGCCGGCGTCCAGGGAGGCCGAGACGCCCGGGGCGGCGCCGACCGAGATGTCGCCGTGCTGGGTGCGCAGCGTGAACGCGCCCCGCACGGCCTCGGCGATCCGGATGTCGCCCTTCTGGACGCTGACCTCGGCGGGGCCGCCGAGGCGTCCGACCGAGATGTCACCGGCCTGGACACCGATCCGGGCGGCCGCGGTCTCGTCGAGCTTGACCGGTCCGAGGGAGCCCTCGAAGGTCACGTCGCCGAGCCGCCCTACGCCCCGCAGTTCGCCGGCGGCCGTCCTGGCCTCGACGCGGGAACCGCTGGGGAGCTGGACGGTCACCTCGACGGCCCCGGAGGAACCGAGGAGCCGGTTCTTCGGCGCGGGGGCCGTGACGCGCAGGACGCCGTCGGCGTAGGAGACGGCGATCTGCTCCGCGGCCTTCACGTCGCGGCTCTTGGAGGCGTCGGCCGGCAGGACCTCGACGGTGGTGTCGGCCCGGTCGGCGGCGATGAACCGGATGCGGCCGGCGGGGACGTCCAGGACGGCGGTGACGGGCTTGGGGGTGGGGAACTGCTGCATGACGTCTCTCCTTCGACCGCTCTTTCCGGCATGAGAAACGCTACGTTGCATTCACGTGAGTGGCAACGTGCTTGTTGCATACGTCAGTCATCACGGCTGGTCAGCACGTATAAATCGTTGCAACGGCTGTGAAAAGTAATGCAACGCCCGGCCATGGTTCGTTGCAATGAGTGACGATGAACGCTACTGCGGCCGGTGCGGCGGAAACATGCGCAGGAGCCCGTGCGTGCGGGCGGCCCCGCGTCCGTCCCCGAGGCGGGGCGAGGCTCGCCGGACGACGGAGGGAGGGCGGGGGAACAGGAGAAGCCGGCCGGCGGGCACGCGGCCCGCCGGCGGAGTGGGCGGGCGGCTAGCCGGCCTGGCCCATGCCGGCCGCGTCGGGCCAGTTCTGCGCCGCCGGCCAGCCGGTGGCCGGGGCCGGCGTCAGGCCGTTCGTGCCCCGGACCTGGGCGGCGGTGAGACCACCACGGGCCGGTACGCCGGGCGGGGTGGGGCCGGTCGCCATGGGCATCGGCGCGGGCGCGGGGGCCGGAACCTGCGCCGCCGGGGCCAACGGCTGTGCGGGGACCAGGGGTTGGGCCGGGACGAGCGGCTGGGCGGGGAACGGCGGGGCAGCGGGGGCGGGCGGCTGCACCAGCCCGGGCTGCGGCTGCACCGCGGGCTGCGGCACCGGCTGGGGGACGGGCTGCGGCGCGGGCAGAGGAGCGGGCTGCGGCACGGACACGGGGGAGGGCTGCGGCACGGGGACGGGGGAGGGCTGCGGCACGGGGACGGGGGAGGGCTGCGGCAGGGGGACGGGCTGGGGGGCGGCCACCGGCTGGGGCGCGGCCGGCACCGGTGCTCCGCCGTCGTGGCCCGCCGGCAGGGCGGACGCCGCGGCGGGGAGCGGCACACCGGTGCCGGCCGCGCTCGGCGCGCCGGGCCCGGCTGCCGCGACCTGGGCCGCGAGCCCCCGCATCCCGGAGCCGTTCGTCTCGCTCATCAGCCGGTCCACGGCCGCCGTACCCGAGCTGTAGCCGGTCCCGTTGCCCGGCTCGGGTACGGCGGCTCCCCTCCTGGACGTCCCGTAGAGCACCTGTTCCAGGCCGGACACCAGGCGACGCACGTCCACCTGGGGGCGCACCACGAGACGCAGGAAGCGGCTGGACGAACCGATCTTGTTGCCGCACTCGCGGACCAGGATCCGGTGCTCGGTGAGCATCCGGTCGCGCACCACGGTGCCCTCGGCGCCCACGGGCAGGCGCACGAAGAGGAAGTTGCCCTGCGAGGGGTAGACGGTCAGCCCCGGCAGCGACGAGAGCTGGGACGCCATGTCCAGCCGGTCCCGGCGCACCTGCTGCAGGCTCTGCGCGTACTCGGCACCGTGCTCCTTCAGCATGAACACCACGTGCTCGGCGAAGGAGTTGAGGTTCCACTTGGGCAGCATGGAGCGGACCCGGCCGGCCAGCGCCGGATTGGCGACGAGGTAGCCGAAGCGGATGCCGTGCAGGCCGAAGTTCTTGCCGAGACTGCGCAGGACGACCACGTTGGGCCGCAGCATCGCCTCCTGGACGACGGACGGCTCGGCCTCTGCGTCGGCGAACTCCAGGAACGACTCGTCGACGACGATCAGGTCGAGGTCGGCCATGGCGTCCATGAACTGCACCACGGAGTGCTTGTGCAGGAAGCCGCCGTCGGGGTTGTTGGGGTTGCAGACGACGGCGACCCGGGTGCCGCGGGCGCGGATGAACTCGGCGTACTGGGCGAGGTCGAGGGCGAAGCCGCCGGACTCCTGGAGCGGGAACATGTCGACCCGCTTGCCGGTCTCCATGGGCTGGTCGGTCCAGCGGCCGAACGTGGGGACGGGGACGGCGAGGGACTCGCGCACCAGCAGGTGGTCGAGCCAGGTGATCAGCTCGGTCGAGCCGTTGCCCATCGCCACGCACTGCGGCGGCAGTTGCAGCAGGCTGCACAGCTCGGCGGTGATGGTGTCCGCGCTGCTCGGGTAGTACGTGACGATGTCGCGCAGCCTGGCGGCCATGTCCTCGAACATGGCCGGGGTGGGGAAGTACGGGTTGCAGGGGATGCAGAAGTCCACCGGCCCGGCTCCGTCGCCGCCCTCGCGTGTCAGCGCCGCCATCGAGGGGCTGTGCGCCGCGGTGCTGCGGAACAGCGACGTGACCTTGTCGGCCATGGAACCTCCGTGTGAGGCGGGTCCGTCGGGGGCGGCCGGACCCGGCGTGCGAGGGCGGCCCGCGCGGGGAGCACGGGCCGCCTTCTCATACGGAGACCGCACGGACGCCGTTCAAACGTCCGGGAACCGGTCGGGATCGGTGCGGCTGTGGTGAACGGGCGCCGACGCCCCGGAGGTTCCGGTAGGCTGCCCGCCCCTCACCGGCCGAAGGTGTGGACCGTCGTCGTGCGGTAGACCTGGCCGGGGCGCAGGACCGTCGAGGGGAACTTCGGCTTGTTCGGCGAGTCCGGGAAGTGCTGCGTCTCCAGGCACAGCGCGTCGCCCTGCCGGTAGGTGCGGCCCCTCGGGCCGGTCAGCGTGCCGTCGAGGAAGTTGC
Source organism: Streptomyces sp. AHA2 (assembly GCF_036857595.1). Lineage (NCBI taxonomy): Bacteria > Bacillati > Actinomycetota > Actinomycetes > Kitasatosporales > Streptomycetaceae > Streptomyces > Streptomyces sp. AHA2. Next base: position 217,120 of record NZ_JAUQWJ010000002.1, read on the forward strand.
CGGAGTAGAACTGCAGTCCCGGCTCGTTCGTGGCGATCCTCAGCGTGCGCCCTGAGGACGGGTCGCGCAGGGTGGCCACGTGCTCCGGCCGGGCGGTGATGCCCTTGTCGAGGACCCAGTTGTGGTCGAAGCCCTTGGCGGTGATCAGCTGGGGGTGCGCGGTGCGGATGTCCCGGCCGATCGGCTTGGCCGTGCGGAAGTCGAAGGGGGTGCCCGCGACCTCGGCCAGCTCGCCGGTGGGGATCAGTCCGGCGTCGGTGGGCGTGTAGCGGGAGGCGGCGATGCGCAGCTCGTGGTCCTCGATGGTGCCGCTGCCCGCGCCGGCCAGGTTCCAGTAGACGTGGCTGGTGAGGTTGACCACCGTGGCCTTGTCAGTGGTGGCCTCGTAGTCGATGCGCCAGTCGCCGTGCCGGGTGAGGGTGTAGGTCACCTTCGCCTTGAGCGTGCCGGGGTAGCCCATCTCGCCGTCGACGGAGGTGTAGTACAGGTGCAGGCCGACGTCGGAGCCCTTCACGAACGGCTCGACGTCCCAGACGCGCTTGTCGAAGCCCTTGGCGCCGCCGTGCAGGCTCTGCTCGCCGTCGTTGACGGAGAGCTGGTAGTTCTTGCCGTCGAGCGTGAACTTGCCCTGTCCGATGCGGTTGCCGTACCGGCCGATCAGGGCGCCGAAGTAGGGGCTCTTGGCGACGTAGTCCTCGAGGTCGTCGAAGCCGGCGCTGACGTTGGCGTACCGGCCGCGGCGGTCGGGGATCTCCAGGGACTGCACGATGCCGCCGTAGGAGAGGACCTTCAGGCGGGTGCCGCCGTTCTCCAGCGACCAGAGGTGGACCTTCGTGCCGTCGGCGAGCTTGCCGAAGAGCGTCTTCACCGGCTTCCTGCCTCCCGTGGCGTGTGCCGTGCCGCCGAGCGCGGTGGCGGTGATGCCCGCCGCCGCGGCTCCCGCGACGACCGTGCGTCTGTTCAGTTCCATGTGCGGCTCCCGTATGAGGAGAGGGCCCCGCCGTGCGGCGGGGCCCCGATCTGACTTACGAACCGACCTTGCGCTTGTTCCACACGTCGAACCCGACGGCGGCGAGGAGCACCAGGCCCTTGATGACCTGCTGCCAGTCGGTGCCGATGCCGACGAGATTCATGCCGTTGTTCAGCACGCCCAGGACCAGGCCGCCGATGATCGCGCCGAGGACGGTGCCGACACCGCCGCTCATCGACGCGCCGCCGATGAACGAGGCGGCGATCGCCTCCAGCTCGAAGTTGAGGCCGGCCTTGGGAGAGGCCGCGTTGAAGCGGGCGGCGAAGACCAGACCCGCCAGGGCCGCGAGCATGCCCATGTTCAGGAAGACCAGGAAGGTGACCTTCTTGTCCTTCACGCCCGACAGCTTGGCCGCCGGGAGGTTGCCGCCGATGGCGTAGATGTGGCGGCCGATGATCGCGTTGCGCATGACGTAGCCGAAGCCGACCAGCAGCACGCCGAGGATCAGCAGCACGATCGGGGCGCCCTTGTAGCTGGCCAGCAGCATCGTCAGGGTGAGGATGGCGGCGCCGATCGCGGCCAGCTTCAGCAGGAACAGCTTGGCCGGCGGGACGTCCAGGGCGAACTCCTGCTGCCGCTTGCGGTCGCGGACCTCCTGGAAGATCACGAAGGCGATCATCGCGAGGCCCAGCAGCAGCGTGAGGTTGTGGTAGTTGGTGTCCGGGCCGACCTCCGGCAGGAAGCCGTTGGCGACCTTCTGCAGCCCGTCCGGGAACGGGCCGAGCGTCTGGCCCTCCAGGAAGATCTCCGTGAGGCCGCGGAAGATCAGCATGCCCGCCAGGGTCACGATGAACGACGGTATGCCGCCGTATGCGATGAAGAAGCCCTGCACGGCGCCCGCGACCGCGCCCACGGCCAGGCACAGCACCACGGCGAGCGGCCACGGCATGTCCTGCTTGACCATGAAGACGGCGGCCATCGAGCCGACGAACGCCGTCAGCGAGCCGACGGACAGGTCGATGTGGCCCGCGATGATCACCAGCATCATGCCGATGGCCAGGATCAGGATGTAGCTGTTCTGCAGCACCAGGTTGGAGACGTTGCGCGGCAGCAGCAGGTCGCCGTCGGTCCATACGGCGAACAGCACCACGATCAGGCCGAGTGCGATCAGCATGCCGTACTGCCGCATGTTGCGGCGCATGCCGTCCAGCACCAGCTGCAACAGGCCGTCGCCCGCGGCCCCTTCGCGGCCCGGCGGCGCGGGGGCCGGGCTCTTGGCGGTCACGTCCGTGCTCATCGGGATACCTCTTTGTCCTTCGTCATCTGACGCATCAGCGATTCCTGGGAGGCCTCGGCCCGCGAGAACTCACCCGTCAGCCGCCCCGCGGCCATCGTGTAGATGCGGTCGCACATGCCGAGCAGTTCGGGCAGCTCGGAGGAGATGAAGACGACCGCCTTGCCCTGGGCGGCCAGCTGGTCGATGACCGTGTAGATCTCGTACTTGGCCCCGACGTCGATACCGCGCGTCGGCTCGTCCAGGATCAGCACGTCCGGACCCGAGAAGATCCACTTGCTGAGGACGACCTTCTGCTGGTTGCCGCCGGACAGCTTGCCGACCGGCTCGAAGACGGTCGGCGCCTTGATGTTCATGGACTTGCGGAAGCCCTCGGCGACCTGCCGCTCCTCGTGCTCGTCGACCACACCGCGCCTGGCGACCTTGCCCAGGGCGCTCAGCGAGATGTTGCGGTTGATGGTGTCGATGAGGTTCAGGCCGTAGTGCTTGCGGTCCTCGGTGACGTAGGCGATGCCGTGCCTGACCGCCTCGGGGACGGTCTTGGTGCGGATCTCCTCGCCGTCCTTGAGGACGGTGCCGCCCGCGTAGCGGCCGTAGGTCCGCCCGAAGACGCTCATGGCGAGTTCGGTGCGCCCGGCGCCCATGAGGCCGGCGATCCCGACGATCTCCCCGCGCCGCACGTGCAGCGACACGTCGTCGCACACCTTGCGCTGCTGGTCGATCGGGTGGTGCACGGTCCAGCCCCGGATCTCCAGGGCCGGTGCCGCGCCCTCCTCGGGTTCGTGCGGCGACCGCTCCGGGAAGCGGTGCTCCAGGTCACGGCCGACCATGCCGCTGATGATCCGGTCCTCGGTGGTCTCCGGCGCCTTCACGTCGAGCGTCTCGATGGTCCGGCCGTCACGCAGGATCGTCACCGAGTCGGCGACCTTGCGGATCTCGTTGAGCTTGTGGGAGATGATGATCGAGGTGATGCCCTGCTTCTTCAACTCCAGGATGAGGTCGAGGAGTTTGCCGCTGTCCTCGTCGTTCAGGGCGGCGGTCGGCTCGTCCAGGATGAGCAGCTTCACCTTCTTGGACAGGGCCTTGGCGATCTCCACGAGCTGCTGCTTGCCCACGCCGATGTCGGCGACCCGGGTGTCCGGGTGGTCCGACAGGCCCACCCTGCGCAGCAGTTCGGTGGCGTGCCGCAGGGTCTCGGTCCAGCTGATGATCCCGCGGGTGGCGTGCTCGTTGCCGAGGAAGATGTTCTCCGCGAGGGAGAGGTAGGGCACCAGGGCCAGTTCCTGGTGGATGATGACGATGCCGCGTTCCTCGCTGGCCCGGATGTCCTTGAACCGGCAGACCTCTCCCTCGAAGAGGATGTCGCCCTCGTAGGTGCCGTGCGGATGGACGCCGGAGAGGACCTTCATCAGGGTCGACTTGCCGGCGCCGTTCTCCCCGCAGATGGCGTGGACCTCGCCCTGCCGGACGGTCAGCGTGACGTCCGACAGCGCCTTGACGCCGGGAAAGGTCTTGACGATCGAGCGCATTTCCAGGACGGGTCCCGCCATGGTCGTGCCTTCCAATCAGTGGTGAATCGTCGGTGGGTGGCGGGGACTACTTGAGGTCGCTCTCCTTGATGTAGCCGGAGTCGACGACCTCCTTCCGGTAGTTGCCCTTGTCGACGGCGACCGGCTCCAGCAGGTAGGCCGGGACGACCTTGGCGCCGTTGTCGTAGGTCTTGGTGTCGTTGACCTCGGGCTTCTTGTCGTTCAGCAGCGCGTCGACCATGTTCGAGGACACCTTGGCCAGCTCGCGGGTGTCCTTGTAGACGGTCATCGACTGCTGGTCGGCGATGATCGACTTCACCGAGGCGACCTCGGCGTCCTGGCCCGTGACGACCGGCAGCGGCTTGCTCTTGGAGCCGTAGTCGTCCGACTTCAGGGCGGACAGGATGCCGATGGAGATGCCGTCGTAGGGGGACAGGACGGCGTCGACGCGCTCGCTCTTGTAGGCCGAGGTGAGGATGTCGTCCATGCGCTTCTGGGCGGTGCCGCCGTCCCAGCGCAGGGTGGTGACCTGGTTGAGCTTGGTCTGGCCGGAGCGGACGACGAGCTGCTTCTTGTCTATGTAGGGCTGCAGGACCTTCATCGCGCCCTGGAAGAAGTAGCGGGTGTTGTTGTCGTCGTTGGAGCCGGCGAACAGCTCGATGTTGAAGGGGCCCTTCTTCGAGCCGTCCTTCAGGCCGAGCTTCTCCACGATGTAGCTGCCCTGCAGCTCGCCGACCTTCTCGTTGTCGAAGGAGGCGTAGTAGTCGACGTTCTTCGTGCCGAGGATGAGGCGGTCGTAGGAGATGACCGGGATGTTCGCGTCCTTGGCCTGCTGCAGCACGTTGTTCATCGACTTGTTGTCGATGGCCGCGATGATCAGCGCCTTGACGCCCTGCGTGATCAGGTTCTCGACCTGGGAGACCTGCTGGTCGGGGTCGTCCTCGCCGAAGACCAGCTTGGTCTTGTAGCCCCTGGACTCCAGGTCCTTGACGACGTTGTTGCCGTCGGCGATCCAGCGCTCGGAGGACTTGGTCGGCATCGCGATGCCGATGGTGGCGCCCTTGGCGTCCCCTCCGCTCTCCTCGCTGCCGCCCTCGCTGTCCTGACCGCAGGCGGACAGGGTCAGGGCGAGGGACGCGGCTGCGGCTGTGGCGGCGAGAGCGGCTCTGCGGTTACGCATGATCATCATCCTTGATCTGTGTGCAGGGCTCGGTCTGGGGCGCGAAGTCGCTCCGGGGTGGTCGTGCCGGAAAGACCGAGAAAACTTGTGTGGGATTGTGGTCGGCTGTGTCGTCTTTTGTAAGGCCAGTTTCCGGAACGTTATGACGAGATTTCGAACCGTTGCAGTGCGCCGGGCAGTCGGGAGCCGAGGGGCGCCATGTCGCCGTCGGCGCCGTGCCGGGCCAGGAGGTCCAGGGCGAGCCGGCCGCGCCGCACGCGTTCCTTCGCCGTGGCCAGCGTCAGCTCCCGCATGTGGTGCCCGTACGGGTAGATGCCGGGGGCCTTGGACAGGCCGAACTTCAGATACAGCGGGGCGCCCCGCCTGATGAGTTCGGCGACCTCGTACATGCGGACGTAGCCGCCGAGGTCGTCGGGGGCCTCGATGTACATGTCCATCGGGGCCGCCGACACCCGCCGGATCTCCGTGAGGTGATCCAGCGTCAGATCGCTCGGCACGTTGACCGAGTCGGCTCCGAGCCGCTCGTGGACCGCGTACGCCGCCGGGTTGACGGGGCCGATGAGCGCGCTCACCTTCAGCGTGGTGTCGGCGGGGAGGATCCCGGCGACCCGCGCCCGGTGCAGCGTCCACAGCACGCCCTCGTCGGCGACCAGCAGGCACTTCACGCCCAGCTCCGTGGCCCGCACCGCGTCCTCGACACAGCCGGCCACGGCGTCGTGGCCGCGGGCGCGCAGCCCGGCGCCGCGCGAGTCGGTGCGGGTGGACCCGCCGATGTCCCAGGTGCCGCGCGGGCCGGTGAACAGGCAGAGTTCGATGTCGCGTTCGGCCGTCGCCTCCACCATCTCGGTGATCTCGGCGTCGGTCAGCATCCACACGCCGCTGCCCTGGCTGATCCGGTGGATCGGCACGTCCAGCCGGGAGGCCTCCTTCAGTACCACCGCGAGCGCCTCCGGGCCCTCGCACGAGGGGATCTCGGTGCGCCACCGGCCGCCGCCGGGGAAGGTGTGCGGCGAGGCGTCGGCGGGGTCGGGGGCGGGCGCGTTCAGGCCCAGTGCGGTGAGCGCCTGCTCACCGGGCCTGCGGGCGGCCGGGGCGGAAGCGTCGGTCACAGGAGAGTCCTTCGTGTTCGATATGTCGGACGAGGTTCGCGGCTCTGGGTACGGCACGCCGGCGCCGGATGCGGCGACCCCGGGCCGAGGGCGGGCGGGTCCCGGCCGCGCGGCTGGTGTACGCCGGTACGGAGGCCGTCAGGTCGCCCCCGTACCGGCGTACGGCTAGGGGCGGAGCAGCACCTTGCCCACCTTCGGGTCGCCGGCCCCGACCAGCTCGATGGCCTGCGGGAACTCGGCGAGCGGCAACTCGTGCGTCACCAGCGGCAGCGGGTCGAGCAACCCCGCTGCGAACACCCGCACCGTGTGCGCCCAGGCGTCCGGCGGCGCACCGAAGACGGTGTGCACCTCCAGCTGCCGTACGACGAGGTCGGTCGGGTCCAGGCCGTCGGCCCCGGACGCCGGGATGCCGGTCAGGACCAGCCGGCCGCCGCGCCGCAGCAGGCCGGCGGAGATCCGGGCGGCGTCCGCGGACCCGGCCGTCTCGATCACCACGTCGACGTCGTCCGGCAGGTCCTGGTCCTTGGCGCGGAAGTCCGTCGCCCCGTACTGCCGCGACAGCGCCTCCCGGTCCCGGCGGGTGCCCACCACCAGCAGCTCCCCGGGCGAGGTCGCCGCCAGGAACTGCACGGCGAACATCCCGAGCGTGCCGGTGCCGACCACCGCCACGCGCTCGCCGGGCCGGGCACCGGCCTTGAGCGCGGCCGCCGCGACGCACGCCGCCGGCTCCAGCAGGGCCGCCGCCGTGAGGTCGCAGTCGTCCGGCAGCACGTGCAGCAGGCGCGCCGGGAGGGTCAGGGTCGCCGCCATCGCGCCCGGCTGCGTGAACCCGGTCTCCTCGTACCCGGCCGAGCACAGGGTCGTCTCCCCGGCGTGGCAGCGGTCGCAGACCTGGCAGTTGCGGAAGCCCTCCCCGACCACCTTGCGGCCGACCAGGGAGGCGGGGACGTCCGCGCCCACGGCCTCCACCGTCCCGGACCACTCGTGGCCCGGGGTGAGCGGATAGCGCACATAACCCTCGGGGCGGTTGCCCTGGTGGACCTCGCGGTCGCTGCCGCAGATCCCGCAGGCGTGGACCCGCACCAGCGCCTCACCGGCCGCGGGCCGCCGGGGCTCGTGCGGGACCAGGCGGTGCTCGCCCGGGGCGTCGATCACTACCGCGGTGCTCACGTGGCTCCTCCGGTCGTCGCAGGTCTCCGGGGCCGGCACCGGGGCGCCGGGAGCGGGACGGTCACAGGGTGCCCTTCGGCTTGCGCTGTTCCCAGCCCTCCGCCCAGAGGTCGAAACGGGCCTGCTGCTGCGGGAACTCGGCGGCGGCGTCCACGTCCAGCTCCACGCCCAGACCCGGGGCGTGGGAGAGGTGGAAGCAGCCGTCCTCCGGGTTCACCTGCGGGGCGCCCTTGACCACCTTCTTGATCTCCGCGTCCGCGAAGTCGTTGAAGTGCTCCAGGATCTTGAAGTTCGGGGAGGTGAAGCCGACCTGGAGGGAGGCGGCGGTCAGCACCGAGCCGCCCACGTTGTGCGGGGCGACCAGCATGTAGTGGGTCTCCGCCGTCGCGGCCAGCTTCCGGGTCTCCCAGATCCCGCCGATGTGGCCGACGTCCGGCTGGATGATGTCGACGGCCTGGCTCTCGAACAGCTCACGGAACTCGATCCGGTCGTGGATGCGCTCACCGGTGGCGACCGGCATGTCGACCTTGGCGGCGACCTTCTCCAGCGCCTTGAGGTTCTCCGGCGGCACCGGCTCCTCCAGCCACGCCGGGTTGAACGGCGCCAGCTCCCGGGCCAGGCGCACGGCCGTGGCCGGGGAGAAGCGGCCGTGCATCTCCAGCATCAGCTCGGCCTCCGGGCCGATGGCGTCCCGGACCGCCTCGATCAGGGAGACCGCGTACAGGGTGTCCTTGTGGTCCAGCTCGAAGTGGCCGGTGCCGAAAGGGTCGATCTTGAGCGCCCGGTAGCCGCGCTCCATCACGCCCTGGGCGGCCTTGTGGTACGCCTCCGGGGTCCGCTCGGTGGTGTACCAGCCGTTGGCGTACGCCTTGACCTTGTCGGTGACCCTGCCGCCCAGCAACTGCCAGACGGGGACGCCCAGCGCCTTGCCCTTGATGTCCCAGCAGGCCATCTCGATCACCGCGATGCCGGACATCACGATCTCGCCCGCGCGGCCGTAGTCGCCGTACTTCATGCGCTTGACGAGGTCCTCGACCGCGAACGGGTCCGAGCCGAGGATGTGGTTGGCCTCCGCCTCCCTCAGGTAGCCGAGGAGGGCGTCGGTGTGACCCAGCATCCGGGTCTCGCCGACTCCGGTGATCCCCTCGTCGGTGTGCACCTGGACGTACGTCAGGTTGCGCCACGGCGTCCCGACCACGTGTGTGCTGATTCCGGTGATGCGCACGGCGGTTGTCCTCGCTGCTTCGTCGGCTCGGTTTCCGTCAGTTTCCCCCGCGTGCCGTGGTGTTCGATATTTCGGCACGCGTTCGAAATGCTGGCGTGACAGTAAGGACGGTCCGGCAGGGGTGTCAATGGGTCGCGCGCATAACGGTTTCGACAGATTCGAAACCCCGGGGAGGGACTGTCCGCACAGAACCTTCACGGCTGCTTCCAGGAACACGACCCACGCGGAATCTAACCTTCCCGCGTCATGGACTACTGCGACCCGTGCCGACGGCACCTCAACGGCGCGCTGGCCTGCCCGGGATGCGGCGCCCCGGCCCAAGCGCTGCCGCGGCACGACCCGCGGCCCGGGACGGCGTACGCCCTCACTCCGTCCCACGGGGAAGGCGCGCACGGGTCTCACGGCCGACGTCCCGTTCCCCGGGGCATGTCGGCCGACGGCCGCGTCCGCACCGGGAGCGGCGGCGAGCACGACGGCGGGCCCGCCGGACGGTACGACGGCCACGTGGAGGAGCACGCCGACGGGTACGACGACGGCCGGGACAGCGCGTACGACGAGGACGGCGGTGACGCGTACGACGAGGACGGCGGCGACGGCGGTCATGGTGGTCAGGGCGGTGACGAGGGCTCCCAAGGTCCCTCCGGGCGGGCCGCCCGGCGGCGCGGGCGCGGAGCGGGATCCGGCGCGGACGGCCCGGGCGGTGCGAGCCGCCGGGACCGGAAGGCCGCGGCGCACCGGCGACGGCGGCGCCGGACCCTGTTCGTCGTCGCCGGGTTCGTGCTCGCGGCGGGCGGGCTGAGCCTCGCCGAACTGGGCATGGACGCCCCGGACTCGGCACCGAGACCGGCGGCCGCAGGCGGGGCGTCGGCGGACGGCGGCGCGTCGGCGGAGGTCGGGCGGGCGGGCGCGGAGACGGGCGGTCCGGACGCCACGTCCGGTGCCGCGGCCGCGTCGGCCTCCCCTTCCGTGGATCCGTCGGGCTCGGCGTCGCCCTCGCCGTCCGCGAAGGACGAGGCGTCGAAGTCCCCGGGCGGCGAGCCGTCGAAGGAGGCCCAGACGGGGCCGGCGGGCAGTACTGCCCCCGGCAGCCCGGCGTCCGGCGACACGGCTGCCCCGCCCGCCCCGGCACCGACCCCGTCGTCGGACCCGACCACCGAGGCTCCGAAGCCGGAACCGTCCCCGTCACGGCCGTGCAAGCGGTTCCTGTGGTGGTGCACGTAGAACCCACCGCCCGCCCCACCCCCCCGAACGCGTCACACACCCCCGCCGCCCGCCCTGCCTCTCGGCCGGACTCACGTCCCCGCTGCCCGACGTATCCCCGAACGCGCCACACACCCCCGCCGCCCGACCGGCTCTCGGGCGGACCCACGCCCCCGCCGCCCGACCGGCTCTCGGGCGGACTCGCGTTTCCGTCGCCCGACCCATCCCCCGCACGCGCCCACACGCGCCGCCGCCGCGCCGGTTCCGAGGGGGACCCGCGCCTCCGCTGCCCGCGTCGGAACCGGCGGACCCACGTCCCCGCGCTGGCCGACCCGGCTCCTGGGCGGGCCTGTCTCCCCGCTGTCCGCCTCGGCTCCTGAGCGCGCCTTCCCCACCGCCCGGCCGGCTCCGAACGCGCCCGCCTGCCGTCCGCCCCGAATTCCGCCCCGGCTCCCGCAGCGCGCTCGCACTCCCGCCGTCCGGCCCCGGCTCCCGGGTGCGTCCGGGTTCCCCGCCAGGCCCTCCTGGCGCGCCGGTGCGGGCCGCGGCGGGACCGCCCGGGCTCAGCCCAGCATGCTCCGCAGCGCGTTCCGCAACGCGACCCGCTCGTCCTCGGAGAGTCCCGCCAGGGGCTCACGGGCGAACCGCAGGGACTCGCGCAGGCTCCTGGCCACCCGCCGACCCTCCGGCGTCGCGGCCGCGACCTTCACCCGGCGGTCCGACGGATCCGGCCGCCGCTCCACCAGGCCCCGCGCCTCCAGCCGGTCCACGATGCCGGTGACGTTGGACGGCTCGCACTTCAGTCGCCGCGCCAGCCGCCGCATCGGCAGCGGCTCCAGACACAGCAGGCTCAGCAACCTCGCCTGCGCGCCCGTCAGGGCGTGCTCCGCCGCCGCCGACTCGTAGTCCTCGTGGAAGCGCGCCACCACCTCGCCGATCAGCTCGACGACCTCGAGGGTGAGCGGGTCGGGCCGGCCGGCGGGATTCCTGGTGGTCGACGTGGGGGAGGCCATGCCGCTCAGGGTACCCGTTTGTTTGACAAGCTGAAATATTCAGGAGCATGGTTGTTTCAGGTACTGAAACGTTCGCTTCCCGCACGTGAGGACAGGCGCACCATGACCGACACCCCCACCCTCCCCGCCGTCAGCCGCGAGTGGCACCTGCTGAGCCGTCCCGTCGGCTGGCCGAAGCCGGAGGACTTCGCCCTGGTCGAGGCGGAGGTCCCGCAGCCCGGTGAGGGCCAGGTCCTCGTCCGGAACACGTACCTCTCCGTGGACCCGTACATGCGCGGCCGGATGAGCGCCGCGAAGTCGTACGTCGCCCCGTTCGAGCTGGGCAAGGTCATGCAGGGCGGCGCGGTGGGCGAGGTCGTGGCCTCGAACGCCGAGGGCCTGTCCGTCGGCGACCACGTGCTGCACTTCTTCGGCTGGCGCGAGTACGCCGTGGTGGCCGCCAAGAACGCCGTGAAGGTGGACGCCGACGCCGCGCCGCTGTCGACGTACCTGGGCGTCCTGGGCATGACCGGCCTCACCGCCTACGCGGGTCTGCTGCGCACGGCCGCCTTCAAGGAGGGCGACGCCGTCTTCGTCTCCGGCGCCGCCGGGGCCGTGGGCGGCCAGGTCGGGCAGATCGCCAAGCTGAAGGGCGCCTCGCGGGTCATCGGCTCCGCCGGGTCCGCCGAGAAGGTGAAGCTGCTGGTCGAGGAGTACGGCTTCGACGCCGCCTTCAACTACAAGGACGGGCCGGTGGGCGAGCAGCTGCGCGCCGCCGCCCCCGACGGGATCGACGTCTACTTCGACAACGTCGGCGGCGACCACCTGGAGGCCGCGATCGGCTCGCTCAACCAGGGCGGCCGGATCGCCGTCTGCGGCATGATCTCCGTCTACAACGACACCGAGCCCGCCCCGGGTCCGCGCAACCTCGCCCGTCTCATCCAGACCCGCGGCCGCATCGAGGGCTTCCTGGTCGGGGACCACTACGACCTGCAGCCGCAGTTCGTCCAGGAGGTCGCCCCTTGGGTCGCCTCCGGCGAGCTGAAGTACCGGGAGACCGTCGTCGAGGGCATCGAGAACAACCTCGAGGCGTTCCTCGGCGTACTGCGCGGCGACAACACCGGCAAGATGATCGTCAAGCTCTGACGTCTTCCGGCGGGATTCCGGCATGCGGTAACTTGTTTCCGAATCCGTCCCGGCCCGGGCGCGAGCCGCGGCGGACGACCGAAGGAACACAACCGCATGCCGATCCAGCAGTCCGACGTCCTGTACACCGCCGTCGCCACCGCCGAGAACGGGCGCGACGGGCGGGTGGCCACCGACGACGGCAAGCTCGACGTCGTCGTCAACCCGCCGAAGGAGATGGGCGGCAGCGGCGCCGGGACCAACCCGGAGCAGCTGTTCGCCGCCGGCTACAGCGCCTGCTTCCAGGGCGCGCTCGGTGTGGTGGCCCGCCAGGAGGGCGCCGACCTCACCGGTTCGACCGTCACCGCGAAGGTGGGCCTGGGCAAGAACGGGGACGGGTTCGGGATCATCGTCGAGATCTCGGCCGACATCCCCAAGGCCGACCGGGGCACCGCACGGGCGCTGATCGAGAAGGCGCACGAGGTGTGCCCGTACTCGAAGGCGACGCGCGGGAACATCACCGTGACGCTCGTGTGAGGACGGTCGTTGCGTACGGGGAGGCCGCACCCTCGGACGTGGGGTGCGGCCTTCCGCCCGTCTCGACGGGGGCCCGGGGCGCGTCGGCGCCGACCGGACCCGAGGCCCGCGGACCGCGCGGTGCCCGGCTCCGGCGGCCCGTGACACCGGTGTGACCGGAGCGCGTCAAGCCTGGGACGGCGACCCGGATAGGGTCGTGCCCATGCGCGATCTGGGGACGGGATTCCGGTACTTGCTCAAAGGCCAGCGATGGGTGGCCCGGCACGGCAGGCAGTACGGCTTCGGGCTGCTCCCGGGCCTGATCACCCTCGTCCTGTACGCAGCGGCGCTGGTGGCGCTGGCGCTGTGGGGCGAGGACGCGGTGGGCTGGGCGACGCCCTTCGCCGACGACTGGTCGAGCTCGTGGCGCGGCCTCTTCCGCGGTCTGCTCACCGGCGTGCTGTTCGCCCTCGCCCTCCTCCTCGCCGTCGTGACCTTCACGGCCGTGACCCTGCTGATCGGCCAGCCCTTCTACGAGAACCTCTCCGAGAAGGTCGACCGCGACGTCTCCCCGGACGGGCACGCGCCCGAGTCGGGCCTGCCGCTCTGGCGGGAGTTGTGGATCTCCGCCCGGGACAGCCTGCGGATCGTCGTGCGGGCCGCCCTGTGGGGCGTGCTGCTGTTCGCGTGCGGATTCATCCCGGTCGTCGGGCAGACGGCCGTCCCGGTGATCGGGTTCTTCGTCACCGGGTTCTTCCTCACCGAGGAACTGACCGCCGTCGCCCTCCAGCGCCGCGGCGTCGAACTGCGCTCCCGCCTCGGGCTCCTGCGCGAGCGCAAGACCCTGGTCTGGGGCTTCGGCACCCCCCTGGCCGTGTCCTTCCTGGTGCCGTTCGTCGCGGTGTTCCTGATGCCGGGCGCGGTCGCGGGCGCCACCCTCATGGCGCGTGACCTGCTGGGCGAGGAGATCACCGAGGGTGGCGGCAAGGACGGCCGGGCCGTTACGAGTTCTCCGCAGCCACCGTCAGGATCCTCCGCACCTGGGCGATGATGTCCAGCCGGTTGCGCACGAACTCCGGGTCGGTGACCCCGGTGGTGTTCCCGGCGCCGAACTGCAGCACCGGGGTGTGCACGTGCCCGCCCGGCAGCCGGTCGTGCAGCCCCAGCCGGTCCCGCAGCAGCGTCGCCCGGTAGGCGATCTCGTTGGACAGGTAGTCCCCGCCGCCGCCCGCACGGGCGGTCGAGCCCGGCGTGGGCCCGCCGGGGCGGACGACGGGCTCGGTGCCGCCCGCCGGGATCTCCGTGACACTCGTGTTGTCGTAGACCGGGAACCGGCCCGTGTCCGCGGCGACGATCGCCGCGTGGGGCAGGGTCGTCGTCGTCCACTGCGGCTGCGAGGCGGGGTCGCTCACGGGCACGGTCTCCGTGCGGCCGACGTTCTCGTTGTCCCCGAAGCCGCCGCGCCAGGCCCCGTTGGTCCGCTCGATGTCGAACCGTCCCACGCGGCCCTGGCTCACGGTCGTGAACAGGTCGACCTCCGGCAGGTGCGGCCGCAGCGCCCGCTCCACCGTGCCCTCGGTGAAGTCCCGCCAGCGCACCGGGAACACGGCCGTCTCGATCCGGGCCGGCCCGTTTGCCGTCTCGACGACCGTGCCGTCGAGGGCGAGCGCGGTGGCGCCCGACGGATTGGAGATGCGGACGTCCCGGTCCAGCGTGAACGGGTCGAAGCCGGTCAGCAGGATCCGCTTCAGCCCCGTGCCGTGCGGATACCGGACGGACGTCTGGCCGCGCGAGGTGCGCTCCAGCTCCTTCAGCAGCGCGGCGCGTTGTTCCTCCGTCAGGCCGAACCGCGGTGTCCAGGTGCGCACCTCACGCGTCATGCCGAGCCGTGCCCAGTACAGCGGCCGGTCGTCGTCCCGGCTCAGGTCCCCGCCGGCCGGACCGCGCCCCTGCGCCCGGTCCACGGCCCGCCGCCACAGCTCCGTGCCCTCACGGGTGACGGCCCGCCGGGCCTGCGCGTAGGTGCGGGCCGTCTCCAGTGCCCGGGCCAGCCGCGGGGCGACGGTGCCGAAGCCGGAGCGGTGCAGGATCTCCTGCGGGGCCGCCCGGTCCAGCCGCTGTTCCTCGACGGTGGGGGAGGGGGCCGTCCCGGCGGCGCTCGCCCCGGCGGGGACGGTGAGGCCGGTCAGCAGGGCGAGGCCGAGGACGCCGAGGCGAACGCGTATGGAGGTCAAGGGGGTTCGGGCCTTCCGTCGCGGTGGGGGTGCGGACGGCCGCAGTATCGCGTGACGTTGGTGGCCCACGCCATGGGGCGGGCCGGGAGTCCGTGCGGCGGTCCGCATCGCACGGTGACCGGCAGGGGACCGCCAGGTCCGGATTGTGAAGGGTTCGTACGGGATCGGGGCCGGGCGCCCGATCACCGGCCGCGGGACCACCGTGGGGATTACCGTCGGGTACGGGACGAGTTCCCCATCGGGCAGCCCCGGTCCGGGACCTGACCCCCGGACCGGGGCGGGCGCCCGCCCGGGTCCTACCGCACGCCGAAGCGGTACACGCTCTCCGAGCGGAACACCTCGCCCGGCCGCAGCACGGTCGACGGGAAGTCCGGCCGGTTCGGCGAGTCGGGGAAGTGCTGCGTCTCCAGCGCGACCCCGTCGCCCGGCGCGAACGGCCCCGTCAGGTGGTCACCGGTGTACAGCTGGAGACCCGGCTCGGTCGTCGCCACCGACAGCACCCGCCCGGACACCGGGTCGTACAGCTCGGCGGCCTCGGCGGGAGCGGGGGTCACGCCCTTGTCCAGCACGAAGTTGTGGTCGTAGCCGGTGCCGGTCCTGCGCCCCTCGCGGAAGTCGAAACGCGTGCCGGTCACCTCCGCCGGGTCACCGTCCGGGATCAGCTCCGCGTCGACGGGCGTGTACCGGGAGGCGGCCAGCCGCAGTTCGTGCCCGCCCGCGTGACCGGAGCCGGCCAGGTTGAAGTAGCTGTGGTTCGTCAGGTTCACCACGGTCGGCGCGTCCGTCACCGCCTCGTAGGCGATCCGCAGCGCCCCGCTCCCGTCGAGCGCGTACGTCGCCGAGACCTCCAGCCGCCCCGGGAACCCCTCCTCGCCGTGCGGACTGGTCCGCGACAGCCGCACGCCGTGCCGCCCGTCCGCCTGCGCGTCCCACACCCGCTTGTCGAAGCCCCGCGCCCCGCCGTGCAGCGAGTTCGGCCCGTTGTTGGGCTCCAGCGCGTACGTCCGGCCGTCCAGGACGAAGCGCCCGCCGGCGATCCGGTTGGCGTACCGCCCGATCAGGGCGCCGAGGTAGGGCTCCGGATGGTTCAGATAGCCGTCGAGGTCCCCGAACCCCAGCACCACGTTCCCGGTGTGCCCCTCCCGGTCCGGCACCTCCACGCACTGCACGATCCCGCCGTACGTCAGGACCCGCACCCGCACGCCCGCCCGCTCCAGCGTCCAGCGGTACACCTCGGTGCCGTCGGAAAGTGTGCCGAAGAGTTCGTTCATGTGCGGAAGCTTAGGTCAGGGGCGTTTCGCCGTGACGGTGCGGTAGGCGATCTCCGCGAGGCGCGCCTGCCCGTTCACACTCGGGTGGAAGTAGTCCCAGCGGCTCAACTGGGCCGTGCCGAAACGGTAGTCGTACACCGCGCCCCCGTCGTGGCGGCACCGCTCGTCCTCGGCGCAGACCTCCTCGAGGACCTTGTTGTAGTCCTCGACGCGCTCGGACACCGTGTCGCGCCGCCGATCCGCCTCCGCGTCCAGCCGGTCCGCGTCCCCCAGCATCGACGGGCAGATGCCCAGCTTCCACACCTGCTTGCCCACCGGGCTGGTGCGGCCCTCGGACCACAGCCGCTTCAGGTTCGGCACGCTCGCCACGAACACCTGCGCCTTCGGCAGGGCCTTGCGCAGACTGCGCAGCGCGTCCTCGAAGTCGGCGCGGAAGGCGGAGACCGGGGTCATCGCCGAAGGCGTGGCCCGGCAGGCGTCGTTCGCCCCGACCATCACCGTCACCAGCTGCGGCTTCCGCCGCACCGCCCGCGCCATCTGACCGGGCAGGTCGGCCATCCGCGCCCCCGTCACCGCGTAGTTCCAGCTCCGTTCCGCCGCACCGGCGCGGCCCAGCAGCCGTACGGCGAGCGAGTCGACCTCGGTACTGGCGCCGGTCGCCCAGGACGCCTCCGGACAGTCCGACAGCACGTCGCACGCGTCGAACCCCCGCGTGATGGAGTCCCCGACGGCCGCGACGGAACGCGGGCTGGGGTCCCACGAGGGCGTCCGCTCCGGTGACGGCCGGGCGCTCCGGGACGGGGCGGCGGCGTCGCCCCCCACGGCGTCACACCCGGTGACACCGACCACGGCGGCCACGACCACGGCCAGAACGCCCCGGTGGCCTCGCATCCGCATCCCTGCTCCATCCCCTCGCCGAGTGGTTCCCGCCCTCACCCATGACAACGCACGGGGGTTCCCGGCCCGCCGGGTGCAACGGCTCACACCCGTACAAGCGTCCCCCTGGGTGAATGGCGGGAGTTTCCCGGCCTCGGGACCGACCGTACGTCACACTCCTTGCGCCGACGCACGGTAGCCTCGCCATCAACGTGACCCGCCCGGTCACAGCCGTTCGCCCGTTCGCAAGATGTCCCGCTCTGCCCGGAGGTTCCGGTGACGACACGTGGAGTTCTGTACGTGCACTCCGCGCCGCGCGCGCTGTGCCCGCACGTCGAGTGGGCCGTCGCCGGGGTGCTCGGCACACGCGTCAGCCTGGACTGGATCCGGCAGCCCGCCGCGCCGGGCACCTGGCGCTCGGAGTTCTCCTGGCAGGGCCAGGCGGGCACGGCGTCCAAACTGGCCTCCGCGCTGCGCGGCTGGCACCTGCTGCGCTTCGAGGTCACCGCGGAACCCTGCCCCACCGCCGAGGGCGAACGCTACAGCTGCACCCCCGACCTGGGCATCTTCCACGCCGTCACCGGCATCCACGGCGACATCCTGATCCCCGAGGACCGCCTGCGTGCGGCCCTGCAGCGCAGCGGTCAGGGGGAGACCAAGCTGGAGGCCGAACTCAACAAGCTGCTCGGCAAGCCCTGGGACGACGAGCTCGAACCCTTCCGCTACGCAGGCGAAGGCGCCCCGGTCCGCTGGCTGCACCAGGTGGTGTGAACGCCTTCAGGGGCGCACCCTCAGGGGCGCGGGGAACTGCGCGAACACCCCCGCCGGCCGGCACCCGGCACAAACGTCACACGAACGGCGAATGGCCCGAACTTCCCCCAGGGAGTCCGGGCCACTCAACGCTCAGGATCAAACCGTCCGGAACGCCAGCACCACGTTGTGCCCGCCGAACCCGAACGAGTCGTTCAGCGCGGCGATGCGGCCGTCGACGGGCAGCTTCCGGGCCTCACCCCGAACGACATCGGCGTTCGCCTCGGCCTCCGGGTCCAGGTTCTCCACGTTGATCGTCGGCGGAGCCACCCGGTGGTACAGCGCGAGCACCGTCGCCACCGTCTCGACACCGCCCGCGCCACCGAGCAGATGCCCGGTCATCGACTTCGTCGCGGACACCGCGATGTGGTCGGCGTCGTCGCCGAACACCTTGCGCAGCGCCTTCAGCTCGGCGATGTCACCGGCCGGCGTCGACGTCGCGTGCGCGTTGACGTGCACGACCTCGGCCGGGTCCAGGTCGGTGCGCTCCAGCAGGTTCTGCAGGGCGTGCGAGATGCCCCGGCCCTCCGGCTCCGGCTGCACGATGTCGTGCGCGTCGGCGGAGATGCCCTGGCCGACCGCCTCGGCGTACACCCGGGCACCGCGCTTGGCGGCGTGCTCGGCGGACTCCAGGACCACGACACCGGCGCCCTCACCGAGGACGAAACCGTCGCGGGCGACGTCGTAGGGGCGCGAGGCGCCCTGCGGGTCGTCGTTGTTCTTGGACATCGCCATCATGTTGCCGAACGCGGCGATGGGCAGCGGGTGGATCGCCGCCTCGGTGCCACCGGCGACGACGACGTCGGCGCGGCCGGTGCGGATCATCTCGATGGCGTAGCCGATGGCCTCGGCGCCGGAGGCACAGGCGGAGACCGGCGTGTGCACGCCCGCGCGGGCGCCCACGGCCAGGCCCACGTTGGCCGACGGGCCGTTGGGCATCAGCATCGGCACGGTGTGCGGGGAGACGCGGCGGACGCCCTTCTCCTTCAGCACGTCGTACTGGTCGAGCAGGGTCGTCACGCCGCCGATGCCGGAGGCGATGACCGCGCCGAGCCGGTCGGGGTCGACGTTCGGGTCCTCGCCGGCCTTCGCCTCGAAGCCGGCGTCCTTCCACGCCTCCTGGGCCGCGACCAGCGCGAACTGCGCGGAGCGGTCCAGCCGGCGGGCCTGCGGCCGCGGGATGACCTCGGTCGGCTCCACGGCCACCGGGGCCGCGATCCTGACGGCCTGGTCGGCCGCCCAGTCCTGCTCCAGGGGCTTCACGCCGGACTTGCCGGCGATCAGGCCCTCCCAGGTAGAGGCTGCGTCGCCACCCAGCGGTGTGGTTGCGCCGATACCGGTGACGACCACGGTGCGATTGGTCGAGCTCACGGGAATTCTTTCTCCAACGGATCCGAGGATTAAGCGGCGCCACCGCCGGGTGGCGGGGCAGTCAGCCCAGGGACCTGATCGATCGATCAGCCCTGGTGCTTGAGGATGTAGTCGGTCGCGTCGCCGACGGTCTTGAGGTTCTTGACGTCCTCGTCCGGGATCTTGACGTCGAAGCGCTCTTCGGCGGCGACGACGACCTCGACCATGGACAGCGAGTCGACGTCCAGGTCGTCGGTGAAGGACTTGTCCAGCTGGACGTCCTCAACCGGGATGCCGGCGATCTCGTTCACGATCTCGGCGAGACCGGCGACGATCTCTTCCTGAGTGGCGGCCATGTTGGCGCTCCTTCGTAGATATCCAGAGGGTGTGGCAGGTGGTACGCACCGTCCCGGACCGCATGATCCGGCACGGAGTGCCTAGGGGAGGGTAACGACAGTCGCTGCGTAGACGAGACCCGCCCCGAAGCCGATGACGAGCGCGGTGTCGCCGCTCTTCGCCTCGCCGGTCGCCAGGAGCCGCTCCATCGCGAGCGGGATCGAGGCGGCCGAGGTGTTGCCGGTGGTGCGGATGTCACGGGCGACCGTGACGTGCTCCGGCAGTTTCAGCGTCTTCACCATCGAGTCGATGATCCGCACGTTGGCCTGGTGCGGGATGAAGACGTCCAGGTCGCCCGCGGTGATCCCGGCCGCGTCCAGCGCCTGCTGGGCGACCTTCGCCATCTCGAACACGGCCCAGCGGAACACCGCCTGGCCTTCCTGGGTGATCGCGGGGAACTTCGCGACCGCTCCGTCGCGGTAGTCCGTCCACGGCACGGTCTGCTTGATGGTCTCGGACTTGTCGCCCTCGGAGCCCCACACGGTCGGGCCGATCGCGGGCTCCTGGGACGGGCCGACCACGACCGCGCCCGCGCCGTCGCCGAACAGGAAGGCCGTCGCGCGGTCCTCCAGGTCGGTCAGGTCGCTCAGCCGCTCCACGCCGATCACCAGCACGTACTCCGCCGAACCCTCGACGATCATGCCCTTGGCGAGGGTGAGGCCGTAGCCGAAGCCCGCGCAGCCCGCCGAGATGTCGAAGGCGGCGGCCCTGTCGGTGCCGAGCTTGTCGGCGATCTCGGTGGCGACGGCCGGAGTCTGCTTGAAGTGCGACACGGTCGAGACGATCACGCCACCGATCTGCTCGACGGAGATGCCAGCGTCCGCGATGGCCTTGCCGGACGCCTCGATCGACATCTGCGCGACGGTCTCCTCGTCGGAGGCCCAGTGCCGCGTCTCGATGCCGGAGCGCGAGCGGATCCACTCGTCGGAGGACTCGATCGTCTCCAGGATCACCTCGTTCGGCACGACCCGCGTCGGCCGGTACCCGCCGACCCCCAGGATCCGCGCGTACGGGGCGCCCTTGCTGGGCTTGATCTTCGCCATGCTCCGGGCTCCTTGTCAGGCGTGCTCGGCGATGAGCTCGCGAGCAGCGTCCAGGTCGGCGGGGGTCTTCAGCGCCAGCGTCTTCACACCGGGCAGGGCGCGCTTGGCCAGGCCGGTCAGCGTGCCGCCGGGGCACACCTCGATCAGGGCCGTGACGCCGAGCTCCTTGAAGGTCTCCATGCACAGGTCCCAGCGGACCGGGTTGGCGACCTGGCCGACCAGCCGCTCCAGCACCTCGGTGCCGGCGGCGACGGTCCGCCCGTCCTTGTTGGAGACGTAGGCGAGCGCGGGGTCGGCCGGCGTCAGGGCCTCGGCCGCCTTGGCCAGCGCGTCGACCGCGGGGGCCATGTGGTGCGTGTGGAACGCGCCGGCCACCTTCAGGGCCACGACCTTGCGCACGCCCTCGGGCTTGTCCTCCGCCAGCGCGGCGAGCTCCTCCTTGGTGCCGGCCGCGACGATCTGGCCCGCGCCGTTGATGTTCGCCGGCGTCAGGCCCAGCTTCTCCAGGTGCGGCAGCGTCACGTCCGGGTCGCCGCCCAGGAGCGCGGCCATGCCCGTCTCGGTGACGGCGGCCGCCTCGGCCATGGCCAGACCACGGGTGCGGACCAGGCGGAGCGCCTCCTCGTGCGGGAGCACCCCGGCGAGCGAGGCCGCGGTGATCTCGCCGACGCTGTGCCCGGCGATGGCACCGACCTTGCGGGGCAGGTCCGCCGGGTCCTCGAACAGCAGCGACGCGGACGCCAGTCCGGCCGCGACGAGCAGCGGCTGCGCCACCGCGGTGTCGCGGATCTCCTCCGCGTCGGCCTCGGTGCCGTAACGGATCAGGTCGAGGCCCGCGGCGTCCGACCAGGCCTCGAGGGCACCGCGGACACCGGGGAGGTCGAGCCATTCGGTCAGGAAGCCGGGCGTCTGGGCGCCCTGGCCGGGAGCGACGAGTACGAGCACTCTCACACTCTCTCTTGGGTACGGGCACGGCCGCCCGTGGGGACAGGGACGAAGAACACGAGGGGGTTTTGTCGAGCCCCGACAAAACCTTAGGGCTGGAGATCTCCATCGACCAGACGCCCCAGGATCAGCGCGATCCGCAGGGTGAAGGCAGAGCGTACATCGGAAGGCGACCAGCCGGTGACGTCAGTCACACGTCGGAGCCGGTAGCGGACGGTGTTGGGATGCACGAACAGCATCCGGGCGGCGCCCTCGAGACTGCTCGCCTGTTCGAGATAGACGCTGAGCGTCTCCAGGAGCGCCGCCCCGGCCTCCTCCAGCGGTCTGTAGATCTCCTCCACCAACTGCTCGCGGGCGGAGGGGTCGCCGGCGATGGCCCGCTCCGGGAGCAGGTCGTCGGCCAGGACCGGGCGCGGGGCGTCCTGCCAGGCGGAACACGCCTTGAGGCCCGCCGCCGCGGCCTGCGCGGACCGGGTCGCGGCCTGCAGGTCGGGCACCACCGGTCCGGCCACGACCGGTCCGGCCGCGAACGGTCCGATGAGCGACTTGGCCACGGCCAGCGGGTTGTCGCTGCCGCCCGCGATGACGACCAGCCGGTCGCCGAGCACGCCGGTGAGCACCTGGAGCTTGGCGTGCCGGGACGCCCGCCGTATGGCCTCCACGGTCAGCTCGCTGTCCCCGTCGGGCGCCGTGCCGAGCACCACGCACACGTGCTCGGGCGAGTTCCAGCCGAGGGCGGCGGCGCGCGACACGGCGCCCTCGTCGGCCTCGCCGCTGAGCACGGCGTTCACCACCAGGGACTCCAGCCGCGCGTCCCAGGCACCGCGTGCCTCGGCGGCCTGCGCGTACACCTGGGCCGTGGCGAAGGCGATCTCCCGGGCGTAGACGAGCAGCGCCTCGCGCAGCACGCTCTCGTCGCCCGGTGCCGCGACCTCGTCGATCGCGGACTCCATGACCTCGATGGTGGTGCGCACCATCTCCACGGTCTGGCGCAGCGTGATCGCCCGGGTCAGCTCGCGCGGCGCGGTGCCGAACACGTCGGTGGAGATGGCCTGCGGGGCGTCCGGGCGCCGGAACCACTCGGTGAACGCGGCGATGCCCGCCTGCGCGACCAGACCGATCCAGGAACGGTTCTCCGGGGGCATGGCCCGGTACCAGGGCAGCGTCTCGTCCATCCGCGCGATGGCCTGCGCGGCGAGCGATCCTGACGACTTCTCCAGCCGCTTCAGCGTGGCGGAATGCGGGTGGAGGTCGGACGCTGCGGCCGGGTTCTTGCCGGTTTCGGGTTCGGGCACGGGGACAAGACTGCCTCATCCGGACGGGGCGGTGCGCCGCCGGGTCTACCGTGGACGGCGTGATGGACGTCAGGCGCGCCGACCGGCGCTACCAGGGAGGGGATGCGGCCGCCGGCATCGACAGCCGGCACGCCTTCTCCTTCGGCCCGCACTACGACCCGGACAACCTCCGGTTCGGCGCGGTGCTCGCGTGCAACGAGGAGCGGCTGGCACCGGGCGCCGGGTTCGACGAGCACCCGCACAGTCACACGGAGATCGTGACCTGGGTGGTGGAGGGCGAGCTCACGCACCGGGACTCCGCCGGGCACGAGTGCGTCGTGCGCCCCGGCGACGTGCAGCGGCTCAGCTCGGCGGGCGGGGTACGGCACGTGGAGCGCAACGACGGCTCCGGGCCGCTGACGTTCGTGCAGATGTGGCTGGCCCCGCTGCGGCCCGGCGGCGAGCCGTCCTACGAGGTCGTCCGCGGCATCGCCGACTCCACGCCGTACGCCCTGCCCCAGGCCGGGGCGATGCTGCACGTGCGGCGGCTCGGGGCGGGGGAGCGGACGGCGGTGCCGGACGGGGCGTACCTGTACGTGCACGTGGTGCGCGGCACCGTGCGGCTGGACGGCGAGGAGCTCGGCGCCGGGGACGCGGCGCGCATCACGGGCGCGCGGGGCCTGCAGGCCGAGGCCGTCACCGGGGCCGAGCTGCTGATCTGGGAGATGGCTGACGCCGCGAGGCCGCCCTCCGGGCGACGGCGGGAATCGTCAGACAGCCCCTAGAGCTCCGCGCGCACCGCGTCCGTGAACACCGGCCACGCCTCGATCGCCCAGGGGCCGAACGCGCGGTCCGTCAGCGCCACGCAGGCGGCACGCGCCTCGGGGTCGACCCACAGGAACGTACCGGACTGGCCGAAGTGCCCGAAGGTGCGCGGGGAGGACGACGAGCCCGTCCAGTGCGGCGACTTGGAGTCGCGGATCTCGAAGCCCAGCCCCCAGTCGTTGGGGTTCTGGTGGCCGTAGCCCGGCAGGACGCCCTTGGTGCCCGGGTACTGCACGGTCATCGCCTCGGCGACCGTACGGGGATCCAGCAGCCGCGGCGCCTGCAGTTCGGCGGCGAACCGCAGCAGGTCCTCCAAGGTGGACACCGCGTCCTTGGCCGGGGAGCCCTCCAGGGACGTCGAGGTCATGCCCAGCGGCTCGAGCACCGCCTGCCGCAGGTACTCGGCGAAGGGGATGTCGGTCGCCTCGGCGAGGTGGTCGCCGAGCTGCTCGAAACCGGCGTTGGAGTACAGCCGCCGCTCCCCGGGCGGAGCCGTGACCGCGTGCTCGTCGAAGGCGAGGCCCGAGGTGTGCGCGAGCAGGTGCCGGACCGTCGATCCGGGGGGACCCGCGGGCTCGTCGAACTCGATCGCGCCCTCCTCGTAGGCGACGAGCACCGCATAGGCGGCCAGCGGCTTGGTCACCGAGGCGAGGGGGAAGCGCTGCCCGGCCGGGCCGTGGGTGCCGAGGACGGTGCCGTCCGCCCGGACGACACCCGCGGCGGCGGTGGGAACCGGCCAGTTCTCGATCAGCGCGAGGCTCTTGAGCGACATGCCTGCGAGCCTAAGCGCTCACCACGTGAGCTCCAGCAAGGGGTCGGGCCTGGGCCGGAAGCCGAGGGAGACGTACAGCGGCAGGGCCTCCGGCGAGGCGGTGAGATGCACCCGCCGGGCGCCGCGCTCGCGGAACCACTCCAGCAGGGTGGTCATGCACGCCCGCGCGTACCCCCGGCGCCGGGCACCCGGGTCGGTGGCGACGCTGAACACGAAGCCGACCAGGCCCTGCGGGTCGCCCGCCTTGCCGATGCGGTAGTCGATCGTCCCCGCCACCAGGGACGCCAGCGCCCCGGCCCGTTCCGGATGGTCCACGACGAACGCCGCGAAGTCCCCCTCCTCGTCGCCCAGCCGGGCCCTGAGCGTGGGCAGCGACGTCTCGTGCCATCCGGTGGACGGATCACCGGAGAACAGCGAGTCGATCATCACTTGACGCAGCCGCAGGACTTCCTCGGCGTCCGCGGGCACGGCACGGCGTACGGCACTCATGACGCGTACGCTAACCAGCCGGATCGGCGGGCGTCCTGCCGATTTCCTGCCGTCGGCGCTTGCTTGGAGCGCACTCCAAGGTTCTAGCGTGGGGCCATGACGGTGATGGAGACCACGGGGACCGGCACCGACCTCTGTGCCGGCCCGCCGCAGCAGAACCGGCGCCCGGACGGCCAGGACCGCTACACGATCAGCGAGGTCGTCGGCCTGACCGGCCTGACCGCCCACACCCTGCGCTGGTACGAGCGCATCGGCCTGATGCCGCACATCGACCGATCCCACACCGGCCAGCGCCGCTACACCAACCGCGACCTCGACTGGCTCGACCTCGTCGGCAAACTCCGGCTGACGGGCATGCCGGTGGCGGACATGGTCCGGTACGCGGAACTGGTCCGCGCGGGCGACCACACCTACGGCGAGCGCTTCGAGCTGCTGCGGACGACCCGCGAGGACGTCCTGGCGAGGATCGACGAACTGCGGGGCACACTGGCCGTGCTGGACCGGAAGATCAGTGTCTACGCGGACGCCGGGCGGTCCCCGGCGTCGGAGGGGTCTCGATGACGGACGGCAGGATCACCACGGCGAAGCTCGGCGCGGACGGCCCCGAGGTGGGCGTCCAGGGCCTCGGCTGCATGGGCATGAGCTTCGGCTACGGCCCCGCGGACGCGGACGCGTGCCGCGCAACCCTGGAACGCGCCCTCGAACTGGGCGTCACCCTCTACGACACCGCCGACGCCTACGGCGCCGGTGAGAACGAGCGGTTCCTCGCGCCCTTCTTCAAGGCACACCGCGACGAGGTCGTCGTCGCGACCAAGTTCGCCCTGTCGATACCGCCGGACGAGCCGACCCGGCGCATCGTCCGCAACGACCCGCCCTACATCCGCCGGGCCGTCGAGGCCAGCCTGAAGCGCCTGGACGTCGACGTCATCGACCTCTGTTACATGCACCGGCGGGATGTGAACGTGCCGATCGAGGAGAGCGTCGGCACGATGGCCGACCTGGTGCGCGAGGGCAAGGTCAGGCACCTCGGCCTGAGCGAGGTCACGGCCGGTGAACTGCGCGCCGCGCACGCCGTCCACCCCATCGCCGCCGTGCAGTCGGAGTGGTCGCTGTTCAGCCGGGACATCGAGGCACAGGTCGTCCCCGCGGTGCGGGAACTGGGCGCGGCGCTCGTGGCGTACTCGCCCCTCGGCCGTGGCTTCCTCACCGGCTCCTTCGCCCGGGCCGAGGAACTGCCGGCCGACGACTTCCGCCGTCAGCAGCCCCGCTTCACGGGCCAGAACGCGACCGCCAACGTCACCCTGCTGGAACTGATCCGCTCGGTCGCGAAGGCCCACGACGCCACCCTCGGCCAGATCGCCCTGGCGTGGGTCCACCGGCGGGCCGAGGTCCACGGTCTGCCGGTCGTCCCGATCCCCGGCACCCGCAAGCCGTCGCGGGTCGAGGAGAACACGGCGGCTTCCGGGATCGAGCTGACGGACGAGCAGCTGGAACTCCTGGACGGCATCGCGGCCCAGGTGACGGGCAACCGCCACGCGGACATGGCGTTCGTCTCGGCGGGCAGGGAGTAGGGCAGCGCTCCCTCAGGGGCGCGGGGAACGGCGCGACCGGCCACAGGCGACCCGCACCGGCCGGCGCGCGGCGCCCCGCAGACGCTAAAGCTCCGCCAGCAACTCGCTCTTCTTGACCGAGAACTCCTCGTCCGTCACCAGCCCGGCCTGGTGCAGCTCCCCGAGATGCCGGATCCGCTCGGCGATGTCTGCCGGGTCACGCCGCGCTCGGGCCGCGGGAACGGCGGCCACCGGGTCGGAAGTCCGCACCGCCGCCAGCACCGCCGCCGCGAACGGCAGCGACTCGTGGACCGGCCCGTACCCCAGCCCGAACACCACCGCCGCCGGATCCTGGTCGGCCTGCGCGGGGGTGACGGCCGCCCCGTCCCGCCGCAGCAGCCGCAGATGGCCCTCGAACACCTCGGGCGAGCGCCACTCGACGCCGCTCAGCTCGCCCACCGGGAAGCTCTGGTCCCCGGCCTTCCACTTCGCCGACGACGCGCCGGTCCAGAACCAGCGGAAACTGACGGTCCGCCCGTCGAAGGCCGCCTTCCCGTCGTACGCCTTGAACGACGACGGCCCCTGCGGCGGCTCCACGAGGAACCGGTCCGCCGGTCCGGACTCCGGCAGCAGCGCCTTCAGTTCCTGGGCGTAGTACTCCGCGAGCACCTCGCGCTCGGCGGGCAGCACGAGCCGGTAGGGGTCGCAGCTCTCCTTCAGCTGACCGGCGGCCGCCTCCGTCAACGGGTCGGCCCCGGGGCGCGGTTCGATGCGCAGCACGACCGTGCCGCGCTTGCCGCGCGTCAGCGACACCCCGGCGATCGCCTCCAGCGGCACACGGCGCTCCCCGAGTGCCTGGAAGAGCCTGGGTGTGCGAATCCCCCGTTCGTAGCGGATGAGCACGGAGTCGGACTCGAACTCCCAGGCGGCATGAAATCCGGCCAGTACGTCACCCATGCGGCTCATCGTATGCGGCACGCGCTCCTCCGTCCCCCTCCCGAGCAGACCGCCGTTCCTTCGCCTCTACGCGCGTCAGGCCGCCGCCGCGCCGGACAAACCGGTACGGCAGCCGCCGTCTTCGTGCGCGCAGTGCACCGAGCGGTATGCGCCGACGCCGATCTCTGCAAAATTGAACAGACTTGCCGTTCCCGGCTCGAAGTAGCCGGCGTGACCCTTCGCGCCCGCCGCCGACAGCACCCGCGCGCCGAACCCGGAGGACACCGGGTCGGCCCCGTGGCCCAGTCCGCCCAGCTCCAGGTAGGGCACGTCCTGGATCCAGTCGTCGGCGTCCCGCATCGCCCACACGCGGGCCGCGGTGCGCAGTTGGGCGGCGTTCTCCACCCGCATGCCGGGGCTCCCGGCGACCGCGATGTCGGACACCCGGCCCGGCAGCCGGTGTGCGGCGACGCCGCACACCACCGAGCCGTAGCTGTGGCAGAACAGCGAGACCGGCGCCCGGCCGGGCAGCGCCCGCACCAGCGCGTCCAGCCGGACCGCGCCCTCCTCGGCGCGCATCGCGGTGGCCGAGTCGATGCCGAGTCCGCTGGGCGCGGTGTAGTCGGCCCAGGCGATCACGGCGGTGCGGGTCGAGGGACTCGCCTGCCGCTCGGCGTCGTACAGGGACCGGGCCATGCCGACCGGTGCCGAGTACTTGCGGTGTGTGCGCTGGAAGGTGAGCAGGTCGGTGTCCACGCCGGGCACGACGACCGAGACCCGGTCCGCCCGGCGCAGGTCGCCGAAGACCTCGGCGACCCGGCCCGAACCCGCCGGGTCGAAGGCCAGGATGCGGCGGCCCTTCTCCAGCAGGTCGTCGAGCCGGTTCATGCGGCGCCCGGCGTCCTGCTGCCCGGCCGGTGTGAGGCGGTCGTCGTGCAGGCGCTCCCGCTCCACCTCGCGTTCCTCGGCGAGCGCGATCCGGTTGGCGCGGTAACGCAGCTCGACGGGTGCGCCGTTCATGTTGCCGACGGCGAGCGGGTACCTGCGGGCCAGACCCGCGCGCTCCGTCTCGCTGAGCGAGGCGAAGAAACGGGCCAGCTTTCCCGGCGCGGACCCCGGGTCGGGCAGCCGGTGACCGCCGATGCGGCCGTGCTCCCACGCGGAGAGCGAAGCCTGCAGGGGGGTGTCGCCCCGCTGGTTGCGCGAAGCGGTCCAGCCGGTGGTCGCCAGCATCACGAACACCACGGCCAGAGCGAGCAGTGCGCGCCAGACGTTCAGTTGCGGGGAGGCGTCGAAGGAAGTCACTGAAAGGACACACTAGGAGAACGAGAGGGTCTCGCGTCAATCAAGTGACCGGGATCACGTTTTGGCCGGGCCGTCAGGGGGACCGCCCCGGACGCCAGTTCCCGGCCAGTGCCGGGCCCACCTCGTCCAGGTAGGCGGCGGTGAGTTCGCGCAGCCCTTCCACGGTGAGGTCGTCCCCGGTGGACCACAGTCGTTCGGTGACCCGAATCACCCCGCCGAAGAGGGCCACGACGATCCTGGGCCGGGGGTCGGCGTCCACGTCGACACCTTCGCGCTCGGCGATGATGCCGGCCAGTTGCTCCTCCAGCTCGGCCGCCCGCCGCAGATGGACGGCCAGCAGCGCGGGCGTCGACTCGATCACCCGGTACACACGCAGGTGGAGTTCGATCGGCACCAGCTCCGCGACGGCCTCGTGGATCGCGTCCCAGCTCTCCAGGACGGCGCGGCGCAGCGCCTCCAGGGGCAGCTCGGACGGCGGGCGCGCCCGCAGCGCGTCGATGACGACGGCCTCCGCCAGGCGCGGCACGAAGAGCGCCGCCTCCTCCTTGCCGGCGAAATAACGGAAGAAGGTGCGCTGCGACACGTCGACGGCGGCGGCGATGTCGTCGACGGTCGTCTCCTCGTACCCGCGCGTGGCGAACAGCTCCAGGGCGGCTCGCAGCAGCGCGTCGCGTGTGCGCTGCTTCTTGCGCTCGCGCAAGTTCAAGAAAGGTCCTCTCGTGCGCCGTGTTCTCCCAGTTCAGGCTATCGGGGATGTCGTGTCGGTGACCGACCGGTGAATCGGTTTGTCAATTGTCAGTGACTGTCACTAGCCTCGAACGTATGACTAGTCAGACCGCCATCGACACGTCGGGGTCGGGGGGCAGGGCGCCGGGCGCGGCGGACGCGACTCCGGGCAAGGGGCTGCGGGGGCACCCCTGGCTCACCCTCATCACCGTCGCCGTGGGGGTCATGATGGTGGCCCTGGACGGCACCATCGTGGCCATCGCCAACCCGGCGATCCAGAAGGACCTCGGCGCCACGTTCGCCGAGGTGCAGTGGATCACCAACGGTTACTTCCTCGCCCTCGCCGTCTCCCTGATCACCGCGGGCAAGCTGGGCGACCGCTTCGGGCACCGGCAGACCTTCCTGATCGGCGTCGTCGGCTTCGCCGCCGCCTCGGGCGCCATCGGCCTGTCCGACAGCATCGCCTGGGTGGTGGTCTTCCGTGTCCTGCAGGGCCTGTTCGGCGCGCTGCTGATGCCGGCCGCGCTGGGTCTGCTGCGGGCCACCTTCCCCGCCGAGAAGCTGAACATGGCCATCGGCATCTGGGGCATGGTCATCGGCGCGTCCACCGCCGGCGGCCCGATCCTCGGCGGTGTGCTCGTCGAGCACGTCAACTGGCAGTCGGTGTTCTTCATCAACGTGCCGGTCGGCGTCCTCGCCGTCGTGCTCGGCGTGTGGATCCTGCTCGACCACCGCGCCGAGAACGCCCCGCGCTCCTTCGACCTGCTGGGCATCGCCCTGCTGTCGGCCTCGGTCTTCTGCCTGGTGTGGGCGCTCATCAAGGCCCCGCCGTCCGAGTGGGGCTGGGGCGACGCCAGGACGCTCGGCTTCCTCGGTGCCTCCGTGCTGGGCTTCGCGCTCTTCGCCTTGTGGGAGACGAAGGTCAAGGAGCCGCTGATCCCGCTCGCGCTGTTCCGTTCCGTGGCGCTGTCCGCGGGTGTCGTGCTGATGATCCTCATGGCCATCGCGTTCATGGGCGGTCTGTTCTTCGTGACGTTCTACCTGCAGAACGTGCACGGCATGAGCCCGGTCGACGCGGGTCTGCACCTGCTTCCGCTCACCGGCATGATGATCGTCGGCTCGCCGCTGGCCGGCGCGATGATCACCAAGTTCGGTCCCCGCGTCCCGCTCGCGGGCGGCATGGCACTCACCGCGATCGCCATGTACGGAATGTCGACCCTGGAGACGGACACCGGCAGCGGCGTGATGTCGCTCTGGTTCGCCCTGCTCGGCCTCGGTCTCGCGCCGGTCATGGTGGGCGCGACCGAAGTCATCGTGGGCAACGCCCCGATGGAGCTGTCGGGTGTCGCGGGTGGTCTGCAGCAGGCCGCCATGCAGATCGGCGGCAGCCTCGGCACGGCCGTCCTCGGTGCCGTCATGGCCTCCAAGGTCAACAGCGACCTGGCGGGCAACTGGCAGAAGGCGGGCCTTCCGCCGCTCACCCCGGAGCAGGAGCACCAGGCCTCCGAGGCGGTCCAGGTCGGCGTCCCGCCGCTGGCGCCGGGGACGCCGGACGCGATCGCCGCGAAGATCACGGGGGTCGCGCACGACACCTTCATCTCCGGCATGAGCGCGGCCTCGCTCGTCGCGGCGGGTGTCGCCGCGGTGGCGGTGCTGGTGGCGTTCCTGACCAAGCGCGGCGAGAACGCCGGCGCCGGTGCGGGTGCCGCACACATCTGACGGCCCGCCGGCGGACGCCCCCGGGAGGACTCCTCCCGGGGGCGTTCGCTCATCAGGGTGAACGAGACCGTCCGGGCCTCCCGTTGGGCCCCCTCACAGGTCACAGTGGGTCACGTCCTCCGCAGGACATGGAGGGCGGACGCTGCGGCGCGCTGCCGGAGGGGGGTGGCGCGCAGGCAGCGGTGCATCGCCGTGCGTTCGCGGGGTACCCGCCATGTCATACCCGAGTTGAGCCTCAACCGACCGAGGGAGCACGGGAGTCGACGATGGCGAGCTTCGGACACGGTACGCGCAGGCACCCCCGCTCACGTGGCCGGACGTGGCCAGGGACCGGGACGGATCGCGCGACGTTCGGGCTCATCGGAGTCGTCTGCGCGGTCGCGGGCTTCTTCGTGCTGGGGATCGTCCTCGGCCCCGCCGCGATCGTCTGCGGCCGGCTCGCCATGGGCCGTACCTGGTCGGGCTCCCGCCCGGCCGCGGCCGTGGTGGCCCTCGTCCTGGGCGCCATCGACACGCTCCTGGCCCTGTTGTGGCTGTCCGGAGCCATGACACCGGGCACGGGCTGGTACTGAACCGGGTGAAGTGAGCACGGGCCCCCGGCGGTTCGGCCGGGGGCCCGCTCGTGCGCGGACGAGCGGGACGGCGCCGGCCCGCCACCGTCCCGCTCTCACCCGGCGCTCACTCGACGGACGTCCTCTTGAGTGCCGCCACCTCCGCGCGCAGCGCCCGGACCTCCTCCGTCAGTTCCCGGATCGCCTCCGTCTGCCGCCGCTCCTCCACGTCGTCCTTCTCGAACCGCGCGATGAACCAGGCCGCGATGTTCGCCGTCACCACACCCAGCAGGGCGATCCCGGACAGCATCAGCCCGACCGCCAGCATCCGCCCCAGACCGGTCGTCGGGGCGTGGTCCCCGTATCCCACGGTCGTCATCGTGGTGAAGGACCACCACACCGCGTCACCCAGCGTGCGGATGTTCCCGTCCGGCGCGTCGCGCTCCACGGACAGCACCGCCAGCGAGCCGAACATCAGCAGCCCGACCACGGCCCCGGCGACGTACGTGGTCAGCCGGATCTGCGAGGCCATGCGCGCCCGCTGCCCGACGAGCAGCAGGGTCGACACCAGCCGCAGCAGCCGCAGCGGCTGGAGCAGCGGCAGCAGCACCGCGGCCAGGTCGAGCCAGTGCGTCCGTACGAAGGACCGCCGGTGCGGGGTCAGCGCCAGGCGTACGACGTAGTCGAGGACGAAGGCCGCCCACACCACCCACTCGACGGCCGCGCACGCCCGCACCACCGTGCGGTCGGCGTCGGGCCGGACGATCGGCACGGCGTAGGCGACGGCGAACGCGAGGGCCAGGGCGAACAGGGGGCGCTGCGTGTGCTGCTCCCAGCGGAGCTGGGCGGACTGCTGCTGCATGGCGGCATCGTAGGAAAGCCGGAGGGGTGGCGGGCCCACGGTGCGTCCGTGAGGCTCGCCACCCCCGACAGGGCTCCCGGCGTGCTACGCGTCGCCGCCCGCGGGGCCCGGGTCCGCGGCCGAGACGTCGAGCAGCTGGTACCGGTCGATGGCCTGCTTGAGCACCGACCGGTCGACCTTGCCCTCCCGCGCCAGCTCGGTCAGCACCGCCACCACGATCGACTGGGCGTCGATGTGGAAGAAGCGGCGGGCCGCACCCCGGGTGTCGGCGAAGCCGAAGCCGTCCGCACCGAGCGACTGGTACGTCTGCGGCACCCAGCGCGCGATCTGGTCCGGGACCGAGCGCATCCAGTCCGACACCGCCACGACCGGGCCCTGTGCGTCCGCGAGCTTGCGCGTCACGTACGGCACCCGCTGCTCCTCCTCGGGGTGCAGCAGGTTGTGCTCCTCGCAGTCCACCGCCTCGCGCCGCAGCTCGTTCCAGGAGGTCGCCGACCAGACGTCCGCCTTGACGTTCCACTCCTCGGCCAGGAGCCTCTGCGCCTCGACCGCCCAGGGCACCGCGACGCCCGAGGCCAGGATCTGCGCCGGGATCGAGCCGCCCGTGCCCTCGCTGAACCGGTAGAGGCCCTGGAGGATGCCCTCGACGTCCACGCCTTCCGGCTCGGCCGGGTGCTGGATCGGCTCGTTGTAGACGGTCAGGTAGTAGAAGACGTCCTCGCCGTGCGGGTGCTCCTGCGAGGAGCCGTACATCCGGCGCAGACCGTCCTTGACGATGTGGGCGATCTCGAAGCCGAACGCCGGGTCGTACGCCACGCACGCCGGGTTCGTCGACGCGAGCAGCTGCGAGTGGCCGTCCGCGTGCTGCAGGCCCTCACCGGTCAGGGTCGTGCGGCCGGCGGTCGCGCCCAGGACGAAACCGCGGGACAGCTGGTCGGCCATCTGCCAGAACTGGTCGCCGGTGCGCTGGAAACCGAACATCGAGTAGAAGACGTAGACCGGGATCAGCGGCTCGCCGTGGGTGGCGTAGGCCGAGCCGGCGGCGATCAGCGAGGCCGTGCAGCCCGCCTCGGAGATGCCGTCGTGCAGCATCTGCCCGTTCGGCGCCTCCTTGTAGGCGAGCAGCAGCTCGCGGTCGACCGACTCGTACTGCTGTCCGAGCGGGTTGTAGATCTTCGCGCTCGGGAAGAACGAGTCCATGCCGAACGTGCGGTACTCGTCCGGCGCGATCAGCACGAACCGCTTGCCGATCTCCTTGTCCCGCATGAGGTCCTTGAGGAGCCGGACGAACGCCATCGTCGTCGCGATGGACTGGTGACCCGACCCCTTCTTCACGGTCGCGTACGTCTTGTCCTCGGGCAGAGCCAGCGGCTTGGACCGGACGACGCGCGTGGGCACGTAACCGCCGAGCGACCTGCGGCGGTCGTGCATGTACTGGATCTCCTCCGAGTCCCGGCCCGGGTGGTAGTACGGCGGGACGCCGGACTCCAGCTCCTTGTCCGAGATCGGCAGGTGCAGGCGGTCGCGGAAGCGCTTGAGGTCGTCGACCGTCAGCTTCTTCATCTGGTGCGTGGCGTTGCGGCCCTCGAAGTTCGGGCCCAGCGTCCAGCCCTTGATCGTCTTGGCGAGGATCACCGTCGGCTGGCCCTTGTGCTCCACGGCCGCCTTGTACGCCGCGAAGATCTTGCGGTGGTCGTGACCGCCGCGGCCCAGGTGCAGGATCTGGTCGTCGGTCATGTTCTCGACCATCGCGCGCAGCCGGTGGTCGTCGCCGAAGAAGTGGTCGCGGATGTACGCGCCGGTCTCCGTGGCGTACGTCTGGAACTGCCCGTCCGGCGTGGTGTTCATCTTGTTGACCAGCACGCCGTCGCGGTCCTGGGCGAGCAGTGGGTCCCAGGTGCGGTCCCAGACGAGCTTGATCACGTTCCAGCCGGCGCCGCGGAAGATCGACTCCAGCTCCTGGATGATCTTGCCGTTGCCGCGCACCGGGCCGTCGAGGCGCTGAAGGTTGCAGTTGACGACGAACGTCAGGTTGTCCAGACCCTCGCGGGCGGCGATGGACAACTGGCCCAGCGACTCCGGCTCGTCCATCTCGCCGTCGCCGAGGAACGCCCAGACGTGCGACCTGGAGGTGTCGGCGATCCCGCGCGCCTCCATGTAGCGGTTCATCCGCGCCTGGTAGATCGCGCCGATCGGGCCGAGGCCCATCGACACCGTCGGGAACTCCCAGAAGTCCGGCATCGACCGCGGGTGGGGGTAGGACGACAGCGCGTAGGGCGCCTTGGACTTCTCCTGGCGGAAGCCGTCCAGGTGCTGCTCGCTCAGCCGGTCCAGCAGGAAGGCGCGGGCGTAGATGCCCGGGGAGGCGTGCCCCTGGAAGAAGACCTGGTCACCGCCGTCGCCCTCGTCCTTGCCACGGAAGAAGTGGTTGAAGCCGACGTCGTACAGCGAGGCGGAGGACGCGAAGGTGGCGATGTGGCCGCCGACGCCGATGCCCGGGCGCTGGGCCCGCGAGACCATCACCGCCGCGTTCCAGCGGGTGGCGTTCAGGACCTTGCGCTCGATCTCCTCGTTGCCCGGGAAGAACGGCTCGCTCTTGGTCGGGATGGTGTTGACGTAGTCCGTGCTGCGCATCTCCGGCACGGCCACGCGCTTCTCGCGGGCCCGCTCGATCAGCCGCAGCATCAGGTAGCGGGCGCGCTCCCGGCCGCGCTCGTCGACGGCGGCGTCCAGGGAGTCGAGCCACTCCTGCGTCTCTTCGGGATCGAAGTCAGGAACCTGACTCGGAAGGCCGCCAATGATGATCGGGTTGCGATCGGATGCGGAAGCCACGCTGTTCCTTACCTGTCAGAGGGCCTGCGAGGGCCGCTGTTTCGCTGTCGTCGCGGGGCGTCGTCGCTGGGGGGCGCGCCGCTCCCCATGGTCCACCTCGGGGCCGTGAAACGTCATCTCTACCGAGCGGTAACCCGAGCGTGAGACCGGCTCCGTGACACCACGGGCGAATACCTTCGAGTCTCGTACCCACAGACGATTCCCAAACGCCCAAACAGGGCAGAAAGGTGTGGTGTGCATCACCTCGGGCCATGATGGTGTGCCTGGAGTTGCGGTGACACCGCCGGGATCGTCACCGTTTCGGCGGTCTGCACGGCCGGGTACTTGCGCGATCGGTCCCGCCCGTGTGGACTACGGCCAATGCTTCGCGCACGCGCGTGGCTGAGATTCCCCCGAGCTCAGAGGAGCAGGGGGTACCCCCATCCGAAGACATGATCAGGAGGCAACCCGTGAGCGCGACCGCGGACCACGCGGAGGAGCGGACGAACCCTGCCGCCAGGCTGGGGTTCCAGCCCGGGCAGGTGGTCCAGGAGATCGGCTACGACGACGACGTGGACCAGGAGCTCCGCGAGACCATCGAGGGCGTCATCGAGGGCGACCTGATGGACGAGGACTACGACGACGTGGCCGACGCCGTTGTGCTGTGGTTCCGTGACGACGACGGCGACCTGACGGATGCGCTGGTGGATGCCACCACGTACATCGAAGAGGGCGGCGCCATCCTGCTCCTGACGCCGAAGACCGGCCGTGCGGGGTACGTGGAGCCGAGCGACATCTCGGAAGCCGCCACCACGGCGGGTCTGACGGCGTCCAAGAGCGTCAGCGTCGGCAAGGACTGGAGCGGCAGCCGGCTGGCGACGCCGAAGGCCGCCAAGTCCAAGCGGTAGTCGTACCGCCGGGGCGGGCCGTGCCGTCGGCCCGCCCGTCGGCGTGTTCGGGCCCCTGCGTAGGGTGGTCCCTCCCGGCACACCACCAGGAAGGGACACCCACGACGATGGCGATCCAGGTCGGCGACAAGGCCCCCGACTTCGAGCTCAGGGACAACCACGGCGCCGCGGTGAAGCTGTCCGACTTCCGCGGCTCCCGGAACGTCGTCCTGCTCTTCTACCCCTTCGCCTTCACCGGCGTGTGCACCGGCGAGCTGTGCGAGCTGCGCGACAACCTGCCGCAGTTCACCGACCGCGACACCCAGCTGCTCGCCGTCTCCAACGACTCCATCCACACCCTGCGCGTCTTCGGTGAGCAGGAGGGCCTGGAGTACCCGCTGCTGTCCGACTTCTGGCCGCACGGCAACGTCTCGCGCGCCTACGGCGTCTTCGACGAGGACAAGGGCTGCGCCGTGCGCGGCACCTTCGTCATCGACAAGGAGGGCGTCGTGCGGTGGACCGTCGTCAACGGCCTGCCGGACGCGCGCGACCTGAACGACTACGTCAAGGCGCTCGACGCGCTGTGACACCGGTCGGGCGTCCCGCGCCCGACATCCGCGCGAATGTCGGCGTCAGGGCCTGCGAGGCGTGGGAACCCGTCACTAGGATCGAGTCGTTGATCCGACATCCGAGCACAACGGGGCATCCCGCCCCTGGACACCAATGGAGGACTCGTGGGAGTCAGCCTCAGCAAGGGCGGCAACGTATCGCTGACCAAGGAGGCGCCTGGCCTCACCGCGGTCATCATCGGTCTGGGGTGGGACGTCCGCACCACGACCGGCACCGACTTCGACCTCGACGCCAGCGCGCTGCTGCTGAACAGCTCCGGCAAGGTCGCGAGCGACGCGCACTTCATCTTCTTCAACAACCTCAAGAGCCCGGAGGGCTCCGTCGAGCACACCGGTGACAACCTCACCGGTGAGGGCGAGGGCGACGACGAGCAGATCAAGGTGAACCTCGCGACCGTGCCGGCCGAGGTGGAGAAGATCGTCTTCCCCGTCTCGATCTACGACGCCGAGACCCGCCAGCAGTCCTTCGGCCAGGTCCGCAACGCGTTCATCCGCGTGGTGAACCAGGCCGGCGGTGCGGAGATCGCCCGGTACGACCTGAGCGAGGACGCCTCCACCGAGACCGCCATGGTCTTCGGTGAGCTCTACCGGCACGGCGCGGAGTGGAAGTTCCGTGCCATCGGCCAGGGTTACGCCTCCGGCCTGCGCGGCATCGCGCAGGACTTCGGCGTGAACGTCTGAGCCACCCGGCGGCCCCGGCACCGGGGCCCCGCATCCTCTCGTCCGGCGCCGCACGGTTTACGTGCGGCGCCGGACGCGCAGGACCACCTGGGACACATCCTTCGGGGAGGGACAGCATCATGGGCGTCACGCTTGCCAAGGGGGGCAACGTCTCCCTGTCCAAGGCCGCACCGAACCTCACACACGTGATGATCGGTCTCGGCTGGGACGCGCGCTCCACCACGGGAGCGCCCTTCGACCTCGACGCCAGCGCCCTGATGTGCAGCGGCGGCCGCGTGCTCGGGGACGAGTGGTTCGTCTTCTACAACCAGCTCAAGAGCCCGGACGGCTCGGTCGAGCACACCGGCGACAACCTCACCGGTGAGGGCGAGGGCGACGACGAGTCGCTGCTCATCGACCTCGCCAAGGTGCCGCCGCAGTGCGACAAGATCGTCTTCCCGGTCTCCATCCACATGGCCGACGAGCGCGGCCAGACCTTCGGCCAGGTCAGCAACGCCTTCATCCGCGTGGTGAACCAGGCCGACGGCCAGGAACTGGCCCGCTACGACCTCAGCGAGGACGCCTCCACCGAGACCGCCATGATCTTCGGCGAGGTGTACCGGTACCAGGGCGAATGGAAGTTCAGGGCCGTCGGCCAGGGGTACGCGTCGGGTCTGCGCGGCATCGCGCTGGACTTCGGAGTCAGCGTCTCGTGACGCGATATGAGCAAAATCCGGGGCCTCGCGGAGGGCCGGGAAGGGCCCACTAGACTGCGGCTTCAAAAGTTCGTAAAGCCGGGTACGGCGCGGGGGTACCCCGTACACACACGATTGGGTAGCCAGTGGTTCTGAAAACCTTCGGGTGGTCGTTCGCGGTCACCGCGCTCGGCCTGGTCGCAGCGGTCTTCTACGGAGGGTGGACCGCTTTCGGCATCGTCGCGATCCTGTCCATCCTCGAGATCTCGCTGTCCTTCGACAACGCGGTGGTCAACGCCGGAATCCTGAAGAAGATGAATGCCTTCTGGCAGAAGATCTTCCTCACGATCGGCATCCTGATCGCCGTCTTCGGCATGCGGCTGGTCTTCCCCGTCGTGATCGTCGCGGTCAGCGCCCAGATGGGCCCGATCGAGGCGGTCGACCTCGCCCTCACCGACAAGGACCGCTACCAGGAGCTGGTGACCGACGCGCATCCGTCGATCGCCGCCTTCGGTGGCATGTTCCTGCTGATGATCTTCCTCGACTTCATCTTCGAGGACCGGGACATCAAGTGGCTCGGCTGGCTGGAGCGCCCGCTGTCCAAGCTCGGCAAGATCGACATGCTGTCGGTCTGCATCGCCCTGATCGTCCTGCTCATCTCCTCGATCACCTTCGGCGCCCACGCCCACCAGCACGGCGGCACCCACGCCGACAAGGCGGAGACCGTCCTGCTGTCCGGCATCGCCGGTCTGATCACGTACATGATCGTCGGCGGCCTCTCCAGCTTCTTCGAGGACAAGCTCGAAGAGGAGGAGGAGCGCGAGCACGAGGCCGAGGAGCAGGCCGTCCGCGAGGGCAAGCCCAAGTCGGCGGTCAAGCTGGCCGGCAAGGCCGCGTTCTTCATGTTCCTGTACCTCGAGGTCCTGGACGCGTCCTTCTCCTTCGACGGCGTGATCGGTGCGTTCGCCATCACCAACGACATCGTGCTGATGGCGCTCGGCCTGGGCATCGGCGCCATGTACGTCCGTTCGCTGACGGTCTACCTCGTCCGCCAGGGCACCCTGGACGACTACGTCTACCTGGAGCACGGCGCGCACTACGCCATCGGCGCGCTCGCCATGATCCTGCTGGTCACCATCCAGTACGAGATCAACGAGATCATCACCGGCCTCATCGGCGTCGTCCTGATCGGTGCCTCCTTCTGGTCCTCCGTCCGCCGCAACAAGGCGCTCGCGGCGGCCGAGGGGAACGCCGGGTCCAGCGACAAGACTGAGGTCTCGTCCGGGGTGTGACACCCCTCCGGGTGAGGAACGCTCTCGACGGGGCGGCCACCGAGGCGACTCCTCGGCGGCCGCCCCGTCGGCCGTGAAGGGCCGCGGGCACGGCGGTGACCCGCGGTTACCAAGTGAACGTGGGGGGCGGAATGGGCCTGTTCGACGGACTCCGGCGCGGCGAGGCGCAGTTCGACTCGGGCAACGCGGCAACCAACGCGATCGAACTGACCAAGCGGCGCTCGCAGATATCACTCACCAAGCAGGACGCGGCCACCGGCCACCTGCGCGTCAACCTCAGCTGGCGGATGCGCACGTCCGACATCGGCGGCTCCCAGCGCGAGAGCCTGCTGCGCCACCCCTTGCGGGCGCTGAAACCGCCGGAGGTCGTCGGCCACAGCCAGTCCATGGTCAACGTCGACCTGGACCTCGGCTGCCTGTACGAGCTGCAGGACGGCAGCAAGGGCGTCGTACAGCCCCTCGGCGGCTATTTCGGGGACGTCAACGCCCCGCCGTACGTCAAGCTCAGCGGCGACGACCGCTTCGGCTCGGGATCCGGCGAGACGATGTACATCAACCTGGACCACCGCGAGCACATCAAGCGGCTCCTGGTGTTCGTCTACATCTACGACCAGACACCCGCGTTCGACCGCACCCACGCCAGCGTCACGCTCTACCCGAGCAGCGGCCCCCGCATCGAGATCCACCTCGACGAACGTCAGCCGCAGGCCCGCTCCTGCGCCGTCGTCATGATCGAGAAGGTCAAGGACGAGATCGTCGTCCGGCGCGAGGCGAAGTTCGTCTACGGCTTCCAGGCCGAGCTGGACCGGCTCTACGGCTGGGGACTGCAGTGGGGCCGGGGCTACAAGACCAAGGTCGACCGCTGACCCCCGCGCGCCCCGCCGGTCGGCCCCGCCTCAGCGGCCGATGAACTGCGGACCTTGCGGGGGCAGCCGGAAGTCCGGGTCGGGCGCGCCGGTGGGTGGGGGCGGGTAGCCGTAGCCGGGCCGCGCGCCCGCGGCCCCCGCCGTGGCCGGTGGCTGCGGGTAGCCGTAGACGGGCGGGCTGGTGGGCTGCGGGTAGCCGTAGGCCGGCTGTGTCACCGGGGGCTGCTGCGGCGGGTAGCCGTAGCCGGGCTGAGCGGGCACCCCGGCCGGCTGCTCCGGCGGCAGCGGGCGGGAGCCCTCGGGGGCGGACGGGGGCTGCCCGGCGGTGGTGGGGGCGGGTCCGGCCGTGGTCGGGGGCGTCGGGACGGAGGCGGTGGGCTCCTCGGCCGCCTCCGCCTCGTCCACCGAGATGCCGAAGTCCGTCGCGAGGCCCTTCAGCCCGTTCGAGTAGCCCTCGCCCAGCGCCCGGAACTTCCAGCCCTCCCCGCGGCGGTACAGCTCGCCGCAGATCAGCGCCGTCTCCTCGCCCGTCTCCGGCTTCACGTCGAAGTACGCCAGCGCCTCCTCGCCCGTGCCCGCCGCGTCGTACAGCAGGATGCGCAGCGCCCGCACGCGGTCGAAGGTGACGCCGTCCGCCGAGGCGACGATCAGGATGCGGCCGACTTCGGACTCGACACCGGTCAGTTCCGTCTGGATCGTGTCGGTCAGGCCCTCGGCGACCCGCTTCTTGCCGAGCCGCCACACCGTGCCGGAGGGATGGCGGGGCTGGTTGTAGAAGACGAAGTCCTCGTCGGAGCGCACACGACCGCCGGGGCCGAGGAGCAGCGCGGAGGCGTCGACGTCCGGGACCCCCTGCCCGGGTGTCCAGCGCAGCACGGCGCGTACCGTGGTGGCTTCCAGCGGGACGTTCGACCCCTTCAGCATCGCGTGCGTCATGCGGTCATCCTGCCTTCTCGGTCCTGCTCACGACAACGCGGGGCGCGGCGCCACGAGCGGCGCCCCCGGCGGTCGCGCACTACCGTCGAGATGGCCGGGTCCGGCTGTGCTTGCCCGCGTTACCTGAAATTCATGCCTGACGGGAACCTGGGACATGGACTTCTACGTACTATTACCGGCCAGCTTTCGTCGATTCGCAGGTCGCGCAACCACCACGGGGGAGATCCATGCGTCACTTCGGACAGATCGCCCCTGAGGTGCGGCGGCGCCTCTTCCACCGCGAGCCGTGCGAGTTCACCTCCGACTCCCCGGCCCGCCTGCTGTCGGCCGCCCTCGGCGCCACGCTGTACAGCCCCGCCACCCGGCCCCGCCTCGCCGACGACGTCCGCAAGCAGGCCGGCCGGGGCGTGGTCTCGATGGTGCTGTGCCTGGAGGACTCGATCGACGACGCCGAGGTCGGCCCCGGCGAGGAGAACCTGGTCCGTCAGCTCACGGCCCTGGCCGGCCTGCCGGACGCGGACCTGCCGCTGCTGTTCATCCGGGTCCGCACCCCCGAGCAGATACCCGACCTCGTACGGCGCCTGGGACCCGCCGTGCGGCTGCTGTCCGGCTTCGTGCTGCCCAAGTTCACCGCTGAGCGCGGCATGCCGTTCCTGGAGGCCCTCACGGCCGCCGAGGCCGAAAGCGGCCGTCGTCTTTTCGCCATGCCCGTGCTGGAGTCGCCCGAGCTGCTCTACC
Organism: Streptomyces sp. AHA2; assembly: GCF_036857595.1. Lineage (NCBI taxonomy): Bacteria > Bacillati > Actinomycetota > Actinomycetes > Kitasatosporales > Streptomycetaceae > Streptomyces > Streptomyces sp. AHA2. Next base: position 258,878 of record NZ_JAUQWJ010000002.1, read on the forward strand.
GGGAGTCGCGCGTGGAGACCCTGGAGGGCATCTTCCGGGCGGTCGACAAGTACCGCGACCGCGTCCTGGCCCTGCGCCTGGGCGTCACGGACTTCTGTTCCTCCTACGGGCTGCGCAGGGGCCCGGACATGACCGCCTACGACGTGCAGATCGTCGCCTCGGTGATCGCCGACGTGGTGAACATGCTGGGCCGGGCCGACGGGACCGGCTTCACGGTGACCGGGCCGGTGTGGGAGTACTTCCGGGTGCAGGAGCGCATGTTCAAGCCGCTGCTGCGGCAGAGCCCCTTCCTGGAGGTGCAGGCCGCGGAGCTGCGCGCGAAGCTGATCGAGCACGCCATGGACGGGTTGCTGCGGGAGATCTCCCTGGACCAGGCCAACGGACTGCTGGGCAAGACCTGCATCCACCCCTCCCATGTGCTGCCGGTGCACGCCCTGTCGGTCGTCAGCCACGAGGAGTTCTCGGACGCCCAGGACATCCTGCGCCCCGAGCGCGGCGGCGGGGGTGTGCTGAGATCGGCGTACACGAACAAGATGAACGAGGTGAAACCGCATCGGGCCTGGGCCGAGCGGACCCTGCTGCGGGCCGAGGTCTTCGGCGTGGCCGACGAGGACATCGGCTTCGTGGAGCTGCTGGCGGCGGGCCTGCCGGAGTGACGGCAGCGTGCGCGGGGCCCCGCAGCGGCGGGACGGGCCCCGTGCGGTACATCGGCGGACTCGACGCGGGGATTGTATGGAGAAGGCAGTGAACGAGGGGGAGCGGCACGGCATACGGGACGGGGCGCCCCCGGGCGCACCGGCCGGGACCGTGTGGACGGGCCGCTGGGTCGCCGAGCGGCTCGGTGTCGGGCTGGCCGGTGACGAGCGGCTGACCGGACTGCTGGGGATGGCCCTGCGCCGCAACCCCAAACGGGCCCACCTGCTGGTGTCGAACGTGCTGGGCAAGCACGTCCCCCAGGTGCCGTCCGTGGTGTACGGGCACGGGTTCTCGCTCGGCCGCCGGGTGCGCGAGCTGCTGGGCGACGAGGAGGCCCGGCGGGCCGTCGTCCTCGGCTACGCGGAGACCGCGACCGGCCTCGGCCACTGCGTCGCCGACGGACTGGGCCTCGCCCCCTACCTGCACTCCACCCGCCGCCCGGTGCCCGGCCTGACCCCGGCCGGCGGCTTCGAGGAGTCCCACTCCCACGCGACCTCCCACCTGCTGCTGCCCGAGGACCCCGCGCTGCTCGCCGGGGACGGGCCGCTGGTCCTGGTGGACGACGAGTTCTCCACGGGGAACACGGTGCTGAACACCGTGCGCGATCTCCATGCGCGGTATCCGCGGCCGAGGTACGTCGTGGTGGCGCTGGTGGACATGCGGTCCGCCGCCGACGCGGGGCGGTTGGAGGCGTTCGCCAGTGAGATCGGTGCCCGGGTGGATCTCGTGGCTGCGGCTTCGGGGACCGTGCGGCTGCCCGCGGGGGTGCTGGAGAAGGGGCAGGAGCTGGTGGCGCGGTACGACGCGGAGGGTGCGTCGGCGGGCGCGGCGCCGGCCCCCACCGGCCCGCACCCGCACGCCAGCGGCACCGCCCCCCACGCCACCCGCGTCGACCTGCACTGGCCCGCCGGCCTGCCGGACGGCGGGCGGCACGGGTTCACGCCCGCGCACCGCGCCCGGCTGGAGGCCGCCCTGCCTGCGATGGCGGCCAGGATCGCCGAGGCCCTGCCGCACGGCGCCCGCCGCGTCCACGTCCTCGGCTTCGAGGAGCTGATGTACGCCCCGCTGCGGCTCGCCGAGGCCCTGGAGCGGATCACGCACGCCGAGGTCCGCTACTCCACCACCACGCGCTCGCCCGTCCTGGCGGTGGACGACCCCGGCTACGCGATACGCACGCGCCTGGCCTTCCCCGCCCACGACGACCCCGCCGACGGCCCGGGCGAGCGCTACGCCTACAACGTCGACGGCGCAGGCCTCGACGCCGTCGTCGCCGTCGTCGACTCGGTCGCGGACACCCCCCTGCTGCACGCCCCCCAGGGACTGCTGGACCGCCTCGCCGGCACCGTCCCGCACGTCCTGCTCGCCGTCGTGCCGTCGTACGTCCCCGGCACCCCGCACGCGCCCGAAAGGCCCTCCATGCTGCCCGCGCCCCTCCGTGGCCCCGCCTTCTCCTCGTACGCGCCCGAGGAGGTCGGCTGGCTGCTGCAGGACCTCTCCGACGTGACCCTGGAGGCGCCGACCGAGGAGCGCGAGGAGGCGATCCAGAGCGGCGGCGCCCACTACGCGGAGTCGCTGCCGGTGGAGTACCAGCCGAGCGAGCAGTACCAGGAGCTGTTCCACGCCGCGCTGAGCACCTCCGCGGCCCGGATCGCCCGGGCGGTCGGCGTCGTCACCGAGACGGTCCTCGCCGAGCGGTCCCCGCGCCCGGTCCTGGTCTCCCTGGCCCGGGCCGGCACGCCCGTCGGCATCCTCATGCGCCGCTGGGCGCAGCACCGGCACGGCCTGGACCTGCCGCACTACGCCGTGTCGATCGTGCGCGGCCGCGGCATCGACGCCAACGCCCTGCGCTGGCTCGCCGCCCACCACGACCCCCGGGACGTCGTCTTCGTCGACGGCTGGACCGGCAAGGGCGCCATCACCCGTGAACTCGCCCAGGCGCTGACGGAGTTCGAGAAGTCCGACGGCGTCACCGGCTTCAGCCCCGAGATCGCCGTCCTGGCCGACCCGGGATCCTGCGTGCGCACCTACGGCACCCGCGAGGACTTCCTCATCCCCTCCGCCTGTCTCAACTCCACCGTCTCCGGGCTGATCTCGCGGACCGTGCTGCGCGCGGACCTGGTCGGCCCGCACGACTTCCACGGCGCCAAGTTCTACCGCGAGCTCGCCGCCACGGACGTCTCCGTGGCGTTCCTGGACGCCGTCTCGGCCCGCTTCCCCGAGGTCGCGGACGCCGCCTGCGCCCAGGCCAAGGAACTGCTCGCCGCCGACCGCACCCCCACCTGGGAGGGCTGGGCCGCCGTCGAACGCATCAGTGAGGAGTACGGCATCCACGACGTGAACCTCGTCAAGCCCGGGGTGGGCGAGACGACCCGGGTGATGCTGCGCCGCGTGCCCTGGAAGGTCCTGGCGCGGGCCGGGGCGGGCAGCGACCTCGACCACGTCCGCCTGCTCGCCGAGCAGCGCGGGGTACCGGTGGAGGAGGTCGACGCGCTGCCCTACACCTGCGTCGGCCTGATCCACCCCAAGTACACCAAGGGCGCGACCGGCGCCGACGGCAAGGCGGTGACCCTGTGACGCGCGTGATCGTCGCGAGCGACCTCGACCGGACGCTGATCTACTCCTCGGCGGCCCTGGCGCTGACCATGCCGGACGCCCGGGCGCCCCGGCTGCTGTGCGTGGAGGTGCACGAGAGCAGGCCGCTGTCGTACATGACGGAGACGGCGGCCCGGCTCCTGACGGACCTCGGCGACGCGGCCGTGTTCGTGCCGACGACGACCCGGACGCGCAAGCAGTACCAGCGCATCAACCTGCCCGGGCCGCAGCCCACGTACGCGATCTGCGCCAACGGCGGCCACCTCCTGGTGGACGGGGTGTCCGACCCCGACTGGCACGCGCAGGTGACCGCCCGGCTGGCCGACCGGTGCGCGCCGCTCGCCGAGGTGCAGGAGCACCTGCTCAGGGCGGCGGACCCGGTGTGGGTGCGCAAGCACCGCGTCGCGGACGACCTGTTCGCCTACCTCGTCGTCGAGCGCGAGCTGCTCGACGACGACTGGGTGAAGGAACTCGCCGTGTGGGCGGAGGACCGCGGCTGGACCGTGTCCCTGCAGGGCCGCAAGATCTACGCCGTTCCCCGGCCGCTGACCAAGAGCGCGGCCCTGCGGGAGGTCGCCCGGCGCACCGGGGCGCAGCTCACGCTCGCGGCGGGCGACTCCCTGCTCGACGCCGACCTGCTGCTCGCCGCGGACCGGGGGTGGCGCCCCGGCCACGGGGAGCTGGCCGACACGGGCTTCACGGCCCCTTCGGTCAGGGCGCTCCCCGAGAGGGGCGTTCTGGCCGGGGAGCGGATCCTCCGGGAGTTTCTCGGGGTGGTACGGGACGCCTGAGCGTTCGGGTGGGATGGTCGCCGTCGTGCGGCTGCGGCTCCGACGTGGCCGATCGCGCCCCGCGGCGGTGCCGCTGATCGTCACGGCCCCGCGCCCCTTCAGGGCGCCGCCGCAGCCGTACGCCGATGAACACCGCCACCGCCAGGGCGGCCAGCGCCAGGACCACCTTGGAGTAGGTGGAGACGACGTCGGACACCGTGTGCCAGTTCGCGCCGAGGAAGTAGCCGGCGAGCACGAACACCGTGTTCCAGATCGCGCTGCCCAGGGTGGTCAGACCGAGGAACACCGGCAGGCGCATCCGCTCCACGCCCGCCGGTACGGAGATCAGGCTGCGGAAGATCGGGATCATCCGGCCGAAGAACACGGCCTTGGTGCCGTGTTTGTCGAACCACGCCTCGGTCTTCTCGATGTCCGAGACCTTCACCAGCGGCAGCCGCCGGGCGATCGCCACCGTCCGGTCACGGCCGAGCAGCGCGCCGACCCCGTACAGCGCGAGGGCGCCGATCACCGAACCGGCGGTCGTCCACAGCAGCACGGCGAGCAGGCTCATCCGCCCGCTGCTCGCGGCGAAGCCGGCCAGCGGCAGGATCACCTCGCTGGGCAGGGGCGGGAACAGGTTCTCCAGGGCGATGGCGAGACCGGCACCCGGTGCGCCCATCGTGTCCATGAGGTCGTTGACCCACTGCGGTCCGGCGTCCGCGGCGTTGGCTGTCATGCCGCCACCGTAGAAAACCGGACCTGAAGAAAAGCTGAGGACGAACCCCGGGGGCGGGGTCAGCCGCAGCAGCCCCCGCCGCAGCAGCCCCCGCCGCCACCGCCGCCCGCCCGGGGCGCCGGGGCCGGGGCGGAGGCCGAACCGGCCACCGCGACGGTCGACAGCAGCTTCACCGTGTCGTCGTGACCCGCGGGGCAGGCCGCGGGGGCGGCGGACTCGGCCATGGGACGGCTCAGTTCGAAGGTGTCGCCGCAGGTCCGGCAGCGGTACTCGTAGCGAGGCATGGGGACAGATTAGTGCGAGGCGACGGAAATACCACTCGCCGGGAGCGCATGTGACCGTTCTTGCCCCAACCGCTATGGAGAAGCTGTAAAGGCCACTGGTAGCTTTCCATCGTCGCGAGAAGCCACACGGCCGGGGGGATGTGGAGCGCGCCGCGGTCGACAGCGGCGGCCGGGCTCTCGCGCGGGCACCACCGTAAGCGGGGGAGGGGAGACACGGCCGTGACCGAGGCTGGGCGGGAACCGGACGAGACCATGCAGTTGAAGGCTCCCGCTTTCCCGCATGCGGACAAACCCGATCAAACCATGCAGTTGCGTGCGGACGACGTGGTCGCGGCCACCAGCGCGGCCGCCACCCCCGACGCCGCCGCCTCCGACACCGCCCCCTCCTCCGGCCGCGGCTCCGGCAGGTCCCGCCGCCGGCGCAAGAGCGCCAGGACCTTCAAACCCGCCGCGTACCTCGCCCCGCTGGCCCCCCACGCCGCCCGCCTCGCCCCCTACGCCCGCCGCCTGCGGCCCGTCTACCCCCACCCCGGCCGCACCGGCTGGCGCCGCTGGGCGCCCTCCTGGCGGCAGTGGCTCGGGGCCGCGCTGACGCTCACCGGGCTGTCCGTCGTGTTCCTCGGCGTCGCCTACGCCGCCACCGACGTCCCGGAGAACCTCAACTCGTACGCCACGCAGCAGGACAACGTCTACTACTGGTCCGACGGCACGCCCATGGCCCGCACCGGCTGGGTGCAGCGCCAGGAGATGCCGCTGAAGGACATACCCGTGGACGTCCGCGACGCCGTGCTGGCGGCCGAGAACGCCAGCTTCTACAGCGACCCCGGCATATCCTTCAGCGGCCTCACCCGGGCCCTGTGGCGCACGGTGGGCCAGGGGGAGACCCAGGGCGGCTCCACCATCACCCAGCAGTACGTCAAGAACGTCTACCTCAACCAGGACCGCTCGGTGAGCCGCAAGTTCACCGAGGCCATGCTCGCCCTCAAGCTCGACAACGAGATGGACAAGGACGACATCCTCGAGGGCTACCTCAACACCAGCTGGTTCGGCCGCGGCACCTACGGCATACAGCGCGCCGCCCAGGCCTACTACGGCAAGGACGTCCGCGAACTCGACGTCAGCGAGGCCGCCTTCCTCGCCTCACTGCTCAAGGGCGCCGGACTCTACGACCCCGCCCTGGGCGGAGGCAACCACGCCCGTGCCGTGGAGCGCTGGTCCTGGATACTCGACCGCATGGTCGACGTGGGGACGCTGTCGAAGTCGGAGCGGGCCAAGTACAAGAAGTTCCCCGAGCCGCTGAAGCACGCGCCGGGCTACGACACCGGCAAGCAGAGCGACTACCTCGTGGAGCTGGCCACCCAGTACGCGAAGAAGGCCGCGCGCATCTCCGACAAGGAGTTCGACCTCGGCGGCTTCCAGATCTACACGACCTTCGACCGCAAGCAGGAGACGGCACTCACCGAGGCCGTGACCAAGGCCCGCAAGCAGGCCCGCGAGGACGACCCGGCCAAGGCGAAGACCGTGCACTACGGCGCCGCCTCGGTGGCCACCGACGGACGCATCCTCGCCCTCCACGGGGGCCCCGACCACCGCAAGCAGGGCTACAACGAGTCCAACGCGACCACCGTGCCGGCCGGTTCGGCCTTCCTGCCGTTCGTCTACGCCGCGGCCCTGGAGCACGGGGTGCAGAAGACCCGGGACGGCACCCGCACCCAGGTCACCCCGCAGACCCTCTACAACGGGGACGACGGCGTCCCCGTGACGACACCCGAGGGCCCCTACTGGGACCGCAGCGGCAAGAAGGTCGCCGCCCGCAACGACGGCAAGAAGTCCTACGGGCAGATCAGCCTGGCCCGGGCCCTCGCCCTGTCGGTGAACACGCCGTTCATGCAGCTCGGCATGGACACCGGCCTGGACAAGGTGCGCGACACCGCCGAGGCCGCGGGCCTGCTGTCCTCCAGCTTCGGCCCGCACGTACCGGCGATGTCCCTCGGCAGCGCCACGCCCAGCGCGATCCGCATGGCCAGCGGATACGCCACCTTCGCGGCCGGGGGGACACACGTCGAGCCGTACTCGGTGGACCGGATCACCCGCAACGGCTCCAAGGTCGCGCTGGCCGAGCCGGCGTCCCGCCGGGCGCTCAAGGCGTCCACGGCCGAGGCGGTCCAGTCCGCCCTGACGGACGCCTTCCGCACCGCCCACCCCGAGGCGGGCGCGCCCGCCGGGGTGTCCGGCAAGGCCGGAACCGCGCAGAACGACACCGCGTCCTGGTATGTCGGAACGGCCGGGTCCGTGTCCACGGCCGTCGTCACCTACCGCATCGACCTCACCAAGAGCCTGGAACCGCTGCCGCTGAAGGGGATCGCGGGAACCCCCGGCGACAGCGTTCCGTACACCATCTGGTCCAGAGCCCGGGGCGTCGGCTGACCCCGGCGCCCGGCGCCACCCAGACCTTCCCACTCCCTCGCAGAATGAGCCGCGCATGAAGTCACCCTCCGGTCGCCGCCGCGCACCGCGCGCCCCCAGCGCGTCCCGCCGCGCGCTGGGCGCCCTGTCCCCGCGCATACTGACCCTGGCGGCGCTCGTCGTCGTCGCGTGCCTGGTCGCGGGCTATCTGGTGCTGACGCGACAGGAGAAGACCGCCCCGACCGCCTCCTCCGGGGAGGCCCGCACGAACACCCCCGGGAAGAACGACCACCAGCCGCAGTGGGACGGCAAGACCAAGGTCCTCGGGGACGGCTCCACCTCCTACACCGGCCCGCCCAGGAAGCAGTTGAAGCCGGTCCCGCTCAAGCCGGGCGAGAAACCGCCCCAGTTCGTCGTCTTCTCCTGGGACGGCGCGCTCCAGGGCGACGACGGGCTGTTCGCGCACTACCGGGAACTGTCCCGGCAGTACGACGCCCACATGACCTTCTTCCTCACGGGCATCTACCTGGTGCCCAAGAGCAAGAGGGACCTCTACTCCCCGCCGCAGCACGACCGGGGCTCGGCGGCCATCAGCTTCCCCACCGACGAGCACATCCGCACCACGCTGGTGGAGCTGGGCAAGGCGTGGAAGGACGGCAACGAGATCGGCACCCACTTCAACGGCCACTTCTGCGGCGAGAAGGGCGGCGGCGACTGGAGCGTCGAGGAGTGGAAGAGCGAGATCGACCAGTTCTACTCGTTCGTCGAGAAGTGGAAGACCAACACCGGCTTCACGGACCTCCCCCCGCTGCCCTTCGACCCCAGGAAGGAGATCACCGGGGGCCGCGCGCCCTGCCTGGAGGGCCAGGCCAACCTGCTGAAGGCGGCGGAGAAGTACGGCTGGCGCTACGACGCCAGCTCGGCGGGCGACTTCCAGATATGGCCGCGGAAGAGGGACGGCATCTGGGACTTCCCGCTGCAGATGCTGCCGTACGAGGGCGGCGACTACCAGGGCCTGTCCATGGACTTCAACTTCCTGTACAACCAGTCCGACGGTGAGACCGAGGGCGACCCGGCGAAGTACCCCGAGTGGGAACGGCAGACGGTCAACTCCTATATGTCCGGCTTCAATCGGGTGTACTACGGCAGCCGTGCCCCGCTGTTCATCGGAAACCACTTCGAGAACTGGAACGGCGGCATATACATGAGAGCCGTCGACCAGGTCGTCAAGACGGTGTGCACCAAGAAGGACGTCAAGTGCGTGTCCTTCAGGGAGCTGGCCGACTGGCTGGACGCGCAGAAGCCCGAGACCCTTCAGCGGCTGCGCTCCCTCGACCCGGCGCAGTCGCCCGACTGGTCGAAGGTCGTGAAGTGACAGACCCCACAGCCCCGGCACACCCTGGCCGGGCCAGAGAGGAACATCAGTGAGATCGAGAAGACTGACCGGCACCCGACGCCGCGTCACGATAGTCGGGGCCGCGGCGACCTCGGTGGTCGCCGGGGTCGCCCTGCTGCCCAACTGGAGCGCCGGCGCGGCGGTCACCGACGACCCGACGGTGGACGCCCGGACCAAGGCGACCTTCCAGCGGCTGGCGGACGCTGTCTTCACCGACCGGACCAACGCCCTGCTCGACGGCGGCCGGGGCGGCCAGGACGCGCCGCTGACCGACCGCTTCTCCGGCGACGTCGCCCTGTCCTCGGGCACGGCCCGCACCGAGGACGCCACCCTGTCCCGGCTGGAGCAGCGCAAGGAGAGGCTGGCCAAGGCCGGCGAGAAGTACAGCAAGGCCGGCACCACCGTCACCCTGAACGCCACGCGGGTGACCGGCCGTACGGCCAAGGCCGCCGTCACGGAGACCACGACCCTGACCTACGCCGGGGCCCGTGGCGACGCGCCGCGCACCACCGGCTTCCAGGCCGAGCACGAGCTGACCTTCAAGGCCGACCGGCACGGCAACTGGCGGCTGACCGCCATCCGCGACACCGACGAGGGCGGCCTCGCGGTGAACACGCTGTCCAAGCCCGCCTCCGTCAAGGTGGCCACGGCCGGCACCACCACCACGCCGAGTGCCCCCCGGGCGGCGACCACCCGCTACCCGGTCCAGGTGCCCAAGACCGCCACGACGTACGACTACAAGGCCATGGCGGCCTACGCCGAGAAGCACTGGAACACCTACAACAAGGACTACCCGGACTTCAACGGCGAGGGCGCCGGCGGCGACTGCACCAACTTCGTCAGCCAGTCCCTGAAGGCGGGCGGCTGGAAGCACGTCCCGGGCTACGTGTACGACTACACGCGGTGGTTCGGCAACGCCGACATCCAGTCGCACTCGTTCATCGGCGTCAACGAGTGGTCCTGGTTCGCGCAGAACTCCAAGCGGACCACGCCGCTCGCCAACGTCTACCAGCTGGAGGTCGGCGACGTCCTCCAGGTGGACTTCGACCGGGACGGGTCCAAGGACCACACCATGATCGTCACGTACAAGAGCCGCGGCGTGCCGTACGTGACCTACCACTCCAACAACACCCTGCGCAGGTCGGTGGCGAGCCTCGTGGCGTCGTACCCGACGGCGTACTACTACGCCTACCGCACCTGATCCAGGGCCGGGGCCGGGTTCAGTGCCCGGCCCCGCGCTCTTCCCGGATCCGGGAGACCACACCGGCCACCGACCGACGCACCGCCTCCGTCTCCATGAGGAAGTGCCAGTAGTCGGGGTGCCGGCCCTCCAGGCCGGCGACGGCGCGATCCAGCCGGGCGACGGCGTCGTCCAGGGGGCGGGCGTGGCGCGGGTCGGGGGTGTTGCGGCCGGCCATGGCCAGCCGCTGGGCGTCGCGGATCGCGAAGCGGGTGCGGTCGACCTCCTGCTGGGGGTCCTTCTGCACGGCGTTCAGACGGCGCAGGCGGTCACCGGCCGCCGAGACGGCCTCGTCGGTGGTGTTCAGCAGGGCCCGCACGGTCGACAGCAGCGCCGTGGCGTCGGCCCAGCGCTGCTCGTCGCGGGCCGCGCGGGCCTCTTCCAGCTTCGTCTCGGCCTGGCGGACGTTGCCCGCGGCGACGTCGGGGACCTGCTGCAGGTCCTGCCAGCAGGCCGCGGTGAAGCGGCGCCGCAGTTCGCTCAGGGTCGGCTCGACCTGCTCGGAGCGGGTGGTGAGCGCCTGGGCGCGGGTGCGCAGGGAGACCAGGCGGTGGTCGATCTCGGCGGCGCGTTCCGGCAGCCGCTCGGCCTCCACGCGGACCGCCTCAGCCTCGCGCGTGACCCGCTCGGCCCGCTCCAGGGTCTGCGGTACGCCGTGCTGCCCCGCGCCCTGGTTCAGCTTGGTCAGCTCCGGCGAGAGGGCCGCCAGACGTGCGGCGAGATCGTCCGCCCTCAGGCCCGAGGCGCGGGCGGCGTCCAGCGCGTGGGAGGCGGCGAGCAGGGCCTGGCGGGCCCGTTCCACCGCGGGGGCGAGGCGGGCCAGCTGGGTCTCGGCCTTGCCGAGCAGCGGGCCGAGGCCCTCGGTGAACCGGTCCAGGTCCCGCTTGACCCGGTCCAGTTCGTCCTTCGCCGCGGCCAGCTCGGTCCTGGCCCGGGAGGCGGCCGCGGCCTCCAGGTCGTGACGGTCGAGGTCGTGGGCGTCGACGGCGGAGATGTACTGGTGGCTGGCCTCGTCGATGCGCCGCCCCAGGGCGTCGAAGCCCTCGACGGCCCGCCGGGCGGCGGGGGAGTCGTCGACCGCCGTGATCGTCTCGATGGAGATGCGCAGATCACGCTGGGCGGTGTCCAGCTCGTAGAAGGCGGCAGCGGCGGCGTCCTTGGCGGCCTGCGCCTCGGCGCGCTGGTTGTCGGCGCGGCCGCCGAACCAGCGCCGGGTGCCGCCGCCGGCGAAGGCCGCGGGCGCCGCGAGGGCGACGAGCACCGGCAGCGCCGCCAGCGCGAGCACGTCGCGCAGCGGGCCCGGGACGCGGGGAGGGCGGCGGCGCGGGCGATGTGCGCGCGGCACCGACGGCGAGTACGGCTGTGCTGGTGTCGCCGTCACATCCCTCTCCCGTGCTGTGGTCCACCCTGCCCGGTGTCATTCTCCCACCGGTGAAGGACGAACACACGGGCCGGTCAGTTCGCCGTTCGGACGGTGATTCTGCCGTCACCGGTCTCGGCGGAGACCACGTGCCTGCTGTCCTCGTCGCGCGGGACCGACACGTCGACGCCCCCGTCGCCGGTCCGGGTGGTGACCCGGTAGGCCGCCCGGGGCACCGAGACGGTGACCGAGCCGTCGCCGCTGCGGCTCTCCACCCGGTCGGGCACGACGCCGAGTTCGAGCCGGACGGAGCCGTCACCGGTGTGCGTGCGCACGTCCCGCGAGGAGACCTCGGCCCGGATGGAGCCGTCTCCGGTGCGCATCCGCAGCGGGCCGCTCACGCCCGAGACGCGGATCGAGCCGTCCCCGGTGCGCAGCTCGGTGGGCCCGGTGGTGTCGGTGACGCGGACGGAGCCGTCACCGGTGCGGATGTCCAGCCGGTCGCGGAAGCCCCGGGCGCGGACGCTGCCGTCGCCGTCCTCGACCTTCACGGTGATGCCGCGGGGCACCTCGATGCGGTGCCTGGCCGAGCAGTCGGCGACGACGCCGGAGCACTCCAGCCGCAGGACGAGCCGGTCGTCGCGCATGGACCAGGTCACCTCGGGGTCCTTGCCGACCACGACCGAGCCCTGGAACCAGCGGGTGACCCCGATCCGGCCGGCGGGGTGCTCCTCGGCGGCGACGATCTCCAGCGCCGAGTCGTCCGAGTCGACGGTGAGCGTGCGGCCCCGGAGGTCGAAGGCCTTGTGGTCGGGATCCTTGTCGTCGCCGGCGGAGGCCCCGCAGGCGCTGAGCCCGGCGACGAGGACCGCGACGGCACCGGTCAGGGCGGCCGCGCGGACGGTGACGGTGCGGGTCGTGCGGGCGGTGCGTGCGGTGCGGGCCATGGCGGTCTCCCCCTGGACGGAACGACGGGCGCTCTCGGGCGCTGTCACGACCGTAGGGAACCGGGGCCGCCGGGAGGATCCGGGCCGCTCCCGGATCGGCGGTGGGGTTAACCCCCGGCACGGCCCGGACAGGGGTTTGCGGGACCGCGCCCCGGGCAGGGTAGGCTGTCCACTCGTCCTGGGCGTGACCCGGGAGCCGGGTGCGTAGCTCAGGGGTAGAGCGCCTGCCTTACAAGCAGGATGTCGGCGGTTCGAAACCGTCCGCGCCCACCGCGATGCGACAGGCCCCCGGGGTTCCCCCGGGGGCCTGTCCCGCACGCCGGTGGGGACGTCAGTAGTTGGCGTTGGCCAGGATCTCGCCGTTCTCGTCGTACACGGTGACCAGGCCGTTGTCGGACTCGTAGCAGGACGTGAACGCGGAGGCGACGAGCTTGCCCTCGCCCTGGTGCGGGCCGGTCAGGCCGCCGCTGAAGTCGGTGTAGACCTCCGCCGCGTCGAGGACGTCGTTGCGCTCGTCCGCGCCGGTCACCTTGGTGACGTGCTCGACGGCGGCCTTCTCCGTCTCCGTGCCGCTCTCGGCGACGCAGTCGCGGAACTGCTCGGCCTGGCTCCTGCCCGTGGCCGGTCCGGCCTTCTTCGGCTCGCTGTCGGCGGTGACGGCCTTGTCCTTGTTCGAGCTGTCGCCGCTGTCGTCCCCGCCCCCGCCCGTGGCGACGGCGGCGACGAGGAAGAGGGTGAGGACGCCCGCGCAGCCGAGCCCCGCGATCTTGCCGATGCCGCGCTTCTTCGGTGGCGGCGGCACGGGGGCGCCGAACCCGGGCTGCTGCGGCGGACAGGGCTGGGTGGGCTGCTGCGGGTGCTGCTGGCTCATGGGTACCCCTCGGGATCAATCGTGTCGTGCGGGGGTACGACGTCCCGCGGCTCACGGGTGGTTGTAGAGGGTTGGATGAGTTCACCCGATGGGGTCGGCGACTCGCACCCATGTCCCGCCGGACGCACACGGGTTCGCCGGGGGTGCCGTCGTACCCGTCCGTGCGGATCTCTACGATGTGCGGCGTGAACAGCCCCCGTCCGTCCGCCCCGCGCCCCGCGCCGCCGTCCTGGCGGGTGCTGGCCGTGCTGGGGCTGCTGGCGGGGCTGCTGGGGATGCACGGGCTGGCGCCCGGCGGAGCCCTGCCGCACCGTGCGCCGGCCGCGCACGCGACACACGACGCGGTCCGTACGGGTCCTTCCGGGGCGGTGGCCGGGCAGGCCGCGGCCGACGGGCACTGCGGCGGTGGGGACGTCCGGCACGCCGACGCGACCTGCGCGTCGGGCGCCCTGGGCGGCGGGCCGGTGCTCCCGGCGCTCGTCCCCCTGCCCGCCCCGGCCGCGCCGGACGGCAGCGCCCTGCCGGCCCGGGCCGCCGGGAAGCCGGACGGGGCGCGTGGTCCGCCCTCCCTGGCCGAACTCCAGCTCCTGCGGATCTAAAGACACCCCGCGCACCACGCCGAGAAGGATCAGTGGCGTGTGTCGCCGTGTCCGCGAATCCGTTCCTCCCAGAAGCAGGAGTTCACCCATGAACCGCATCCGTACCGTCACGCGCCGCGGCGCCCTCGGGGCGGCGACGGCCGCCGCCGCCCTCGTCCTCGCCGCGTGCGGCGACGGCGCCGACGGCGGCGCCACCGGGGCCGGGGCCGACACCCCCGGCCGGCACACCGCGGCGGCCCGCAACGCCCAGGACGTCGCCTTCGCCCAGGGCATGATCCCACACCACCGGCAGGCCCTGGAGATGGCGAAGCTCGCCGAGGGCCGGGCCTCCTCCGGCGCGGTCGAGGACCTCGCCCGGCGGATCGAGAAGGCACAGGACCCCGAGATCCGGACCATGACCGGCTGGCTGAAGTCCTGGGGCGAGGAAGTCCCCGACGCGGGGGCCGGCGGTGGGCACCACTCCGGCCCGGGCCATGCCGGCATGCCCGGGATGATGAGCGACGGCGAGATGGCCGGGCTCGGGAAGATCACGGGCAGGGCGTTCGACGTGGCGTTCCTGACGATGATGGTGAAGCACCACGAGGGTGCCGTCGCGATGGCCCGGACCGAGCGGGCCGCGGGTCGCTACGGCCCCGCGAAGGACATGGCCGAGGCCATCGCCACCGCCCAGAAGGCGGAGATCGCCGAGATGAAGCGGCTCCTGGCGGACGGCGGGCGCTGACCCCGGCGCGTCACGGGGCTCCGCCGCTCTCCGCCGGCGGGGCCTCGTGCGCGTGCTTGAGCCGGGACCGGGCCGCCACCCGGTCCGGTCCGGTCAGCTCGGACCAGTAGCGGTGGGTGCTGACGAACACCGCGAGTTCGTGCTCCCGGCGGCGCAGCTTCTCCACCTCGGCCTGTTCGTCGGCGCTCCAGCCGGGGGAGGCGGGCCGCTCCACCTTGCGCCAGCCGTTGTCGTCGCTGAAGCCGTCCAGCGGTTCGACCGACCAGGGCAGCCGCTTGAGCAGGGCCGACAACTCGGCCCGGACCTGATGGAGTTCCTCCTGACCGGCGAGGAGGTCACTCGGAAAGTCATAGGTCGTAGCCACGGCGCAATGATACGCCTGTTCGAATTGGGTGGGCGAGTTCGTTCCCGTGGTTCATGCGAACGGGTGTGCCAGGCTCAGCTCCCGCACCACCCGCGCGGCGACCGGAGCCGCCACCCCGTGCCGTTCGGCCGCACGCAGCAACGCCCCGCCGACGGCGTCCAGTTCGAGCGGCCGGCCCGCCTCCGCGTCACGCTGCATCGACGACTTGGTCCCGGCGGGGAAGGCGTCGTAGCGGGCGAGGGCCTGCGCCGGGTCCGCAGGCCCGCCGCAGGCGCGGCTGATCGCGGCCGTCTCCGCGACGAGGGCCGTCAGTTCGGCGCGGTGACGGTCGCGGATCTCGCCCAGGGGCAGGCCGTACCGGGTGGTCAGCAGCGCGAAGGGCGCCAGGAACGACATCTTCGCCCACAGGGCCGCCGTCTCGTCCTCCAGGACCCGTGTGGCGGGGCCGGCGGCGCCGAGGGCCGCGGCGAGCGCGTCCAGGCGGGAGCGGGGCACCTGCGCCCCGGTCAGGTCGATGTCCGCGAACGGGCTGCCGTGTTCGACGACGCCGGGCGCGAGACGGGTGGACTCGACGCGGATGACGGCCGGGGCGACCCGGTCGGCCCGGTGGCGGGCGCGCAGGGCCGCCGGGTGTTCGACGCCGTTGAAGAAGGGCACGAGCAGCCCGTCGGACAGGACGGGCGCGGGGACGCGGGCCAGGGCCGCGTCGAGGGCGGTGTGCTTGACCGTGACCAGGCACGCGTCGACCGGTTCGCGCAGGGCCGTGTCCGCCTCGACCCGGGCCGTGAAGTCGCCGAAGCGGGCGCTGCGGACCCGGATGCCGTCGCCGCGCAGGACCCCGGCCGTCCGCTCGCCGGACAGGCAGATCACACGGTGACCGGCGCGGGAGAGCAGGGCGGCGAGCAGTCCGCCCACGCCGCCGGGGCCCAGGACGGCCACGGTGAGTCGGTTCGCCATGGAGGGTTCCTCTCGTCGGTCGGCCCCGTACGTGGTGGCCGCCTCGGGAGGATCATGGCAGCCGAAGCTGTCCTCGGGGGGCCGGAAGGGCGAGACTGGGGGGCATGTGCCGGAGTATCAAGACGCTTCGTCCGCCCGCCCTGCCCGAAGAGGCCACGGAGGCGGACATGCGCGCAGCAGCGTTGCAGTACGTGCGGAAGGTCTCGGGCTTCCGCGCCCCCGCCGCCCACAACCAGGAGGTGTTCGACCGCGCGGTCGAGGCCGTCACCCAGGCCACGGCCGAACTGCTCGACGGCCTGGAGGTACGGGGGGCCACGGCCCGCCGGGCCGGCTAGGCCCCCGCCGCCCCGGGGTCAGACCAGCTCCGGCTGCGGCTGGGGGCGCGGGGCCGCGAGGGTGTCCGTGTCCCACAGCCGCACGGTCCGGTAGTAGCCGCGCACCACCGACGCCATCGCCAGCAGCAGCAGCGGGCCGGCCAGCCACGGGTAGCGGGCCATCTCCAGCGGCAGGAAGCGGTAGGACGCGAGCAGCAGCGCGAACACCGTCGTGCCGTAGCCGACGAGCCGGACCCCGGCCCGGTCCCAGCCGCGGTCGAACGAGCGCAGGGCCGCCTCGATCGTGTACGCGAACACCACGCCCGCGACCAGGTCCACGCCGTAGTGCCAGCCGAACCCGAGGGTCGCAGCCAGCGTGGCGATCAGCCAGAACGCACCGGCCACCCGCAGCCGGCGCGGCCCCTGCCGGGAGTGGATGAAGATCGTGACGGCCCACGCGGTGTGCAGGCTCGGCATGCAGTTGCGCGGGGTGATCTCGTCGAACGGCAGCTTGAACGGCGTGGTGACCGGCGGCAGCGTGTCGGGCCACAGGTTCGCCACCGCCCACTGCCCGCCGTCGGGGCCGTAGGCGAAGATCGGCCCGACCACCGGGTAGATCATGTAGACGGCCGGTCCGACCAGGCCGATCACCAGGAACGTCCGCACCAGGTGGTGGCGCGGGAAGCGCCGCTCGGCTGCCACGTGGCGCAGCTGGTACAGCGCCACCACGACCGCGGCCACGGCGAGCTGGGCGTAGACGTAGTCGAGGGCGTGCCGGCCGACCGGGCCGCTCGCCTCCAGCAGCCGGCCCGCCAGCCACGAGGGGTTGCCCAGCGCGTGGTCGGCCATGGCGATGTACGGGTCGAGGGTGACGGGCCGGGTCTGCGAGGTGATCAGCAGCCAGGTGTCCCCGGTCTTGCGGCCGGTCACCAGCAGCAGACCGAGACCCACGCCCTTGAGCAGCAGGAGCCGTTCCGCACCGGTGCGGCGCGTGACGGCGATGACGGCCAGGCCCAGCATCACCCACAGCGCGCCGTTGCCGAAGGGGTGGCCCTCGCCCGGGTCGGCGCCGGTCGCCCAGCGCACCGCCAGGAAGACCAGGTCGATGCCGACGGCCGCACCCAGGGCGGTCAGGCGCTGCCGCCAGGTCAGCACCACCATCGTCAGGGCCATGCTGGCGTAGAGCAGGAAGCCCGACTTCGGGGCGTACACGACCTCGCGGGCCTGCGTGGTGATCGGCCCGGGTATCCCGAGGTGCCGCGCGACGAGCTGGAGCGCGACGAGGAAACCGAGGGTGATCACGGCCGCCGTGCCCCACAGCACCGCCCGTGGGTGGCGTCGCGCGGCGTGCGCGATCCGTCGTGTGCGTGACGCCTGGGGCGATGCCGGAGTGGTCAACTGTCTCAGCCGCTTCCCGATCGTGTCCGTGGTCGTGGTGGCGCGTCGGCCGGGTCTACGAGGTGCGCGGCTCGCGCCGCATCAGGTACGCGGCCCCGGCCCCGGCCGCGAACAGCGCCCCCACGGACACCCCCGCCGCCACCCAGGTCGCGCCCAGCAGCTGCGCCCCGAAGTAGCCGAGGGCCACGCTGTAGACGGCCCAGGTCAGCCCGGCCAGCGCCGACCACGGGAGGAAGTCGCGGGCCCGGCGGCGGGCGGCGCCCGCGCCGAGGGAGACGACCGAGCGCCCGGCGGGGGCGAAGCGGGCGAGGACGACGAGGGCGCCGCCGCCGCGCGCGAGGGCCGCGCCGAGGCGTTCCTGCGCGAGGGTCAGCCGCCGGGAGCGGGAGATCGCCCGGTCCAGCCGGGGGCCGCCGCGCCAGGCGAGGCGGTAGGCGACCAGGTCGCCGAGGACGGAGGCGGTGGCCGCGCACAGGGTCAGGGCGAGGATGTCGGGCACGTCGGTCGCCGTGCCGGCGGCCGCGGCCGTGGCGGCCGTGATGACCAGGACGCCGCTGGGCAGCACCGGCAGGAACACGTCGAGGAGCACCGACAGGGCCACCACCGCATAGATCCATGGACTGCCGACCAGTGACCCGACCTGCTCCAGCACCGCAACTCCCCGTGGTCCCCCGTGGGCCAGACCGTGCCGCGGCGACGCGGGGGGAGCGGCAGGAGTGGCCATGACAGCCATACAGCGTACGCGCGGGGTGTGACGGGCGGTTCACGGGGGGCTCGTCCGTTCGGTACCGACTGTTCACCTCGTGCCGTCTCGCCCGGCTCTGCCCTCCCCGGCCACGAACGCCACGGCACCCCCTCGGGCCGGGAGACGCGACGGCGCCTCCCCGCCGGCCGGGGAGGCGCCGGGCGAACGGGCCGGGTCCGGGCCGCTCAGGCGGCCACGGGCGTCTGCTCCGGGGCCGGCCGCTGCGCGGAGGTGCGGCGGGACAGCAGGCGGTCCACGCCGAACGCGCCGGAGCCCGTGAAGATCAGCAGGAACATGGCCCAGCAGTACATGGCCGCGCCCTCGCCACTGTTCTCGATCGGCCACAGGGCCTGCGGCTGGTGGACCTTGAAGTAGGCGTACGCCATGGCGCCGGAGGAGACGAAGGCCGCGACGCGGGTGCCGAGGCCGAGCAGCACCAGGGTGCCGCCGACCAGTTCGATGACGGCGGCGTACCAGTTGGGCCAGGCGCCGGCCGCGACCGTACCGCCCTTGCCGTCCGCTCCGCCGAGGGCGCCGAAGAGCGCGACGGCCCCGTGGCAGGCGAACAACAGGCCCATGACGATCCGGAACAGTCCGAGTGCGTACGGCTGGGCGCCGTCGAGGCGTGCGGTCATGTGGGGGGCTCCTTCGGTTGGCCGGCCCGGGGCAGGCCGGTCGGGGACGAACCGATGAGCCATCACGTTAGGTGGACCTAACTGATGCTTGCAAGTTCAACATTTGGCCAAGGCTTGGGACGCGGTTCGGGTGCGGCGAGGCGCGCGGCCGGTGTCCCAGCAGCACGTGGAGCCACTTCCGCCCCCGCGACCGTGGTCAGCGGAGTGACCGAATCCACACCCGGCCCGGGCGCACCGGCGCGGTCACCGGCTCAGTTCGGAGTCCAGCAAGGTCGTCAGGCCCGGTCCCGACCCCTGCCGGGCCTTCGCGTGCTCCAGCCGCAGCCGGGCCGAACGGCCGCGCAGGGTCAGGGTCATGAGCTGGTTGCCGAACCACGGGCCGTCCGTCTTGCGCCAGCCGACCGGCAGCCGCGCGAGCCGGCCGTGCCGGGCGAGGAGGCGGCCGAAGCCCCGGGCCGCGCGGCTCCAGCCGATGCGGAAGGCCAGCCGCATCGACAGCGGGACCGAGTTGTGCACGGGCGAGCAGACCAGCTGCACCACCCGGGCGTCCGGGTCGCGGCCGGTCCAGGACGGCTCCGCGATGTAGGCGTGGTGGACGTCCCCGGACAGCACGCAGACGGTCGCCGGCGCCCCGGGTCCCGAGCCCGCCTCGGCGATCAGGTCCGCGAGCCCGGCGAAGGACTCCGGGAACGCCGACCAGTGCTCCAGGTCCGCGGCCCGCCGCAGCTTCTCCCCGAGGCGTGCCCAGCGCTCGCCGCGCTCGCCCCGGCACAGCGCCGCGTTCCACCCCTCGGCGTCGTGCACGAGGTGCGGCAGCAGCCAGGGCAGGGAGGTGCCGAGCAGGAGGTGGTCGTATCCCTCACCCCGGTCCGTGATCTGCTCGCGCAGCCAGGCCTCCTCGCCCGGGTCGAGCATCGCCCGGTCCTGCTCCTCCAGCACGCGGGCGGCCCGGCTGTCGACCATCACCAGGCGGACGCGGCCGAAGTCGCGCCGGTAGCTCCAGCGGACCGAGGCGGCGTCGGCGTCGGCCCGGGCGGCGAAGTCGCGCAGCGCCCCGGTGCCGTCCGGGGCCGAGCACACCGCCGCGTAGACGGGGTCGGCCGCCAGTTCCTCGGGGGAGAGGTTGCCCAGGTGCTGGTGGACCCAGTACGACATCAGGCCGCTCAGCAGCCGCTCCTGCCACCAGCCGGTGGCGCGCATGTCGGCGAGCCAGGCGGCGGAGGTGTTCCAGTCGTCGATGACGTCGTGATCGTCGAAGATCATGAAGCTCGGCACCGTGGACAGCAGCCAGCGGATCCTCGGGTCGAGCCAGGACTCGTAGTAGAGGTGCGTGTACTCCTCGTAGTTCGCGACCCCGCTGCCCGGGGGCTCCTTCAGGTCGCGGCGCCCGGCGAGCCAGCGCTGCGTGGCGTCGGAGGTCTCGTCGGCGTACACCTGGTCGCCGAGCAGCAGCAGGACGTGGGGCCGCTCGCCGTCGGGGTCGGCGGCGAGACGGGTGGCGAGCGCGTCCAGGGCGTCGGGGCCGGCCGGATCGTCCCCGCCGGCGGGCGGGGCGGCCCAGCGGCACGAACCGAAGGCGACCTGGAGGGCGCCTTCCGAACCCGGCGCGTGGATCACCGAGGGCGGGAAGGGCGAGCCGGGCAGCGGCCACACCCGGACGCCGTCGAGGAGCACCTCGTACGACGTCGTCGTGCCGGCGGTGAGGCCGGTCACCGGGACCAGGGCGTAGTGGTGGCCCGCGATCAGGAAGCTGCCGGCACTCCCGCCCGCGCCGTCCGCGCAGCGGACCTCGGCGGCGCACGGGCCGTCCGTCTCCATCCAGACGGTCGCGGACGCGCCGTCGGTGTACCTCAGCAGTGGTCCGAGGCGCAGGTCGGCCATGGCGTTCCCCTCTCCGTCGCCCCGTACGGTACGGAACGACGGAGAGGGGCGGGGAGGTTCCGACACGATTTCCGCGCGTGTCAGCAGCTCGCGAGGTGGTTCTGCAGGGCCGACTTCTCGGCCGGGTCGACCGAGAGGCCGTAGTAGTACTTCACCTGGACCCAGGCGCGGACGTAGGTGCAGCGGTAGTCGCTCCGGGAGGGCATCCAGGTGGCGGGGTCCTGGTCGCCCTTGGCCTGGTTGACGTTGTCGGTGACCGCGATGAGCTGCGGGCGGGTCAGGTCGTTGGCGAAGGACTGGCGGCGGGAGGTCGTCCAGGAGCCGGCGCCCGAGTCCCACGCCTCGGCCAGCGGCACCAGGTGGTCGATGTCGAGGTCGGAGGCGGCCGTCCAGGTGGCGCCGTCGTACGGGGAGTACCAGCTCCCGCTGGTGGCGGCGCAGGAGGAGTCCTGCTGGACGTTGGTGCCGTCGCGCTTGAGGACGACCTCGCGGGTGTTGCAGGTGCCGGACTGGGTGATCCAGTGCGGGAAGAGGTCGCGGTTGTACCCGGTGCGGTTCTCGGCCGCCACGGTGAGCGTGGCGAGGTAGGAACGGGCGGTGGCGCCGCTCACGGGGGTGGGGAGGGCGGCGGAGGCCGTGGGGGCGTTGAAGAGGGTGGCGGCCGATATGAGCGCGGTGGCGGCGGCGGCGAGGCCGAACGGTCGACGCGCGTAGAACCTGGGCATGCGAACTCCCTGGAGGGAAGGGGGTGTTGGCGGACGAGCGAGGGAATGCTCGCGCAGCCGTGTTGCGCACAGGTGTGCGCCCGGTGAGAAGGTAGTGACGGGTCCATGACATGACAAGGTTCGCGGTGAAACTTTTCAGGCCCGGACCGTCGCGTACCATGGACGGCGCAGAAGGGGAGTAGCTCTTCGCCGGACCGTCGACACACTGCTCAGCCCGCCTGAGCCGGCGCCCGGAGGCAGGTCCCGGATGGGATCCGCCAGCGAGACCTTCGGCAAGCAGTGCACGCCCGTGCCCCCCCGGTGCGGGCGCCGAGTGCGCTGCCGTGCCGAGGTGTCGTGTGAGCAGCAGCACTCTCGGTGGGGCAGCCCCGACCGATTGAGGAACCCTTGATCAGCCTGACCGTGACGGCCGTCGTCTTCGGCGTCGTCTTCCTCGCCGAACTGCCGGACAAGACCGCCCTGGCCGGCCTCGTCCTCGGCACCCGCTACCGCGCCTCCTACGTCTTCGCCGGTGTGGCCGCCGCCTTCGCGCTGCACGTCGCGCTCGCCGTCGCGGCCGGCAGCGTGCTGACGCTGCTGCCGCAGCAGCTCGTGCAGGCCCTGACGGGCGTGCTGTTCCTGGGCGGTGCCGCGGTGCTGCTGCTGAAGAAGGGCGAGGACGAGGAAGAGATCCGGAAGCCGGAGGACCAGTCGTTCTGGAAGGTCTCGGGCGCCGGGTTCATGCTCATACTCGTCGCCGAGTTCGGCGATCTGACCCAGATCATGACGGCCAACCTGGCCGCCCGCTACGACGACCCGCTCTCTGTCGGCCTGGGCGCGGTGCTCGCGCTGTGGGCCGTGGCGGGGCTCGGCATCGTGGGCGGAAAGGCCCTGATGAAGAAGGTGCCGCTGCGCCTGATCACGCAGATCGCCGCCCTGGTGATGCTGGCGCTCGGCGTGTGGAGCCTGTGGGAGGCCGTGACCGGGTGAGGCGAACACCGGGTGAACGTCCGGCGGGGGCGTCTGGCGCGATGGCGCGTTTGTTTTGTACCGTGGAGAAACAAAGTGGCCTCCGCCCGTTTTCCCTGACCGGCGGGCGGGGCCGCCTTGTCCCTCCCGGGGGCGCGCCGGACGCGACGTACCGCCCGCCCCTCGCCCGCGCTGGAACGCGCCCCGAGCCTTGGAGCTGCCGATGACGGCCACCGCCGTGCTCACCGCCCGCGCCCTCCTGCTGGACATGGACGGCACCCTCGTCAACTCGGACGCCTCCGTGGAGCGTGTGTGGCGGCGCTGGGCCGAGCGCCACGGGCTGGACGGCGACGAGGTCATGAAGGTCGTCCACGGGCGGCAGGGCTACGCCTCCATGGCGCTGCTGCTGCCCGGCCGGCCGATGGAGCAGAACCACGCCGACAACGCCCGGATGCTCCAGGAGGAGACGGCCGACACCGAGGGCGTCGTGGCGATCCCCGGGGCGCCGGAGTTCCTGGCCTCGCTGGCCGGCCTGCCGCACGCGCTGGTGACCTCCGCCGATGTGCCGCTGTCGACCGCGCGCATGGCCGCGGCCGGACTCGCGCTGCCGGAGGTCCGGGTGACCGCGGAGTCCGTCGGTGCCAGCAAGCCCGACCCGGAGGGCTTCCTCAAGGGCGCCGCCGAGCTCGGCGTCGCCCCCGCCGACTGCGTGGTCTTCGAGGACTCCGGAGCCGGTATCGCCGCGGGGCGCGCCGCGGGCATGAAGGTCGTCGGCATCGGACCCCGGGCCGGCTTCCACGATCCGGACGTGGTCGTGGAGGACCTGACCCGGGTCCGGGTCGAGCGCGCGGCGGACGGGACGATCCGGCTCCACATCGGCTGACTTCCGGTTCGGGCGACTTCCCGGTCCCGGTGAGCCACGGCTCCCGGGTGAGCCGTCGCGCCGGGTGAGCCGGGGCGGGCGGACGCCGCGCCGGGTGAGCCGCTGTCCCGGGCGTCCCGCCGGCACCGACCGGGTCGCCGATGACGAGTGGCCGTCGACGCCGGGTGACCCGTCGGCCGGGGGAGTCGGATGCCGGAGTCGGATGCCCCGGGGGGTCAGCCGACGTGGGCGGCGATGAGACGGGCGCACTCCAGGGACTCGGTCCGGGTCGTGTCCACCTCCAGGTCGTACGTCACGCCCCGGTGCACGAGCTGCGCCTGCGTCGTGGCCATGCCGCCGGTCCTGTCCCCCCGGGCGATCTCCCGTCCGGCGGCGACCTCGCCGTCGCAGCGGACACCGACCCACAGCACGTCCAGCCCGGCCAGCGCGCTGCGCCAGCGCTCCTGGGAGGCCTTGCCGCCGAGGAACACGTCGTCGACGACGATCCTCGCCCCGGCGCGGGCCATCGCGGCGATGCCTTGCCTCCACGCCGCCTCCAGTTCCCGGAACCCGGCGCCCACGCTCACCGCGCCGTCCGCGCCGAAGGTGATGCCCTCCTGCGAGCCCTGCAGGCCGGCGGGCAGCGCCTCGACGAACGAGTCGATGCCGAACGCCGCCCAGGGGTCGGGCAGGACCGCCTGGAGGCAGCGCACGATCCCCGACTTGCCCGAGCTGGAACCGCCGTTGAGCACGATCACTTGAGTGGTCACGGCGTCACAGTAGGCGGCCGGGCCGCTCAGGGCTCGCGGGTTTCCGACTCCAGTTTGGCCCTGGTCGCCTCGTCGTAGACCCCGAGGTTCTGGGTCTGGACGCCGCGCGACCACTGGTAGGTGCGCACGGCGTCCTCCAGCCGGCTGCTGAAGAAGCCGTCCGCGTTGTCGCCGTAGAGGTACACCTGCCGGAGGCGGAGCTGGAGTTCGCTGACCTCGGGGCCGCGGTCACCGAGACGCAGGACGGTGGCGCCGCCCTGGCGGTCGTTCTCCGGCTGGGCCTGCCCGGTGGCGCTCGCCGACGCGGACGTCCGGGGCGCCGACGGGCTGGCCGACTGCGACGGACCCGGCGAGGCGCTCGACGCGGATGGCGAGGGGGAGGCCGGCGGGCTGCCCGTGCGGGACGGCGAGGGCGCGGCCGGGGCGGAGGAGGCGGGTGTGGAGGCACCCTCGGACGGGGTGGAGTCCACACTGCTCGCCGGGACGTCCGGCACGCTGGCCCGGAGGCCGTCCGGCAGGGCGGTGTTCCGGCTCGGGCTCTCGTAGGAGAACAGGCCGCTCGCGTACCCGGCCACCGCGATGAGGGCGACACCGGCCGCG
This sequence comes from Streptomyces sp. AHA2, assembly GCF_036857595.1. NCBI lineage: Bacteria > Bacillati > Actinomycetota > Actinomycetes > Kitasatosporales > Streptomycetaceae > Streptomyces > Streptomyces sp. AHA2. Next base: position 283,695 of record NZ_JAUQWJ010000002.1, read on the forward strand.
GCGGCGGCCACCATCACGGCCCGGCGCCGCCGTCCGGGCCGGCGCGGACCGGTTCCCTCCGGTTCCGGCGCGCCGGGGTCGGGGGCGCCCGCCCCGTCGAACAGCCGCAGATCGGCCACGCTCGGTTCGGTCCCGGCGGGCGCGAGCGGCGCGGGAACCGCCGAAGCGGCCGGGGCGGCGGGCAGCACGGTGGTGGTGTCGGTGTCCGCCGGTCCGCTCGGCCGGGCGTGGGCCGAGGCCGGTGCGGTGGGCAGCACGGTGGTGGCGTCCGGGTCGGCCGACGGGCCCGGCGGAACGGCGGCCGGCGCGACCGGGCTCAGGGGCAGGGTGGTGTCGACGGGGGAGGGCGACGGCGTGCCGCCTGCCGCGGCCGTGGTGTGCGGAGAGCGCGGGGACTCGCCACCGGGAGGACGGGCGGTGTGCGTGTGCGGAGATCCGGTATCGGAAGGCTGTGCCGCCGGGCGGGGGGCGTCCTGGCGTCGTTCGCGTGCTGCGGCGGGGGAGAGGGGGAGGTCGTCGCCCGCGGTGTTCGCGGGGGGCGGGGTGATGCCGGTCGCGGGAGGCGTGGCCGGCTGTGCCGCCGGGCGGGGGGCGTCCTGGCGCCGTTTGCGTGCTGCGGCGGGGGAGAGGGGGAGGTCGTCGCCCGCCGGGGACGCGGGCCGCGGCGTGCCGGGGGTGGCGTCGCCGTGTGCCTTTCCGGCTTCCCCGCCGGACGCGGACGGTCCGTCCGGGGTGGCGCGGCGGTCCTGCCCGGATCCCGGGGCCGTCGAAGGCATGCCGGCCCCGTCGCCGTGGCGAAGCGTTTCCGCTTCCTCGCGGGAGCCGGGCCCGGGCCCGGTGGGCCGCGCGCCGTCGATCTCGACGTACGGACGGATGCGCAGCGGGTCGAAGTCCTCCGCCGCTGCCGCCTCGGCCGTGCGGGTGTCGCGGAGGGCCTCCGCCACGCGGTCCGTGCAGGAGCAGGAAGGCGTGCTGTCCTGCCGTCTGGGTACCCCGCACTCCGGGCACGGGTGGCCTGCCGGCGATTCCACGCGTTCCTCCCTCCCCTCGCGAACTTCAGAGATTATCCAGATGTTCTCCATAGCGCGGCGGGCGAGCCCCCGGAATCCTCGCTTCCAACGGGACCCGGCGGGCCATAACGGCCCAGAGCGGTCACGATGAAGATGTCACAGAGTCCGTGGGAGGTCGCATGGCCGGGGACGTGAACGCCGTCAGGCCCTCAGGTGCGGGCACGGCCGACGGGGAGCAGGTGCCCGGCAACGTGCTGGTGTCCATCGGCGCGCTGCTGCTCGGCATGCTGCTCGCCGCGCTCGACCAGACGATCGTGTCGACCGCGCTGCCGACCATCGTCAGCGAACTCGGTGGTCTGGACCACCTGTCGTGGGTGGTCACGGCGTATCTGCTGGCGGCGACCGCCGCGACGCCCCTGTGGGGCAAACTCGGCGACCAGTACGGCCGCAAGCGGCTGTTCCAGACGGCGATCGTCATCTTCCTGATCGGATCCGCGCTGTGCGGGGCCGCACAGGACATGGGCCAGCTCATCGCCTTCCGGGCCCTGCAGGGGCTGGGCGGCGGCGGTCTGATCGTGCTGTCCATGGCGATCGTCGGGGACCTCGTGCCGCCGCGCGAACGCGGCCGCTACCAGGGCCTGTTCGGGGCCGTCTTCGGCGCGACCAGCGTGCTCGGGCCGCTGCTCGGCGGCGTGCTGACCCAGCACGCCAGCTGGCGCTGGGTGTTCTACATCAACCTGCCCGTGGGCGTCGTCGCGCTCGCCGTGATCGCCGCGGTCCTGCACATCCCGCGCAACAGGCAGCGGCACGTCATCGACTACCTCGGCACCTTCCTCATCGCCGCCGTCGCCACCTGCCTGGTGCTGGTGGCCTCGCTCGGCGGGACGACCTGGGGCTGGGGTTCCCCGCAGATCATCGGCCTCGCCGTCCTCGGTGCCGTCCTGGCCTGCGCGTTCGTGGCCGTGGAGCGACGGGCCGCCGAACCGGTGCTGCCGCTCAAGCTGTTCCGGGTGCGGACCTTCACGCTCTCCGCCGTGATCAGTTTCGTCGTCGGCTTCGCGATGTTCGGCGCGATGACGTACCTGCCGACGTTCCTCCAGGTCGTGCACGGCATCAGCCCCACCCTGTCCGGTGTGCACATGCTGCCCATGGTGGCGGGACTGCTGCTGGCCTCCACGACGTCGGGACAGATCGTCAGCCGGACCGGTCGCTGGAAGGTGTTCCCGATCGCCGGCACCGGCATCACCGCGCTGGGCCTGCTCCTGCTCCACCAGCTCGACGAGGGCAGCTCCACGGCCGAGCTGAGCGGCTTCTTCTTCGTCTTCGGTCTCGGCCTCGGCCTCGTCATGCAGGTGCTGGTGCTCATCGTGCAGAACGCCGTCCCGTACGAGGACCTGGGCGTCGCCACCTCCGGGGCGACCTTCTTCCGCTCCATCGGCGCCTCGTTCGGCGTCGCCGTCTTCGGCACGGTCTTCGCGGGACGGCTCGGCGACCTGCTCGCCGACGCCTTCCGCGGCACCCGGCTGCCGGCCGGCGTCTCCGCGGGCTCGCTGGAGGCCGACCCGCGGGGCATCGCCGCCCTGCCGCCGGGTCTGCGCCCGGCGGCCCTGCACGCCTACGCCGTCGCCATCACGGACGTCTTCCTGTACGCCGCACCCGTCGCACTCCTCGGGTTCGTGCTGGCCTGGTTCCTCAAGGAGGACCGGTTGCGCGGCTCGGTCACCGCGCCGGACATCTCCGAGACCCTGGCCAGCAACCCCGTCGAGCGGTCCTCGTACGACGAGGTGTGCCGCGCGCTGTCGGTGCTGGGCACCCGCGCGGGCCGGCGGGAGATCTACCGCCGGATCACCGAGCGGGCGGGCTACGACCTGCTGCCCGCGTCGAGCTGGCTGCTGCTGCGCATCCGCAGGTACGGCTCGGTGGAGCCCGCGGTCCTGGCCGAGGACATGTCCGTGCCGCTGCCCGTGGTCATGGAGGCCGTGCGGCAGGTGGAGGAGCGGCGGCTGGCCGTGCGCGAGGGCCTCGACCTGTTCCTGACCGACCAGGGCCGCGTGTTCGCCGAGAGGCTGGCCGAAGCCCGCGAGGAGTCCCTCGCCGAGCTGCTCGGCGACTGGTGGGGCCCCGACCGGCCCACCGACCTGGTCGCGCTCGTCCGGGAGCTGAACGGTGAACTGTGCGGATCGCGCAGCGACCGGCCCCGCGAGGTACGGCGGTCCGAACAACCGATCTGAACAACCGGTTCGAGCAGCCGGTTCGAGCAGCGGTCCGAGCAGCCGGTCCCGATTGCCCGTCCGGGCCCGTCAGTCGAGTCGTTTGGTGAACCAGTGCTCGGCGTACGGGTCGTCGTTGTACCGCTCCGTCTCCGTGTAACCGAGCCGGCCGTACAGGGCACGGGCCTCGTCGAGGTCGCTGCGCGTGTCCAGGATCATCCGCGTGGCGCCGAGCGCGCGTGCGGTGTCCTCGGCGGCGCCCACCAGGAGCGCGGCGCCGCCCCTGCCGCGCATCGAGGGATGCACGAACACCCGCTTCAGCTCCGCGGTCGCGCCGTCCAGCAGCCGCACCCCCGCCGTGCCGGCCGGCTCACCGCCGTACCGGGCGACGAGCAACTCCCCGCGCGGCGGCGCGAGATCGGCACCCGGCTGCGCGGCGATCTCCCGCTCCAGCTCGGCCGGGTCGGTGCGCCGCCCCTCGTACAGCAGATACCAGCGGTCGCTGACCTCGGTGTAGTACGCCCGCCACAGCGCGGCGGCGACGGGGGAGTCGTACGGTTCCGGGCTCACGGTCCAGGTCATGAGGCGCATTCTCCGCAGCCGTCCCACGGGTCCCGCAACCGGATAATCCCTCGGCACGCACGGGCCCTCGCCCCGTGCGCAGACCGTTTACGGCCGTACTTCCGGGCAACCCGAACCGCGAACCGGCCCGCGAGGAGAGCCGGTTGGGCCCGAACCCGGAAGGCATCCATGTCCACTGGCCTGATCATTGCTTTGATCGTGATCGCGGCGGTCGTCGTCATCATCGCGGCCGCCCTGACCCTGCGTGCCCGAGGGACCCGGCGCGGCCCGAACCTCAAGCGCCGCTTCGGACCCGAGTACGAGCGGGTCGTCGCCCGGCACGACGGTGACACCGAGGCTGCCGAGCGCGAGCTGACCGAGCGTCTGGAGCGCCACGGCGACCTGCGCGAGCGGCCGCTGGAGCCGGCGCAGCGGGAGGAGTACCAGGCGCGCTGGACCGCCGCCCAGGAGCGGTTCGTCGACTCGCCGCGCGAGGCCGTCGCCGAGGCGGACCGGCTGATCGCCGAACTCGCCGGCGTGCGGGGCTTCCCGGACGGTGGGCAGTACGAGGAGCAGCTCGCCGCGCTGTCCGTGCACCACGCCCACCACGTGGACGGCTACCGGCGGGTGCACCGCGCCGCACACCTGCGCGCGGAGGACGCCCGGGACGGCGGCCAGGGCACCGAGGACATGCGCGAGGCCATGGTGGCCGCCCGTGCCCTGTTCGAGGAACTGGTGCGGCCGGACCGCCACGAGGGCGGCCGCACGGACGGACGGCACGAGGCCGCGCGCCACGACGGGCGGGACCGCGCCGCGCCGGACGGCGGCCGCAAGGCTTCCGCCCGCGGCGGCATGCCGTGGGCGCTCGACCGACGCCAGGCGAAGGAGAGCTGAGCCCGATGACCGACACGACCCGACGGTCCGGCGACCACACGCCGGACACCCCGGACACCCGCGGCGGGACCGTTCCGGCCGCCGGACACGCCACAGCGGGGCACACCGGCAGCGGCGCGGCCCACGGCACCGACGCGCACGCCGGTGACCCCCGTCTCGCCGACGCGGACCGCGCCACCGACGCCGTACGCGTCGCCGCCCAGGGCAGCGACGCGCACGGCACGCGGACGCCCCGGGCCGCCGCCCAGGACACCGGCACGCACTCCGCCGGCATCCAGGGCACCGGCGCGCACGGCACCGGCGCGGACCACGCCACCACGAAGACCGGCACCACCGGACACGGCCACGCCGACGATGACGCGCACCTCTTCCCGCACGACGCCTCCGACAAGCTCGGCGAGCGGCTGCGGCACGCGGTCGCCGGGTTCGTCGACGGGCCGCGCGCCTCCGTCGAGGAGGCCGACCAGGTGCTGGAGGAGATCGCGGCCCGCTTCACCGAGGCCGTCACCGAACGCCGTCGGTCCCTGCGCCGGTCCTGGCAGACCGCCGAGAGCGGCCGGGACACGTCCGCGTCGGCCGCCGACACCGAACAGCTCCGCCTGGCCCTGAAGGACTACCGGGAACTCGCGGAACGGCTGCTGCACGTCTGACCGGACCGCTGCCGCGCTGCCGCACCGCACCACTGACCCGGCCGGCCGGCCGGGTCAGTGGTGCGCCCGGCGCTCCCGCCACTGCCGTACGACGTCCTCGACGTCGTACGGCTTCTTTCCCAGCGGGGGTCCGGGCGGCGGCTTGAACATCATGTCGCGGATCTTGTCGTTGACCTCGCCGATGATCTTCCGGACGATCCGCTCGGAGGGGGCCGCCAGCGCGGCCTCCAGCGCGTCCTCGGCCTCCTTGCGCAGGGCCAGCGCGGGCGGCAGGACCGCCAGGCCCTCACGGGCCATCTTCCGCTTGACCCACCACAGTTCGTCGTAGGTGTTCTCCACGTCCGGCGGCAGGGGCCGGCCGGCGCCCGGCAACCGCTCGAACTCCCCGCGCGCCTCCGCGTCACGGATCTGCCGGTCGACCCAGGACTCGAAGCCGACGCCGGGTGGCTTTCGCTCGGTCATGAACCCATTGTGCCGGACACCGCGCAGCCGGGCGTTCTATCATGCGGCGGGCTTACAGGCCCGTTTCGGACGTCCCAGGAGGAGCGCACGTGCTCGAACTCACCATGGCCGCCGTCTCCGCGGCGGAGGAGGGTGCCACGGCCGGCATGTTCATGGCCGAGGCGCCCAGCGAGCCGGGTGCGGTGCTGCGGGTGGGCCGCGACAAGTCCGTGTGCCGGCTGGGCACGCCGGACGACTGGCTGTTCGTCTCCCGCGTCCACCTCGAGTTCCTGTGCGGGCCCGACGGCACCTGGCAGGTGACGTGGCTGCGCGGCTCCCAGCCGGACCCGTCCTCAGAGGTCCGGCTGACGGTCGGCGACTACGTCCAGCCGCTCGCCTACGGCGGTACGGTCCCGCTGCCCCGGGGCGGCAGCGGCGAGATCGTCGTCCAGGACCGCACCGCCCCGCGCAGCGTCAACGTGGGCTTCTACCACGAGGTGTGACGCCCGCGGCGGGAGACCCGGGGGCCCTGCCGGGCCGGTTCACGGCAGGACGCGTGCCAGGGCGAACCCGTCGTAGCCCTTCGTGCCGACCGTCTGGATCGCCGTGCCGGTCAACCTCGGGTGGCTGGCGATCAGTTCGACGGCCGCTCGGGTGCCGACCACGTCGGGGGCCGTGCTGTCCGCGTCGGTCACCCGGCCGCCGCGGACCACGTTGTCCAGGACGATCAGGGAGCCCGGGCCGGCCAGCTCGACCGCCCACCGGACGTAGTGCGGGTTGTTGACCTTGTCGGCGTCGATGAAGACCAGGTCGAACGGGGGCGGGTTCTCCGCGGCCAGCGCGGACAGCGACTCCAGGGCCGGGCCGACCCGCACTTCGACCCGCTCGGCCAGCCCGGCGCGGGCGAGGTTGCCGGCGGCGACCTCCGCGTGCCGCGGGTCGTACTCCAGGGAGACCAGCCGCCCGTCGGCGGGCAGGGCGCGACCCAGCCAGATGGTGCTGTAGCCGCCGAGCGTGCCGATCTCCAGGACGTGCCGGGCGCCCTGGATCTGGGCGAGGAGCTGCAGGAGCTTGCCCTGGTTGGCGGAGACGGCGATGCGGGGCAGCCCGGCGGCGTCACTGTCGCGCAGCGCGGCTGCCAGGACCTCGTCGTCCGGGGCGAGACGCTCGCTGAAGTAGGCGTCGACCTCGTCCCAGACGTGCGACTCGCTCATACGACTGCCCTTCCGTACCCGGCCCGATTGCTTCACCAGCAGGCGAACGAGCACGGCCGCGCGGGGGTTCCGCCCGGCGGGCGGAGAGGGGCCGGGGCGGGGGAGGGGCCGGAGCGGGAACGGACGGGGTGCAGGGCCTCAGGGTGAGGGCGCCGTGAGTGAGGGCGCTGCGGGTGGGGGCGCTGCGGGTGGGGGCGGGCCCGCCGGCCGCCCCCGGGGCTCACCGCTGAGGTGCCGCCACCGAGGGGGCCGAGCCGGGCAGCGGGCGGCCGGCCGACTCCGCCATGCGCCACACGGCGAAACCGCCGATCACGGCCGCGGCCATCATGTAGTACGCGGGCATCATCATGTTCCCGGTCGCGCCGATCAGGGCCGTGACCACCAGCGGGGTCGTGCCGCCGAACAGGGACACCGAGACGTTGAAGCCGATGGACAGCGAGCCGTAGCGGACCCGGGTCGGGAACAGCGCGGGCAGGGCCGCGGGCATGGCCGCCGTGAAGCACACCAGCAGCAGGCCCAGGGCGCCCATGCCGAGCGCGACCGCGAGCAGGCTGCCGTCGCGGATCAGCAGCAGGGCGGGCACGGACAGCAGCAGGAAGCCCGCGCAGCCGGTGGCGATCACCGGGCGGCGGCCGACGCGGTCGGTCAGCGCGCCGACGAACGGCTGGGCGACCATCATGACGGCCATCACGCCGAGCACGACGAGCAGACCGTGGGTCTTGTCGTAGTGCAGCTCGCTGGTCAGGTAGCTGGGCATGTACGACAGCAGCATGTAGTCGGTGACGTTGAAGACCAGGACCAGGCCGACGCAGAGCAGCAGCGCGCGCCACTGGCCGGTGACCATCTCGCGCAGCGGCACCTTGGGCCGGTCCTTCTCGGCCTTCGCGACCTCGGCGGCGAACGCCGGGGTCTCCTCCAGGCGCATGCGCAGGTAGAGGCCGATGATGCCCATCGGGCCCGCGATCAGGAAGGGGATGCGCCAGCCCCAGGAGGTCAGGTCGTCGGCGGAGAGCAGGGCGGTCATCAGCGTGACCAGGCCGGCGCCGCCGATGTAGCCGGCGAGCGTGCCGAACTCCAGCCAGCTGCCGAGGAAGCCGCGCCGCTTGTCGGGGGCGTACTCGGCGATGAACGTCGAGGCACCGGCGTACTCGCCGCCGGTGGAGAAGCCCTGCACCAGCCGGGCCACGAGCAGCAGGACCGGCGCGCCGACACCGATCGTCGCGTACGACGGGATCAGGCCGATCGCGAAGGTGCCCGCGGCCATCATGATCATGGTGAGGGCGAGGACCTTCTGGCGGCCGACGCGGTCCCCGAGCGGGCCGAACACCATGCCGCCCAGGGGGCGGACCAGGAACGCCGCGGCGAAGGCGCCGAACGTGGAGAGCAGCTGGGCGGTTGGGTTGCCCGAGGGGAAGAAGACCTTGCCGAGCGTGACCGCGATGTAGCTGTAGACACCGAAGTCGAACCATTCCATGGCGTTGCCCAGCGCGGCCGCCTTCACGGCGCGCCTGACCAGTGCGGGGTCGGTGACGGTGGGGTCGGTGGCCTTCGCACCGCGGGGCTTCACCACGGACGGGGAGGTGACGACTGAGGCAGTCGACAAGGCTCGCTCGCCTACCTTTCGACGGGGACAGGGGCACGGTCCCGCGCGGCGGCGCTGTCGTACGGGCCGAAAAGCGACGATAGGCGGCTTTAGACCGCCTACGGGCGGTACGCCTTTCGTTGCACAGTGCACGTAAACCGTGGCTGCCCAGGGGCTTCTGCCCGCCCGCCTCCGGTTCCCACGCGATCTCCCTGTGATCCTTCTCGCGTTCGCGGGAGGCGTCCGAAACGGGCGCGGACTATCGTCATCCGGACAAAAGGAGGACGGACGTCAGGTGAATCGGGGGTAACCCGCGTCTTCCATCCCGTGGTGAGGCGGGCCCTCATAGGGTTCGCGGAGGATTCCCACATCCAGGGCATGTGGGATGAACTGGGGCGGGAGGCCGCAAGGGCATGTCTCAGGCGAATCGCGACGGGCGACCGGCGGAATCCATCGGAGCGACAGCCGTCGGCCGGGACCACCCGCGCCTGAGAGCGGCCCGCCTCGGACTCTGGCTGGTCGTCGCCCTCCTCGCCGCGCGGCAGGTGGCCGCCGTCCTCGCCACCCCGCGCGGCGAGCGCCTCATCGACCTGGAGACCTGGGTCGGACCGAACGGCGTGCTCCACGTCAACGGCTCGCTGTACGACTCGACCCGCTTCACCGGCACACCCTTCAACGGCCTCGTCCTGAAGCCCCTCACCCGCTCTGCCGAGCAGGCGCTCGGCTGGGGCTGGACCTTCGGCACGCTGCTGCTGGTCGTGGCCCTGGGAGTGCTCGCCGCCCGGGCCCTGCCCCAGCCGGTCGGCCGCCGCACCGCCCTGCTGGCGACCCCCGTCGCCATCAGCCTGCTGATGGTCTCCCTGCCCGTGCGCAACGCCCTGTGGCTCGGCCAGACCAGCATCATCCCGGTCCTGCTCGTCCTGCTGGGCTGCTTCGCCGCGCACGGCCAGCGCACCAGCGGCCTGCTCATCGGTCTCGCCGCCGCACTCCAGCCGACCCTGCTGCTGTTCACGCCGCTGCTGTGGCTCACCGGCCGCAGGAACGCGGCCCTGTCCGCCGGGGCCGCCTTCACCGCCTGCACCGGCCTGGCCTGGGCGGTCATGCCCGCCGACTCCTACCGCTACTGGGTCCACCACCTGGCGGGCGCGGGTCTCGGCGGCCCGGCCGACGACCTCGCCAACCAGTCCCTGCACGGCGCCCTGCTGCGCCTCGGCCTCAGCGGCCCGCTGGAGATCGCCCTGTTCCTGGCCCTCGGCGCGGCCGTCGCCGTCCTCGCGCTGCGCCGGGCCGTGCGCTACTTCCGCGACGGCCAGCTGCTCCTCGCGGTCGCCGTCACCGGCTGCGCCGCGATCGCCGTCTCGCCCACGGCCTGGCAGCACCAGCTGCTGTGGGTGCTGCTCGCGGCCGTCGGCCGGGTCGGCACACGCAGCTCCGACCGGTACGTCTGGCCCGTCACCGTCGTGCTGGTCATGACCCTGCCGGTCAAGGCGCTGTTCCCGGACATGACGTCCCTGGACCCGCTGCGCACCAACGCCGTGCTGCTGGCCGCCCTCGCCGCCGCCGTCGCCCTGCCGTTCCTGTCCCGGACCTCGCCGTACTACCGCGCGCCGGAACCGGCCGAGTACGCGCCCGCCGTCCCCACCCGCTTCCGGCACGTGCCGCTCGTACCGGTCCTGCGCCGGGTCCTCACCCGGCCGAACCTGCTGCTCGAACTGCTCCTCATCCGCGTCACCTATGCCGGGTACTCCGAGGTCAGGCTCGCCGCGACCGGCGGCAGCAACTCGGCGGGGCGGGCCGAGGCCGAGGAGCACGGGATGCAGGTGTACGACCTCGAACGCGCCCTGCACATCGACGTCGAGCGCTGGGTCAACCACACCGTCGCCGGCATGGACCGGCTGCGGGAGTTCTTCGACTTCTACTACACCTCCTTCCACTTCCTCGTCCCGCTGACCGTGCTGGCCCTGCTCTACTGGCGCCGCCCCGCGCAGTACCGCTGGGCGCGCTCCGCCCTCGGCCTCGCCACCCTGCTCGCCCTGGTGGGCTTCTGGCTCTACCCGCTGGCCCCGCCGCGCCTGATGCCGACGCTGGGCTTCATCGACACCGTCCACGGCGTCCAGGACTTCTCCCAGCCGGACTACGGCACGCTCACCCACCTCACCAACCAGTACGCGGCGATGCCGTCCCTGCACTTCGGCTGGTCCCTGTGGTGCGGCGTGGTGATCGCCGTCCTGGCCCGCCGGTGGTGGGTGAAGGCCCTCGGACTGCTGCACCCCCTGTTCACGGTGTCGGCGATCGTCGCGACGGGGAACCACTGGGTGCTGGACGCGGTGGGCGGAGCAGTCGTCGTGGCGGCGGGGTTCGGGATGACGTACCTGCTGTCCGGGCCGAGACCGCCGGTCGGCGCGGCGGCCCGACCCGACCGGAAACAGGCCCTGGATCCCGTCCACGGGTAGGGAGTTGAGCGACCCAGGCATCCCCGCGGCGACGGAGTGCGTCTGACGATTCGGATCACGCACCCCCGCGCCCGTGGAGGAAGCCATCACCCAGCATCCGCACGCCACGGGCACCGTCACCCGCCCGCGCCGCCCGCGCACCGCCGTGTCCCGTCCGGGCCGGCCCGCCGCGCCCCGCCGGGGCGCGGTTCCTGTGGCCGTCCCGGCACTCACGGCGCTCGCCCTGGGCCTGTGGGGGATCGACCGGCGGAACAGCATGTGGCGCGACGAGTCCGTCACCTACCAGGTCGCGCACCGGCCGCTCGGCGAACTCTGGGGGCTGCTGGGCGAGATCGACGCCGTGCACGGCCTGTACTACCTCCTCATGCACGCCGTGTTCGCGGTGTGGGACGGCGGCCCGACCGCCCTGCGGCTGCCGTCCGTGCTCGGCACGGCCCTGGCCGCGGCCGGGGTCGGTGCGATCGGCGCCCGCCTGTCGGGCCCCCGGGCCGGCACCCTGGCGGGGGTGGTCTTCGCGGTGCTGCCGATCACGCAGCAGTACGCGCAGGAAGGCCGCTCGTACGCCCTGGTCACCGCCGGGGTCACATAGGCCACCTACTTCCTGGTGCGTGCCCTGGCAGGCTCGCACCGCCCCTGGTGGACGGCGTACGGTTTCCTCCTCGGGCTCACCTCGTGGCTCCACGAGTTCGCCGTCCTCGCCCTGGCGGCGCACGGACTGACCCTGTGGTGGTCGCGCGCGGAGCGGCGGTCCGTGCGGCGCTGGGCGATCGCGGGGACGGCCGTGGTCGTCGGGTTGTTGCCGCTCGCGGTGATCAGTGCGGGGCAGGCGGAGGCCCAACTGGGCTGGCTGGGCCGCCCGAGCGCCGGTGCGTGGCTGCTGGCCGCGGGGCTCTCGGCCGGGGCGTTCGTCCTGTGCCGCCTCCTCGTACGGACCGGCCGCCCTGGGGCGCCCGCCCTGACGCGGGTCGCCCTGCCGCTGCTCATCGCCCCGGTGGGTCTGCTGATGACGGCCTCCCTCGTCAAGCCCTGGTACGTCGACCGGTACGTGCTGTACGGCATGACCGGTCTGGCTCTGCCGGCCGGGGCGGCGCTGGCGTGGGCGGCTGAGGAGAGCAGACGACTGGCTACGCGGGCCCGGCTCCTGGCGCATTGCCTGGCGGCTGCCCTGGCGGTCGCCGTGCTGTTGCCGTGGTCGCTGCAGGTGCGCTCGCCCGAGAGCCGCAAGGACGACGTGGCGGCGGTGGCCCGCGCGGTGGAGCGGCGGACGCACCCGGGTGACGGCGTGCTGTTCATGCCGTCCCGGCGCCGGGAGTGGCTCCTGTCGTACCCCGAGGTCCGCGCCCGGCTGGACGACCTCGCTCTCGCGCGGCCCCCGGGCCCTTCCCGCACGCTCCAGGGCACGGAACGGGATGCTTCCGCCATCCGCCGGGCCCTCCTGTCCTCCGACCGCGTCGTCGCGCTCATGGATCCTGCGGGTCAGCCGCTCGACCCGTACGCGCGGGAGGAGGTCAAACGGCGTGTGCTCGCCACCCGCTTCCAGGAGTGCGAGCGGGTGCGGCTGCACGGGGCGCAGGTCGTGGTGTACGTGCGGCGGGGGGCCGGTCCCTGCCGTTGACGGCTACGTCGCCCTCGACGGGGACGGGCCGCAGGGGGTGGAGGTTCCGCACTCGAACCACACCGTCTTCCCGCCGTCCGCCCACAGGGACACGCCCCACTTGTCGGCCATCGCCTCCAGCAGGAGCAGGCCCCGACCGCCCTCCGAGTCCTCGTCCAAGGAGGGCGGTGTGCGCGGGAGTTCGGCGCTCCCGTCCGTGACCTCCACCCGTACGCCGGTCCGCTGCCGCAGCAACAGCAGGGCGCAGCGCCGGTCCGGGACGTGCCGTACGACATTGGCCAGCAGCTCCGTCACGCCCAGTTCCACGGCGTCCGACAGCTCGGCCACGCCCCACTCTTCGAGGAACGAGCGGACGATACGGCGCACATGGCGGGGGGCGTGCGCGCCGACGGTGAGGCGCATCGAGTACTGCGCGGGAATGTATCCGTTCACGGGACGAGCCTGACGTGCGGTGACTACCCTCGGCTACGGGACGGATACAACGCGTCCCGTGGTGGACGGAGTTGCGTGAGAGGGGCTTCGCGCGTGACCCACATCAACGCCCTCGACCCGGGGGCCTCCCCGTTCGACTACTACGGCTACGAGTTGCGCCGGCACCGGGAGGCGGCCGGGCTGACGCAACGGCAGTTGGGGGACATCGTCAACTACACCGGCTCCCTGGTGGGCCAGATCGAGACGGCCAGGAAGGTGCCGACCCCGGAGTTCAGCGAGCGGGCGGATGCGGCACTGGGCGCGGACGGTCTCTCCTCCCGGCTCGTCGAGCTGGTGCTGCGCAGCCGGCTCCCCGCCTGGTTCCAGCAGGTCGCGGAGCTGGAGATGCGGGCCACCGAAATCTGTTCCTTTCAGACCCACATGGTTCTCGGGCTGCTCCAGAGCCGGGGGTACGCGCAGGCCGTGCTCGGCGCGCTGGACAAGACCGACCTCGAGGACCGGACAGCGGTACGCCTCGCTCGGCAGCGCGTCTTCGAGAAGCGGGAGCCGCCGATCTTCTGGGCGGTCCTCAGTGAGGCCGCGCTTCAACTGGAGATCGGCGGACCGGAGGTGATGCGGGAGCAACTCGCCCATTTGTTGTCGTTCGAGGACGACCCGCGGATCAACATCCAGGTGCTGCCGCTGTCCGTCGGGGCGCATGCCGGACTGCAAGGCTCATTCGACGTCTACCGCTTCACGAGCGATCCCACCATCGTCTACACGGAGGGGTACGGCAGTGGCCACCCGACGGCCAACCCGGACACAGTCAGGGAGTGTTCGCTCCGTTACGATCACCTGCGGGCCGCCGCGCTGTCCCTCAACGACACGGCGGAGCTCATCCGGCGCGTGATGGAGGAACGCTATGGAGATGCAGTGGCGTAAGTCGTCCTACAGCGGTGATCAAGGCGGCCAGTGCGTCGAATGCGCGCCGATCGGGGACCTGGCCTGGCGTAAGTCGTCCTACAGCAGTGACCAGGGCGGTGAGTGTGTGGAAGTCGCCGAAAGCCCTGGTGCCACCGTCGCGGTGCGCGACTCCAAGAACCCGCACGGGCCGGTTCTGACCCTGCACCCCGTCCCGTTCAGCACGTTCGTCGACTGGGCCTCCACCGCCGCCGAGTAACCGCGCCGCGGATTCGGCGAAGGCGGCGGCCCCGGGGATCAGGGGACCGCCGCCTCCGGTCGGAGGGGACCGGCTCGTGACCGGTCCCGGGCGCCGCGCACACTGCCGAACGCGACGCGGTCGTCCACCGAAACAGGCCCGGTCGGGTGCGTGCAAAGGGCCCCTCTACTACGCCCGGCCGCATATCCGCCGAAGCCCCCCGCGTTTCACCACAGCCTTGCGCTACGGCCCCGCTTCGTACGTGACGCCGGTCATGTGGGGGGTGTCACGCCCACCGTCCGGCCCGGGCGCCTCGAACGTGACCGGTGCCTCGAAGGCCGCCCGCCGCGTGGCTCTGCGCAGGGCCTTGAGGACCGCCGGGCCGAGCACCAGGGTCAGGACGACCGTGACGGCGGCCCGGCCCAGGTCCCAGCCGAGGGAGGTCGCCACGCAGTAGGCGAAGAAGCGGGCCAGATTCGTGGCGACCGGCGCGTCGGGGTCGAAGGCCACGTTCGAGGCGAGCGTCCCCATGAAGGGCCACCCGGCCATGTTCATGATCGTGCCGTAGGCGAACGCGGCGACGAAGCCGTACACGGCGAGCAGCGCCAGTTCGGCCCGGCCGCGCAGGCGGTCCTGGCCGGGCAGCAGTCCCGCGCCCATCGCGAACCAGCCCATCGACAGCATCTGGAACGGCAGCCACGGCCCGACCCCGCCCGTGAGCAGCGCGGACGCGAACATCGTCACCGCGCCGAGGACGAACCCGAAGCCAGGGCCGAGGACCCGGCCGCTGAGCACCATCAGGAAGAACATCGGCTCGATACCGGCCGTACCGGCGCCGATCGGCCGCAGGGCCGCCCCCGTCGCGGCGAGCACCCCGAGCATCGCGACCGCCTTCGGGCCGAGGCCCGATTCCGCGATCGACGCGCCCACCACGGCCACGAGCAGCACCAGCAGCCCCGCGAACAGCCAGGGCGCGTCCTGCGCGTGCGCGCCGAGCTTCGAGGTGGGCGGGGCCAGGAAGGGCCAGCCGAAGGCGGCGACCCCCACCGCGCTGACCAGGATCAGTGCGGCGAGGGAGCGGGGGCCGAGGCGGACGGCCCGGGCCCGGCGCCGGGGCGCGGGCCGGGTGGGGGCGGTCGTACGGGCGCTCATCGGCCGGTCCCGGCGAGGGCCGCGCGGACCTGGGAGACGGTGAGCCAGTGCTGCGGGGCGAGGATCTTCGTCACCTGCGGGGCGAAGGACGGCGAGGACACCACCACGTCCGCCGTCGGGCCGTCGGCGATGACCTCGCCCTCCGCGAGCAGCACCACCCGGTGGGCGATCTCGGCGGCCAGTTCCACGTCGTGCGTGGCCAGCACGAGGGCGTGGCCCTCGGCGGCCAAGGTCCGCAGCACCGTGGCCAGCCGGGCCTTCGCCGCGTAGTCCAGGCCGCGGGTCGGCTCGTCCAGCAGCAGCAGTGGGGGCCGGGCGGTCAGCACGACCGCCAGGGCCAGCGCGAGCCGCTGCCCCTCGGACAGGTCCCGGGGGTGGGTGCCGTCGGCGACACCCGGGAGCAGGTCGCCGACCAGGGCCCGGCAGGTGCCGGAGGCCGCGCCCGCGTCCTGGTCGGCCGCCGCGCACTCGGCGGCGACGGTGTCGGCGTAGAGCAGGTCGCGCGGCTCCTGCGGTACCAGCCCGACCTTGCGGACGAGGTCCCTCGGTGCCGTCCGGTGGGGCGTCGCGCCGTCGACCAGGACCGTCCCAGAGGTGGGGGCGACCAGCCCGACCAGGGAGTTGAGCAGCGTCGACTTCCCGGCGCCGTTGCGGCCCATGAGGGCGATCGTCTCGCCCGGGTCGACGGTGAGGTCGACGTGGCGCAGGGCCCGGACACGGCCCCGGGTGACGGCCAGCTCCCGGACTTCTGCGGCGTGCCCGGCGTCCTTCGCGGCGAGGGCCGGGCGGTTGCGACGGAACCAGGGGCGGCGGCCGGGGGCGGCGGGCTCGGTGGTGCGGACGACGGCTCGGCGGGGCTGATCCTCCGGGCCCCTGCCCGCCGGGGGCGCGCCGGCGAGCCGGTCGCGCAGCGGGGCCGCCCGGCGGCGGGCGTCGCGGACCGTCAGGGGCAGCGGGGACCAGTCCGCCAGGCGGCCCAGGGCCACCACCGGCGGGTACACCGGCGACACGGCCATCACCTCGGCCGGGGTGCCCAGTACGGGCGCGGCCCCCGGGCCCGGCAGCAGCACGACCCGGTCGGCGTACTGGACGACGCGTTCCAGGCGGTGTTCGGCCATGAGGACCGTGGTGCCGAGGTCGTGCACCAGTCGCTGCAGGACGGCCAGGACCTCCTCGGCCGCGGCCGGGTCGAGCGCGGAGGTCGGCTCGTCCAGGACGAGGACGTCCGGGTGCGGGGTCAGCACCGAGCCGATCGCCACCCGCTGCTGCTGGCCGCCGGAGAGCGTGGCGATCGAGCGGTCGCGCAGACCGGTCAGGCCCAGCAGGTCCAGGGTCTCCTCGACGCGGCGGCGCATCACGTCCGGGGCGAGGCCCAGCGACTCCATGCCGTAGGCGAGTTCGTCCTCGACGGTGTCCGTGACGAAGTGGGACAGCGGGTCCTGGCCGACCGTGCCCACCACGTCGGCCAGTTCGCGCGGCTTGTGGGTGCGGGTGTCGCGCCCGGCGACCGTGACCCGGCCGCGCAGCGTGCCGCCGGTGAAGTGCGGGACGAGCCCGCTGACCGCGCCCAGCACGGTCGACTTGCCGACGCCGGACGGGCCGGCCAGCAGGACCAGCTCGCCCTCGGGGACCTCGAAGTCGACGCCCCGGACCGTGGGTTCGGCGGCCCCGTCGTAGGTCACGGAGACGTCCTCGAAGCGGATCACGAAGGCTCCTTCGGGTCGGGGGCGACGAACGCGGGCAGCAGACCGAGCAGGATCGCCGCGGCGGGCCAGAGGGGGAGCGTCGGCGCCACGAGGGGGACCACACCGGGCCGCAGCGCCGCGGGATCGCGGACGGAGGCGAGCGTGAGGAGGGCGGCGACGGCCACGCCGGAGGCCACGACCAGCCCGGCGCGCACGTCCCAGCGGTCCGGGCGGTATCGGGTGCGCAGGGAGCGGCGGCCACCGAGCCGCAGCCCCGCGAGGGCGGCGGCGCAGCCGACGGCCAGGACGGGCACGCCGTAGGAGCCGCCCTCGGCCGTGAGCAGCCCGTACGTCCCGGCGCACACGCCGAGCAGTCCGCCCAGGGTCAGGGCGGCGGTGGTCCGCCGTACCCCGTCGGGGACCCGCGCGGTACGGCCGTAGCCGCGGGCGTCCATCGCGGCGGCCAGGGCGACGGAACGCTCCAGGGCCCCCTCCAGCACCGGCAGGCCCACCTGCAGCAGGCCCCGGACGCCCCTGTCCGGACGGCCGCGCAGCCTGCGGGCGGCGCGCAACCGCTGCACGTCGGCGATGAGGTTCGGCGCGAAGGTGAGCGCGACGACGACCGCCACGCCCATCTCGTACAGCGCGCCCGGCAGGGACTTGAGGAGACGGGCGGGGTTCGCGAGGGCGTTCGCGGCGCCGACGCAGATCAGCAGAGTGGCCAGCCGCAGACCGTCGTACAGCGCGAAGACCAAGGCCTCCGCCGTCACCCTGCCGCCGAGGCGGATGCCCTGCGCCCATGCGGGCAGGCCGGCTTCGGGCAGCGTGAACAGGGTGTGCGTGCCCGGGATCGGGGAGCCGAGGACCGTCGCGAAGAACAGCCGGACCAGCAGCACGGCCAGGGCGAGCTTGACGAAGGCGCCGTAGGAGCGGGACCAGGGCGTGTCGGGGCGGCGGGCGGCGACGACGTAGGCGGAGACGGTGACCAGGAGGGCGAGCAGCAGGGGGTTGGCGGTGCGGGTGGCCGCGGTGCCCAGGGCGAGGGCCCACAGCCACCAGGCACCGGGGTGCAGGGTGGCCGGGCGTCCCTGCGGCGGGGTCGTGCTAGCCACGCCGGCGTACCTGCCAGACGGCCGCTCCCCCCAGGATCACCACCACCGCGATGCCGGCGGCCAGCCCCAGGGACGGGCCGCCGCCGGACGTGCCGCCTTCCTCGCCGGTCTCCTGCGGGGGTTCCCCGCCGTCCGCCGACGGGTCCGGGCGCTGCGCGACCTGTTCGCCGCAGCCCTTCGCCGGGTAGCCGGCGATCGCGCACAGGAGGGCGTCGCTGCCGTAGCGCAGCGGCCCGGCCACCGCGGCCAGGGCCTCGGCGGTGGTCGCGTCGGGAGAGACCCGGGCGCAGGCCGTGCGGGCGGGCGGCGGACGCTCGCCGTCGGGGGCGTCGGCGGCCGTGCCGAAGTCGAGGACGAGGGCGACGCGCTTGGTGCCCTCCTCGGCCGGCGTCCGCGCGCAGACCGTGTCGAAGCGGGCCGCGCCGCGCGGCCGGGTCGCGTCCGCCGAGTCCTCGCTCACCGCGAAGCGGAAGCCCTGCACGTCGCCGTCCGAGGGCCGGGTCGTGGACGGCCCCTGGGTGGCGTACACCCAGCGGTCGCCGTCGCGCTCCCAGAAGGACCAGTAGCGGTAGCCGGCGGCCTGGGCCTGACCGGTGCCGCCCACAAGCGGCAGGAGCGCGGCCAGGAGCAGCAGCAGGGCCCGGCGGATCACGGCTGCTGCTTCTTCCGGCGGCCGCTGCTGAACAGGAAGCCGATGCCGATGCCGGCGACCAGGCAGACGCCGACGTACCACCAGACGCCGAACACCGAGTCCGAGTCCTTCTTCTCGTCCTCGCCGTCTCGCCCGTCCGCCTTCGCGGCGGCGGCCTGCGGGGCCGGGCCGGTGGCGTTCAGCTGCTTCACCAGGTCGGCGCCGCCGAAGTCGCGCGGGTCCGTGCCCGTCGCGTGCGCGGCGAAGATCAGCTGGGCGTAGGCGGCGGGGCCGTTCTGCGCGGCCCAGGTGGCGGAGTTCTTCTCCAGCCACCGCACGGACTTCCCGGCCTCCCCGGTGTCGCCGTGCGCGGCGAGCGCGACGACCGCGTCGGCGGTGTTGCCGACGTCGGGCTGCGGTTCGGCGCCGGGCAGGGCGGACATCAGGTGGTCGCCGTCCGCGGCCAGCGCGGCCGTGAGGTAGCCGGCCCCGTTGGCCGCCGCCTGCCCGGGCGTGCCCGGCTTCGCGCAGTCCGTGGCGGACTTCTTCGCACCGGCCCGCGTCACCATGCCCTTGCCGAGCGCGCCGAGCACCCCGGCGGCCGTGGCGTCGGCGTTGGCGACCAGCTCGCCCTTCTTGTCCGGCTGGAACGCGAACGCGCCGTCATCGTCCCCGCCGCAGGGCAGGGCGAGCTTCAGCAGCGCGTCGTAGGGCGACTTCCCGCCCTTCTCGACGCGGTCCGGCTGCTCGCCGACGGCGGCCAGGGCGCCGATGACGACCGACGTCGAGTTGGTGTCGCTGGCGCCGCCGGGCGCGTAGCCCCAGCCGCCGTCCTCGTTCTGGACGGACTTCAGCCAGCCGACGGCCTTGCCGGTGACCTCGTCGTGCCCGCCGAGCGCGGCGAGGGCCTGCACGGCGGCGGAGGTGGCGTTGGTGTCGAGCATGGTCTTGCCGTCACAGGCGGTGGCCGGGTCGGCGCGGTAGGCGGCGAAGCCGCCGTCGGCGCACTGCTGGCGCACCAGCCACTGCACCGACTTGGCCGCGGGCTTCACCCCCACCGTGTCCTGCGCGAGCAGCGCGAGCGACTGGCGCCAGACACCGTCGTACGTCGGGTCCTTGTCGCCGTACAGCGCGGAGGGGAACGCCTGGGACGGCGAGGGGGACGGGTCGGCGGCGGCCGGGGTGGCGGCGCCGATCACGGCGACGGCGGCCAGGACCGCGGCGCTGCGGCGGACGTTCATGATCGGCGGGTGCCTCTCCCTGTGGGGGAGCCGGGCGGCACGGGACACCCCGGCGGCTCGGCTCCGTATACCTCGACGGTGCCGTGCACCGGCGGACTGCCGGGCACGCGAGCCGGTCACGAACCGTACGCGGCGATCCGGCTCACCGTCCGGGCGACGG
Organism: Streptomyces sp. AHA2; assembly: GCF_036857595.1. Lineage (NCBI taxonomy): Bacteria > Bacillati > Actinomycetota > Actinomycetes > Kitasatosporales > Streptomycetaceae > Streptomyces > Streptomyces sp. AHA2. The sequence continues at coordinate 303,876 of NZ_JAUQWJ010000002.1, forward strand.
TTCACGGTTGCGGGTCAGCGCCGGAATTGCACCGGCTTCCCCCCGTACGGTGTGATGACGACCCGCTTACTGTACCCGCCCGTCACAAGGCGTCCCCGACGGGTGAGGGACCCGTGGGCAGGGGTCAGGAGCGGTCCGGGGCCGTCAGGTCGATCAGGCGGCACGCCGTCTCGATGTCGACCCTGACCTGGGCGATGGAGGCGCGCCCCGACAGCCAGGTGATCAGCGCCGAGTGCCAGGTGTGCTCGATGACCCGGACCGCGGAGAGCTGCTCGGGCGTCGGGTCCTCCTGGCCCATCGCGTCCAGGATGATCGCCGTGGTCTGCCGGGAGACCTGGTCGACCTCGGGGCTCACGCTGCGGTCGGCGAAGGTGAGGGCCCGGACCATCGCGTCGGCCAGCTGGGGCTCGCGCTGCAGCGCCCGGAAGGCCCGCATCAGCGTCTCGGCGACCCGCCCGGCCGCCGTCTCGCCCTGCGGCGGCCTCCTGCGGAGCGTGCCGTGCATGCGCTCCAACTGGTCCTGCATCGTGGCGACCAGCAGGTGGATCTTGGAGGGGAAGTACCGGTAGAGCGTGCCGAGCGCTACCTGGGAGGACTCCGCGACCTCGCGCATCTGCACGGCGTCGAAGCCGCCCCGGACGGCCAGTTGGGCGCTCGCGTGCAGGATGCGGCGGCGGCGGGCCTCCTGCCGCTCCGTCAGGGGCGGGGCGGCGAGGGCCGCGGCCGCGGGGTCCGCCTTGGCCACCTTGTTCACCTGGGCGCTCACCTCGGCTCCTGCGGGATGTGCCGGTCCCGTTCCGTGACCGTCCGTGAGGACGGGTGATCACACAGCATGGCACGGCACCGGTCGTGGCGTGAATCACCTGATCCACTGCTCACAGCGCCCCTACCTGCCGGTAGATTCGGAGCCTCCGAACGATCAAGTCTGAAACTTGTTCTAGATTAGCGTCCCGGCGTAATCTCGCGGGACAGTGCAGGGAGAAGGGGGCCCAGGGTGACCGCTGAGGCCAGTCAGGCCGGGGCCCCGCAGGACCCGGCCGCCGACGGCTTGCGACCGCTCCGCATCGCGCTCCTCACCTACAAAGGGAACCCGTTCTGCGGCGGCCAGGGCGTCTACGTCCGCCACCTCTCGCGGGAACTGGCCCGCCTCGGCCACCGCGTCGAGGTCATCGGCTCCCAGCCCTACCCCGTCCTGGACGAGGGGTACGACGGTCTGAGCCTCACCGAGCTGCCCAGCCTCGACCTGTACCGCCAGCCGGACCCCTTCCGCACCCCGGGCCGCGACGAGTACCGCGACTGGATCGACGCGCTCGAGGTCGGGACCATGTGGACCGGCGGCTTCCCCGAGCCCCTGACGTTCTCGCTGCGCGCCCGCCGCCACCTGCGCGCCCGCCGCGGCGAGTTCGACGTCGTCCACGACAACCAGACCCTCGGCTACGGCCTGCTGGGCGACGTCGGCGCCCCCCTGGTGACCACCATCCACCACCCCATCACCGTCGACCGGCAGCTGGAGCTGGACGCGGCCGACGGCTGGCGGCGGCGCCTGTCGGTGCGGCGCTGGTACGCCTTCACGCGCATGCAGAAGCGGGTGGCGCGGCGCCTGCCGTCCGTGCTGACCGTCTCCGGCACGTCCCGCCAGGAGATCGTCGACCACCTGAGGGTGCGCCAGGACCGGATCCACGTCGTGCACATCGGCGCCGACACCGACCTGTTCTCGCCGGACCCGTCCGTGCCGGTCGTCCCGGGCCGGATCGTGACCACCTCCAGCGCGGACGTGCCGCTGAAGGGCTTGGTGCACCTCGTCGAGGCACTGGCCAAGGTGCGCACCGAGCACCCGCAGGCCCACCTGGTCGTCGTCGGCAAGCGCCCGGCCGAGGGCCCCGTCGCCCAGGCCATGGAGCGCTACGGCCTGGACGGCGCCGTCGAGTTCGTCAAGGGCATCTCCGACGCGGAACTGGTCGACCTCGTGCGCTCGGCGCAGGTCGCATGCGTCCCGTCGCTCTACGAGGGCTTCTCCCTGCCGGCCGCCGAGGCGATGGCGACCGGCACGCCGCTGCTGGCCACGACCGGCGGGGCCATCCCCGAGGTGGCCGGCCGCGACGGCGAGACGTGCCTGGCGGTACCGCCGGGCGACGCGGGCGCGCTGGCCGCGGGCCTGGTCCGCCTGCTCGGCGACGCGGACCTGCGGGCCCGCCTCGGCGGGGCCGGACGCGAACGCGTGCTCCGCCACTTCACCTGGGCCAGAGCCGCACAGGGCACCGTGGCCCGCTACCGCGAGGCCATCGACCGCGCCGGCGGCCCCGGCAACGGCGCGCACCGGCCGACCCGTCCCGTCCCGACCGGCGCGGGCTCCCCGGCCGGTGCCGGGACCACCGCTGCCGGGGCAGCCGCGTCCGCGGCGGCGACAGATGTAGCAGGCGTCAACTCCGAAAGCAGGGCCACGTGCTGACCGTCGACTTCTCCCGGTTCCCGCTCGCGCCGGGCGACCGCGTCCTGGACCTCGGCTGCGGGGCCGGCCGGCACGCGTTCGAGTGCTACCGGCGCGGCGCGCAGGTCGTGGCCCTGGACCGGAACGCCGAGGAGATCCGCGAGGTCGCCAAGTGGTTCGCGGCGATGAAGGAGGCCGGCGAGGCCCCCGAGGGCGCCACCGCCACGGCCATGGAGGGCGACGCCCTCGCCCTGCCCTTCCCCGACGAGTCCTTCGACGTCGTCATCATCTCCGAGGTGATGGAGCACATCCCGGACGACAAGGGCGTCCTCGCCGAGATGGTGCGCGTGCTCAGGCCCGGCGGCCGCATCGCCGTCACCGTCCCGCGCTACGGCCCCGAGAAGGTCTGCTGGGCCCTGTCCGACGCCTACCACGAGGTCGAGGGCGGCCACATCCGCATCTACCGCGCGGACGAGCTGCTGCGGAAGATCCGCGAGGCCGGCCTGAAGCCCTACGGCACCCACCACGCCCACGCCCTGCACTCGCCCTACTGGTGGCTGAAGTGCGCGTTCGGCGTCGACAACGACAAGGCGCTGCCGGTACGTGCGTACCACAAGCTGCTGGTCTGGGACATCATGAAGAAGCCGCTGGCCACCCGGGTCGCCGAGCAGGCGCTGAACCCGCTGATCGGCAAGAGCTTCGTGGCCTACGCCACCAAACCGCACCTGCCGCGCACGGCCGGGACCGGGGCGGACGTCGCGTGACCACTCCCCGGACGGAGCACCTGGTCCTGCCCGGGGTCCTCACCGCGGCGGAGGCCGCCGCGACCGTCGCCGGCGTTCTCGCCGTGCAGCGCGAGGACGGCGCGATCCCCTGGTTCCGCGGTCACCACCTGGACCCCTGGGACCACGTCGAGGCCGCCATGGCCCTGGACACCGCCGGTGAGCACGAAGCCGCCGAACGCGCCTACCTGTGGCTGGCCCGGCACCAGAACGACGACGGCTCCTGGTACGCGGCCTACGCCGACGGCGACTTCGCCGACGTCACCGACCGGGGCCGGGAGACCAACTTCGTCGCCTACATAGCCGTCGGCGTCTGGCACCACTACCTGTCCACCGGAGACGACACGTTCCTGGAGCGGATGTGGCCGGCGGTGTACGCGGCGGTGGAGTTCGTGCTGCGCCTGCAGCAGCCGGGCGGGCAGATCGGCTGGCGGCGCGACGACGACGGCACGCCCACGGCCGACGCCCTGCTGACGGGCTGCTCCTCGATCCACCACGCCCTGCGCTGCGCCCTGGCCATCGCCGAGCAGCGCGAGGAGGCCCAACCGGACTGGGAGTTGGCCGTCGGCGCGCTGCGGCACGCCCTGCGGCACCACCCCGAGCGGTTCCTGGACAAGGACCGCTACTCGATGGACTGGTACTACCCCGTGCTGGGCGGCGCGCTGACCGGCGCGCAGGCCAAGGCCCGCATCGAGGAGGGCTGGGACCGGTTCGTCGTCCCGGGCCTGGGCGTGCGCTGCGTGGTGCCCAACCCGTGGGTGACGGGCGGCGAGTCCGCCGAACTGGCGCTCGCGCTCTGGGCGACGGGGGAGTCCGACCGGGCCCTGGAGATCCTGCAGTCCATCCAGCACCTGCGGGACGAGGACAGCGGCCTGTACTGGACCGGGTACGTCTTCGACGACGACGCCGTCTGGCCGCGGGAACTCACCACCTGGACGGCGGGGTCGCTGCTGCTCGCCGTGGCCGCGCTGGGCGGGCACGAGGCGACCTGCCAGGTGTTCGGCGGCACGGAACTGCCGGCCGGGCTCGAGTCGGACTGCTGCTCCTAGAGTCCGCCGGCCCCGTCGGCCGCGAGGGCGCGGGTCGTGCGCGACGGGTCGCGCAGGTCCCCGCGCCCCGAGGGCGTCAGTGCCGGTGCACCCGGTTGGCGATCGCGTGGCCCACGAACAGGTAGACCACCGCCGCCAGCCCGTAACCCGCCACGACCCGGGCCCAGGCCTCGTCGAACGTGAAGAGGTCGTGGGACCAGCCCGCCAGCACACGGGCGCAGTCGTGGATGAACTGGACGAAACTGTTGCCCTGGTTGGCGTCCAGGAGATACATCAGGATCCACAGGCCCAGGATGAGGGCCATGATGTCGGCGACGACCGCGATGGCCGTGCCGGCGCTCGAGCCGTTGCGATATCGAGGGGACATGACTCCCGTCTTGCCCCCGAACCATGGATGAAACCCGGGGATTCGCTCAGCAGTTCAGGTGCGGCCGGGCAACGGCGACGGCCCCCGCCCGGGAGGGCGAGGGGCCGTGTGCGGTCCGTGCGGCTCAGCCGCGCTGGATGCCCGAGGTGTCCTGCAGGACGCCCCGGCGGCCGTCCTGCGTCTGGGCGACCAGGGCCTGGCCGCGCTGCTCGACCGCCAGGTACCAGGTGCCGGGGGCGAGTTCGGCGATCGGCGTCGGGGAGCCGTCCTCGGCGAACAGCGGACGCGGCACCGGCACGGCGAACCAGAACGGCGAGAAGTCCCCGGCCGGGGGCTGCGGCTGGGCCTGCGCCTGCTGGGGCTGGCCGCCGAACGGCTGCCCGGACTGCTGCTGACCCGGCTGCGGGTGGCCGTAGCCGCCCGGCTGCTGCGCGCCCGGGTAGCCGTAACCACCGGGCGGCTGCGCGCCGTAGGGCTGCGGGGCGGCCGGACGCGGGGCCGGTACGAGCGAGCCCTTGAGGGCCGGGACCAGGGGCGTGGCGACGGCGGCGGCGGCCAGCAGAAGCGTCGCGACGAGAGCGAGGATCATGCCGATGCCGGGGCCGGGGGCGTTGGACTCGCCGAAGTCACCGATGTTGTCGTAGCCGCTCGGCGCGTCGACGATGTTGCCCAGCGCGCACCACGCGGCGAACACCGTGAACGCGACGCCGAACTGGCCGAGGTCCAGCCCCGCGACCTTCGGCGCCTGCGGCAGACCCCGGGCGACGACGACGAGCGCGGCACCGATGATCCCGGCCAGCACGACGCCGAACACGACCGGGCCGCTGCCCCACAGGCTCGGGAGGTCGACGCTGTCGGGGACATTGTCGAAGGAGTAGAGGTCGAGGAACGACGCGATCAACAGCAACACCGCTGCTCCGATCACCACGCCGTCGCCCCGAGTGAGGGAGCGGATATTCACTTCAGGTCCTTCGTAGGTCGTCTCGTCGTCAATAGAGGCGTCGCTGTCACCGGGCCGCCGTCGGGCCCCGGTGTGAAGCGCAGGGGTGGCCCCTCATCGTAAGGAGGACCCTATCGTCCGCCCGGTCGGCGTGTCCGCCGGGATCTTCCGGTCCGCGCCTACCCGCGCAGGAAGCCCACGATTCCTTCGGAGATCCCCCGCGCGGCCTTCTGCCGCCAGGCGCCACTGGTGAGCAGCGCCGCGTCCTTGCTATCGCGCATGTTGCCGCACTCGATGAACACCTTCGGAACCGTTGACAGATTGAGACCGCCCAGGTCCTCGCGCGTGACGAGGCCGCCGCCGTCGCCGATGTAGTTGGAGGGGGCGGTGCCGGTGACGGCCACGAAACGGCCCGCGACGCGCTCGCCGAGTTCGCGGGAGGGGCCCACGATCGCCCGGGTGTCCGCGGCGCCCGCGTGGACCGAGCCGGGCAGGATCACGTGGAAGCCGCGGTTCCCGGCACCCGAGCCGTCCGCGTGGATCGAGACCACCGCGTCGGCCTTCGCCTCGTTGCCGATCCGGGCCCGTTCGTCCACGCACGGCCCGAACGGCCGGTCCGCGTCCTGCGTCAGCTTCACCGTGGCGCCCTGCTCCTGGAGCAGTGCGCGCAGCCGGTGCGCCACGTCGAGGGTGAACTCGGCCTCGGTGTAACCGGCGTTGGTGGAGGTACCGGTGGTGTCGCACTCCTTGCGGTTGGTGCCGATGTCGACCTGGCGGTTGATCTCGGCGGCGTGCCGGAAGTTGCCCGGGTTGTGCCCCGGGTCGATGACGACGACCTTGCCCTCGAGCGGCCCGGAGACGGCGGGGGCGGACGCCGTGGCGGACGGCGTGGGCGACGGCGAGGCGCCCGGCTGCTTGGCGTCGTCGGACGGCGCTTGCGACACGGCGGGGGAGGAGGAGCGCACGTCCGCGCGGCCCCGGTCGTCACCGCCGCCGGAGCCGCCGACCGTCTCGTACACCAGCCAGCCGAGCAGCGCCCCCGGCACCAGCGCGGCGAGCGCCACGGTCAGGGGGCCGCGGCGGGGGCGGCGGGGCGGGGACGGTTCGAATTCCGGGCCTGCGTACGACACGCTGCCACCCTAGCGGCCGTGCGCGGGGGCGGGCGGGCGGAGCGAGACCCGGCGCGGGGCCGCTACCCGGAGTTGCCGCCCTCGTCGCCGTGCCGCACCGCCTCCTTCACCCGGGCCTCGATCTCCGTGCGCGGGGTGTCCTCCTGCTTGGCGTACGCGGTCACCGCCGCCTGCACGTCCCGGGCGAGGTCGCGCCAGGCGCGCCAGGCCGTCTCCCAGGTGGTGGTCTGCTGTTCGCTCCACTTGGTCTGGGTGGGCGGGCCGTACGCGTCCTGCAGATGACGTACGCGCGCGTACGCCTCGTCCGCCGCGCGCTGCTTCTCCACGAGCTCTTCGAAGGTGTGGGCCACGCGCCCGAATCTCGGGGCAGCGGCGGCCGGGCGCCGTCGCGCCACGCCGCCCGTGGGCCGACCGGGCGGGGGCCTGCCGGGGGTGGTTCACCCGCCCAGCCGTTCCCTCACCCGCCCGGGCCGGTGCGCCGCCGGACCCCCGGCCCGCGTCCGTGAGCGGGACCCCGGCCCACACCGCGGGGCCGGGGTGCCGGTGCGTCAGATGCCGGGGCCGGTGCGCCGCAGGACCCGCAGCGAGTCCGTCGCCGAGACCTCGGTGAACGCGCCGGAGGCCAGCGCCCGCAGGTACACGCGGTAGGGCGCCTGACCGGTGAACTCGTCCTCCGGCTCGGGGAACACGTCGTGGATGAGGAGCAGTCCGCCCTCGGCGACGTGCGGGGCCCAGCCCTCGTAGTCGGCGGTGGCGTGCTCGTCGGTGTGGCCGCCGTCGATGAAGACGAACCCCAGCGGCGTCCGCCAGAACCCGGCGATCTGCGGGGACCGTCCGACCAGCGCCACCACGTGCTCCTCCAGGCCCGCCCGGTGCAGCGTCCGGCGGAACGTGGGCAGCGTGTCCATCAGGCCGGTCTCGGGGTCGACCGTCTCCGGGTCGTGGTACTCCCAGCCCGGCTGCTGCTCCTCGCTGCCGCGGTGGTGGTCCACGGTGAGGGCGCTGACCCCCGCCTGCCGGGCCGCGTCGGCGAGCAGGATCGTGGAGCGCCCGCAGTACGTGCCGACCTCCAGCAGCGGCAGCCCCAGCCGCCCGGCCTCCACGGCCGCCGCGTACAGGGCCAGGCCCTCGCCGGCGGGCATGAACCCCTTCGCCGCCTCGAACGCGGCCAGGATCTCGGGCTTCGGGGCCGCGGGCATGGGGTTCCTCTCGGTCGTACGACGGTCCGGGCGCCCATCGTGCCGTACCCCCTGCCGCGTGACGACAGGGGGTACGGGCCGGGTGCCTGATCAGGCGGAGACGGTCTCGCCGGGCAGGGACAGGTCGAGGTCGACCGGCCGGTCGTCGCCCGCGTGGGTCGCGGACGAGGCGTGCGGGCCGTGGCCGGCGGCCCGTGCGGCGACGACGTAGGAACCGCGGGCCGGGACGCTCAGCGCGTAGCTGCCGTCCTCGGCGGACAGGGTCGCGCCGGCCTGCCGGCCGCGACGGTCGATCAGCGTCACCTTGGCGCGCGCGACCGGGGAGCCGTCGGGGCCGAGCACACGGCCCCGGAAGCCGCGCAGTGCCCGCTCGGCGCGCTCCAGGTTGGCGTCCTCCTCGCTGCTGGCCCGCAGCTGCGGCTTGCCCGACGGGCGGTTGCCCGGCAGGAACAGGGCCAGGACCAGGCCCACGGCCACCGCGGCCGTGGCGATCAGGAAGGAGAGACGGAAGCCGTGCATGGTGGGGATCTCGACACCGCCTGCGGTGTCCGCGGTGTTCGCCAGCACCATGCCGATCACCGCGCTGGAGACGGACGTGCCGATGGAGCGCATCAGCGTGTTCAGACCGTTCGCGGCGCCCGTCTCCGAGGCCGGGACCGCGCCGACGATGAGGGCGGGCAGCGAGGAGTACGCCAGGCCGATGCCCGCGCCCAGCAGCACCGAGATGACCAGGCTCTGCCAGGCGGCGCTCATCAGGCCAAGACCCGCGCCGTAGCCGACGGCGATGACCAGCAGACCGAGGATCAGGGTCACCTTGGGGCCGTACCTGGCGGACAGCCGGGCGTACACCGGCGCCGTGAACATCATCGTCAGGCCCAGCGGGGCGACCAGCAGGCCCGCGACGACCATCGACTGGCCGAGGCCGTAGCCCGTGGACTTCGGCAGCTGCAGCAGCTGGGGCAGGACCAGGGAGACGACGTAGAAGGAGACGCCGACCATGATCGAGGCGAGGTTGGTGAAGAGCACGGCCGGGCGGGCCGTGGTGCGCAGGTCCACCAGCGGCGCCTTGACGCGCAGCTCCATCACGCCCCACAGCACGAGCACCACCGCGGCGGCGGCGAACAGGCCCAGCGTGGTGCCGGAGGTCCAGCCCCAGTCGCTGCCCTTGGTGATCGGCACCAGGAACAGCACCAGACCGGCCGACAGGCCGAGCGCGCCCGGCAGGTCGAAGGACCCCTCGGCCCGCATCGGGGACTCCGGCACGACCAGGAGCGTGAGGACGATGGAGAGGGCGCCCAGGCCGGCGGCGCCGTAGAACAGGGCGTGCCAGTCGCTGTGCTGGGCGACCAGGGCGGCGCCCGGCAGGGCCAGGCCGCCGCCGACGCCTATGGAGGAGCTCATCAGGGCCATCGCCGAGCCGAGCCGCTCGCGGGGCAGCATGTCCCGCATCAGGCCGATGCCCAGCGGAATGGCGCCCATCGCGAAGCCCTGGAGGGTACGGCCGGCGATCATCGCCGGCAGATCGCTGGTGAGCGCGCTGACCAGGGCGCCGACGATCATCACGGCGAGGCTGAGGATCAGCATGCGGCGTTTGCCGTAGAGGTCGCCGAGGCGGCCCATGATCGGGGTCGCCACCGCGCCCGACAGCAGGGTCGAGGTCAGGACCCAGGTGGCGTCGCTGGGAGAGGTGTCCAGCAGTTGCGGCAGATCCTTGATCACCGGGACGAGCAGGGTCTGCATCACCGCGACAACGATGCCCGCGAAGGCGAGCACCGGCACCACGGCCCTGCTGGCTCCGCCGGCGGAACGGTCTGTCGTCGTCTGCGTCATGTGAGGTGGGCCTCCGGGCCGGAAACTGCACAAGAAAAGGGTCAGGGGTTACGTGCAGGGCGAACCTCGTTCGTCCGGGCAACTATTCCGTTGCTTTGGCACTCTAACGAATTCTTGACCTTCTCTTGGCACTCGGCGGGAACCGCCCGGGCGCCCGCGGACGGTGGCGGTCCTAGGACCCGGGACCGAGGTCCCGCCCCGGCGAAATCCCGATGCAAGGGGCGCAAGCGGGTTGAGAGCATGACACTCATGCTCGAATCCGCCCGCCCCGTCACCGACCGCTCACCCCGACCGTCCCGCCTGCGTCCGCGCGGCACGCCGCCGACCTGGCTCGTCGTGGCGCTCACCTGCGCCGGGCAGTTCCTCGTCGTGCTGGACGTGTCCGTGGTCAACGTGGCGCTGCCGTCGATGCGGACCGGCCTCGGGCTGAGCGAGCAGGGCCTGCAGTGGGTGGTCAACGCCTACGCCATCGCCTTCGCCGGCTTCATGCTGCTCGGCGGCCGGGCCGGCGACCTCTACGGCCGCAAGCGCATGTTCCTCGTCGGGCTCGGCCTGTTCACCCTCGCCTCGCTGGCCGGCGGGCTGGCACAGCAGGACTGGCAGCTGCTGCTCGCGCGGGCGGTGCAGGGCCTGGGCGCCGCGGTGCTGGCGCCCGCGACCCTGACCATCCTCACCGCCTCCGTGCCGGAGGGGGCGGCGCGGGCCCGGGCGATAGGCACCTGGACGGCGGTCGGTGCCGGCGGCGGGGCGGCGGGCGGCCTCGTCGGCGGACTGCTCGTGGAGACGCTGTCGTGGCGGTGGGTGCTGCTGATCAACGTGCCCGTGGGAGCGGTGGTGCTGTGCGCCGCCGCCTGGTTCCTCACCGAGGGCAGGGCCGGGGACGGGCGGCGCCTGGACCTGCCCGGCGCCCTCCTCGTCACGGCCGGGCTCGGCACCCTCGCCTACGGCATCTCCCAGACGGAGGCGGCGGGCTGGACGGCCGGGGCCACCCTGCTTCCGCTGCTCGCCGGGCTGGTCCTGCTCGCCGCGTTCCTCGCCGTCGAGGCCCGCACCGCCAGCCCGCTGATGCCGCTGGGCCTGCTGCGCCTGCGCTCGGTGTCCTCCGCCAACGTCGCCATGTTCCTGTGCGGCTCGGCGATGTTCTGCATGTGGTTCTTCATGACCCTCTACGCCCAGAACGTCCTCGGGTACAGCCCGCTGGAGGCCGGACTCGCGCTGGTCCCCAGCTCCCTCGCCGTCATCCTCGGCTCCAAGGCCGCGCCCCGGCTGATGCGCACGACCGGACCGCGCGCGGTGGCGGTGCTCGGCACGCTGGTCGCCGTGGCGGGCTTCGCCTGGCAGTCCACCCTGACCCCCGACAGCCCCTACCTCACCGGGATCCTCGTCCCCGGCGTCCTGATGATGCTCGGCGCGGGCCTGGCGGCCACCCCGCTGGCCTCCCTGGCCACGTCCGGGGCCGCGCCCGAGGAGGCAGGACTGGTCTCCGGGCTCGTCAACACCTCGCGCACGATGGGGGGTTCGCTGGGCCTCGCCGTCCTGTCGACCCTGGCGGCGGCCCGCTCGGGCGGCAGCGCGAGTGCGCAGGCACTGACGGAGGGCTACGCCCTGGCGTTCCGGGTCGGTGCGGCGGTGCTGGCGGCCGGAGTGGTGCTGATGTGGGTGTGGCTGCCCCGGCCGGAGCGGGAGCCGCGGGCCGTGTGAGGCCCTTCGGCGCCAGGTCTCGAAACGGCGGCGGTGGCGTGCTCCGCAACAGGCTCGTACGGGCCCTGCGCGGGCACGCCACCGGTGTTTCAGTGCCGGTCCGGACCGGGGTGCCGAGGGGGTGCCCGCCTGTGCCCCACAGGCCCGGGGAGCGCCTTCCTGACGTTGCGTCAGAAGGGTGCTGACCTGGTCTTTTCTCCCCCGCGCGCCTAGCGTGGGCGGCTCGGGAAAGGGGGACCGGATGGACCGGGCCATACGCACCGCCGACGACGTACTCGCCCTCCTCGACGGCCTGTTCGCGCCGGAGGCGGACCGCTGGTCGGGGCGGGGCGCCGACTGGTGGGACGGCTTCTACGCCGACCGTTCGCGGCCGGTGCCGTTCTTCGTGGCGAAGCCCGACGAGAACCTCGTGCGCTGCGTGGAGCGGTACGGCACCGGCCGGGGGCGCGCGCTCGACCTGGGCTGCGGACCGGGCCGCAACGCCCTGTACCTCGCCGGACAGGGCTTCGAGGTCGACGCGGTCGACCTGTCACCGCAGGCCCTCGCGTGGGCCCGGGAACGGGCGCGCGAGGCGGGGGCGGACGGTGTGCGGTTCCACTGCGGCGACGCCTTCGCCCTCGCCGCCACCGAACTGACCGGCCCGTACGACCTGATCCACGACTCGGGCTGCTTCCACCACCTGGCCCCGCACCGCCGCGTCAGCTACCTGGCCCTGCTGGAGCGACTGCTCGCGCCGGGCGGCCTGTTCGGGCTCACCTGCTTCGCCGCCGGGGAGGGCGGGATGGGCTCGGAGGTGTCCGACGCGGACTTCTACCGCGAGGGCGGCGGGCTGCTCGGCGGCCTCGCGTACACGCCCGAGTCCCTGCGGCTGATCTTCTCCGGCCTGACCGAGCTGGAACTGCGCCGGATGCGGGACGAGCCGGAGGAGTCCGGGCGCTTCGGGGAGTCCTTCCTGTGGACGGCCCTGTTCCGGCGGGACCGGATCTGACGGAGGGTGCCCGGCCGGCGTGCCGGTCAGGCGGCGGGGCGGGGCGTGTCCAGCAGCGAGGTCAGGGCGGTCAGGAACGACGCCGCCGAGTACTCGGCGTGGTCGCGGATCCGTGCCGCCACCGCCGCGGCCCCGCCGCCCTCGACCAGCCGGACGACGCGCTCGGCGTCACCCCCGTCCCCCTGCCGGGTCGACAGGTAGAAGTCCGTCGCGTCGTACGCCATGTGGAAGACGTGCTTCTTCACATCGCTCAGCGTCAGGTAGTCGTCGTGCGTCTTGGGCGTCGGCTCGGGCGCGCCGACGCACACCGCCGGGGTGCCGGCGCCCCAGGCGTTGACGGCCAGGTGGTAGGTGTCGGTGATGACGAGCCGGTAGCGGGGGAGGACGCCGAGCAGGTCGCCGACGGTGTGCTCGCCGGGGCGCCGGGAGATGTGCGCCACCGCGGCCGGGACGTCCCGGTCGAACCAGGGCAGCCACTCCAGCGGGGCGCCCAGCCGGTCGGACAGTTCCCGGCAGGTGGCGGGCAGCCAGTCGGGGACCGGTGTGCGGGCGCCGAGGAACACACCGATCGCGCCGCCGTCCGGGACGGACCGGGACCAGTCCGTGACGGGCAGGTGGTCGAAGTCGCCCGGGCGGTTCAGCAGGGCGGCGTCCGAACCGAAGTGGTCGGTGGAGCGGTCGCCGCGCAGATGCGCGATCTTCGCCGCCGAGAGCGGGTCGCGCACCCAGATGCGGTGACCGTGCCGCACCAGGCGGGTGAACAGCGGGCCGTACTCCTTGTCCTCGTAGTCGGACTGGGTGTTGTGCAGGATCGTCCCGCCGTAGCTGAGGGTTCGCGCGAGGAGCGCGTCCGGCTGGTCCGCCAGCAGGAGCGTCCGGTTGAGCAGGGCGCGGGCCGCGTCGCGGTCCGCGGCGATCCCGAAGTCCGTCAGGCGGTTCGTGGCGTCCTGCGCCAGGTAGTGGCGGGTGTGCAGGAAGTCGCCCCAGAAGACGACCGCGTCGTGGTCGCCGAGGGTGTCCAGGTGCTCGGCCAGCGGGAGGAAGCCGAACGGCATCCGCGTGCCGCGCGCGCAGTCGCGCAGCGGCACGGTGTCCGGCGTGTGCAGCGTGTACCAGGTGGCGTCGAACGCGCCGTCCGCCCGTCGCCGCAGGGACTCGAACGCCAAGTCGACGGTCAGCATGCCCGTGTTGCGGTACCCGATGTTCGGCGCGGTGATGACGGCGACGCGTGCCATGGCTCCGTTTTCCCTGGTCGTTCCGCTGGTCGGCGCGGGCTTCGCAGCCCCCGGCGGCGCCCCGGCGCGAGCCGCGGGCCCCCGGCCAACGTACACGCCGGCACCGCGGCACAGGCGCCGGCCGGTCAAGGTCACCGCACACACCCGAGCTCCGGATGCCGGGAGCGGAAGCGGCAACGGCCCTGCCCGGCGTGTGTCGCACGCCGGGCAGGGCCGTTGCGCCGTGTGGTGGCCGACGGTCCGTCAGGCCGCCGACCCGGCCGGCTCGCTCTCCGCCACCGGCTTGCGGTGACGGCCGCGCGGAGCCGTCTCACTGTCCTGCGTGGACACCTCGCCACGGTGCCGGCCGTGACCGGCGGAGGTCTCCAGGACGTCGGCAGTGCGCTGGTTCGTGCTGGCGTCGCTCATCGGATGGAATTCACCCCGTCAACATCATCTTCTTTACAGCCGAGCGAGTTTAACCGGCCCCCCGCACCCCGATTCCAGACGGCCGCGCCGACCGGCACTAGTTCGTTACAAGGCGTCCCAACGGCGCCTGCCCGAGCGGCACCGGGCGAGCGGCGGCGGGCGCCGGAGTCCGGTCGGACGGCGGCGGCGAGGACGCCTGCCGGGGGTCCGGGAGCGGCCTCGGCTGCTCCGCATCCGGCGCGAAGGGCTCGGGGCCCGGTGCCGGAACGCCATCCGCTTCCGCCGGTTGCGCGGATCCCACGGGGTGCGTGGGGCGCGCGGATTCCACCGGCTGCGCCGGTTCCACCGGTACGGCCGGGGGTGGGCTCACCTGCGCCACCCCGCACGGCACGGCCGGCGTCGCGTACGGCAGTCGCAGCACACCGTCCGCCGTCCACAGCCCCGCGCCCGCCAACCACCCCGGGGGCGCCGGGAGATGATGCACCCGCCGCTCCGCCGGGCGCCACACCCCGACCCAACTGCCCGCCGGCCCGTCCATCCGCAGGGCCACCGCACAGCTCTCCGGTGTCAGCACCTGCCCCGGCTGGATCGCGAACGGCGTCACCGCACAGTCCCGCAGGCGCAGGCACTCGGGGAACCGCACCGGCAGCGTGCTGCCCAGCACCCCCCATCCCAGCCGGTCCTGCCCGGGTGAGGGCGCGTCCGAGCGGACGATCAGCAGACCGCTGTCGTGGTCGGCGAGCAGCACCCGGTCGTCGCTGTCGGCGGCGATCTGCAGCAGCGGCGACACCTCGCCCCCGCACTCCAGATCCACCACGACCGCCTTGGTGCGCCCCCCGGTCTCCCGGTCCAGCGCCAGCAGCCGCCCCGCACGGTCCAGCCACACCCCGCCCGAGCAGCGGCCCGGCAACTCCGCCAGCCGCTCGGGCCCGAAGGCGCCGCCGGCCACCAGCCACACCGACGTGGACCGCTCCCCGACGGCCAGCGCGTACGCCCTCTCCCCGCCCGGAGCGGGCGGCAGCAGCCGCAGCCGGGCCGTGCCGTCGCGGCACTCGACCGCGCCCAGGGGCAGCTCACCCGTGCCGGGCCCGGTCGGATACAGCAGGGAGAAGGCGTGCCGGCCGGCCACCAGCCGGTGGATCAGCACCCGCCCGTCACCCATCGGCTGCACCTCGGTGCCCGGCTCCTCCGGCTGGTTGCGGGGCAGGGGCACCGCGTAGGGCTCGGGGCCGTCCAGGGTCCAGCGCTCCGGGAACCAGGAGCCGCCGGCCGACGCGAGACGGGCGGCGTAGGCACCGTCCGCGGTGAGGGTGCAGCCTGCCGGCGCGGTACCGTCCCGGTCCCCGTCCTCGTGTCCCGCCGAAGGTTCGATCGCACAGGCCGTCATCGTTCGGTCACCTCCAGTGACGAACGTAGTTTTCGCACGCACGGGCGGGGAATTCCTCGGACCCGGACTTCACACATAAGGGTGTTCCAGGAACGATTCGCCTGAGGAGGGCGGGGCGACTGTGCTGTGCGCCGCGCTGCGGGACCTGCCCCGCCGGTGACGGTGCAACGCCACAGATCAGGCGGGTAGCCTTGCTTCCGTGCCCCGTCTGTCTGAAGTCATCGCCGCGCTGGAGATCCTGTGGCCCGCGGAGCGGGCCGAGTCCTGGGACGCGGTCGGCACCGTCGCGGGCGACCCCGACCAGGAGGTCACGCGGGTCCTGTTCGCCGTCGACCCCGTCCAGGAGATCGTCGACGAGGCGGTGAAACTGGGCGCCGACCTGCTCGTCACCCACCACCCGCTCTACCTGCGCGGCACGACGACCGTGGCGGCCACGCACTTCAAGGGCCGGGTCGTGCACACCCTCATCAAGAACGACATCGCGCTGCACGTCGCCCACACCAACGCCGACACCGCCGACCCGGGCGTCTCCGACGCCCTCGCGGGCGCCCTCGGCCTGCGGGTCACCGGGCCGCTCGTACCGGACCCGACCGACCCCGAGGGCCGCCGGGGCCTGGGCCGCGTCTGCGCCCTGGACCACCCGCTGACCGTCCGGGAGTTCGCCGCCCTCGCCGCCGAGCGGCTGCCCGCCACCGCGCAGGGCGTCCGCGTCGCCGGCGACCCCGGCGCCCCGGTGCGGACCGTCGCCGTCAGCGGCGGCTCCGGCGACAGCCTCTTCGACCAGGTCCGCGCGGCCGGGGTCGACGCCTTCCTCACCGCGGACCTGCGCCACCACCCGGTGTCCGAGGCCCGTGCCCACAGTCCCCTCGCGCTGCTCGACGCGGCGCACTGGGCCACCGAGTGGCCCTGGTGCGAGCTGGCCGCGAGCCAGCTCGATGAGATCTCCGACCGCCACGGATGGGACCTGCGCGTCCACGTCTCCAAGACGGTCACCGACCCCTGGACCGCCCACGCGGCCTCGACCACCCCTGAATCCCCTGGAGCCCCGAACTGAACGCCGCGCCCGCCGACCAGATCCGACTCCTCGACCTCCAGGACCTCGACGTCCGCCTGCAGCAGCTGGCGCACAAGCGGAGGTCGCTGCCCGAGCACGCCGAGATCGAGTCGCTGACCAAGGACCACACCCAGCTGCGCGACCTGCTCGTCGCCGCGCAGACCGAGGAGAGCGACACCGCCCGCGAGCAGACCAAGGCCGAGCAGGACGTGGACCAGGTGCGCCAGCGCGCCGCCCGCGACCAGCAGCGCCTGGACTCCGGTGCCGTCACCTCCCCCAAGGACCTGGAGAACCTCCAGCGCGAGATCGCCTCCCTCGCCAAGCGGCAGGGCGATCTGGAGGACGTGGTGCTGGAGGTCATGGAGCGCCGGGAGTCCGCGCAGGAGCGGGTGGCCGAGCTGACCGAGCGGGTGGCCGCCGTCCAGGCGAAGGTCGACGACGCGACCGCGCGCCGCGACGCCGCGGTCGAGCAGATCGACGCCGAGGTCGCCCAGGTCACCAAGGAGCGCGAGGTGGTCGCCGGTTCCGTCCCGGCGGACCTGCTCAAGCTGTACGACAAGCTCCGCGAGCAGCAGGGCGGCATCGGCGCGGCGAAGCTGTACGCGCGCTCCTGCCAGGGCTGCCGGCAGGAGCTGGCCATCACCGAGCTGAACGAGATCCGCCGGGCGGCGCCCGACACGGTGATCCGCTGCGAGAACTGCCGCCGCATCCTGGTGCGCACGTCCGAGTCCGGTATCTAGGTCGCGGGAGCGGTGCCGGTGCGGGAGTTCATCGTCGAGGCCGACGGCGGGTCGCGGGGCAACCCCGGGCCCGCGGGCTACGGGGCCGTCGTCAGCGACGCGGCGACGGGGGAGACCCTGCGGGAGACCGCCGAGTACATCGGCGTCGCCACGAACAACGTCGCCGAGTACCGCGGACTCCTCGCCGGGCTGCGCGCCGCCCGCGCACTGGACCCGGCCGCGAGGGTCCACGTCCGGATGGACTCCAAGCTCGTCGTCGAGCAGATGTCGGGCCGCTGGAAGATCAAGCACCCCGACATGAAGCCGCTGGCGGCGGAGGCCGCCCGCGTCTTCCCGCCCGGCAGCGTCACCTACGAGTGGATCCCGAGGGACCGCAACACCCACGCGGACCGTCTGGCCAACGAGGCGATGGACGCGGGCGCCAGGGGCGAGCAGTGGTCGGAGCCGGCGTCGACCGCCGAGCTGCACGCGGCACCCCGGGCGGCGGCCACGCCGGAGCCGCCCGGCGACGCGGCTGCGGGCGCCGCCCGGGTGCGCGACGCCCTGGCGGCACGACGCGCGGCCGGGCCGGCGGGGGCGGGTGCCGTGCGGCCTTCCGCAAGTGCGGCGGGTTCGTCGGCCGGGGACCCCGCGCAGGGTGCGGCGAACCGGGAGCCGTCGCCGCAGGGGGCTGCCTCCACGGCGGCTGACGCCGACGTGAACGCCGCGCAGGCCGTCGCGGGCGGCGGCGCGAGGACCGGCGGCTCGAACACCGGGACCGGGGCCGCGTCCGCCGAAGGCGTCTCCGTCGCAGACGCGGAGACCCGCGCGCCGAGGGGCGAGGATCCCGCGCCGAGGGGCGAGACCCCCGCCGCGCAGGCCGCCCCCGGCGCTCGTGCCACGCGGAGCGGGGCGCACGACGCTGCCGGGACCCGTGCGGATGCGGAGGCCGGTGATGCGGAGGCAGGTGCCCCGGCGAGTGCTGTGGAGGCCGGTGCCGACGCCCCGGCCGGTGACGTCAAGGACCGCGCCGATGCCGAGGTGAAGGGCGCTACCGGCGCCCGGGCCGCTCAGGCCGTCGCCGGCCCCGGGTGGGCTCCCGCCGACATGGGTGCCCCGGCCACGTTCGTCATGCTCCGGCACGGCGAGACCCCGCTGACCCCGCAGAAGCGGTTCTCGGGCAGCGGCGGGACCGACCCCTCCCTGTCCGACGTCGGACGCGAGCAGGCCGAGCGGGCCGCCGCGATGCTGGCCCGGCGCGGGACGATCCAGGCCGTGGTGTCCTCCCCCCTGGCCCGCACGCGCGAGACCGCCGGGATCGTCGCCGCCCGGCTCGGCCTCGACGTGCAGATCGAGGACGGCCTGCGCGAGACCGACTTCGGCGCCTGGGAGGGGCTGACCTTCGCCGAGGTGCGCGAGCGCCACCCCGACGACCTGAACGCCTGGCTGGCCTCCCCGGACGCCGAACCCACCGGCGGGGGCGAGAGCTTCGCGGCGACGGCCATCCGGCTCGCCGCCACCCGGGACAAGCTGCTGGCGGCCCACGCGGGCCGCACAGTCCTGCTCGTCACGCACGTGACTCCGATCAAGACGCTGGTGCGCCTCGCGCTCGGCGCCCCGCCGGAGTCCCTCTTCCGCATGGAGCTGTCCGCCGCGTCCCTGTCGGTCGTCGCCTACTACGCCGACGGCAACGCCAGCGTCCGCCTCCTCAACGACACGTCGTACCTGCGCTGAGCTCCGCCGCCGCCCGGGCCAGCGCCTCGACGCGCCCCCAGTCGCGCCCGGCGACCGCGTCCGTCGGCAGCATCCAACTGCCGCCCACGCAGCCGACGTTGGGCAGGGCCAGGTAGTCCGGGGCACAGTCCGGCCCGACCCCGCCCGTCGGGCAGAACCGCGCCTGCGGCAACGGCCCCGCCAGCGACCTCAGATACGCCGTGCCGCCCGCGGCCTCGGCCGGGAAGAACTTCATCTCCCGCACCCCGCGCTCCAGCAGCGCCACCACCTCGGACGTGGTCGACACCCCCGGCAGGAACGGCACCCCGGACGCCCGCATCGCGTCCAGCAGCAGGTCCGTCCAGCCGGGGCTGACCAGGAACCGCGCGCCCGCGGCCACGGCGTCGGCGACCTGGCCCGGGCTGATCACGGTCCCCGCGCCGACCACCGCGTCCGGCACCTCCCGGGCGATCGCCCGGATCGCGTCCAGCGCCACGGGCGTGCGCAGGGTCACCTCGATCGCGGGCAGCCCGCCCGCGACCAGCGCCCGCGCCAGCGGTACGGCGTCACCGACGTCCTCGACGACCACGACGGGAAGGACGGGCGCGAGGTCCAGCAGGGAGGCAGGCAGAGGAGAGGAGGAGACCATGGGCCTCATCCTGCCGTCGGGATGCACGGTGCGCAAAGGTCGTTGCGTAGCATGCAACGACCTTGGTCGGTGTCGCTAGTGCACCTCGTCCACCAGCACGTCCAGCGACCACGGCTGCCCGGCCTTCACGGGAGCCTCCGCCTCCACGACGTAACCGAGGTCCCGCAGCGCCTCGACCAGCGCGGCGGGCGACTGAGGCGCCGCCCCCGAGGTCAGCAGACTTCGTACGATCCGGCCCTTCGTCGCCTTGTTGAAGTGGCTGACGACCTTCCGGGTCGGCGCGTGCAGCACCCGCACCGACGCCGTCCGCCCCGCGACCTCGCCCTTCGGCTTCCACGCGGCCGCGTACGCGGCGGACCGCAGGTCCAGCACCAGCCCCTGTCCGGCCACCTCCGGCAGCACCGACGCCAGCGGCGCACGCCAGTGCCCGGCCAGCGCGCCCAGACCCGGCAGCTTCACGCCCATCGAGCAGCGGTAGGAGGGGATCCGGTCCGTCACCCGCACCGCGCCCCACAGCCCCGAGAACACCAGCAGCGACCGCGCGGCGCGGCGCTTGGCCGCCGTGTCCAGGGTGGCCAGACCGAGGGCGTCGTACAGCACGCCGGTGTAGACCTCCCCGGCCGGCCGGGTACCGGCGGTGCGCAGCGCGGCGTTCTTGGCGACCTCGCCCCGCAGGCCCTCGCTCAGCCCCAGCACCTCGCGTGCCTTCTCCTCGTCACCGCAGCACAGCTCGACCAGCTCGGTGAGCACGGCCTCACGGGCGCCGGCCAGCCCCGGCAGGGACAGCGACTCGGGCTTCAGCGGGGCACCGCGGCCGGAGGCGGCCTTCCCCTCGGACGGCGGCAGCAGGACGAGCACGGGTACTCCTTCGATCGAACTCAGCCGCCAGCGTACGGGGGCGTCGGACCGGGGCCCGTCCGAGGGCGCGGACCAGGCCGTCGGCGTCGTCGGCGTGGAAGCGGACGAGCCGCACCTCGCGGCGGCGGCCGAGGAAGGTCACGTGGGTGACCGGCCCGGTCAGTTCGAGCGTCACGGTGGTCTGCGAGCCGACCTCCACGTCCAGTTCGCCCTCGGCCCGCTCGTGCGTCGTCCGCAGCTCCCGCCGCACCGAGGCGATCCGCTCCAGCGGCACCACCAGGTCGACGTGGACGTAGCGACGGATCCGCAGCGAGCCGCCGTCCGCGTCCAGCACGTGCGGACGCACCACGGACGAGGCGTGCAGCGCGCCCACCAGCACGATCGTGTACACGTCCAAGAAGAGAACCACCGCGTGCACGGCCGGCCAGTCCTTCAGCAGCACGGACATCGCCACCGTCTCGACCAGGCACACGAACGCGAACCCGGCCATCAGGGCGCCCTGCCCGCGCGCGTACCCGAAGCCCTGCCCGCCGGCCGTCACCTGCCTCCGCCGGGCCGCCCACAGCACGAGGCTCCACAGCAGCCGCAGCTCGTGCCCGGCCAGCCGCCGCACGGTCCTCATCGCAGCTCCTTGCCGAGCAGCCGCATGGTGCGGCGGACGGCCTCCGCCTGGGCCGGGGCGAGATCGGCGTAGAGGGCGCGCAGCACGTGGTCGCCCTCGTCGACCGCCCCGGCCCGAGGGAACAGTCCGGGCGGGATGCAGCCGGCCAGCGCCCGGGCCGCCTCCTCGACCCGCGGGTCGTCCGGCTCGGCACCGGCGAGCGCGTCGAGCAGCGCGTACGCGGCCGCCGCCCCCTCCACCGCCTCCGGAGTGCCGAGGGCCTCGCCGATCGCCGCCACCATCCGCTCCCGCTCGCCGGCCGGCATGGCGGTCTCCAGGAAGGCGATGATCTCGCGGTCCTTGGCGGCCATCGGCGAGTCCGACAGATGCGCGGTCCCGGCGAACAGCTCCGCCAGCTCCGGCGAGACCGGCCCCTCGGCGGGCAGCCCGCCCTCCGTCTCCAGCAGCGCCCTCAGCCGCGCCCGCCGCTCCCGGATCTCCTCCTCCTGCCGGGCGAGGTCCTCGTCCAGCTCGGTCAGCACCTCGACGAGGTCCTTGCCCTCCTCGTCGGCCAGTACGTCCCGCACCTCGGCGAGCCCCAGCCCCAGCTCCGTCAGCCGTCGGATCCGCGCCAGCACGACGGCGTGCCGCAGGGTGTACTCCCGGTACCCGTTGGCCCGCCGCTCGGGCTCGGGCAGCAGCCCCAGATGGTGGTAGTGCCGCACGGCCCGCGTGGTGACGCCGACGACCCGGGCGAGTTCTCCGATCCGCATGCCACCAGTGAAAACGCTGACGCCACGACAAGGTCAAGCAGCGGGTCCCCGGCCTTCCGACGCGGACGGCGGGCTTGTCCCAGAAGGAGGGGCGTGACATGACTGCCATGGCCCACGAGCCGCTCTCGCAGGAAGACGTCCTGCTGGAGGGCTTCCTCGCCCCGAATGCACCGGAGGGTTTCCGGGCCGAGTCGATCGAGGGGGAGATCGTGGTGACGCGCCGCCGGACGGGGATCACGAGAGGTACATCAGCGGTTCGGTCCTGGTCACGGCCGCGGCACCGAAGCGGGACGCGCCCCGGGTACCATGGTCGGCACGGCAGACGAGCCGGGCGGACGGCCGCGTGGAGTTCCCCGTGAGGGGGCTTCCCGAGGAACGTCCGGGCTCCACAGGGCAGGGTGGTGGCTAACGGCCACCCGGGGTGACCCGCGGGACAGTGCCACAGAAAGCAGACCGCCGGGGGCTTCGGCCCTCGGTAAGGGTGAAACGGTGGTGTAAGAGACCACCAGTGCCTGAGGTGACTCAGGCAGCTAGGTAAACCCCACCCGGAGCAAGGTCAAGAGGAGACACCTCGGTGTCTCTGCGCGGACGTTCGAGGGCTGCCCGCCCGAGTCCGCGGGTAGACCGCACGAGGCCGGCGGCAACGCCGGCCCTAGATGGATGGCCGTCGCCGGCGGGCCCGCGAGGACCTGCCGGAACAGAACCCGGCGTACAGCCCGACTCGTCTGCCGCTTAGGTCACTGACCTGCCGGAACACCCTCAGAATCCTCGGATGATCTAGCCCTGGGGAGAATCTGGGGAGAATCAGAAGCCGCCGAGAGCACAGCCGCCCCGTCGGCGCCAGGAGCCACCCACTCGCCCAGCGCGACCAGGCCCTTGCTGCCCGACTTCGGCATGAAGTGCACGTAGGTCCGCAGCGTGAACGCCGGATCCGAGTGCCCCAGCCACGCCGCCAGCTGTGTCACGGTCTCCCCGGCCTGCAGCACGATCGACGCGAACGTGTGCCGCGTGACGTGGAAGCCCTCCTCACGCGGCATGTTGAACCGCACCCGCTTCAGCGTCGCCTTGCCCGGCCGCCGCACGACCTCCTCCTCCGGCGGACCGATGATCCCCGCCTCCACCAGCGCAGGCTTCCAGATCCGGTCGTCGAAGTAGGTGCGGTTCATCGCGCCGCCGCTCTTACCGGCCGTGCGGATCGTCGTCACCAGCAGCCGGACCGTGCGCAGCGGCCGCTCCTCCCACTGAAGGTTCGGCCGGTCCGGGTCAACCCACGGCAGCGTCACCTCCACCGTCGGGAAGAGGTTCGCGTACTCCTTCACCGCGCGGGCGAGCGCGGGCGGGCACGGCGCGATCCGCTCCTTGTTGCCCTTCGGCGGGGCGAACCCGAGACGCGAATGGATACGGACGATCTGCCGCACCACGTTGATC
The DNA here is from genome assembly GCF_036857595.1 of Streptomyces sp. AHA2. Lineage (NCBI taxonomy): Bacteria > Bacillati > Actinomycetota > Actinomycetes > Kitasatosporales > Streptomycetaceae > Streptomyces > Streptomyces sp. AHA2. Next base: position 327,115 of record NZ_JAUQWJ010000002.1, read on the forward strand.
TCGTCGCCGTCGATGTCGTCCGGCGAGAACGCGAACGCCTCACCCTGACGCAGCCCCGCGGCGATGCCGAGGTCGAGCAGGATGCGGTAACGCGCCGGCAGCGCCTTGCGCACGGCGATGACCGTCTCCGGGGACCAGGCCTTCGCCTTCGACTTCGGGATCGCCGGCGCCTTCAAGTCCTCGTCGCGGAACGGGTTGGCTGGGATGCGCTTCGCCTTGTGCGCGGCCTGCATGATGGACGAGAAGTGCCGCCACGTCGTCGACAGCGTCGACACCTCGAGGCTGCGTTCCGCCTTCGTCTGCCAGGCAAGGATCTCGTCGTGCCCGATCCGGTTCAGCGGCAGGTGCCCGACGTGGGGGAGGATGTGATTGAACACCCGCGGCCGCATCGAGTACTTGGTGCTTGGCGGCTTGCGCAGGTTCGGCCACCAGTGCTCTTCGACGTACTCCCGCAGCGTGATGGCGCCGTCGCGCGGATCGTAGAAGGTGCCGCGCGTGGAGTCGGTGGCCGACTCCTTCAGCCACGCCTTGGCGTCGGCCTCCCGCTCGAAGGACCGGTCCCGCACGCCGGGGATGCCGGCGACCCGCCACCGCTTGCCCTTGCCGTAGCGCTCCGTCTTGCGCTTCTTTCCGGTGGCCGGGTCGGGCTTTTTCGTCCACCACCGGTCTTCGATGTATCCGGGCAAGACGGCCCCCGTTCGTTCACGCCTGCCGCATGGGCTCCGGGCTGTTGTCGATGATCTCACCCGCGTACAGCTGGAACCAATGACCGCCCGCAAGCAGCTGCTTGGTGGCCTGATTCAGGGCGGCGGCGAACTGCAGGACGGTCAGGTTCTGGCTGGCGTACACGCTGACAACGCCGCGGTCTTCGGCTACGAAGGCTTCCTCGGTCTGCCAGTCCTTCAGGACGTAGCGAACGCGGAGGGGGCACTCGGGGGTGTCGCGGGAGACGATCTCGTCGCCCCACAGTTGGAACCAGTGGGCGGCGGACATGAGGTGGTCGATCTCTATGTTGAGCTGCTGCACAACCGGTTCGAGGGGCTCGCTCACGTCGAGGCGGACGCGTATCAGCCCTCGGTCCTCGTCGATGGCGGCCAGTCTGCCCGGCGGCAGGTCGTTCACGGCTTCGTAGGCGACGTCCAGCATGAAACCTCCCCGCGTGACCCAGCTGTGCACGATGAGCCAGAGCGGCCGAAAGTGCACGGTTGGTGAAGACTACGTCTACGCGGAGTGGTCAACAAGGCGTTGCAGAAATATCTACTTGTGGACAATGCCGATCGATCGGCGGAAGCGGCTTGACTCTGCCATTACTCGCCGGCTTCGCGCCGGGCGCGCTCCTCGGCCTCGATCATGTAGCGCCAGCGGCGCACGTCCTCAGGGGACTTGCCGGCCAGGTGCGCCACGATGATGCGCACGTCGGCGTCGTAGCCCGCGAGTTCGGTGGCCTCGTACTGCAGCCACTGTCGGGCGACGGCCTCCTGTACGTGGCGCAGCGGCCGGCCGATGCCGTTGGCGATGGCACGCATCTGCTCGATGGAGGGCGGGTTGACCGGGGGGTTGCGGACGAGCTTCTGCAGGTTCTGCTTGTAGTAGCGGGTGCCGCTCTCGGGGTCGACTGCGCGGTCGGCCATGTCCTGGTAGGAGAGGCCCCCGTCGTTGGCGTCCTGAATGAGCTGGGAGAGGGCGCCGAGAGCAGAGGCGTCGGTCGCACCAGGCTGTGGGGTGGTGGCCGGGGCCTTCATGTTGTCGTCCTCTCGCGTCACTCTCTCACCGGCTGTCTCTAGTCGCAGAAGTGTGCGTCGGAAAAATAGCAGGTCAGTCCGTACAACCATCTGAGACTTGAGACGAACTGTCTACGGACTGATGCTATCCGGCCCGCAGCTCGGCCGAAACCGGTCATTCGGCCGTCATTGAGGCGTTGACGAATCGTCGTCGGCGTGAGTAAGTTGAAGGCATCGAAAGGCACCTCTGCACTCGGGGGATCCATTGAGCGTGCGCTATGTCCTGAGAGACCTGGAAACCTTCCTGAAGATCATGGAACACCCAGGTCGCGGCCAGTCCTACAGCATCCGAGATCTGGCTCAGACGGCTCAGGTCAGCAAGTCGAAGATAGAGCGCCTCGTGCGCGGCGAACTGGACTGGCTCGACGTCAATGAAGCGCATCGCGTAGTGGAGGCCCTCGGCGTCACCGTCCTGGTGCTCTTCGCGCCCCCTGCGTCAACAGATCAATGACAAACCGTCTCACTCGCGAAAGGAACCCCGTGCCCAGGATCCCGAAGGAAGGCCGACAGCCGCCCCCCGACGGCTACGTCTGGAGCGACGAGGCCGCCCGCCTCCTCCGGCTCAGCCGCCGAACCCTCTGGAACTACCGCCACCTCGGCAAGGGCCCCAAGGCCACCCGCTATCGCGGCCAGCTCATCTACTCCCTGGCCGACATCGAGGCCCACAACAAGGCCGAGCTCGAGCAGGCCCTCGCGTCCGACGAGGACCGCGCCCACGAGTCCCGCCCGGCCGAACCGCGGATCTCCCGCAAGCCGGCCCGCGCCGCCGCCTGAGCGGCAAAGAGGCCGCCCCCCGAACGGCCAAGCACGGGGAACGGCCTTGATCCACACCACCAGAACGCAGAGAACAGGAGCGTGGACCGTGTCCACATCATCCCAGAGCCCGAGCCCCCCTAGCCCCAGCCGTCGCGCCGAACTGCGTGAAGAGCTGGTGTACCTGCTGAAGTCGACGCTCGCTTCCGGCGATGCCCGCGACGCCGTCGACACCCTGGACGAGCTGATCGCCGAGTCGCTGCTTGAGGGGCGACGCGAGGTGCGCCCTTCTGTCGTGAACGAGGCGATCGAGGCGGCACGCGGCGAGTACCTGCACGACGACATCCGCACGCCGGAGGACGAGGCGTACAACCAGGCCGTATCGGACGTGGTGGCCGCGATCGGCGCACTGCTCGAGGGCGGTGCCGCATGAACGACCTGACCCCGTTCGACGTCATCACCTCCCGTCTCCCGCACCTGTCGCCGTTCCAGGCCGTCTGGAACGAGGCGGAAGAGCTGCTCCGCGAGACGCACCCGGAGGGCTACGACGTCGAGGAGATCGGCCGCATCGCCTTCGACTGCCTGCCCGAGGAGGAGAAGCCGGCCGCGCTGGACGCCCTCTTCTACTGCTGGTGGACCGCATTGGAAGCCGACCGCGAACGACGCGCCGCCTTCGAAGCCATGGGAGGTGCGGCATGAGCGGGCTGACGCTGATGGTGCAGGTCGACGGAGAGATCCGACCGCTGGCCAACTGCACGTGGATCACCTGGGCGCCCTGCGGCTGCCCCTGCGGCGCCCTCACCGCCGCCTTCGGCGACGAAGCGTTCGCTACCGAGGAGCAGGCGTGGCGCGAGCACTACCCGCTGAAGCGCGAGCGCGACAAGTACCAGCGGCAGGGCTACCGCATGGAGCTCATGAGCTGGGACCGCTACCGCGCCGAGGTCGACCTCGCCGCCCGCTGCCCCCACGTGAAGACGAAGGAGGCGGCCCAGTGAGCGACTCGCAGCGCACCGAGAAGCAGCCCCCGGGTCCGACGGATCCGCGTGTGGGCGGGAACCCGACGGGCCGCCCCCGCCGGTCCTCGGCCCCCAGCCGCAGGAAGCACGCCCGCCGCCAAGGAGGTGCGGCGTGATGGCCTCCCCGACGCAGCCCGCAGACCTCATCGAGGACGCGCTCGCCCGCCTCGACGCGGACGCCCGCCGCCAGCACGGCAACGACCAGACCGCGTGGACGCCCGGCGCGTGGCGCGAGCACCTCCTCGACCTCGACGCCGCCCGACTCGACCCCGGATGGGTGATCACCTCATGAGCACGTACCTGCACGACGGGATCACGTTCGACCTGGGCGTCCCGCACCTCGACGTCACCGGCGTCGAATGGCGCTGGATCGGCGTCTACACCGAGGCCGGGGAGCCGCTCATGCAGGCCATGCCGGGCAACTCGTCGCCGATCCCGCTGCCCGACGTGTACGCCATGCACGGCCCTCTCATCCCCGCCCCCCGGCCCACCACCGCCGCCATGTACCGGCAAGTCCTGGAGGCGTCGTAATGGCCCCGGCGTCGCGCCTGTCGCCGATGGCCGGCCTGCTCAACGCGATGGCCCGCCTGTACATCCGCCGGGCCCTGCCGATCATCGCCGCCGAGCAGCGCGCCGTCGACGAAGCCCGCAACCTCAACCACCGACTCCGCGACGCCCGCGACTTCGCCGACACGGCAGCCGCCGGCTACATCGACCGAACCGGACTGGAGGCGTAATGGCCCTCAACCTGCTCCCCAAGGGCCACGGCCGACGCCGCGCGGTCGACGAGGTGGAACGGCTGCGACAGCGCGAGCAGCAACTGGAGACCGCGCTGGGCAGGGCGGGTGACGAGGTGGCGCTGCTCCGCTGGGACCTCACCGAAGCCCGCCGCGAGCTCGTCCAGACGCAGGAGCTCGTCGTCACCCAGCTGGCCAACCTCGACGACCTGCGCGCCGAGAACGACCAGCTCGCCGAGGAGAACACCGCGCTGAAGAGCCGGTTCTCCGCCCACCTCGCGGCCGACGCGAACGCCAACCGGATCACTGTGCCCCGCATGGTGCGCGACACCACCGCCCTTGAGGACCAGGCCACCGGGCCCATCGACGTCCGGCCGCTCTGGGACGCCCACGGCATACGGCCCGTCACCGACCCCGGCCGCATCGCCTGAGGCCAGACAGCAAGAACCCCACCCGGGTCCAGCGGGCGGGGGTCAACCACCAGCATCCCACGGAGGAACCCGTGACCAACACCGCCACACCCACCCACACCTTCCAGACGGACATGGGCGACTACACCGTGCCCGCCACCAGCCCCGTCCCCGGCCTCTTCGTCTACCAGGTCCCCGACGAGGTCGAACCCGCCAGCAGCTACCGCTGGAGCATCGGCCACCACTCCGGCCGGCTCATCGCCTCCGCCATGTACGAGGACGACGCCACCCGCGGCGCCCAGAAGATCGCCGACTTCGCCGACTGGACGAAGCCCGCCGACGAACTCCGGGCCGTCCTCGACCCCGACGAGCTGTACAAGCAGCTCGCCTGGGCGGCCTGCGAGATCCCCGCCCTCGCCTGACCATCCACCACATCACCCATAGCCGGCGGTCGCGTCGAGCCCCCACTCCGCGACCGCCACCCAGGGCCGCCGCCTCGCGGCACCCCCCCGCCCGGGGCGGCGGCCCCCACCAAGCACACCCGAAAGCAGGAGACATGAGCACCGAAACCACCGCAAAACTAACCGGCACAGTGCCGGAGGGTGTCCTTATCGGGCACCTCACCCCCGGCACCGCCGCCTGGGAAGAAGCCCGCACCGGCCTCACCATCACCGCCACCGAGATCGCCGCCGTCGTCGGCCTCTCCCCATGGATGAGCCGCTTCACCCTCTGGCACAAGAAGGCCGGCCTGCCCACCCCGCCGTTCGAGATGAACCCCGCCGTCGAATGGGGCAACCGACTCGAGGACGCCGTCGCCCTGAAATGGCAGGACGAACACCCCGGGCAGCTCGCCGCCCCCGCCGGCACCTGGCGGCACCGGGAGCGGGAGTGGCAGCGCGCCACCCCTGACCGGCTCATCTACCCCCAGCCCACCAGCGAGTTCGACGTCCCCGAGCAGGCGACCGCGCTGCTCGAGGTGAAGACCGCCCCGTTCGGCGACGAGTGGGGGCCGGACGGATCGGACGAGATCCCCATCCACTACCGGTGCCAGGTCATCTGGCAGATGGACGTCCTCGGCCTGCGCACCACCCACTTCGCCGTCCTCATCTCCGGCCACGACTACCGCGAATACACCGTCGACTACGACGAGGCCGAAGCGAAGCTGCTGCGGGACGCCGCCGTCCAGTTCCTCACGGACGTCGAGGCTGGCCACCGCCCGCCCATCGACGGGGCCACCGACACCTACCAGACCATCCGCGTCCAGCCCGACGGGCTCGAGGACCGCGACGTCGAGATCGGCTTCGGCCTCGTCTGCCGCTGGGACGACGCCTACGAGCAGATGGCCAAGGCGGCGGCCGACCTCACCCAGATCCGCGGCGAAGTCCTCGACGCCATCGGCAACGGACGCCGCGCCGTCTGCGAAGGCCGCCGCATCGCCTACCGCACCGTCCGCGACGGCCACACCCACAGCCTCCACCCCTACACCAGCAGCAAGGACGCAGCATGAGCCAGATCGGCAACGAGATCGCCAAGCGGGACAACGGGCCTGCCGCCCAGATCGAGCAGTACCGCGACGAGTACGCGGCCCTCGTTCCCTCCCACGTCAACGCCGACCAGTGGATTCGTCTCGCCGTCGGCGCCATCCGCGGCAACAAGGACCTCGAGCAGGCCGCCCGCAACGACGTCGGTGTCTTCCTGCGCGAGCTGAAGACCGCAGCCCGTCTCGGGTTGGAGCCCGGCACGGAGCAGTTCTACCTCACCCCGCGCAAGAGCAAGGCCCACGGCTACAAGCTGATCATCAAGGGCATCGTCGGCTACCAGGGCATCGTCGAGCTCATCTACCGGGCCGGCGCCGTCTCCACCGTCATCGTCGAAGCCGTCCGCGAGCGCGACACCTTCCGCTACGTGCCCGGCCGCGACGACCGGCCCGTCCACGAGATCGACTGGTTCGGCGGCGACCGCGGCCCCCTCGTCGGCGTGTACGCCTACGCCGTCATGAAGGACGGCGCCGTCTCCAAGGTCGTCGTCCTCAACCGCAAGCGCGTCATGGAGATCCGAGCCAAGTCCGACAGCAAGGACTCCGAGTACAGCCCGTGGCAGACCAACGAGGAAGCCATGTGGCTCAAGTCGGCCGTGCGCCAGTTGGCCAAGTGGGTGCCGACCTCCGCCGAGTACATGCGCGAACAGCTCCGCGCCCAAGCCGAGGTGGCCGGCGAGCTGGCGGCCCCGTCCCTCGCGGGCGCCCCGTCGATGCCGCAGTCGTCCGTCCTCGACGACGCCGATCCGGATGAGCCGGTCGAAGCCGAGCTCGTCGACTGACTCAACCCGCCGGGGCGCTGGCCGCGCCCGAATCGCGGCCAGCCCCGCTACCCCAAGGACATCACATGCAGCTGACTCCCGCCGAGGCCAAGGCCCGCGCCGCCCAGATCCTCGCCGCCCTGCAGCCCACCCTCACCCAGTGGACCACCGCCGTCCTCGACCAGGCCGTCCTCCACCTCGCCGACACCGGCCGCCCCTTCGGCATGAACGACATACGCCTCATCGCCCCCGAAGACGAGTGCCGCAAAGCCGGCCTGTACTTCGCAGCCCTCACCGGCCACGACGCCCTCCACCCCGACGAGCCGCAGCTGCTGCGCAAGGTGGGCGAGGAGCCGTCGATCAACCCGAAGGCCCACGGCAAGAAGGTCAACGTCTACCTGCTGACCCGCGCCGGCCGGAAGTTCATTACCGACCGGCAGGCCGCCCGCATCGAGCAGCGGAGGGCCGCCTGATGGATCGCCTCGCCACCGCCGCCCCGGCCCTGATCTTCGGCGCCGTCGTGATCATCTCCGCCGCCTGGGCCATCACCTACAGCGTCCGCGGCGGAGAACACCGCACGCGCAGCGGCATCCGCCGCCTCGAGAACCTCGCCAACCACCCGGGCGCCCGCGCCCTGCTCGACAACATCCGGAAGGAGAAGTGATGGGCCGCCCCGCCATCCCCGCCGAAGCCTTCGATCACGGCGACCCGCGCCGCTACCGCCGCGGCTGCCGGTGCACCACCTGCAAGGCAGGCGTGACCGCTACCGTCCGCCGCCAGCGTTACCTCCGCGCCACCGGACGCGGCGCCACGGTCAGCCCGCAGCGAGCCGCCCGGCACATCGAACTCCTCCGCAGCCTCGGCATGTCCGACAAGGAGATCCAGGCCGAGTCGGGCGTCTGCCAGAACGTCTTCTACCGCATCATCGGGCAGCGCTCCGAGATCCGCCGGGACAGCGAGACGCGCATCCTGGCCGTCAAGCCCCGCCAGATCGACGCGCCCCGCTCCGGCATCCACCTCGCCGGCCGCGGCACCATCCTCCGTCTTCGCGCCCTCGCCGCCGACGGCTGGCCCGCCGTCCACCTCGGCGAGCGCTGCGGCAAGCACAAGCAGTTCATCGTCCACCTGCAGAACAGCGACCCCGACACGACCGTGGTCCGCCGGTGGGTCGCCGACTACGTCGCCGCACTATCCCAGCAGCTCGCCGGACAGCGGCCGGAAGACCACGGGGTTCCCACCCACATCGCCGAACGCATCCGGAAGACCGCTGCCGACAAGGGCTGGGCTGGCACCGCCTACTGGGACCCCGACGACTACGACAACCCGGACTTCACCCCGGCCGTCGAGGACACCACCCCGCGGCGGCAGGTCATCGCCGAGAACGCGCACTGGCTCATGCGCACCAACAACCTCGACCGATTCGCCACCGCCCAGCGCCTCGGCGTCCACAAGTCCTACGTCGACCACGCCCTGCGCGAACACCCCGAATACGGGCTGGAGGTGGCGGCGTGATCACCGAAACCGTCGACCTGTTCGCTGGCATCGGATGGGCCGAAGGCGCCAAGCCCCTCGGCCTCAGCGAGACCGGACTCGAACTCGCACCCACCGCCTGCGCCACCCGCCGCGAAGCCGGACACAAAACCGTCGAGTGCGACGTCACGTTGCAGGACCCGGCCGACTACCGAGGCGCCAACCTGATCGGTTCCCCTCCCTGCCCCGGTTTCGGGAAGTCCGGCAACAAGCTCGGCCTCCGCGATCTCCCCCGGGTGCACAGGGCGATCGACGACCTTGCAGCCGGCCGCGACACCCGGGCCGAACTCAACGCCAAGTGTCTGGACGCACGCAGCATCCTCACCGCGGAGCCGATGCGGTGGATGCGCGCCATGCGCCCGACGTGGATCGCGCTGGAGCAGGTGCCCTCTGTGCTGCCGGTGTGGGAGCACATGGCCAAGATCCTGCGGCGGTGGGGCTACTGCGTGGCGACGGGCGTACTGGACGCTGCGGACTACGGCCTGGGGCAGCGCAGGCCGCGCGCGATCCTCGTCGCCTCCCGCACCCTCAAGGTGACCCTGCCGGGCCCGACGCATGGCCCCGGCCTGCTGCCGCACGTGAGCATGGCCGACGTTATCGAGTGGGGCTACACCCAGCGCCCGGCGCCCACCGTCACCGGCGGCGGTACGGCCACCGGGGGAGCGGAGCCGTTCGGCAACGGCACCCGGCAGGCCATGAAGCGGGCCATGGGCACGCAGGCCTGGCGCGACCGCACTACGCCGAGCCTGCGCCCCACGATCCGGGAGGCCGCCCTCCTGCAGGGCTTCCGCCCCGAGCTCATCTTCCACGGCCGGCAGGGCGACCAGTACCTGACCGTCGGCAACGCCGTACCCCCACCGCTCGCCACTGCCGTGATCCGCGCGGCAGCAGGAATCAGCGAGCGCCTCCAGCAAGCCGCGTGACCGCGGTCCGCCGGCCGCGCGACCAGCCCTGACCAGCAACACACCCACCCACGCCAGTCACCGGAAGGAGCGCGTAGACGTGCTGAACAACCAGGTCATCATCACCGACGCCAGCGTGCGCGCCTACGCGCACCGCAACCACCGGGGGGTCGTCGACGCGGCCGAGCTCTCCAGCAGCGAGTGGGAGGAGCTGCGCGGCCGGAACGCGAACTCAACGAAGATCCGCCTCGTGCAGTGCGCCAAGTGCTGGGAACTGTACGGCGACATCCAGTGGCTCAAGACCTACAACCTCGCCGGAACCCGGGTCATCAGCCACCAGCCCGGCGAATCCCGCCCGGATCACTTCTACGAGGCCGTGGAGGCCCCGGAACATCTCGCCTGGAACGAGCGGGTGTTCATCATCGGCGACGAGGAAGGCTTCAACCCGCGCAAGGAAGCGTGGGCGCCGGACATGAAGACGCGCGCCGACGTCCTGCTGACCGGCACCCTCACCATCGCCTACGAGCACCAGCACTCCCCGTTCAGCGCCACCGGCCGCTACAGCGCACCCGAGCGGACACGCCTCGCCGCGGCAGCCGGACGCACCGCTATGTGGCACACCACCAGCGAAAAGGTTCGCGGCCAGGTGCCGATCCTGCGCACCGACCGCGGGCTGCCGCCGAAGGTCATCCTCAACCCCAACTACCGGCACGAGTTCCGAGGCGGTATCTACCGCATCGAGATCTACACCTGCACCGTGCGCGAAGGCCACGAGTGCCCCAACCGCAAGTTCAGCGGCTGCGGCAAGCCCCACGCCCGCGGCCAGGTCACGGCCGGCCAGCTCGACGACGTCCTCCGCGGTGCGCCGATCGGCGCCTACATGCCCGTCATGGACGCCAAGGTGCTCCGAGCCCCCCGGGTCTTCTGGACCGACATGGCGTCCTACGGGCAGTACCTCGCCTACATAGCCAGCCCGACGGTTACGGAGACCGGCGGGCCGGCAGGCGCCGGACCAACCCGGAAGGGCCGCCGCGCCGGGCACTCCCGCACCAGGGAAGACCGGCTCGAGGCCATGCGCGCCCAGGCAGTCGACCTATCCATCCCGCATCAGCGCGCGGGCTCCAGGCCCGGCCCATCCGCACCAGCCATCGAGCGTCCGGCCCCCGGGGTCTGCGACACCGGCCAGCCAAGGTGCGGCCAGCCAGCCCGCTTCTATCCCGCCGGCTGGCGCTGCGACAAGCACCGCCCGAGCAGCTACTGGCGCACCCGGTAGCGGTCCCTGAAAGCCCACAACCCTCAAGCACTCGTCAGAAGGACACCTCATGGCACGTGGCCACGGCCGGATCCTCACCAGCATCTGGGAGGACGCCGACTTTCTGAAGCTCGACGAAAGGGAGCAGCGCTTCTACCTGTTCCTGATCTCGCAGCCCAACCTGAACCACGCCGGGCTGCTGCCGCTCACCCTCCGACGCTGGTCCCGCAAGGCGAAGGACCTAACCTCCGCCGACGTCGAGAAGCGCCTGCAGTCCCTCGACGAGGCGCAATTCATCGTCGTCGACGACGACACCGAGGAGCTTCTCATCCGCTCCTTCGTCCGCAACGACGGCGTGTGGCGGATGCCCAAGGTCATGGGCGCCATGGTGTCCGGCGCGCTGGAGATCTCCTCGCGCCGGCTCCAGGAGGCGCTGCTTGCCGAGATGGACCGCATCCCGCTCGGCGAACTCAGCGACGAGCCGACCAAGATGCGCGGCGGCGAAGGACCGTCCATCCGCACTCAGGTCGCCGGGCACATCGAGGCCCTCCGCAAGGCGTTCGGCAGCCCTACCCCCGACCCCTCCCGAAGGGGTTCGGGAACCCCCTCCGCAACCCCCTCGGGAACCCCCTCCGATACCCCTTCCGAAGGGGGTGACGAGGGGGGTCCGAAACCCTCTACGCGCGGACGCGCGCGCGCATCACGCGCGCATTCCCCTGCCCCTGCCCCTGCCCCTACCCCTGCCCCTACCCCTGACCGGGTGGGGGTTGAGGTGGGGAAGGAGACTTCAGGTAGTAGCGAGCTGGCCGCCACGCCGCCTGACGGCGACGCCCCCATCGACATCGACGGCTTCACCCTCAACGACGCCATGCGCGGCTGGGCCCTCAAGACCTTCGGCTCCGGCCTCGACCTGGACTACGAGACCGCACAGTTCATCGACCACTTCCGGGCCCAGAACACCCGCCGCCCCAACTGGCCGGCCGAATGGCAGAAGTGGATCCGCCGCTCCGCGAAGTTCGCGTCCGAGCGAGCCACCCGCCCGCCCCTGCACGCCGTCAGCGGCACCGGCTCCCGCGCCGAGACCCACACCGCCGACGACTACACCAACTCGACCGTAGAGGACCTCTTCGCATCATGAACCTCACCGACCACGAAAGCTGGCTGGCCGAAGCCCAAGCCGAAGCCGTCGCCTTCCGCCTCGACGCATTCCTGGGCCGACGACCGTCCGCCTTCGCCGACCCGGGCGAACTGCGGCCCGACATCCACGCCTGGATGAACCACTACCTCGACGGCCACCACGGATCCCTGATCCTCACCGGCGAGATCGGCACCACCAAGACCTGGCACCTGTGGAAGCTCAACGAGACCCTCATCCGCCGCGGCTGGCGCGGCCAGTTCCGCATCGCCACCACCTACGACGTCAAGCTCGCCACCGACCGGCCAATCGACCACGAACGGCTCGCCTCCTGGCGCGACGCCGACCTCTACGCGATCGACGACCTCGGCGCCCGCGCCGTCAATGACTGGACCGCCGACGCCATCAGCGAGCTCATCGACGCCCGCTGGCAAAACCGCCGGCCCACCCTCATCGCCACGAACCTCACCGTCCCCGAGATCCGCACCGTGCTCGGCGACCGCGCCGCCTCACGCATCGGCGACGGCGCCACCGTCGCCCACTTCACCGGAGCCGACCGCAGGAAGGGCAACACCAAGTGACCCACGACGACTACGCCGACGAGCCGCAGCGCGAGGGGCGCACGCCGGCCGATATCCCCGCCGAGATGGGCGCCCTCGGCGCGATGCTCCTGTCCCGAGACGCCATCGCCGACGTCACGGAGATCATCAAGAACCCTGCGGACTTCTACCGCCCCGCCCACCAGACGGTCTTCCTGGCGATCCGCGCCCGGTACAACGACGGCGCGCCCGTCGACCCGATCGTCCTCGCCGACGACCTCACCAAGAGCGGCGACCTCACCCGCATCGGTGGCGCCCCCTACCTGCACCACCTCATCCAGCAGGTGGCCAGCCCCGCCCACGCCCAGATCTACGCCGACATCGTCCGCGAGAAGGCCGTGCTGCGGAACCTGCAGTCCGCCTGTCACCGCACCCTCCATGGGATCGCCGACGGCACCGGAGAGACCGGCGAACTCCTCGACGACCTGCGCGCAGAAGTCGACGGCATCGTCGACGACACCAGCCGCGGCGACCAGGACACCCTCATCGGCGCCGACGGCGAGGACTTCCTCGAGGAGCTGGAGAACCTCCAGAAGAACGGCCCGGCCCGGGGCGTACTCACCGGCTTCACCGACTTCGACTTGCTGACGAACGGCCTCCAGCCCGGCCAGCTGATCGTCATCGCCGCGCGCCCCGCTATCGGCAAGTCCACCCTCGGCGTCGACATCGTCCGCCACGCGACCATGAGGCAGGGCCTACCGGCGGTGTTCTTCAGCCTGGAGATGTCCCGCACCGAACTGAAGATGAAGATCGCGTCCGCACAGGCCAGGGTCCCCATGCACCACCTGCAGAGCCAGAGCGGCATGACGGACGACGACTGGGCCCGCCTGGCCAAGGTCTGGCCGATGATCAACGGCGCGCCGCTCGACATCGTCGACGACCCCGGCCTGACCCTCACGAAGATCCGCTCCCACTGCCGGCGCATCGCACGCAAGCGAGACCTGAGCCTCGTCGTCGTCGACTACCTGCAGCTCATGGAAGGCGAACTGACCGGCCGCAGCGAGAACCGCCAGCAGGAAGTCGCGAAGATCAGCCGCAGCCTCAAGAAGCTCGCCGCGGAACTCCAGGTCCCCGTGATCGCCATGTCGCAACTGAACCGTGGCGCCGAGCAGCGCACCGACAAGAAGCCGCTCCTGTCCGACCTGCGCGAGTCCGGCGCCATCGAGCAGGACGCCAACATGGTCATCCTCCTGCACCGCGAGGACGCCTACGACCGGGACTCCCCGCGCGCCGGCGAGGCCGACTTCATCGTGGCCAAGAACCGCGGCGGCCCCACCGCCACGATCACCACCGCTTTCCAGGGCCACTACTCGCGCTTCGTCGACATGGCCCAGACGTGATCGCCATGACCGACTCCTGCCCGAACTGCTGCCGCCGCGGTGTCGCCCCGGCCGCCGAGAAGCGCCGCGGTGACGCGATCGTCCACGGCTACCAGTGCCCCGCCTGCAGCCACCGCTGGGCCACCAGCCGCCACCTGCCCGCCTATTCCGAACTCCACCGCCGGCAGCACCAGCGCCGCCCCGCCGCGTGACTGCCCCACCACCCCGCCCCGCCCCACACCGGGCACCAACACCGAGGAGACACCTGTGAGCGACCGCCCGACCGACGGCCCGATCCACGAGTGGTTCAGCCCCAGCTACAGCAACTACCTCGTCCTCCACCGCAGCCACCTGCAGTCGATGCCCATCGAGTTCCAGAAGCGCATGGTCGCCTGCCTCGAAGAACTCCAGGCCGCGTTCGCGCACACCGAGCAGCCCGAGTGCTTCGACGTGAAGGCCGCCACCGAGCACGAGGTCTGGGAACTGTCCGAGGCTGAGCTCAAGCAGGCCGGGATCACCGCGGATTGGTACCGCGGCGAGACCCCACCCGAAGGCTGGTCCGAGGAAGACCTCGCCGAGTGGCGTGCCGAGCACGAGAGCCCGGAGGGTCCGACGTACTCGCGGAACGGCGAGGAGATCGACGGAGACGAGCACGTGCTGCTCCCCGCGATCGACCCGGTGCCGCACTACAACCGCGGCCGGACCTACATCGAGCCGCGCACCCCGTGACCACGCAGCAGCCCGGCCGGGTGATAGCCGGCCGGGCCTCCGCTCAGCGTCCCACACCACCCACCCCCGCCCGCACCAGCCACCACCAGGAGCAGCAGCACATGACCACTCGACCGCTCCTCTGCACCAGGTGCGGCAGCCCCGCTGGAGTCGTCGAGGACGCGACCGCTCTCGCCGACTGGGGCCTCGCCGTGGTGGACGACGACGGCAACGTCCGCCCCGCCGTCCAGCGCATGGAGTTCCACCGCGGCGACCCGGTCCGCACCCGCGCCGTGTGCACCAGTGACGCGTGCGGCCACCAGTGGACCCTGCGACGCCACTTCATCCCCGAAGCCCAGTCCTGACCGTCCGCCCGTTGGCCGCCCCTGCACCGGGGCGGCCCCACCCCTGGAGCCACACATGACGACCGACGAGCAGCCCAGCGCCGACCGGCGCGACGACTACGAGTTCACCACCGGCCACCTGATCACCTGCTTCGCCAAGACGGGCGGCAGCCGCGACCCGAACTGTCCCTGCAGCACCGCCCAGCCCAGCACCGAGGCCGCGTCGTGACCCGCTCACCGCTGCGTTGGCAGCCCGACGACGGCAGTGCCGCGATCCTCGCCGCCTACGCCCGCCGCCGCGAACCCTGGCGCGACGTCCTCCGCCGCGCCCTGCGGCTCCTCGCCCGCGCCGACGGGATCCTCGACGCCCGCGGGCGGGTCATCGTCCAGCCACGGCCCGGGAGGCGGCCGTGAGGCCCCTGACCGCCCGGCAGCGGCAGGTGCTGCTGCTCGCCGCCAACGGCAACACCAACGCCGCGATCGGCCGACTCCTCGGCATCACCCGCGTCACCGTCGACCGGTACCTCGCCGACACCTACCGCGCCCTCGGCGCCCGAGACCGCGCCAACGCCGTCGCACTCGCCTTCGTCACCGGCGAACTGACCGCCCACCAAATCCACACCCCAGCCGAGGAGGCAGCCGCATGACCGACCAGAAGGGGCCTGAGAGCCCGCAGGAGCGCCTGAAGGGGGTTCCCGCGACTCCAGCGCCGCCGGAGGCGGAGAACGGGCCTCAGGCGGGCGCTGACGGCTTCCGTGGCGAGCAGCAGCCCCGCGGGCCCGTCGACTGGGCACGCCACTACGCCGCCCAACGCGAGGGCACCAACGTTCGCGACAAGGACGCCGAACTCCGGGCCGCCAACGAGTGGATCGAACGCCTCAACGCGGAACTCACCGAGACCCGGACCGTGCTCGACGAAGTCCTCCGCCAGTTCGTCCACAAGGGTCACCCTGGCCAGCCCTGCCTGTCGTCCGGCTGGATCAGCGAGAAAACCGTCGCCCGCTGGCGCGCCGTCCTCCACCCGCCAACGCCCGCCCACAACGCCGGCCCCAGCATCCGCGAATGCGCCCAAGCGGACCGGCTCTGGCCGCTGCAGAAGGAGGGCGAGTGACCGACCACACCCACCTCGACCTGTGCCCCGACTGTCAGGGCCTGCGCGTCACCGAACTCACCAGCATCGGCACGGTCGGCATCAGCCTCGACGGCGGCCCCGACCAGCCCGCTGAACTGTGGATTGGGCCCACACCCGCCCCCTGTGACCACGCCCCGGCCAGCTCGCGCCCCCATCTCACGGTCAAGGTCACCGAGCTGCCCGTCGACCTGCCGCGCGAACTCGCCATCGACTGGGGCCTCATCCACCCCGACCAGCCCATCGGGCCCACACCCATCCAGCGCGCCCTCGACATCCTCCGACCCCACCTCGCCTGGGACCACCGCTACCGCCCCTGACGTACCGCACCGCCCCGCACGAAAGGCACCGCGATGTTCGACGACGACGCCCCCGAGTCCCGCCCCTGCGCCTGCACCAAATGCGGCCACAACCTGTGGGACACCGAGATAGCCGCCGGCCGCTGGGTCTGCGCCCGCTGCGAACACACCGCCTTCCAGCGGCTCCGGGAACTCCCCACCCTCTTCCGTAACCTCGAACGCCTCGAAACGCTCATGAAAGGCAGCAGTGGGGGCGGCGCCATCGGCGGGCCCAGCCGCGAAATCCCAGCCCCGCTGCGGCTCGGCATCTTGTCGCTCACCGCGAACGGCGGCGTCGTCACTCAACTGCAAGCCATCGAAGACGACTGGCGTAAGGCCCTCCGCTGGCCAATGGGTGCAACTCGGCATCACGCCGACATCGACGGCGCCACCTCATTCCTGATCAACCAGCTCGGATGGACCTGCTCCAACTACCCAGACATCGACGACGACCTCCGCACCATCGGCAAGATCCACGCCCTGCTGAAAGGCCTGGAAACCGGCGAACGCCGGGCCCGCGTCTTCGAGGTCCACTGCAACCGTGGCGACTGCCAAGGGCGCATGCCGATCACCATGCGCGACGACGAGGCGACTTGCCCCCAGTGCGGCACCGACTACACCAGAGACCAACTCATGCGGCTCGACAGCGAATATGGGCCCAACGCCGAACGCCTCCGTCAACAAGGAACCGCCGCATGACGAAAGGGCCCGCCCGGACACCCCGGGCGGGCCCTCTTCGTGCGTCGTCAGGTGCGCGACACCGCCAGCGGTGGGGCTAGGCGGCCTTGGCGATCTGTTCGGCTCGGGCACCCGACATGCGGAGCAGCTGGCCGATCTGTCGCCAGGTCAGCCCTGAAGCCTTGAGTTCCGCGACGGCTTCCCGCTCCATAGCCAGGAAGGCGCGTTCACCTTCGGAGATCTCCGCACGTAGATCGCGAGCTCCCTCGAAGCGTTCCGAGAGATCGGGGATGCTCTCAACCTCGGACAGTCGGGCGGAGAGCGCGGATCGCAGGGCGCTCGTGTCGTGATCGACTCTGACGCTTCGCTCGGCCGCCTCAAGCATGACAGCGAACTCGGACTGCGAGACCCGTCTCGGCTTGGGCTGTACGACCTCGTGCGCAATAGGGACCTGAGGTGGCTTCGCCCAAGGAGCCGCGGCGACGGCCGCCTTGATCTGCGGGACGGGATCGCCTGAGGTGAAGGTGAACCACTCCCCATGTGACCGCTGGGATGCGAAGTGCCGGTGCAGGCGAGACTCCAGCTCGCTGCCGCCCGGGTGCGTCCACAGGACGGTCAGCGGCACAGGCGACATGCGTTGGATGTCGGCCACACGTTTCGGCAGGTTCGCCGTGCGCCCAATCTTGACAGTGTTGCTGCCGGGTGTACCGAGGACGTAGACGACCTCTTCGGGCATTCGGTCTCCTCACGTGCAACAGGCCCGCCGCTGTGTGGGGCGGGCCTGCTGGACTCTAGGGCTGGGGTCTGACGTTCAGATCTCGGTTGTGACGAAGGGAGCCGGCAGCTTGGGTAGGTCGATGTCGAAGACCTGGGCGAGAAGGTAGCGGGCGATGGTGTCGTGCTCCAGTTCGCTGCGGCCGGTCGGCATGGCGAGGAGCAGGTCGCCGTTCTTGTGCTGGACGACGGCGCCGAAGAACTCCCGGTCGGTGATCGAACTGTCGACGACCTCGGCACCGGTCTCGGCGAGCAGCTGCGGCAACGGCGCGTCGAGCAAGTGGTCGGGGGAGAGGGGAAGCGCTACAGTCATGGGCAGACTCCAATCTCTGCAGGATTGAGTTGCTGACAGCGGGTGGCGACCCGCTGCTACTTCGGCCGGACGGTGGCGACCGTCCGGCCGTTTGCGTTGCTGGGCATGCGAGCCCTGCTGCGGTGTGCGCACCGTCACAACGCGACTACGCCAACGTAGCGCTCTAGAGCAATTGACGCCAGTCCCTCGGGGAGATTCACAGCAGGCGTGCATTGACCAGCGCTGATGTAGAGCAGGTAGCGTTGCTCTAGATGAATCCGTCCCTAAGGAGAGCCCGTGCCACGCAAGCCCGGCGAGCCACACAAGTACCGGGAGATCGCCGACGACCTGCGTAGGCGGATCAACGCCGGTGAGTTCGGGGAGGCGCGCAAGCTGCCGTCAGAGCGGGGCCTGCGCGATCACTACGACGTCTCCCAAATGACCGTCCGGCAGGCCCTCGGCGTGCTGCGCGACGAAGGCCTGATCGAGTCGCGCGTCGGTTCCGGATGGTACGTCGCCGAGTGGCGGCCCATCGTCCGTAACGCACTGAAGCGGCTGTCGGCCGCGCAGTGGGGTGAAGGTCGATCGATGTGGGTGGCCGACATCGATGACCGTGACCTCGAAGCGCGCGACGTGCAGATTGAGCTCATTGAAGCGCCGGCGGACGTGGCCCGCGCCCTCGACCTTGAAGCCGGCGAGGCTGTGTGGACTCGCAATCGGCGCTACGTCGTCGAGGGGGAGGTCGTCATGAGGGCGACCAGTTACATCCCGGACGACCTCGCCCGAGGGACGCGCATCACCCAGATCGACTCGGGTCCAGGCGGCACCTATGCCCGGCTGCGTGAAGCGGGGCACGGGCCGGTGCAGTTCCGAGAGCAGCTGCGCTGCCGACTTGCGACGCCCGCCGAGGTCGACGATCTGCACCTCGCGGCCGGTGCGCCGGTTGTGGAACAGCACCGCTCGGCCATGCGTGCGGATGGTCGTGTCGTCGAGATCAATCGAATGGTTCTGGACGCTTCGAAGTTCCTCTTCGTGTACGACTTCCCCGCCTGACCTGCTACTTCTGGCCCCCGCCCAAGTGGGCGGGGGCCTTTTTGCTGTCTTGGATTCGCCTATTCTGCTCTAGAGCTATTGATTGCTCTGGAGCACTCTGCTTCTATCTAGGTGTCCACCCCAGTCGACCGCAGGGGAGCACCTAGTGACACCTGTCTCCGTCGCCCCTACGGGCGACTACCTGACCACCGGAGAGGTGGCCCGCCGCATCGGTGGCACCTCGCAGCACGTGCGTCAGCTCATCAAGTCCGGCCGCCTCACGGCGATCGACATCGCCAAGGGCCATGGCCGTCCCCGATTCCGAATCTCCGAGGCCGCGCTCGCCGACTTCCTGCGCGACGCGACCGTGACCGCCACGGAGGTGGCCTGATGACCATCGCACCCGAGACCCCCACCGCCCCGCTGTCGCCGGCTGCTGCTGCAGCTCTGGCCCGTCTGGAGCGCTCGTTCGCTCCGGTGCACGACCTGCGTTCGTACTCGCGGATGACGCCGGAGGTGCGGCGGGCCGTGGTCCGCTACGAGAACGCTTCGGCCCACTGCCGAGCCGCTTCTGCCGCAGCCGACTTCGACGGTTGTCTGGCGGCGCAGGACGAGATGCGGATGTGCCGCTGCCAGCTGGAGGCCGCAGGCTGCCTGAACTTGATCGACGGTGCGTCGTGAGTGCCCGGGAGGTGTTGGCCGACTTCCCGGCGGGTCACCCGCGTGGGTCGTGGCCGGCGGAGGAGAAGGCGGCTGAGCTGACCCGGCAGGGCCAGCCCGCCACCGTCCACATGGACCTGGCGAACGACCGGTTCATCGTCGTGCCGGAGCGTGCGTTGTGACCGAGCGGGAGCGCCAGGAGCTGCAGCGGGCGACCGCCCAGAAGATCGTGGACGCCCTGCCGGCGTGGGACGGCCAGTCCCCGTCCGTGTGGGTGCTGATCGTCGACCCCGACACCATGCGGCCCTACACCCGCTGGCGCACCTCGGCCACCGCGGTCTCGGCGCCGAAGCCGGCCCGGGTCCGGCACCTGCACGCGGTGCGGGACGTGTCGTGACCGACGCCGAGCGCGCGGAACTGTCCCGCAAGGTCGCCGAAGCCAACCGGCAGAGCAAGTCCCGGCCCAAGTAGGGCCCCCTGTTCCACCGCGGGTGGCGGATGTCCACGGCTCCCCTCCGTCCCGTCGCCCGCGGTGCTCCACCCCCATCTCATCCCGGCATGACCAACCGAGGAGATCAGCCATGTCTCAGATCGACATCAGCGCCCTGGACGCGGGCGACGAACTCGGCGTCAGCGAGACCCCCGAGTGTTGCGACGCCTTGATGGACGAGTGCCGCGGCGGCTTCCAGTGCGGCGACTGCGACTCGTTCGTCAAGTACGACAACAACCGCATCGTCACCTGCGTGCAGATCAACTGACTTCACCCTGCCGCCTGCCGTTCCCCCTTCCCTGACCCACCTGACCAGTGAGGAACCACCGTCATGTCTCCGTTCCTGTTCTCCGCCGACCATGCCGTCCTCGACCAGGGCGCGGCCCGTGCCGTGGCTCTCGTGCCGACGGCGCTGTCCATCTCCGACCTGTTCGCCGAGTATGCGGCTGCCGGCCGGGCCCGTCGGGCGGAGATCCGCCTCGCCGCCGACCCGGGCCTGCTCGCCGAGCTCGACGGCTTCGACTACCCCGCCGCCGCCTGACTCCCACCGACCGCTGCACTGAACCGCTGACTAGGAGCCGACCCGATGTTCGCCTTCCTCACCCGACGAAAGGACAACCCCATGGCCGAGACCGTGACCGCCACCGAGAAGCCCGCTAACGACGTTCTGATGCGCTTCCTCACCCAGGGCGGCGCCGAGGTCCACGTCACCGGATCCGGCCGCTACGGCGCCGAGGACCACCACTGGATGTGCCTCGGGTGCAGCGAGACCGACAACGGGATCGGCCGCTGGGACTGGGATGCCCGTCAGCAGGCCAATGGTCACGCCACCAACTGCCGGGCCATGCCCAAGCCCGCCGCCTGACCCCCTGACCGCCGGGCGGCGGTACCACCCCCAGCCGCCGCCCGGCACCCAGCCCCGGCAACGCCGATCCAACCCGGAAGGACCCCATGCCCATCACTACCGCCCAGCTCGTCGACCAGGCCCTCGACGCCCTCAAGCCCAAGGACGGCTTCCACGCGCCCAGCCGCGAGCAGGTCCGCGAGGCCGACGCCCGCGCGAACGTCGCCATCGCTGCCGCCCTCACCCGCATCGCCGGGGCCCTCGAGGAGATCGCCTTCAACCGCGACTCCGACACCACCGTTCAGCCCACCATCCACCACAGCGTCTGACGCCTGCCTCTCCCGCCCGTCCCGCACGGGCGGGAGCGCGGGGAGACGTCAGCCCGCCTCCACGACATACGAGAGGAACCGAACCGTGACCACCGCCCCGGCCGCACCCCGCACCCTGTACGGCCCCGACGGCCAGGCCCTCGTCCAGCCCGCCAAGCCTTCCGTAGAGGAATGGCGGCCTGTGCGGGCCAAGGGCAACGCAGTCGTATGGGAGCGACCCCGGCCCGCCGCGGCCAGCGAGCAGATCGAGGGTGCCCGCTCCGAGGCCGAGAAGGTGCTGGCCGACGCGCGAAACGAGGCGGAGCGCATCACCGAAGAGGCCCGCACCATCCGCGAGACGGCCCGCGCAGAGGCCGCCCGCAAGGAAGACAACAGCAAGCGGCTGGACTTGTGGATGGCCCGCGCCGTCATTGCCGGCGCCGTGGGCCTGACCGCTTCCGGGGAGTACTCGCTGGCGCGGCTCGCTCACTTCCCGAGCGAGGTGGCATGGCTGCTGCCATTCGTCATCGACATCTACGTGATCCAAGCCTTCCGCCGGCACCGGGACATCCTCCAGGCGATCGCTCTGACCATCGCGGCGAACGTCGTCTACCACCTCGCCGCCGCCGGCATGTTCGGCGTCACCACCGACGCTCAGGGCCGACACCACGCCACCTGGTGGCTGATCGCGCTGGTGGCATCGATCGCCTCCGTCATCCTCTGGCGGATGCACGTGATCACCGTTCCGCAGTCCGGGCGACGCAAGGCCGGTACCGCGCCCGACAGCAAGCCGGTGCCGGGACACGCGGAGCCCTCGGTACCGGCGTCGCCCGCCCACCCGGTACCGGCCGGTGACGAGACAACCGTTCCGGTACCGGACAGCAAGCCGGTACCGGCCCTGCGCCCGGTGCCGGACTCGACCCCGGTACCGGCACGCAAGCCCGCCAGTACCGGCCGCACCAACAAGCGGACCGCCACCCGTAAGGCAAGCACCAGCAAGACCGGTACCGCCTCCTTCGACGGGCACGTGCGCCTCGCCCGTGAATGGCTCGCCGCCGACCCCAGCCTCTCCGGGGCCGAGATCGGCAAGCGGCTCGGTACCGGCGACTCCTACGGCCGGCGCGTCAAGCGCGCCGCCACTAACTAACACCCCAGAAGGAGACGCGCCGTGTACGGCTCCCGCCGCACCGCCCTGATCGACCGGGTCGTCAGGTTCACCGAGGGCATCGCCCGTACCGGTCGCCTGTTCGCCCGCCTCGCCACCAGCCAGGCCCGCCTGGGTCTGACCGACCTGTACGCCGCCGCCTGTACCGCCCGGTTCATGGCCGCACACGAACTCATCGACCGGGCCGAGAACCAAGTTGGCGACGACCCCGACGCGGACCTGGTTCAGGTCCGCACCCCGCTGTGGTTCGGCTCCACCACCCTCCACGAGGAGAACTGATGGCTTCCCCCACCACGCCCTACAACTGGGCCGACGACAAGGACTCCGGCATGAGCAACAGCCCCGGCCGTCAGCGGCCCTGGGGACACAGCAGCAACGGCGGCCCGCAGGCGCAGGCCGGGCCGCGCGTGCACAAGCAGCGCAACATCAACGTCAACTTCGGAGCCGGCGACGGCGGTGGACGCGGCGACGGCGGCAACAACGGTGCAGGTCACGCCGCCGCACCGGACCCGAACAATCATCAGGGCGACGGGATGATCAGCGCGATTGAGCGGATCGAGTTCCGCGGCGCCAAGGACATCCTGGACTGCGCCAAGGCCGTCAACCGGCTCGGCCGGGAGTTGCACTTCATCCTCGCCATGCGCGCCGAGGAGATCCAGGCCGTCCTCTCCACCCACAAGGGCACCTGGTACACCTTCGGCGCCCAGTCCCGCATCAGGGCCCGCCTGGTCGCCATGCACCTGAAGGTCAGCGCCGAAGCCGCCAAGGCCCTCGGAGTGGGTTCCCTGAAGATGGCGCACGCGTTCGACCGGCACTTCGTCAAGCCCGAGCAGGAAGCCAAGCGGAAGAGGAACGGCCACAAGGGCCGCCGCGAGTTCAACATGGGGGACCTGTGATGGCCCGATCCGCAACGACCACCAGCAGCAAGAAGCAGCAGGTCAACACCACCACCGACATCGTGCCCATCTCCGTCGGCAAGGGCGGACTGTTCGGGCAGGTCGTCAGCCACCTCGTCGGCAAGGCCATCCCGTACACCGCACCCTGGGCCGGCGCCTACACCTTGCCCCCGCTCGCCGGGTTCGCTACGAACCAGATGTGGGGAGACACCGCCCTCGAGGCCGGGCTGGCATCCGCCGGCCTCGGCCTGGGCGGGGTCGCCCTCGCCGCAGTGACCTGGCAGGTGGCGGGCGGCAACAACAAGTTCCGCAAGTTCCGCCGCGCCCAGGCCACCGCCTCGGTCGCGGCCGGGATGGGCTGGCTGACCTGCGCCACCGCAGCCGGACCGTTCGGCCACCCGATGATGGATCTGTGGCTGCTCGGCGGCGGAGTGTTCGCCGCCTCCTGGAACATCCGCCAGCTGATGCGCAACGCCCACGACGAGACCGAGCAGGTCGAGGAGAAGGGCGGCCTGGCCAAGCTCGCCGAGGCCATCGGCCTGGAAAAGCTCAAGGTCAAGTCCGTCAAGGGCAACGACAAGGGCATGGTCCGGGCGCCCATCGAGGTCACCGGCGGGCAGACCATCGAGGAGGTTCAGGCCGCTCTGCCGAAGCTGGCCGCCGGCATGCACGTGCCTCCGTCCGGGGTCACCGTCACCAAGGACCCTGACAACGCCGCCCATGGCGTCCTCAACATCCGCGTCGCTGACCTGCTCAAGGACGGTGTGGCGTTCATCCCGCCCATCCGCCTCGGGATGCTGCCCACCGAGCCAATCCCGCTGGGCCTGTACGCCGACGGCGAGGACTTCATCATCAACCCCTTCGACGCCGACATCCTGCAGCACCTGCTGGTCATGGGCGTCACGGGCGCCGGCAAGTCCGAATTCGCCCGCGGCCTGCTCGCCCACCTGATGACCCGCCGCAAGATGACCGTCATGCTGATCGACTGCTCCAAGGGACGGCAGTCCGTCGGCCACATCAAACACGGCCTGGACGTGTTCATCAGCGACATGCGCGAGGCGAAGCAGCTGCTCAAGGCGCTGCCCGGCGCCATCAAGGCCCGCGGTGACGTACTCGCCGACGAGGGCCTGGACCAGTGGACACCGAAGTCCAAGCTCAACGCCGTGCTGGTCTGGGTCGAAGAGGCCGCCGACCTGGCCGACTTCGACGAGCTGGACAACATCGCCCGCGCCGCCCGGTCCGTGGGGATCTGGCTGGTCATCAGCCTCCAGCGTGCGACCTGGACGAACGTGTCCACCGATGTGCGCGCCAACCTCCAGGCCTCCGCCTGCTTCGGCGTAGACGAAGCCTCGGACGCCGGGTTCTGCCTGCCGGACTCGGTGACCGACGCTGGCGCTGTCCCGGCATGGGGCTCCAGCCGGCCGGGTTACGCCTTCGCCACCGGCATGGGCATCGACCAGGCCCGCTGGACGATGGAATGGCGCTCCGGCCTCACCGACCGCGAGTACCTTTCCTCGCTGGTCACGGCCGCCACGTCGTATCGGGACCCCCTGGACGACACCACCGCGGGCGCTCTCGGCCTGGTGTACGCCAACCGCACCCACCGCGGCACGAACCGGGCGAACACCGACGTCAGCGAGCTGCCGCCGATCGCCCAGCTCCGCCGGGAACTGCCCGAGGCGGGCCCCGTCGCCGAGCTCACCACAGAGCAGGAAGAAGCCATGTCCGCAGAGATCGAAGACGCGTACACCGAGGTCATGGGCCTGATCCCGGACGACCCTGAACCCGACGCCCCCTACGCCAACCTCGACATCGACGATCCGATGCCCGCCGAAACTGACACCGGGATGCAGTTCGAGCAGCAGGAAAAGCTGCCCACCGAGGAAGCCCGCCACCTGCTCCATGAACAGCTCCACCGGTGGGTCGAGGGCAACCAGCTCACCTTCTCCCCTGGGGAGCTGGCCCCGGTAACCGTTGCTGCCGGCCGTAAGCGGCCATGGCTCCAGGGCGAACTCGCCCGCCTGGTCAAGGAAGGCGTTCTCCGCCACGACCGGCACGGCGAGTACGACATCGTGCGCTCACCGCTGGAGCCGGTGCCCGCATAGAAGTCACCCACCGTGACGATCTGACTGTCACGAACCGGCCTGACTCCTGACTGTCAGGCCGGGCGGGGACCTAAAGGAAAGTCACCTGACATCAGGCATGACACTGCATCTGACACCCCTCCTGACTGTCAGACCCGCCCCATCCTGACAATCACGCAACGTAGCGAATCTCTTGAGGAGTGACCAGCCGTGTACCCCCTGCCCGACCCGCAGCAGTCCACCGCCGAGAAGGCCGGGCAGGCCGCCGGCGGCAGCCTGACCGACGCCGTCATCAAGGCCGCCGTGCGCGACACTATCCGCCAGACCAGCTACCGCGACGAGACCCCCATCCCGCAGTACGGCACCACCCCGCCCGTCCCCCAGCCCGGCCGGCCGCCCATGAGCGCCAAGGCCGTCGACGACACCGCGCGCATGCTCGGCGCCAGCGTCCTCATCGCCACCAGCGGAGGCGCCACCACCGCCGTCCTGTGGGCGTCCGGCTACGCCAACCCGGCCGTCGTCGCCCTCGTTTTCGGCGCCCCCACCGCCCTCGCGCTCGCCATCGGCCGCGTCATGAAGCGCGCGAAGGACACCACCCCGGACGTGCACCACCACCACTACGCCGGGCCCGTCGACCAGCGCACCGTCCACAGCCGCACCCGCGGCGTGTGGGCCAAGACCACCAACCAGCAGTAGGAGAACCCCTGATGGAGCGCTACCACACCCTGTTCTGGGTGACGATCCTCGGCCCGCTGATCCTGGGCCTGATCGCCCTCGTGTTGATCCTCCTGCCAGGTGAGCCGAACACCGGCCGCATGCTCATCGGCCTGGCCGTCTATCTAGTGATCGCCGTCGTCGGCGGCGCCATCATGACCCGCCGCCTCGACCGCTGACCGACACACCAGCCTCAACCGCCCCTGCTTGACAATCTGACCAGCACCGAAGCAAACTGCGATCAATCTGATACTCGTGTCTCCAGGGCCGTCGCGCGCGCGACGGCCCTGAGTCATTTCCGGGGGAGGTGCCCATGCTCCCCGGCTACGTCTCCGCCGCGGACGCCGCCTACTACGCCGGTGTGCCCGTAGGCACCATCTGGCGCTGGGCCTCCGAAGGCCGCATCAGCAAGGCCGGCAAGGGCAAGGCAGCGGGCTACCTGGTGTTCGATTTGCCGAAGGCCCGGCGCGACGAGTACACGCGCGAACTCCTGGAGGCCGGCAAGCCCCCGCCCCTGCCCGAAGGCGCACGCGCAGCCTGATCGTCCCGCCGTTCGTCTCGCTCCGGTCCCGGGCGGCGGGGCTTCCACCTTGCGCCACGCGGCGCCCACTCGTGAGGAGGCCGCGTGGCCGACAACTTGACGAACACCGCCGAGAACCGGGCCCTGGACTTCATCAATGGCCTGTCGGCGACCGCCCCGACCACCCCGCTGAAGGTCGCGCTGGTGACCGCGAACGGCGATGACACCACGGCGGGCACTGAGGTCACCGGCGGCTCCTACGCCCGGCAGAACCTCTCCGTCGGCGCCGCCGTCTCCGGCGCCACCAGCAACTCGGCTGACCTCGTGTGGACGGGCATGCCTGCGGCCACGGTCGTCGGTGTGGAGATCTGGGACAACGCGGGGACGCCGGTGCGGCTCTGGTACGGGCCGCTCACCGCGTCCCGCACCGTTGCTGCCGGGGATGAGCTCCGGCTGACCGCGGGATCCCTGCAGTTGTCCCTGGCGTGACGGGAGGCCAGCCGTGCCGTCCCTTTCCACCCTCGTCGATAACTTCAACAGCGGCACGTTGGGCCCCGAGTGGGGCAACAGCTACGGCGGCACCGCTGTCGTCGGCGGCCGGGCCCGCGTCCCCTGCACCACCGGCTACGCCGGCTGCCAGACCGCCTACGCGTGGACGCTCTCCGGGGCCACCCTGTTCGTGCAGGTGCCCACAGCCCCGGCCGCCGCAGGCGCCACCGTCGAGGCGTACTTCGCGGTCACCGTACAAGGCGCCACAGCCGGCACCCGCGTCGGCTTCTCCATGAACGCCGTCAACGGCACGCTGCGCTGCGTGTCGGAGACCGACTACTGGGACGACAACGCGGTCGAGCTCACCTACGACCCGGTCGCACACCTGTGGATGCGGCTCCGCGAGGACGGCACCAACCTGTACTGGGACACGTCCCCGAACGGGACAACGTGGACCAACCGGCGCACCCTCGCCACCCCAGCCTGGATCGCCGCCGACGCCGAAGCGTGCGCCCTGGACATGTCGGCCCACCGCGATGCCGGAACGGCGAACTTCGTCGAGTTCGACATGGTCAACACCCTCTCCAACGGGGCCGTGCTGACCGGCTCGGCGACCCTGTCGGGGCAGACGACACTCACCGCCGCCGCTGAGGCGTCCGTGCACGGCGCGGCCGTCCTCAGCGCCGACAGCAGCCTCACCGCCACCCCCCGCATGTCCGTGCGCGCCACAGCCGCCCTGTCCGGGACGGCGACGCTCACCGCGGACGCCGCCGACAGCGAGATCCCGGAGGTGGCAGGGTTGGCCGCTGGCATCTTCGATCTGCGCATCGAGCAGGGCGCCACCTACGTGCAGAACTTCACCGTCAAGGACGTCGACGACTTCTCCTGGGCCGGCTGGAGCGCACGCTCCCAGATCCGTTCCGCGCCGGCCTCCGAGAACGGCGAGCTGCTCCTCGACCTCGGCGACTATCTGACGATCATCGGGGACACGATTCGGCTCGCCATCCCCGCCGCTGTGACCGAGACCCTCACCCGCAACGGCGTATGGGACCTGGAGATGGTCAACGGTGGCACCGTGGTGCGGCTCCTGCAGGGGCGGGCCGTTGTGTCGCTGGAGGTGACCCGGTGAGGATCCAGGTCACGGGCGAGGCCCTCACCGACGACATCGAAGTGTCCACCGGGCAGCAGGCGCGCACCGTCATGGTGTCGGCGGGGCTCGTGTCCAGCGTGAACGGGCAGACCGGCGACGTGACCGGCCTGGCCACCGCCGACGGCGTGGAGGCCACCGCGCAGGCCGCCGTCGACGCCCACGTCGAAGCTGTCGACCCGCACGGTGACCGGGCATACAGCGACGAAGCCCTGCAGGCTCACGTCGCGGCGGCCGACCCGCACGGTGACCGAGCGGCTGCCGCCGCGGACGCCACCGAGAAGGTCGCCGCGCACACGGCCGCCGCGGACCCGCACGGCGACCGCGCCTACGCCGACGGGAAGTTCCTCCCCAAGACGGGCGGCACCCTCACCGGGCCGATCAACGGGCCCGGCACGTTCGCCGTTGCAGTAGACGGCGGCCTCACGGCGCCCAGCCTCACCCTGCCGGCGGCGGCCACCACCGTCAGCAAGAGCCTCGTCATCACCGCCCCGACCGGCGCCGCCTCCTACGTGGTGTGGCGGGCCCCCAAGGCGTGCACCGTGGTTGCGGTGCGCGGCTACCGGGTCGGCGGAACCGGCACCACGATCAACGCGCAGAAGAACGCGTCGGATCTCCTCGCCGCCGACCTGTCCCTGTCGACCGCGGCGACGTGGCTGTCCGGGCCGTCCGTGCAGAACGCCACCTTCGCAGCCGGCGACAGCCTCACCCTCGCCATCCGCTCCGTCACGGGCACGCCCACGGCGGTCACCATCCAAGTCGACCTGCAAGGGGTGTGAGTGATGGCGGTGCTCACCGTCGACGACGGGCAGATGCTGTACCAGCCGCCGCCCGCCACGCTCGCCACCCAGACCCTCACCGCCCCGGATCGGCTGCAAGTCTCCGACACCGCGGGCGTGCTGGCCACGCTCACCGTCGGGGCCCGCACCGTCGCCATGCGCGGGCCGCAGCGCACGTTCACCGAGAACAAGCGGCCCTTCACCGACGCCTTCGCGCGCACGTCCAGCTCTGGCTTCGGCCTCAGCCCCGGCGGCGGCACCTGGTCCCAGTCCGGCACCGCCACCCTCTACACCGTCGGCGGCGGCGTCGGGCAGATCTCCTGCGACGTCGCCAACAGCAGCCGCCACGCGACCATCGTCGATACCCTGACCGACGTCGACGTCACCGCGAAGGTCACCGTCGCCACCGTGCCCGCCGGCGCAGCCACCAGCATCGGCCTGTCCATCGGCTACACCGACACCAACAACGCCAACCGGGCCCGCCTCATCGTCAACACCACCGGCACCGTGCAGCTCGCCCTGGAGAAGGAAGTCGCCGGAACCACCACCACCCTCGGTACCGCCGCCCAAGTCGGAACCGGCTTCACCGCGGGTCAGTGGTGGCGCATCCGCATCCAGCGCACCGGCAGCACACTGCGCTGCAGGGCCTGGCTCGACGGCACCACCGAACCCGGCACGTGGCTGCACTCCGTCACCGACACCGCCAACCCCGCCGGCCGGGTCGGGTTCCGGGCGCTCGCCTCCACCGGCTCCACCGGCCTGCCCCGCCTCGTCCGCGTCGACGACCTGCAGGTCATCTCCGGCAGCTGGGAAACCGTCCCGACGATCACCCACAACACGTGGGTGCGCGTCCTCGCCCAGCCGTTCAACGGCACGTGGACGCCCGCGCTGGCCGACCAGATCCGAGCCTGGGCGGTCGACACCACACCCGACGTACTCGCCTACGCGCTCATGTACACCACCGGCGCCCCGACCGTGACCAGCACGGCTCTCGCCGGGGCGCAGATCGCCGGGCAGGCAAACTATGGGCCGCTCGACACCGACGGCACCCCCATAGAAGGCGCCGACTTCCACGACTACATGAACCGCGACTGGGTTTTCCCCAACGGCGAGACGCAGACGGCGGGTGCCGGCGAACAGGGCTGCGTGGACTGCTCCGGCTTCGTCCGCATGATCTACGGCTACCACATGGGCATCCCCATGGTCCGCACCGCGAACATCGACGGCACCGTCCTACCGCGCATGACCAAAGACATCGGCCCCAACGGGCCCGGCGTCATCATCGCCCAAGCCACCGGCAGTGCCCCGCCGCTCACCAACCTGCAGATCGGCGACGTGCCCCACTTCGACGCCGACAGCGGCGACCCCGTAGCCGGCCAGCTCGACCACAACGGCATCTACCTCGGCGCCGACAGCCTCGGCCAACTGCGGTTCATCAACTCGCGCAAGACCCCGAACGGGCCCACCTTCGGCGACCTCGGCGGAGCATCCCGCCTTGACGGCACCGGTACCTACGCCACCAGCCTCCGCCTCATCAGGCGCTTCTGACCCAGGGAGATCGCCATGCCCCGCACTTCGATCGCCGCTACGCAGGCGACCCGCTCCGGCACGGTCCTTCCGGCCGCTGCGGCGGGCGACGTCGCCAACGGCAACTCGACCCCGAACGACGGCAGAGTCGTCCTGATCGTCCGCAACACGGGCGCCTCGTCGCGCACTATCACCTTCGCGACGACCGTCTCCGTTGACGGCCTCACCGCGCCCGTGCGCAGCGAGACCATCCCCGCAGGCGAGACGCAGGTCTTCGGGCCGTTCAGCCCCAACGACTACGGCACAACGCTCGCCTACAACGTCGACAACGCCGAACTCACCGTGCAGGCGCTGAGGGTCTGAGAAGGTGGGCAGATGACACTCATACCTGACGCGCTGGGCGCAGCCATCGCTGGCCGGGACGAGGAGATCGAAGAGGCGCTTGCGTTCTTCGCCCACATCCAGCAGCCCGACGAGGTGGACGATGATTCGGCCGTGTCGATACCTCGCTTCGAGGAGTCGACCAACTAGTCCTGGAACGAGCCGTCCCTACGGCGCTGATGGCGGCTCATCATGTGCTTGCACTGAGGGCAGCACTTCAGGAACACAGGCTTGATCAGCCAGGAGCACGTGAACAGGTACGCCGTGTGACGCCCCATCCGAGCGATCCACGACATCGTGCACGTCTGACAATCACGGCACCCACTGGCCATCAGAACACCCCCCTTTTTCTTGGACCCCCTGGTCCTTGGAGGGGGCACGTTAGCGCACCCAAGGGGGCCCTGAATGCCATCCCGGCTCAAGCCTCCCTGCTCAAGGCCAGGCTGTGACCAGACCAAGCCCTGCCCGATACACGGCAAGGACACGAGGGCACGAGGTGGAGCACGGCAGAGGGGCTACACGGGGCGGCACGAGGACCGCTTCAGGCGAGGCGTACTGGACGCCCAGCCCGTATGCGTTCTATGCCGACGTGCACCGGCCACTGAGGCAGACCACTGGCCACGCTCACGCCAACAGCTAGAGGCAGAGGGCCTCGATGCCAACGATCCACAGTACGGACGAGGGCTGTGCAAGCCCTGCCACAGCAGAGAGACCGCGAGGCATCAGCCCGGAGGTTGGGCAGCAGAGCAGCACCGATGACGAGCCTAGGGGCGAGGTGATCATCATGCCGAAGGGCAAGGGCGGACGCATCCGAGGCATCGTGGCCGGCCGAGGCAGGGTGTATGAGGCACTCAAGGGCCGCATGGGTAAGACCCGAGCCGCCAAGATCGCCAATGCTGGCAAGACCCACGCCGACCGATCACGCATGGCGAAAAAGGCTGCGCGAACTCGAAAACGGCAGGGAAATTGATCGTCCGAAATTGCTGAAATTCTCGGCAATTTTGGAGCCCTCGCGCGCACGTGGGTGGGGGCGTACCCCCGCCCGCGCGCACACGGGACCGCGGGGGAGGGAAATTCGTGGCGCCGCGATCCGGGGCCTTCTGATCTTGGGGGTGATCTTGTATGGCGGTGCCTGGCCGCAAGCCGAAGCCTCCGCTGCAGGTCGTCCGCGAGGGCAATCCGGGCAAGCGCCCGGTCCGTGAGGGCGTCAAGCTCCCGCCGGCCACCCTCTATGAGCCGGACTGGTCGTCGTTCTTCCCCACCTCGCGGATGCCTCCGAAGCCGCGGGCTCCTCGGGGCGCGGACGACGAGGAGCTGAAGGAGTACAGGCGGGAGGTCGCGCACTGGCAGCGCCTGAGACTGGCCCAGGAGGCGGCTCAGTTCGGCCGCGAGGTCGCCGGCCGGGAGTGGCAGCGGGTCGTGCCGGTGCTGCAGCAGATGGCGGGCCTGACGTCGGTGGACCGGTCGACGGCCGTGGACTACTGCGTGTGCGTGGCCCGGTTGGAGTGGTGTGAGCGGCAGCTGTCCATCGAGGGCCTGGTGACGATGGGGCAGCGCGGGCCGTGCCGGAACCCGTTGACGACGATCGCGTCGCAGTACCGGACGCAGTTGAAGGCGTACATCGGGGAGCTTGGGCTGTCGCCGTCTGCTCGCGGCCGGCTGACGCCGCCGGAGGGTGGCGACGATGGCGACGAAGACGATCCCTTCGACTGAGCAGCTGTCGGTCGAGGACTGCTCGGATGGCCTGCCGGTTCCGCGCGCGGCGCTGCACGAGTTGGGCCTGTCGGATGAGGAGATCGCGGACGCGCTGCTGTCGAGGCCGCTGGTGTCGGCGTTCCAGATGCCGGAGCAGCCGGGGGCCTGGTTCGACGTGGCGGCGGCCCGCCGTGCGAAGGCCGCGATCGAGTCGTTCAAGCACACCAAGGGCCGCTGGGGCGGTACGCCGCTGAAGCTGGCGCCGTGGCAGTTCGTGTGGGTGATCGCGCCGGTGTTCGGCTGGCTGTGGCACGACCCGGAGCTGGAGCGGGACGTCCGCGTGGTCCGCGCGGTGTGGATCGAGGTGCCCCGCAAGAACGGCAAATCGACCTTGTCGTCGGGGATCGGCCTGGCGCTGCTGCTGGCCGACCGGGAGATCGGCGCCGAGGTGTATGCGGCGGCTGGCTCGCTGGAGCAGGCGAAGCGCGTGTTCGACGACGCGAAGCGGATGGCTCAGACGTCGAAGGCGGTGAAGGGCCGGGCCGAGGTGCTTACCTCAGTGATCCGGGTGCCGCGGACGGGCGGAATCTTCCGGGCCCTGTCGAGGATCGCGGAGACCGCGCACGGCCTGAACGTGAGCGGCGCGGTGATCGACGAGGTCCACGTGCACAAGTCGAGGGATCTGATCGATGCCATCGAAACGGGCACCGGCGCCCGCGATCAGCCGCTGATCGTGTTCATCACGACGGCGGATGACGCGCAAGAGGGCTCGATCTACGACGAGAAGCACTCCTACACCCGCAAGGTCGCCGAGAACGTCGTGCAGGACCCGGCGCACTACGGGGTGATCTGGGCCGCGGACGAGTCGGACGACCCGTTCGATGAGCGGACCTGGCGCCGCGCGAACCCCGGCCTCGGAGTGAGCCCAACGCTGGCGTACCTGCGGCGTGAGGCCAACAAGGCGCAGGCGACACCCTCGTACTTCCCGACGTTCCTGCGGCTGTCGCTGAACATCCGGGAGAAGGCATCGACCCGCTGGATCGACGTCCGGGCCTGGGACCGGGTGGCCGGCATGGTCGACGAGACGGCACTGAAGGGCCGCAGGGCGTGGGGCGGCCTGGACCTTTCGGCGGTGTCCGACCTCAGCGCCTGGGTGCTGGCGGTGGAATCAAAGCAGCCGGGCGTCGAGGTGGAGCTGGTGTCGAGGTTCTGGCTGCCGTCAGAGCGCCTGGAGGACCTGCAGCGCCACCTGCAGGTACCCCTCGCCCAGTGGGCCCGCGAGGGCTTCCTGAAGCTGACCGAGGGCGACGCGATCGACTACGACACGATCGAGAAGCAGGTCTTGGCGGACTGTAAGCACTTCGACGTGCAGTGGATCGGCTACGACCGCATGTTCGCAGGCCAGCTGGTGCAGAACGTCGACCGGGACACCCGGCGCGGCGTGAAGGTGACACCGATCAGTCAGACGTTCCTCGGGTTGTCGCCGGCCTGCAAGGAACTGGACCGGCTGCTGCTCGAGCAGCGGTTCCTGCACGGCGGGCATCCGATCCTGCGCTGGATGGCCGGTTGCGTAGAGACGATCGCGGACGGCAACGACAACTACCGGCCGACGAAGCCGGACCGGAAGAAGTCCCAGGCCCGCATCGACGGGATCGCGGCGACGGTGATGGGCCTGGACGGCTATCTGCGCAGGCCGAAGGCGAAGTCTCGGGTGGCGGTCGGATTCTGACGGGAGGTGCCTGGTGGCCCTGTCGCAGAAGCTGGAGCCTGAGTCGCCGGACTGGTGGCTGGAGCGGTTGTGGACGCAGCTGCAGGAGCGCTGTAAGTACGCCGACACGATGCGCCAGTACTACTCGGGCGACCATCCGCTGCCGATGATCCAGGAGAAGGCCCGTTCGGCGTTCCAGCGGCTGCTGAAGCAGTCGCGGTCGAACTACACGGGCCTCGTCGTGGACGCCACCGCGGAGCGCATCCAGGTGGACGGCTTTCGCTTCGGCGATGAGGACGTCGGCGACCAGGAGGCGTGGCGGATCTGGCAGGCGTCGTCGATGGATGCCGACTCCGATCTGCTGATCACGGAGGCGGTGAAGGTCGGCAGAGCTTTCGCGCTGGTCGCCCCGAACCCGAATGATGCCTCGACGCCCATCATCACGGCGGAGGACGCCACGCAGGCCATCGTCGCCTACCAGCCGGGCAGCCGGAGGCAGCGTGCGGCGGGCCTGAAGACGTGGGTGGACGACTGGACCGGCCAGCTGATGGCCACGCTCTACCTGCCGGACGGCCTGTACAAGTTCCAGGCGCCGAAGCCGGTGCAGGGGGTCGCGAAGCCGTCCTGGGAGAGGCGCGCGGTGGCCGGCGAGCCGTGGCCGGCGCCGAACTCGATGGGTGTCGTGCCGCTGGTCGAGATCCAAAATCGCCCTGACCTGCTGGGCGAGGCGCACAGTGAGATCGAGGACGTTCTCGACGTCCAGGACCGCATCAACAAGACCCTCATCGACCGGATGATGGCGCAGGAGTTCTCCGCGTTCCGTCAACGGTGGATGACCGGCTACGAGGTGCCCGTCGACGACAACGGGCAGCCGATCGAGCCGTTCAAGGCCGCGGTGGACCGGCTGTGGGTGATCGAGGACGAGGGCGTCAAGGTCGGCGAGTTCTCGGCGACCGATCTGGGCCCCTACCTGGCGTCCATCGAGGCTGACGTGCAGCACATGGCCGCGCGCACACGCACCCCCGCTCAGTACCTGCTGGGCAAGCTGTCCAACGTCAACGGCGAGACCCTGAAGGCCACGGAGTCCGGCCTGGTGGCCAAGGTGCGTCAGCGCTGCCGCCCGCTCGGCGAGGGCCTGGAGGAGGTTGTAAGGCTGTATCTGAAGGCGGCCGGCGACACCCGGGACCTGGCGAGCATCGAGGTGATCTGGCACAACCCGGAGTTCCGCACCGAGGGTGAGCTGGTCGACGCGCTGCTCAAGATGAGCACCCTCGGGGTGCCCCATGAGGCGCTGTGGGAGCGCTGGGGCGCCTCGCAGACGGAGATCGCCCAGTGGCAGCAGCTTCGCACCGATGCGGCAGCCCGCGTGATGGGCGGCGACCCGGCGGCCCTGTTCGGGCCGAAGCTACCCACCGACACGGCCGAAGCCGATGGCAACGCCGACTGAGCTGGGCCGCACCCGCTACACCCAGGTCACGTCGGTCATCCAGTCCGTGGTGCAGCAGGTGCAGACCCTGTGGAAGGGCATGTCCGCGGCCACCGTCGCGGACGACCTGGAGGGCGCGGCCGGCGCGGCGATCGTGGCGGCGGTGGCCGAAGGGCAGCTGACGGTAGCGGACGCGGCGCAGGCGTACATCGCCGCACAGATGGCCGCTCAGGGCGGTTCGGCCATCGCGGAGGCCGCTTTGGTGGCGTCGGCCTTCGCGGGGATCGCCCCGGACGGCGGGCCGCTGGAAACGCTGCTGTTCCTGCCCGCGGTCGGCGTGCGGCGGCGTCTGGCGGCCGGGATGCCGCCCGAGGAGGCGATGCTCGGCGGCCTCGCCGACATGGCCCGCTACGCCTCCACGGCGATCGCGGACAGCGCCCGCTCCGCCGACCAAGTAGGGATGGCGGCGAACCGGTCGTGTGTGGCGTATGTGCGGGTGGTGCAGCTGCCAGCGTGCGCGCGCTGCATCGTCCTGTCCGGCCAGATGTACCGCTACAGCGAGGGCTTCCTGCGGCACCCGAACTGCGACTGCCAGACCCTGCCGCTGCGGGAGAACGAGTGGCCGAACGTGCCGACGCCGCAGCAGTTGTTCGACCGCATGCCGGGGCGCGAGCAGCGGCGGGTCTTCGGTGTTGCGGGCGCCCGCGCGATCGGTGAGGGCGCGGATGTCGGTCAGGTGGTGAATGCCCGGCGCGGCATGTCCCGGCCGGGCGCCCCAACCACTATGGAGGGCGTCACGCGCCGTGGCCTGTACGGGCGGCGCATGCGGCGGGCGGGCGGCGACTTCGCCCGGTTCCCTGGCCAGCGCTACAGCCGCTCAACGGCCTCGCGCCTGACGCCGGAGGCCATCTTCCGGCAGGCGCCCGGGCGCAGTGAACAGCTCGAGTTGCTGCGCCGCTACGGCTACATCGTCTAGCCGTTCTTGAATGTCCCTGCCGAGAGGGCGGGGCGATGGGAAGGAGTCGGCCGCGATGGCTGACGAGAACACCGCAGTTGAAACCCCGGAGACGCCCGAGACGGGCGAGCCCGAGGGGACTGCTGCACCGGCTGCAGAGCGGCCGAAGGAATCCGGTGGAGCGAGCATCCCGCCGGAGGTCGAGCGGGCGCTGAAGAAGGCCAACAAGGAGGCCGAGACGCTGCGCCTGAAGCTCAAGCAATACGAGGACCGCGACAAGACCGAAGCGCAGAAGCTCGCCGAGGGCAAGGCGGAGGCGGAGCGCGAAGCTGCGGCCGCCAAGCAGGAGCTCATGCGCTACCGCGTCGCAGCGAACAAGAAGCTTCCCGCGGAACTCGCCGACCGCCTGAAGGGGGCGACGGAAGAGGAGATGGCGGAGGACGCCGACCGGCTCCTCGAGGTCTTCAGCGCCCAGAAGGCGCAGGCCCCCAGCTACGACGGCGGTGTCCGCCAGACGGCCCGCCCTACGTCCATGAACGACCTGATCCGCCACACCGCGGGTCTGGGCTGAAGCATTCCCGGCGCGGCACGGTCCGGCCGGTTTCACCGAAAGGATGGGCCGGATCGTGGCCTACAACAACATCACTGCCCGCACCGATGCGGCAGCGCTCATCCCCGAAGAGGTCTCCAACGAGATGCTCGGCAAGGCGACGGAGCAGTCCGCGGTGCTGCAGCTGTTCCGGCGCGTGCCGGTGCAGGCCGGACAGGTGCGTTTCCCGGTGCTGTCGGCGCTGCCGATGGCGTACTGGGTGTCCGGGGACACCGGCCTGAAGCAGACCACTGAGATGGGCTGGACGAACAAGTACCTGAACGTCGAAGAGATCGCAACGATCATGCCGGTGCCGGACAACGTCCTGGCGGATGTCGACGCGAACATCTGGGACACGGCGATGCCGCTGCTGGTGGAGGCGTTCGGCCGCGTCCTGGACACTGCAGTGTTCTTCGGCACCAACGCGCCCGCCTCGTTCCCGACGAACATCCTGGCCGCGGCTACCGCTGCCGGAAACGCCGTCAACGAGGGCACCGCCGCCGCGCAGGGCGGCTTC
Organism: Streptomyces sp. AHA2; assembly: GCF_036857595.1. Classification (NCBI taxonomy): domain Bacteria; kingdom Bacillati; phylum Actinomycetota; class Actinomycetes; order Kitasatosporales; family Streptomycetaceae; genus Streptomyces; species Streptomyces sp. AHA2. The sequence goes on from NZ_JAUQWJ010000002.1 coordinate 365,036, forward strand.
TTCGGTGACATCGACAAGCTGTACGGCGTCGTCGAGGAGGACGGCTTCGACATCACCGGCTTCCTCGCCGCCACGTCAGCGAAGGCGAAGCTACGGGCCGCCCGTGACTCGCAGGGCCGCAAGCTGGACGCCGGCCGGGTCTCGGGCTCCCTCGACAACCTCGACGGGTTCCCGGTCATGTACCCGATGCGTGGCCTGTGGCCGCTGGCCGGCGGGGCGGGAGTCGACGGGGTTCGCCTCTTCGGTGGCCAGTGGGACCAGTTCATCGTCGGCGTCCGCCAGGACATCACGATGAAGGTTCTGGACCAGGCGGTCATCACCGACAACACCGGCGCGATCGTGTACAACCTGGCCCAGCAGGACATGACGGCCATCCGCCTGACGTTCCGCGTGGGCTGGCAGGTCGCGAACACCCTGAACAACGACCGGCCGACCGAGGCCGACCGCTACCCGGTGGGCGTCCTGAAGACCGTCGGCGCCTGACCAAACCCGCACACGCCGCCCTGACACCGCCCGGTGTCGGGGCTTTGTCATGGGAGGTATCGGCCGTGGCCGAGTCCAAGAGCAGCAGCAGGCAGACCAAGACGACCCAGGAGACCCCGGACGACGGCGTCGCCCGGGAGGTCCAGAAGGCGACCGACGAGGCCGAGGAGCAGGGCTACTTCGGCATCGCGGTCGACCCGACGCCCAACGAGAACTACACCCTGAAGGGCGTCACCTCCGGCGCTCCCACACCGGAGACCGACCCGGAGTACGCACGCGAGGTGCGGCAGAAGCTCGACGACGACGCCCGCGCGCGCTGACGAGGGGAGGTCACCGTGGCTGTGCTTCCCCCGCTGGCGACGGTGGCCGACCTCGCCACCCTCCTGGGGCGCACCTTCACCCCCGGGCAGGAGCTGCAGGCCCAGGCCCTGCTCGACCAAGCCTCCAGCGTCGTGCGGTCCTACGTGCGGCAGGACATAACCCGCGCCACCACCACGGACACGTTCACCATGCGCCGCGCGGATGCGGTCCTGCACCGGTGCGCCGGAGTGGTGACGCTGCCGCAGCGTCCCGTCGTCGACATCGACACCGTGCTGATCGACGGGACGGCGACGCAGGACTGGTGGCAGGACGGCAACGACCTGCTGCTGAGATCGTGGACCTGGGACCGCCCCCCGGCGGCGCACCGGCCGCCGCAGGTCACAGTCACCTACACCCACGGCTTCGACGAAGTGCCCGGCGACATCAAGGCGATCGTGCTGCAGGCCGCGAACCGGGTCATCGTCAACCCGTCCGGGATCCGCTCGGAGACGGTGGGCGGCGAGTCCGTCACCTACCTGATCCCCGCGGTCGGCGAGTACCTGGGCGTGCTGCTGTCCCGCACCGAACAGAGGGTGCTGGATCGCTACCGCCGCACCGCCGGCTCGGTGAACCTGCGGAGCCGCTGATGCTGTACCTGCAGGACATCGTCATCGTCCGCCCCGCCATGGTGGAGGACGACTACGGCAACGAGCAGGACGACTGGGTCGATGCGGCCACCCGCATCCCGGTCTCGGGGGTCAACGTGCAGCCCAACGGAGGCTCCACCGAGGACACCGAGGACAAGCAGGTCACGGTGACGGGCTGGCGGCTGTACACGCCGCGCGGCATGGACATCGACCTGCGCGAAACCGACCGTGTCGAGGCGTGGGGCACAACCATGCAGGTCATCGGCAAGGTCGCCCGCTGGCCCGCTCCGGGCGGGGGAGTGCACCACGTCGAAGCCGACCTGCGGGAGGTGGCGTGATGGCCCGCACCTCCTTCCGGTTCGTCCCCAACCCGCGCCTGTACGACGAGCTGGCCCGCTCCTCGCAGATGCGGGACCTGCTCAAGGACGTTGCCGATCGCGGCGCCGCCGTGACCCGGGCTATCGCCCCCAAGTACACGGGCCCCACCTACGATCCGGCGGTGCAGCGGCACGGCGAGTACGCGGCCAGCGTCTACTCGGCGGCCACCATGCAACCCAACGGCTGGCGGGCCGAGTACGGCGCAACGGCCGAATGGGCGCTGCAGGTCGAGTTCGGCACCGGCCGCCCGGCCTCTTCCCGCGACCGGCCGCAGGCAGGCTGGTCTCCGAAGGCCCGCCCGCTCGGGCGCGCCCTTGATTCACTGAGGAGCACCTGATGCCCCAGATCACGCTCGCCCACTGGTACGGGGACAAGGCTCCCGGCGAGACCATCGACGTCGACGAGGTGACCGCGAAGGCCCTGCGCCGGGACGGCCTCGTCGCCCAGCCGAAGCGGGAGACACCGCAGGAGAAGCAGGCCCCCACCCCGGTTACGGAGGAGCCCGCGCAGCCGCAGCCCGCCGTCGAGGCCGGCGCTGAGGCTGAGCAGCCGGGCCGCAGGAAGCGGTGAGCGGCGGCCTGCAGGCGGCGGCCATGCCAGACGTCGAGCAGGCCGCTGTGAAGTACCTCAAGCCGCTGCTGCCGACCGGCACCATCGTCGGCACCGAATGGCCCCCCAACTGGGACACCAAGCTGGCCGCAGGGATCGTATCGGTGACCCTGGGCGGCGGCGGATCGCGGCAGAAGCCCGTGACCGCGGACCGCACCCTCGACATCGACATCCTCGGCGCCACGAAGAAGCAGGCCCGGGATCTGGCCGCGTTGGTCTCCGCGCACCTGATCGCGGCTCAGTGCACCGTGCAGCACGGGGCCCGCATCTACGGCGTCGACGAGACGTCGCTGATCTGGCTGCCGTACAAGCCGTCCGCCGAGACGGACGCGATTCCCCGCTACGTGCTCGTGATGAGCATGGTGGTCCGCCCCGCGTAGCAGCACCCAACCCGCACCCCCTATCCACTTCACCCGTCGGCGTCTGGCCGTGCGGGTCCTCGCTATGCCTGGAGGCATCCCGTGGCGAACGACGCCGACAACGTGAGGGTCGGACTCAACGGCTCCATCTTCATCGCCCCGAAGGGCACCACCGCCCCCACGGACCTGACCACCGCCTGGCCAGCCGGCTGGGTCGACCTCGGCTACCTGTCCGACGACGGCGTCGAGATGAGCTACTCGACCGACACCGAGGACATCAACGCCTGGCAGTCCCTGTCGCCGGTCCGCAAGGTGCTGACCGGTGTCGACATGACACTCGGCTTCACCGCGATCGAGCTGAAGACGGCGACCATGACGCTGTACTTCCCCTCCGCGACGATGTCCGACGTCGCGGGCACCGTCCACAAGCTGTCCATCCCGGCAGCGCCCGAGCCCGACGAGCGGGCCATCGGCCTGGAGTGGGTCGACGGCGACATCACCAACCGGCTGATCATCGCCCGCGGTGAGGTCACTGACCGTGAGTCCATCACCTTCGCCCGCTCCGGCGCGGTCGGCCTGGGCATGACGGTCTCGGCCTACGCCGACACCGCCCCCGAGATCGCCGTGTGGCTGTCCGACGACCCGGCCTGGGCCGCGGCCTAACCCCCCTTCTCCCGGCAGGCGTGCCATGCGGGTCGCGCCTGCCGGGCCCAACCCGCTACACCCGCAAGGAGAAGCACATGCCCAGCAAGACCGCCGGCACCGAAGTCGTCGACCTCAACTCCCTGGCCAGGCAGCGGCGCGACGCCCTGCCCAAGCCCACCACCTTCAACCTGTTCGATGTCGAGTTCACCCTGCCGCCCATCAAGGCCCTGCCATTCGAGCTGCAGGAACGCGTCGGCGACCTCGACAACACCGTCGCCGTCCTCAAGGACCTCCTCGGCGAGGACAAGGTCAAGGAGATGTATGCGGCCGGCTACCAGTTCAGCGACATCGAGCTGATCGCCGAGGAGTGGCAGAAGCGCTCCGGTGTCGAGCCGGGGGAATCGCCGGCCTCCGCCGCTTCCTAGAGGAGTACGGGGAGGCCGTCGAGTGGGACATCGCCCGCTACTGGCCGGGCCGGTCCCTGCTTCAGCTGTACCGGGGGGAGATGTCGTGGCGTGAGCTGCGCGTCTTCCTCAGGTTCCTGCCGCACGAGTCGGCCACCGCGCGGGCGGTACGCGGGTCCACGCCGGAAGAGGACGCCTGGACCTTGGAGCGACAGCTGCTGGCGACGATCGCCGACGCGGTACGGGAGAGCACCTTCACGGCGGTCAAGCTGCACGGCGACCCGAAGAAGACGGGCCGCCTGAAGCCGCCGCGTCCGATCCCACGGCCGGGGGTCGAGGACCGTCCGAAGACGAACGTGATCCGTTTCGGTGGCCGCCACGGCTCCGGAGCGAAGCAACTGGCGAAGGTCTTCGGGAGGCCCGCCGCGAACCAGTAACGGGGGTGCGCGGTGGCTGGTGCTGGTGTCCTCGTCGGGCGTGGCTACGTCTCCATCCGGCCGGAGTTCGAGGGCGACTGGTCCCGCAGCGTCAACTCCCGCGCCTCCAGTGCGGGCAAGTCCGGGGCCGGCGCCTTCTCCAAGGCGTTCGGCGCCGGACTGAAGGGCATCGGCGCGCTGGCCGGTGTGGCGATCGGCGCGAACATGTCCGCTGCCGCCGCGGGTGCGGCGCTGCTGGCGCCTGCCCTGACCACGGCCGGGGCCGCGGCCGGCGCGCTGAAGCTGGGCCTGTCGGGTGTGGGGGAGGCGTTCAAGGCCGCGTTCGCCGACTCCAGCGCGGACGCCAAAGCCGCCGCCTCCGCGACGAAGGCCGTCGAGTCGGCTCAGCGTGGGCTGGCCACCGCGCAGCGCGCCCTCGCGGACGCGCGCGTGCAGGCGGCCGAGCGGGTGCGCGAGGCGCAGAAGGCCGTCGCCGACGCCGAGGAGAACCTGGCGCGGGTCGTGGAGGACTCGGCGCAGCGGCAGCGCGACGCCCAGCAGTCCGTGCGCGACGCCGAACGGGACCTGCGTGACGCCCAGCGTGAGGCGCGCGACGCCCAGACGTCCCTGACCGATGCCCGGCAGGAAGCCACCCGCGCCCTGCAGGACATGAACACCCGCCTCGCCGAGTCCCGGCTCGACGAGCGGGAGGCAGTGCTGCGCCTGCAGGAAGCGGAGAAGGAACTCCGCGCGGCGCAGGCCAACCCCGGTGTCACCCCCGACCAGCTGGCCAAGCTGCAGTTGGCCTACGACCGGGCCAAGCTCAACCTGCAGGAGCAGCGCACCGAAACGCAACGCCTGTCGAAGGACACCGCCAAGGCGAACAAGGCGGGCGTCGCGGGCTCGGAGCAGATGCAACGCGCCCGCGAGCGTGTCGCCGCCGCGAACGAGACCGTCGCCGACCGTGAGCGCGGCCTGGCGAAGGCCCAGGAGGACGCCCGCCGCACCGGTGTGGACGCGGCACGCGACGTGGCAGACGCCCAGCAGGCCCTCGCCGACGCGCAGGCCGGCGTGGACAAGGCCCGCGCCGAAGGGCAACGGCAGGTCGAGGACGCCCAGCGTGCCGTAGCCGAAGCCGCGTCCGCGGTAGCCGATGCCCAGGCCGCGGCGGCGGCGCAGACGTCGAAGTTCGACGAGGCCATGTCCAAGCTCGCACCGAACGCCCAGTCGTTCGTGCGCGCAGTGCAGGGCCTGGGGCCCGCGTGGACGTCCATGCGGCTGTCCGTGCAGAACGAACTCTTCCGAGGGCTGGACTCCACCGTCACCGCCCTGGGCCGCACGACCATCCCCATCCTGCAGCGGCAGCTCACCGCGACGGCCGCCGTGTGGAACACGATGGCCGAGAACGCGGCCGGCGCCGTCACCGAGATGGCCAAGTCGGGGATGCTGGATCAGATCCTGTCGGACGCCACCAAGAACCTGCGCGTGTTCGAGGAGACCCCGGGCCAGCTCATCACGGCCTGGGGACAGCTTGCTGTGGCCGCACAGCCCGCGTTCAACTCGCTGCTCACGCAGATGGCCGGCGCCATCACGTCGTTCACCGACGGTATCGCCGCGAGCTTCGAGTCGGGTGGCCTCGAGCAGGCCATCACCACCGCGTTCGGGATCCTGAGCCAGTTCGGCACCCTCCTGGGCAACGTCCTTGGGACGGTCCAGGAGATCTTCCGTGCTGCCTCCGACGCGGGCGGGCAGATCGTCGGCGCCCTGGCCGCAGTGTTCGGTGAACTGGAGAGGATCCTCGCCACCCCGGAGATGCAGGCGCAGTTGCGCAGCCTGTTCGCGTCGGTGGCGCAGATCGTCTCCGCGCTGGTGCCGGTCATCGGCGCCGTGGTGCAGGCCGTGGTGCCGCTCCTTGCGGCCATCGCCCAGCCGATCGCCCAACTGGCTACCGCTCTGGGCCCGGTGCTGCAGCAGCTCGCAGCAACACTGGGCGCCGCTCTGCTGCCGATCGTACAGGCCCTGGCCCCCGCGGTCGTCCTGGTCGGCGGCGCCATCATCCAGCTCGTCCAGTCGGTCATGCCGCTGATCCAGCCCATCGCCGACTTGATCGTCGCGGTCATTCAGGGCCTGGCCCCTGCACTCGGTCCCGTCGTGGCGCTGGTGACTCAGCTGGTAGACGCCCTGGTCGGGCCGCTGACGAGCGTCATCCAGGCCCTGGCACCGGTGCTGACGGACATCGCCCAGATGATCGCGCAGGTCTTCCAGCAGCTGGCTGTCGCCATCCAGCCGCTGATCCCCATCGGGGTGCAGCTCGTGACGCAGGTCTTCGACGCCCTGCGCCCGATGCTGCCCACGCTCGCCCACGCCTTCGGTGTGATCGCCGAGGCGGCGATGCAGCTGCTCCCGCCGATCGTCGGTATCGCGGCGGAACTCGGCCGCTCCCTGGCTCCCGTGGTCGCCGGCCTTGCGCCCGTTCTGGGTCAGCTCGCGAGCACGTTCGCCGGCCTGCTGGCGCAGGCGCTGCCGCCTCTGACGCAGGCTCTGCTAATCCTGTTCCAGGCGCTGGAGCCGCTGTGGCCGCTGATCGGCCAGTTGGTCGCGCAGGTGGTGTCGCTGGCGACCGGGCTGCTGGTGCAGCTGATGCCGTCGTTCGTGCAGCTGACTCTCGCCCTGATCCCGATCATTCCGTCGCTGGCGAAGATCGTGGCGCTGGTGCTGGAACTCGCGGTCAAGGTGCTGTCGTGGCTGCTGCCGCCGCTGCTGTCGCTGGCCGGGTTCCTCGTCGGCCTCCTGGCGGGTGCCCTGCAGACGGCGATCGGCTGGGTCACCGGCCTGGTCGGCATCATCGCGTCGCTGGTGGGGTGGGTCGCGGACAAGCTCGGCCCGGCCATGGTCTGGCTGCGCGACAAGGTGATCCTGCCGGTGTGGCAGGGCATCCAGACGGGCATTTCCGCCGCCTGGACATTCATCCGCGACAAGATCCTGGCCCCGATCAAGACCTTCTTCACGGTGACGGTGCCAGGCTGGGCAACCAGCCTGAAGGACAAGGTGGTCGGCGCTTTCGAGCTTGTCCTCGAGGGCATGGGCATCGTCTGGACCAGCATCAAAAAGAACGTCCTGACGCCGATCAAGACCTTCTTCACCAAGACGGTCCCGGGCTGGGGAACCACCCTCGCGGAAAAGATCGTCGGCGCGTTCGAGACGGCACAGGAAGGCATCAAGACAGCCTGGGACAAGATCAAGAACGCGACGAAGGCCCCCATCAAATGGGTCATCGACGTCGTCTACAACCAGGGCGTCCGCGGCCTGTGGAACGCAGCCGCCAAGGTTCTGCCGATCGACAAGCTCCCCGCGTTCAAGCCCAAGGGCTGGGCGCGCGGTGGCGTCCTGCCCGGCTACCAGTCGGCCAAGCGCGACGACGTCCTCACCCCGATGCGCTCCGGCGAAGGCGTCCTCGTCCCCGAAGCCGTCCGCGGTATCGGGCCGGGCACCATCCACGCCCTCAACGACGCGGGCAACCGCGGTGGTGTCGGCGCGGTCCGCCGCCTCGTCAGCGGCTACGCAGAAGGCGGCATCGTCGGCCACCACGGCGGCATCGACGACTGGTTCGGCGGCACCATCAGCAAGCTCGGCAACCTCGTCAAGAAGGGCAAGGACTGGATCCTCGGCGGCGTGTACAAGGCCGCCCAGCTCGCCGCCAAGCCGATCCGGGACCTCATCAGCCGGATCCCCGGCGGCACGAAGGGATTCGGGGCGCTCGCCAAGGCGCTGCCCACCTCGCTGCTGAACAAGGCCCTCGCCGTCATCAAGGGGTCCGAGGACTCCCAGATGGGCGGCCAGTGGGTCAAGCCCGTCGACGCCGCCTACGGCACCAAGTTCGGCGTGCCCGGCCGCATGTGGTCCTCCGGCCGGCACACCGGCCTGGACTTCCCGGCCGCGGTCGGCAAGGCCGTGCACGCCGTCGCCAACGGGCAGATCGCCTCCGCTCGCTCCGGCGGCCCCTACGGCAACCACATCCTGGTCAACCACGGGCACGGGCTGCAGTCCCTGTACGCCCACCTGTCCGCCATCGTGAAGAAGGCGGGCCCCGTCCAAGCCGGGCAGACCATCGGCCGGGTCGGCGCCACCGGCAACGTCACCGGACCCCACCTCCACCTGGAGGCGCGGGTCAACGGCCGCCCGGTGGACCCGATGCCGTACCTCACCGGTGGCGGCCAGGGTTCCGGCGGCAAGGGTGTCCAGCGGTGGCGGGGCGTCGTCAACCAGGCCCTCGACCTTGCCGGGCAGCCGCGCGCCCACGCCAACACGACGCTGCGCCGCATGAACCAGGAGTCCGGCGGCGACCCCAACATCGTCAACCGCTGGGACTCCAACTGGAAGCGCGGTACGCCGTCCGTGGGCCTCATGCAGGTCATCGGGCCGACGTTCCGCTCCTACGCGGGACGGTTCCGCAAGACCGGCCCGTTCTCCTACGGGGTGAGCACCAACCCGCTGGCCAACGTGTACGCCTCGATGCGGTACGCGCTGGCCGCCTACGGCAGCCTGCCCCGGGCCTACAACCGGCCGGGCGGCTACGACAGCGGAGGCTGGCTCGGCCCCGGGCAGATCGGCGTGAACAACCTGCGCCAGCCCGAAGCGGTCCTCACGCCCGCCCAGTGGCGGACCATGACCAGCCTCGCCGCAGCCGGTGGGGCGGGCCACTTCGAGGGAGACCTGTACCTGGACTCGGGTGAGTTCCTCGGCAAGGTGCGGGGCGAGGCGCGGCAGGTGGTCATGGAGCGGGATCGCATGGTGATGGCTGCTGGTCGCGGCGGGAGGAGGCCCTGATGCCGATTCCCGGGAATCTGTTGTCGGCGACGACGGAGACCATCGACCCGAACACGTCAGGCTGGACGAGCAAACTCAACTGCACCATCGCGCAGGGCATTGGCGGCCGGACCGGCGGGGGTGGCTGCCTGTCGGTCCGGTCGGTGGCGGCGGGGGAGATGCAGGCCCGCACGGTCTCCAGCTACCCGGTCACCGCCGGAACGGTCTACTACGCGTTCGCCGACGCCGGCGGTTCGACGCCGGAGCGGATCGGTATCCGCTGGATGGCCGGCGGGACGGAGCTGTCCGTCACCTGGTCGCTGACGACGCTGTCCGCCTCCGGGAACTGGCATCGCGTGTCGGTGGCGGGCCCTGCTCCGGCGGGGGCGACGCAGGCGCAGGTGCTGCTGTCGTCGACGGAGACCGGCGCGAACGTCAGCCACTTCTGGGAGAACGTCTACCTCGGCGAGCCGATCCGCACCCTCGGCAACCTGCTGCCGTTCAACACCGAGTCCTCCGAGATCGACGCATCGGGCTGGACGCCGGTGGTCAACGCGACCATCACCCGGCAGGTCCCGGCGGTCGGCTACGCGGTCACCAACTACACCGCAGGCGGCCACACCCTCGCCATGACCGCGGTCGCCGCGGGTAACGCGTCCATGCTGGCGGTGGACCGGCCGACGGTCACCCCCGGCCAGGAGTACCTGGCCTACGCCTACCTGCAGCCGCCCACCGTTGCCTCGACGGCATGGATCGAGCTGCGCTTCTACGACTCCAACGGCAACCAGATCCAGGCCACCCGGAGCGTGCTGGCGCCACCGACCCCGGCGACCGGCATGTACCGCCAGCGGGTCTCCGACACGGCCCCGGCGAACGCCGCGACCTGCTCGCTCGCCGCGGGCCTGGACGGGGCGTCGGCCGGGCAGGTGCTGCGCCTGGAGACGATCGTCATCGGCGCCGCACCGGCGCTGCAGTCCGGCACCGTCCTGCCGTATGCCGACGGCTCCTTCGAGCAGGGCGTCGGCGCATGGACGACGACCTCCGGCGTGGCGACGCTGGCCCGCACCAGCCCCTGGGGCGTGTCCTTCTTCGAGGGCTCCTACTCGCTGGCCATCACCTCCAGCACGGCCACCGCGTCGACCGTGCGCTCCGGCCGCTACCCCGTGACAGAGGGGCAGAACTGGCGGGCCCAGATCCTCGCTCACCGCGACGCCGGCGCCTGGAGCACCGTGCTGGTGCGGATCCGCTGGTACGACGCGGGGGGCAACGATCTCGGCGCCAGCACGGGCATCAACTATGTCGTCCCCGGCTCCAGCTGGTACGCCATGCCGTCCGACGGTGTGGCCCCGCCGGGAGCGGCCCAGGCGGCGATCGAGCTGGTCGTCACTGCGTCGGCGGCGGCGAGCGTCCTGCATGTCGACCTGGTCAGCCTGTGGCAGGTGCTGCCGCAGACCGCTGTCGACCCGCGTTCCGACGACGGCTACATCGCACTGACCCTGCGGGAGATGCCGGTCGACTTCTATCTGTCGCTGTACCGGGTGACCCCGGACGGCGCCCGCACCTTGGTGCGGGGTCCGACGGGACTGATCGACCTGCAGCCCATCACGTCCGACCTGCTGGTCGTCGAGGACCACGAGGTGCCGTTCGGGGTGCCGGTGTACTACCACATCGCGATCCTCAACGCCGATCGCAGCGTGGCGTCGACCCGCACGTCGGAGACTGTCACCCTGACCCTGGCCGACGTCAATGAGGCGTGGCTGAAGGACCCGGGCAACCCGCAGCGGAACACGAAGGTGCTGGTGGCGGCGGCGCCGGACTGGCAGCGACCCATCGAGCAGGCCAGCTTCGTTGTCCGAGGGCGCCGCAACAAGGTCGTCCTGTCCGGTCGGCGGCAGGGCCTGGAGGGGGACCTCTCGATCTGGACGCGCAGCGACGAGGAGCGCGAGGCGCTGCACCTGCTGCTCGACTCCGGCAACGTCCTGCTGTGGCAGACGTCGCCGGGCATGGGCGTCACTGACATGTACGTCAACGTCGGCCAGGTCACCGAGTCCCGCGTGGGCACGCTGGCCCAGGAGCAGTGGCGAGCCTGGAGCCTGCCGCTCGTCGAGGCGGACATGCCCACCACGACCGGCGTCAACGGAGCCACGGGCCGTACCTGGCAGGACGTACTCACCGAGTTCGCCACCTGGCAGGACGTCCTCGATACCTACGCCACCTGGGAGGACGTGTTCCTCGACCGCAGAACGGGGTGACGCCATGTACCCCGTCTCCGACCGGTTCCTGAAAACCCTCGCCCAGTCCCACACACCGCTCACCCAGGTGCAACTGTTCCTGACGAACGGCGATGTCGTCGAGCTGGAGCACACGGGTGGCAGCGTCACCGTCGACCGCGGCCAGGCCGTCCGCCGCACCTGCTCGGTGACGGTCGCCGACCCGGCATTGATCCCCCGCACGCCGGCGGACCAGCTCGCCACCTACGGCGCCAGGCTGCGGATCTCCCGCGGCATCGTCTACGGCGACGGCAGCCACGAGCTGGTTCCGCTCGGCGTGTTCCGGCTCGACACGGTGGACGGCGACGTCTCCGAAGGGCCCGTCACCCTGCAGGGCAAGGACCTGTCGGTCATCGTCGCCGACGACAAGTTCACCGAACCGTACAAAGTTTCGGGCACGGTCGTCGGCGCGGTCACCGCGCTCATCCAACGCAGCATCCCCGGCGCCGACGTCATCAGCCTCGTCGTCGACACCCCCATCGGATCGCGGGTGTTCGACGTCGAGGCGGACCCGTGGGCCGGCGCGCAGGAGATCGCCGCCGCCGCAGGCGCCGAGGTGTACGCCAACGCAGACGGGGTGTTCGTCATCGCGGCCCTGCCCGACCTGCTGACCACTCAGCCGGCGTGGGCGGTCGAAGCGGTCGAAGGCGGCGTCTACATCTCCGCGAACCGGGCGATGAGCGGCGACAACGTCTACAACGGCGTCCTCGCCCGCGGGGAGAACACGAGCGAGAACGTCCCGCCGATCAGCTACCTGGCCGTCGACAGCGACACCGGCTCACCCACCTACTGGGGCGGCCCCTTCGGACGGCGCCCCAAGTTCGTGTCGTCCAGCGCTTACACCAGCCTCGCCGCCTGCGCGCAGGCGGCGAACGCCGAACTGGCCAAGGGCAAGGCGCCCAACGCCTCCGGCGACATCAGCTCCCTGCCCAACCCCGCCTTGGAGCCGGGCGACGTGCTGCGCGTGACACACGAGGACGACACCCGCGAACTCCACCAGGTCGCCGCCTTCACGGTGCCCCTCGACCAAGGCGGCGACTTCCCCATCAGCACGATCTCGGCGAAGGAGGACGCGTGAGCGACAAGAGCTTCTTCGCGCACGCCCGCGAGTACGCCGACTTCCAGGCCACCGAAGCCGTCCGGGCGGGCAGCAACAGCCCATCAGTGCGCGGCGCGGACTGGCGCACCGCCACCGTCACCGCCGAGAACGGCGACGGAACCGTCGACGCGGACGGCATCGAAGACATCCGCTGTATGGAGACCTACAGCCAGCCCGCCGTCGGTGACGTCATCGCCATCACCCAGTCCAGCAACGGCAACTGGCTCGCCTGGGGCCGCACCGCCACCGTCGACCCCGACTGGACACCGCTCACCCTCGCCGCCGGCTACACCAACCCCGGCCACGGCTACACCGCGTCCTACCTGCGCGAAGGTCGCCGTATCTGGATGCGGGGCCGCATCGGACCCACCTCGGGAACCATCCCCGACGGCGACACTCTGGCCACCATCCCGGCCGCGATCCGGCCGGGCGTCGCCGCGGCATGGGCGGTCGCCCGCGACGCGGCCATCATGCCGGCCGTGTGCCGCCTGGAGATCACTGCCGCGGGTGTGCTGCGCACCTTCCAGTCCACGAACCTGCCGGCGTGGGTGGCCCTCGACGGCATCACGTACACCATCTAGGAGGGGCCCGTGCCCACACAGGACAACTATGGGCAGGGCATCAAGCTCGCCTCCCTCACCGACGCCCCGGACCTGTCCAAGGCCATCAAGGACCTCGCTGACGGGGTCATCCCCCGCGGCCGGCTGACGTTCGCCTCAGCCTCCGCCCGGGGCGCCACTCTCACCGGAGAGGCCGCACCCGTCGAGGGCATGCTGACCTGGCTCTCCGACGTCAACCGCCTCGACGTCTGGGACGGCAGCGCCTGGGTCGCGGTATCGGTGGGCCAGTCCGCCTGGAAGACCATCACGCCAGCCTCGCCGTGGACGCAGAACGGCAACAGCAACGGGACCTGGCAGTACCGCATCCTCAACATCTCCGGCGAGGAGTCCCTGCAGTTCCGCGGAGCCCTCGGCCGGGCCTCCTACCCGTCCTCCCCGGCGGGCAGCTACGTCGTCAACAACACCGCCCTGCCGTCCGCGGCCCGCCCGTCGACGCTGCGCACCGTGCTCATCCCCTGCTCGGACACCAACTCGGACCGCATCGCCCTGAAGCTCGACGTCCGCACCGACGGCTACCTCGAGGTCTTCGGCTTCAGCACCACGGCCAAGCCCCCGTGGGTCGGCTTCAACGGCGTCACCGTCAGCCTCTAACCCGCCCGCGCCCCGGCCTCGGGGCCCTTCCCGCCTGGAGGCCTCATGGCCACACCCATGTCCGCCGCCGCCTTCGCGAACTGCCTGAGAGACGAGGGCATCTCCGTCGTCGAGGTCGGCAACTGGGAGACCCACAACCGCAACAGCAAGGGACCGTGGGGCCCGGTCAACGGAGTGATGATCCACCACACCGTGACCCGCGGCTCCGCCGCCACCGTCGACATGTGCCGCAGCGGGCACAGCGCCCTGCCCGGGCCGCTGTGCCACGGCGTCATCACCAAGGACGGCCGCGTGCACCTCGTCGGCAACGGCCGCGCCAACCACGCCGGCCTCGGCGACCCCGACGTGCTGGCCGCGGTCATCGGCGAACGCAAGCCGCCCGCCGACAACGAGGCCACCGTCGACGGCAACCGGCACTTCTACGGCTTCGAGTGCGAGAACATGGGCGACGGCAAGGACCCGTGGCCCGATGCCCAGCTCGAGGCGATCGTCCGTGTCATCACCGCGATCTGCCGGGAGCACGACTGGGGTCCGCGCTCGGCGATCCGGCACCTCGACTGGCAGCCCGGCAAGGTCGACCCGCGTGGCGTCGACTGGGACGACATCCTCGCCCGCGTCGCCGCCCGCCTCGCCGGCGCGGCACCGTCCGCGCCGAAGCCTCCCGCACCGGACCCGCTGCCGAAGCCGACCAAGCCGACCGTGGACCTGTCGAAGCTGGTCGCCGCGGCCAAGTCCAACCCCGCAGCGAAGGGCACACCGGTCACGTACAGCGGCGTGAAGACCGTCGAAGCCGCACTCGTCGACGCCGGGCTGCTCTCCAAGCGCTACTCCGACGGGCACTTCGGCACCACGACCATCGCCGCCTACGCCAAGTGGCAGAACAAGCTCGGCTACCGCGGCAAGGACGCCGACGGCATCCCCGGCAAGACGTCCCTCACCCGCCTCGGCGACCGCTACGGATTCGAGGTGACCGCGTGACCGTCATCGACTACGACCTCGAGTTCCTGGAGGACGGCCGCACCATCGAGCTGATCTCCATCGGCATGGTGTGCGACGACGGCCGCGAGTACTACGCCGTCAACCGCGACATGCCCGTGCGGAAGATCCGCAAGCACCAGTGGCTCATGGAAAACGTCGTCCCCAGCCTCCCCAAGGGGCACGGAGACCGGCGCAACCATGTGCCGAAGTCCTGGCTGTTCGACTACACAGACCCGGTCGTGAAGCGACGCGAGCGGATCGCCGACGACGTCATGGACTTCATTCGAGCCGCCGGGCCGGACGTACAGCTGTGGGCCAACTACGGCGCCTACGACCACGTCTGCCTCGCCCAGCTCTGGGGCCGCATGATCGACCTGCCCGAAGGCGTCCCCATGTTCACCTGCGACATCCAGCAGGAACGCGTCCGTCTCGGCTTCCGCTGGGACGAACTGCCCAAGCAGGAATCCGGAGAGCACAACGCCCTTGCGGACGCCCGCCACAACCAGACCGTCCGGCGCTGGCTCGCCGAACAGGAAGCGAGAACCCCATGAACGCGTCCCTCGACAAGGCCTACTGGATCGGCTTGGCCGTCTCCGTCGTGCTGCCGGTCCTCGTCGGGCTGGTCACCAAGCACGTCACCCACCCCGGCGTGAAAGCCACGCTGCTCCTGGCGCTCAGCACGCTCACCGGCTTCCTCACCGAGCTCGCCAACCCGGGCCCCGACTACGACCTCGGCACTGCCGTTGTCCTGTCGCTCGTCTCCTTTGCCACCGGCGTCCTCATGCACTTCGGCCTGTGGAAGCCCGCCGGCGTCAGCGACAAGGCGCAGTCCGCTCTCGGCGGTGGGGCGTCCGTCCGAAGCGTCTGATCGAGTGCTTCACCAACTGCAGGGGAGGGCGCAGTGAGCGAGGTCTTCGGCGTCAATCCGGGCGACGCTGGAGCCGTGACGCTCCTCGTCGTCGTGGTCCTGCTGATACTGACCGGCCGCCTCGTGCCCCGGAAGACCCACGAGGACGCTCTCGCCGACCGGGACAACTGGCGGCAGGCGTTCCTCGAGAGCGAGGCGGCCCGCAAGGTCGAGCACGAACAGACCGGCGAACTGCTCGAGATGGCCAAGCTCGGCGGACACATCCTCACCGCCCTGCCCCATCCGGGGCATGCGGACGAGGAGGAGGTGAATGCCGGTGATCGGATGGGTCAGGCGCCTCGTACTCGGATGTGACCGCATCGAGCCGAGCGACTCCGAAGCCGCCCTGCAGCGGGCCCGTGAAGCACGCGAGCAGGCCGAGGCGCGGCAGCCGATCGTCTCCGCCGTCGCCGCGAAACTCCGGCACGCCCGCGAGGAGAACCACTTCCGTGAGCGGATCGAGGCCGCGTTCAGAGGAGCACCGTAGTGAGAGAGATGGGCGTCGACATGTGGGTCAACCTGATCGCGTCGGCACTGGCCACGCTGGTCTGCGCCGCATTCGTCGTCATCTACCACGTGAAGACGACGTGGTGGCGGTCCGAGACGGGCCGCAATCTGATGGGGCTGCCGGCCGCGATCGGTCTGCTGTTCCTGTACACCGTCCTCATCACCCTGTGGCCGGACGGCTGCATGGCCGTGATCCTGCGGGGGGTTCGGACGGGGCTGGCTTTGGTGATCAGCGCGCTGATCGTGCAGCGCATCCGCATCCTGCTGCAGGCCCAGCGGGAAAGCCGTAACCGAACTGGAGTGTGACTGATGCCTGAGCCGATCCCGCTGCGTCCGCGCCGCGACGACACCGCCGCTGATGTGGGCTCGCTGGTGCGCCTCGGCCGGGAGGAGCCCCCGCCCGTACCGGCGCCGGCGACGAACCCGTTCCTGGAGCCGGTCTATCCCGACCTGCCCGGCGGGTACACGCCCGACGAACCCGCGTGAACCACAGCGCCCCGCTTCTCCGCCAACCGGCGGGGGAGCGGGGCGCTTCGTCGTGCTTCGCGTCACCTGGTCGGAGGACGCCGCCAACGCTGCTGGCATGCTTCAATGGTGCTGCCACGGATTGCTGGTTGAGGGCCGAGTCGTGGCGACAGCCGCTGGTTTTGGGCCGGGCTACGTCTCTGTCAGTAAGGGAGGCGAGCCTACGTGCTCACCGACCAGATCATCGCCTTGTTCGGCGCCAACTGCACCCTGGTAACAGGCCTGCTGAACGCTGTCGTCGCCTACTACATCAACCGCAACCGTCCCTGACTCGACGCCCCGCCTTCCCGCCGCAGTGGGAGGGCGGGGCGCTTCGTCGTACCTAGGACTGCGTGTCCTTGCGGCCTTCGGCGCGGTAGTGGGGTGTGAGAGCAGAAGAACGCCGAAGAATCCTCGGCGATGACGTCATCGCCGACATCCGCGCACGAGTTGCCGCCACTCCTGAGCCGCCGCCCGAGGTTGTCGACCTCCTGCGCCGCATCTTCGCCAGGCCGGGCGGACAAGCGGCGAAGCCCAAGCGCAACCCTCGATAACATGCCATATCGCGGGCGTCAAAACGGTACAATCGACTATGCCCTCAGACTCCCGAGCGCGACTAATCGCCTACCTCTGTCAGGCCGGATTGAGTACCGCCCGCGCCAACGCCGTGCTCGACGACTACGCCCACGGGCTCGCCGAGAAGCAGCGAGCGACGGCCACCGAAGACTGCAGCTGTGGTGGATGCGTCACCGTTCGCGGCACTGCCAACCTCATCGACCCGAAGGCGAGGGCGAAGGCGTGAAGGTGAAGCGGATCGATCTCGACGACGAAGAGATGCCGGAGACCGTGGTGGTGGAGCTGTCCCACGACGAGGCGGCCTACTTGGCGCTCTTGCTGGGTCGGCAGAGCGGTGCGTCCGCTGAGCAGGTCGCACCCGGTGGCGGTCGACTGAGTAGCGCGGTCTATGAGGGGCTGACGGGCGGACTGTTCAACCGCTTCTACGAGGACGGTGCCGACGGAGCGTTGGCGGCGATGCGGGGCGAGCGGTGACCGACGCCGTCATCCCGCGCCAGCCGGACGCTACCCCCGCCGTCTACGACGCTGCGACGCTCGCCGTCCTGCACGCCATGGAAGAAGCCGCCGAGAAGCACCTCGACGCCATCCGCCCCCACAACACCAAACGCAGCTACGCCAACGACTGGGCACTCTGGGAGGAGTTCCACGACTGGCTGGGGGAACGGACCGGCCAGCGCCTGCCGCCCACCGCCGTCACCAAGGGCACGCTCGTCGGGTTCGTCGTCTGGCTCGACACCATCAGACTCGCCGCGCCCAACAGCATCGACCGCCGCATCACCGGCGTCACCGTCACCGCCCGCGGCCGCGGGGTGGAAGTTCCAAAGGCTGCTACCGTCGCCGCCCGCCAAGCTCTCAGGCCGTTGAAGAACGACCCCGAGCGGCAAGCCCGCGGCCGCGGCCGCGCGGCCGCCGTCACCCCCGAGCAACTACGGCTGATGTCCGCAGCCGTTGCCGACGGACTCACCGGACTCCGCGACCGCGCCCTGTGGCTCATGGCCTTCGGGATCGCCGGGCGCTCAGCTGAGGTCGCCGCGCTCAGGGCCGACGGCATCACCCTCGTCAGCCAGGGCCTCGACGTACACGTCCCCGCAGTGAAAGGGCGGCCGCCCCGCGATGTGGTCGTCGCCTACGGCAAGAACCCCGACACCTGCCCGGTCCGCGCCTGGCAGATCTGGCGTGCGGCCGCGGGAATCACCACGGGGCCCGCGTTCCTCCCCATCGACGCTCGGGGCAACATGGGTGGCCGCGCCCTCAGCCCGGAAGCCGTCCGCGAGATCATCGCCCGCAACGCCGAACGCGCCGGACTCTCCGTCCGCCTCACCGGCCACTCGATGCGGGCAGGGTTCATCACCACCAGCCGACGGGCAGGCAAGCGAGAGGAGAAGATCCGCGAACAGTCCGGCCACGCCGAGAACAGCCCCGCCTTCTGGGGGTACATCCGCGAAGCCGACAAGTGGACCGACGCAGCATCGGAGGACATCGGGCTGTAGCGCCCGGCCCCGTGCCACACTGGCAGCAGCGCCCGCCGAGCCTCCCCCGTCTCGGCGGGCGCTGTCGTGTCCGGTCGCGGTCGGCGCTCGCCCGACATACACCTGAGCTGTGGCTCTCACCCCTCCGCTCGCGCCGATGCTCGCCGAGTCCCGGCCCGCCCTGCCGCGGGACATCGCGCTGCCGGGTGGGCTGGCGTTCGAGCAGAAGCCCGACGGCTACCGGGCGCTCCTGTTCGCCGGGCCGGACCGGGCGTACTTGCAGTCCCGCAACGGCGCCGACCTCACGTCCTCGTTCCCCGAGATCGCCGCGGCCGGGCGCGCTCTGCCCGGGCCGCTGGTCCTCGACGGCGAGCTGGTGGTGGCGCACGACGGGCGGCTGCACTTCGGGGAGCTGCAGCGCCGGGCCCGCCGCCGCGGCGCGGGCGCCCGGACGGCCGCGGGGGAGCGGCCCGCGAACTTGATCGTGTTCGACGTTCTCGACACCGCGGACGGGCCGCTGCTCGACCGGCCGTACCGGGAGCGGCGCGCCCTGCTGGAGGCCCTCTTCGCGGACCGGACGCTGGCCGCGCCGTTCGTGCTGTGTCCGGCGACGACGGACCGGGCGGCCGCGGAGGACTGGCTGGACCCGGCGTGGGGCGCGGCCGGTATCGAGGGCGTCGTGGTGAAGGGCCTGGGCCAGCGGTACGAGCCGGGCCGCCGCGGCTGGCTCAAGGTGCGCACCCGGGCGACGACGGAGGCGGTCGTCGTCTCCGTCACCGGGCCTGTCTTCCGGCCGTCGACGCTGCTGCTGGGCCGTTTCGATCGCATCGGCCGCCTGCACTACGTGGCCCGCACTGCGCCGCTCGCCCGCGCGGCCCGGCAGGAACTTGGTCAGCGGCTGGAGCCGGGCGGGGACGGGCACCCGTGGTGGGGCCGCCGGTTCTCCGCGGGCTGGGGGACGCGCGAGATGCTCGAGCACCGGCCGGTTGTGCCGCACCTGGTGGTGGAGATCGTCGCCGACACCGCGGTGGATGAGGGCCGCTTCCGGCACCCGGTGCGCTACGTCAGGGTGCGCGACGACATGGAACCCGCACAGGCCCCTTGGTTCGACGACTGACGCCTCAGCCGTCGAGGAAGCCCAGCTCGCTGTCCGGCCGGCACGCCCCGCATGCCTTGACCCCGGCGGCGAGCGCTCGCAGCGCCTCGTCCCGGGCCACGCCACGGGACCGCTTGCCAGAGTTCCAGCAGCCGCCAACGTGCACCTGCACTGGCGGGCTGTCGCGGTTCAGCCCGAGCTCGAGGAGCCAGTCGGGTGCGGGCGGCCGGGCTTCGATGCCGTGCTGCCGCTCCGCTTCCCGCCGCTCGGCCGCGGCGATGGCCTGGCGCACCTGGTCGAGGGTGTAGGCGAGCCACGTCTCCAGGGTGCGGAGTCTGGGCAGGTCGGGCGGCAGGTCGGTCACGTCTCCAGCTTGCACCAAAAATCGAACAAGGTTTCTACTGGGGTCATGGCCAGGCACAAGGTCGAGCATCTCACCGACACCCAGGAGCGGATCCTCCGCCTCATCCGCATGGCCATCACCGACCAGGGCGACGCCCCCACCGTCGCCGAGCTCGCAGCCGCCTCCGGCCTGCGGCCCTCTTCAGTGCACTACCAGCTGCGCGAGCTGGAGACCAAGGGTGCGATCGTCCGCGAGCCGCACCGGCCGCGCGGCATCCGGCTCGCATGATGACGCCCATGACGGCGCCCATGAACCCTGGCCGCTTCCACCTCGTCCTCACCCGCGACGGGCGCCCGGCCATGCACGGCTGGTGGGACAGCGAGACCGTGGCCCGCGACCGGTTCCGGGCTTGGGTCGGCGACTGGGGTCGCCCAGGTGCGGCCGTCACCCTCGTCGATGAGGAGACGGGCGACGTGTTGACGAGCTGGCCGGAGACGGCGTGAGGCTCTGCCATGCTGCGGGGATGAACGTCCGCCCGTTCCCCTCCCGCGAGCGCGCCCTGCGCCAGGTCATGCGCCGCCACGGCAACGAACTGCCGCCCCAGCTGCTCCCCGCCCCGCGCCCGCCCGAGCAGGCACCTGCGGGCGTGTACGTGCTGTCGACGCGACGCCCCGGCGCTGTCAGTGGCGACGCTTAAGCTGACGAGAACATCCCGACGAGCAAGTCGGGTTTGCTCTGGCCCCGCCGCGGCGTGATGCACCGAGGCGGGGCCTGCTGCTGTCAGCCCTCGGCGGGCTCCGCGTGCCGCACGGCCTTCTTCAACGCCATCTCCACCGTGTACCGGCTGATGCCCGCGGCCTTGGCGTGCGCGGTCACGGCGTCCTGCACGGCCGAGGCCGTGTCGACGGTGAGCTTCTGGGCCTGGATCTCTTCCCAGGCGCGGCGTTCCAGTGCGATCAGCTCGTCAGGTAGTTCGATACTCACGGCGGAAGGCTACGCCGCCTCCACGATCTCCCCGCACGCGCGCTCCGCCTGCACCGCGACCGTCCACTCCGCGACAAGCTGCTCGTACCGCGACCGCGCGGCGCCGTACAGGTAGCCGCCCTCCGCGCGGACGAGCGCACGGATCTCCTCGTTCACCACGGCGGCCGGACGCACGCGAGGCTCCGGCAAGGGAGAGGACGGCATGACGATCAGCGTAGCCGCGGGGTCTGACACCGGGCTATGACTTCGGGGGCTGCGGCAGTTCCGTGACGAACGTGCCCACGCCGGGGTGCATCGCGGCCAGGCCGGCCTCGCGCAGCTTCTGCAGCACCTTCCGGGCTGTCATCTGCGAGATCTCGAACTCGGCGCATACGTCAACGACCGAGGGCAGCCGTCCGCCGGGCGGGTAGGTGCCGTCGGCGATCCGTTCCTCCATCACCGTGTACACCTGCCGCCACCTCGGGATATCCGGCTGCCAGTCCATGATCGGGACGCTAGGACCGCTCACCCCACCAGGCGAGACGAGTGCGCCTATCGGCCCTATCGCACCTATCGCGCCAGTCGAGGCGGTACCGTGAAATTGCAGGACCCCCGCGACCGGCGGCACACCGGCCCGGGGGCGTGGCCAACGCTGACAGGAGCGCAGGCATGGACGAGGGTAGAGACACCCAGCCCGCCGCGGATAGGCGACCGACGCCACCGATAGCCGCCGCGGCGAGCGGCCTCAGTGCCGTGCAGAAGGCGTGGAAGCGGTATGTCGACCACAGCCTCTACGAGTGCGACACCTGCCGCCGCGTCGACGGCAGCCCGTGCCAGACGGCGGAGCAGCTGCACGGCCGCTTCAAGGTGCTGGCCGACGAGGCGATGGACCAAGTGCGCGGCGCGCGAAGCTCTGGCCACAACATCACCGCACGGTGAATGGGCGCTACAAGCTCTTCCCTGGGCGATCAACTTGTTGTTGACTCGGCTACTAACCCCCCGGTCAGGACGCGGCCGGCCGTAGCGGTGTGATCAGCCGTGAAGGAGGTCGGTGACGTGTGTCCGCAGAGCGTGGGCCACGAGCAGCAGGTGGCTGAGTTTCATTTCGTGGCCGGCTTCCATGCGCTGCACGGTCGACCGGTCGACGCCGGCGGCGTGGGCGAGGCTCTCCTGGGTCATGTTCTGGTGCAGCCGTCGGACGCGGATGCGGTCGCCGGCTGCCCGGCGGGCATCGAGGACCCACTGGGGCTGATCGGCTGGCACCCGACCAACCGTTTACGTACCAAGATCATAAGTCAGCAGCAGATTTGAGGCAGTCTTCGATCATGGACTAACGTCCGCGACGAGACCGGCCACCCCACCCCCACAGCTCTGCGGCCTGGCATATGCCGCAGAGCTCCCTGTAGTGTGCACGAATCGAACGCTTGTTCGCCCGATCGAGTGAATGACGCGCGGCCTGGGGTGTTGCTATCGGCACGGCGGGAACGAGCGCCGTACCCCCCGCCCCTAAGGCCGCCTCGACCAAGGAGACGCGATGGAGCGCCAGCAGATCCTCGACCTCTATCAGTGGAGTCCAGGCGTCTGCTTCCGCCATCCCGACAAGGGCACGGTCCCCACCGCATGCCTCAAGGAGCTTCGTCCCCGGGATGCCGGCCGGCACGAGGTGCGCGCCTGTGCCGACTGCGTCATCGCCATGGAGGACATAAGGAGTGAGGCCGCCCGCCGCTCGGGGAGCGAGTACGAGCCCGGCCACCTCGGCGAGTGTGACGCCTAGGCCGTCGCTGCAGGTCCGAGCGCCTTCCGACGGGGCGGAACCTGGGGAGAATCTGGGGAGCGGATGGGCTCGGGGAGCGGCGGGGGAGCGCCAGGAACTACGTCCGCGTGAAGTCTGCGGTAAGTCGAGTGAAGCGTAAGTAAGCAGGTGAGAGGGATTTCGCCCTCGCGGCCGATGCTCCGCCGCAGGTGGCGTTCCCCATCAGGTCAGAACCCGGCGTACAGCCCGACTCGTCTGCCGCTCTCTGCGGCTTCGCCTTGGAAAGGGCCTCCGACCTGCGTCGGAGGCCCTTTCCGGTCTTTCAGGAGCTTGCCGCGTCAGGCCGCGAAAAGTCCCTCGGAAGTTCCTCGGACAGCGCTGAAAGTCCCCGAAAAGTCCCTGGGATGGAGAGACAGGGGGATGGCCGCTGCGAACGGTGATGCGTGGCAGTTCCCCGCGCGGAAGAGGCCAGTGCGGACGGCGCAGTCCGCAGGGCGAGGCCGAGGTGGTCGACGGCCGGCGACCGAGACGTCTTTGACAGGGGACAGGGGGAGCCGGCCGTCAGGGCGCACACCCGGGGACGGTGCGCCGGTTGATGCGGTAGCCCAGGGCGTCGATGGCCTCCCGGACGGCGGCTCGGGTCCGCTCGGAGACGTGCTCGAAGTCGTTGATGACGGGGAGACCGTCTCGGGGGACACGCCCACGTACTCCGCGACGTCCTTGATCCTCGGTCTGGCCCCCCAAACGCCCCCCGTCCTTCCGTCTGCGGACCGTACAGACCTCCCGCCAAGGGGTTCGCGGGTGTGGACCGGGCCGTGATCTGCCCTCAGCAGGGCGGCCGGTACACGTGCTGCGGGAAGTACTGCCGCCACTCCGCGCGGGTCACGGCGGGCGAGGCCGTGGCGCAGATCCGGGCCGTGACCCGCTCGACGTCCGGGTCCCACAGCAGCGCCGTCCAGTCCTCGCTGCCGGTGGCGAGACGCCGGCCGTCCGGGCTGAAGGCGAGCGAGTCGACGGCGTCGGTGTGCCCGGCCAGCACGGCCAGTTCCGGGGCGCCCTCCCCGCTCACGTCGTACAGCCGCACGGAGTGGTCGGAACTGGCGGCGGCGAGCATCCGGCCGTGCGGCGCGAAGGCGACGGACATGACGCCGTCCGTGTAGCCGGTGAAGCGGGCCCGCCGCTCGGGGCGGTCCGGGTCGGTGACGTTCCACAGCTGGATCGTGCGGTCCTCGCTGCCGGTGGCCAGCGCCCGCCCGTCGGCGCTGAACGCGACGCTCTTCACCGCGTCGGTGTGGCCCTCCAGGACCGCGCGCCGGGCGGGCCGCTGCCGGTCCGTCACGTTCCACAGCACGGCGGTGTGGTCGCGCCCGGCCACGGCCAGGACCCGGCCGTCGGGGGCGAACGCCACGGAGTCCACCCCGCCGGGGCCTGGAAGTGCCGCCAACGGACGAGGACTGCGGAGGTCGGATGTGTCCCACAGGCGGACGGTGCCGTCCTCGCCGCCGGTGGCCAGGGTCCGGCCGTCCGGGGCGAACGCCACCGCGTTGACGTGGCCGACCCGGGCCGGGACGGTGCTCAGCGTCCGGGAGCCCTCTGTGGCCCCCGGGCGCCAGAGCCGGAGGGTGCCGTCGGCGCTGCCGCTGGCCAGGGCGCGGCCGTCGGGGCTGAAGGCCACCGAGTTGACCGGACCCGTGTGCCCCGTGAGCCGCACCGAGCGGCCGGGTCGGTCGCCGCCCGGCAGGGACCACAGGCGGACGGTGCGGTCGTAGCTGCCGGTGGCCAGGCGCCGTCCGTCCGGGCTGAAGGCGACGGAGTAGACCGAGCTGGTGTGGCCGGTCAGGGCCGGGCCCGGCAGGTCCCACAGCCGGGCCGTGCGGTCCTCGCTGCCGGTGGCGAGGCTTCGGCCGTTGGGGCTGAAGGCCAGCACACCGACCCTGCCGGTGTGGCCGATGAGGACCGCGAGGTCACGGGCGGGGCCGGACCCGGTCACCTCCCAGCGGCGGACGGTGGCGTCGGTGCTGCCGCTGGCCAGGGTGGAGCCGTCCGGGCTGAAGCCCACCGCGTTCACCGCGTCGGTGTGGCCCTTGAGCACCCTCACCAGCCGGGCGTCGCCCGGCTCGCCCACGTCCCACAGCCGCACCGCGAAGTCGCCGCCTCCGGTGGCGAGCCTCCGGCCGTCCGGAGCGAACGCCAGCGCGTGCACCTCGCCGCCTTCACCGTCCAGGGACGCCCGTTCGCGGATCCCTCCGTCCCCGTCCCACAGGCGCACCGTCCCGTCGGCATGGCCCGTGGCGAGAGTGCGGCCGTCCGGCGCGAACGCGGCGCCGGTCACATCGGACGGCACGCGCCGCCCGGCGAGGGCGCTCGGCTTCCCGGACTCCGGCAGCCGCCACAGCCGGATGCCGTCGCGCGCGGCCACCGCGAGGCCGTCTGCCCCGAACACCAGCGCGACGACCGGGCCTTCGCCGCCCGGCAGCCGCGCGGCGAGCCGGGGTCGCACCGCGTCACCGATGTCCCACACCAGCACCGTGCCGTCCGCGCCTCCCGCGGCCAGCGCCCGCCCGTCGGCGCTCACGGCGACCGCGCGCACCGGGCTCGCCGACCGCAACGGCCCGCCGAGCGGGCGCGGATGATGCGGATCCGAGGACCGCCACAACCGCAGCGCCCGGTCGGAGCCGCCGGTCACCAGGAGCCGGCCGCCGGCGCCGAACGCCAGCGCGGTGACCATGCCCGGCTGCCCGGTCAGCGTGGTGGCGTACGGCGTGGCGAAGGTGCTGAGCACACTGCCCCGCGCCTCCGGCGTGGGGGACAGCCGGTAGGCGGCCAGACCGATCTGCGCGGCCAGCGCCGGATCGAGCGTCCGCAGCGCCGCCGCCTTCTCCGCGGCCCGCTGCGAACTCACCGCGTCCCGCTGGGTGTCCGCGATGCGCTGCGCCCGCACGGCGAGGAACGCCGTCACGCTCGCCAGCACCAGCAGCACGCTCAGCAGCGCCACCATCCCGCGCCGCAGCCAGGCGCGGCGCTGCGCGGCGGCCTCCTCGGCCGCCCGCGCGGCCAGGCTCGCGTCCAGGAACCGCCGCTCCTGCCCGGACAGCGCGGCACGGTCCAGCGCGCTCGCCATGTCCAGACGCGTACCGCGGTACAGCGCCCCGGGGTCGCGCCCCAGGGCCTCCCACGTCTGGGCCGCGTCGGTCAGCCGGCGTAGCGTCCGGGTGACCTCGCGGTCCTCGGCCAGCCAGCCGTGCAGCCGGGGCCAGCACCGGATCAGCGCCTCGTGGGCCAACTCCACCTGCTCGTGGTCGAGCGTCAGCAGCCGTGCCGTGGCGGCACGGTCGAGCACGGCGTCGATCCGGCCGGCGTCGGCCCCGGCCAGCCCCTCCAGCTCCGCCCGGCGGGCCGGCCGGCGCGTGTCCTCCGTGCCCTCGCCCAGCGCCGTCAGCCGCACGAACACACTCCGCGCCAGCTCCCGCTGCCCGGCGTCCAGATCCTGGTAGAACTCCTCCGCCGTACGGGCCAGCGCGCCCTCCAGGCCGCCCGCCGTCTCGAACGCCTCCAGGGTGAGCGCGTTGCCGCGCCGGCGCCGCCAGGTCTGCAGCAGGGCGTGCGACAGCAGCGGCAGCACACCGGTCTGGCCGTGCGCCTGAGCGGTCAGGGTCGCGAGGAGCGCGCCCTCGATGGTCAGCCCGGCCCTGCGTGCCGGCTGTGTCACGGCCCGGCGCAGCTCGTCCAGGCTCATCGGCCCGACCGGCACCTGGGCGTCCCGCATCGCCGCCACCAGCAGCGCGTTCCGGGTGCAGTGCGCGTAGAAGTCGGCGCGCACCCCCAGGATCACCCGGCAGCTCGCCTTCTCCGCCGACGCGGCCGTGATCAGCGACTCGACGAACCGGTCCCGCTCGGAGTCGTCCCGGCACAGCGTGAAGGTCTCTTCGAACTGGTCGACGACCAGCACCACGTCGCCGTCGCCCGTCGCGGACCGCGCGGTGATCTGCCGCACCACGCGGCCCAGGTTCTCCGGATCCTCCCGCAGCTCCCCGTACAGCCCGCCGGGCGCGACCCCCGCCGGCCCGCCGAGCCGTACGGCACACTCCTCCAAGGGCCGCGGCCCCGGTGTCAGCACCACCACCGTCGCCGCCGGGCGCAACCTGGGCACCAGCCCCGCCCGCAGCAGCGAGGACTTGCCCGAGCCCGACGCCCCGGTCACCACCACGAACCGCTGCCGCTCCAGCCGCCCGGCCAGGTCGTCCACCAGCTGTTCCCGGCCGAAGAACCACTCCGCGTCCTCCTCCCGGAACGGCCGCAGCCCCGCGTACGGCGGCGCCGCCCCCGACTCCTCCGGGCCGGGCTCTTCCTCCCCGAGCCGCTCCGCCACCTCCCGCCAGCGGTGCTCCCACTCCGTCACGTCCCCGTCGCAGGCGCGTACGTAGGCGAGCGTCACCGCCAGCGTCGGCAGCCGCTGCCCGGACGCCGCCGAGGACAGGGTCGAGATCGAGTAATGTGCCCGTTCCGCCAGTGTCCGGTACGGCGGATTCCCCGCTTTCTGCCTCAGCCGGCGCAGGCCGGCCGCGAACTCCAGTAACGGACCGTCTCCCGCCTCCAGCGGGCGTTCTCCGCGCGGCATGGCCGCACCTCCCCGTAGCCCCCCGGCTTCCCCCAGGTCACCACCAGCGCGGTGACCTCACATTCTTCAAGAGCCGACGGCCCCGCACCAGTGACTCCCAAGCCACCCGGATTGTTCGACGTCTGTATGTTCGTCGCCGGTTCCCCGAGGCCGAACAACGCCGGACCGCTACACCTGATGGCGTACCGGCAGTGACCGACGGGGAGAAGCACGTGTCGCACAGCAATGCCGTACCGAGTCCGGAGACCGCCCGCACGCCCGAGGAGTTCGTCCGGCTCCTCCGCCGGCTGCGGGCCTGGTCCGAACTGACCTACCGGGAGCTGGAGGTCCGCGCCCAGCGGCACGGACTGCATCTCGCACGCAGCACCACCGCCGCCGTGCTCGGCCGGGGCGCACTGCCCCGCGCCGGGTTCGTCCACGCCTACGTGGCGGCCTGCGGCCTGACACCCGAGCCCTGGCTCGGCGCCCGGCGGCGCATCGCGGCCGCCGCCGACACCCCGGACGCCCCGCACCCGGTCCCGGCGGTCGTCCCGGCGCAACTGCCGAGCGACCTGGCCGACTTCACCGGCCGCGAGGCAGAACTGGCGTCGATCGAGGCCGGACTGACCGCGACGGACGCGACAGCGCCCGGCGTCGTACCCCTGGTGGCGGTCTCCGGCCGGGCCGGCGTCGGCAAGACCGCCCTCGCCGTGCACGCCGCGCACGCGCTCACCGAACGGTTCACCAACGGCACCCTGTTCGTCGACCTCCGGGGCGCGAGCGGCACGCCGGCCGAGCCCCGGGACGTCCTCGTCCGGTTCCTCAACGCCCTCGGCCTGCCCGGAGCGACCCCCGTGCCGGACTCGGTGGAGGAACTCGCCACGCTCTACCGCACCCTGTCCGCCCACCGCGACATCCTGGTGGTGCTGGACAACGCCGCCTCGGAGCGTCAGATACGGCCGCTGCTGCCCGGCGTCGGCGGCCCGGTCGTGCTGGTCACCAGCAGGCACCGGCTGACCTCGACGGTTCCGTCGCGCTCCGTCGAACTGGAGCCGCTGCCGGCGGAACAGGGCGTGGAACTGCTCGCGCGGATCGCCGGAGCGGACCGGGTCACGGCCGAGCCCGACGCCGCGGCCGACCTGGTCCGGCTGTGCGACGGATGCCCGTTGGCCCTACGGGTCGCGGGCGCCCGGCTGGCCTGCCGACGGCAGTGGCCGCTGGACCGGCTGGCCGGGATGCTCCGGGACGAACGCCGCCGCCTCGACGAACTGGCCATCGGCGACCTCGCCGTACGCGCCTGCCTGGAGCAGGAGTACGCGGCTCTGCCCGACGCCGCCCGGCGGACCTTCCGGATGCTCGGGCTGCTGGCCGCTCCGCGCTTCCCGGCCACGGCCGCCGCATCGCTGCTGGACTGTCCCGCCGACCTGGCGGACACCCACCTCGAACCCCTCGTCGACGCGGGCCTGCTCACCGCCGTACCCGGCGAGGACGGCGACGCCACGACGACGTACCGTGTGCCCGACCTCGTACGGCTCTACGCGCGCGAGCGGGCCACCGCCGAGCGGTCGGCGGCGTGGCACCCGGCGCTCACCGGTGGCTGAGCGGCCGGTGAGCGCCGTCGTGGTAGGGCAGGGCCTGGAGCCGGAAGAGCCGGGCGTACGTCCCGTTCCCGGCCATCAGTTCCTCATGGCTGCCCTGCTCGACCACCCGGCCGCCGGCCATGACATAGATCCGGTCGGCGTGGCGCACGGCCGAGAAACGATGCGAGATCAGCAGGACCGTGCGGTCGGCGAACAGCTCCCGCAGCCGGTCGCCCAGGTCCGCCTCCGCCTGCGGGTCGAGGGACGCCGTCGGCTCGTCGAGGATGAGGAACGGCGCGTCCCGGTAGAACGCCCGCGCCAGCGCCAGACGCTGCCACTGGCCCAGCGACAGGTCGCAGCCGTCGCTGAACTCCTTGCCGAGGACGGTGTCGTAACCCCGCGGCAGCCGCTCCAGGAACATGTGGGCGCCGGCCCGCTCGGCCGCCGCGACGATCGCGGCCGGGTCGGGCGGCGCACCGGCCCGGCCGAAGGCGATGGAGTCGGCCGCGGTGAACTTGTAGCGCAGGAAGTCCTGGAACACCGGTGCGCACACCTCCCGCAGCAGCGCCGGGTGGGGCGCCGGTGCGCCGTCGAGGACCAGACGCCCCGTGTCCGGCGGGTACAGCCCCGCGAGGAGCTTGGCCAGGGTGGTCTTGCCCGACCCGTTCTCGCCGACCAGCGCGACGAACTCGCCCCGGCGCACGGTGAGGCTGACCCCGTGGAGCGCCGGGCGGGGTGAACCCGGGTACGTGAAGCCGACCGACTCGGCGCTCAGTTCGCCGAACCCGGACGTCCGGTCGGGCAGGGCCGGGACGGCCTCGGGCTCGTCGGCGTCGGCCGCGAACGTCCGCAGGTCCATGAGGTAGAACAGCGCCTCGCCGAGGCCGTTGAGCATCGCGCCGAGCGCCTGCACCCGGCTCGTCATCAGGAACAGCCCGGTCACGGCGGCGACCGCGGTGGGCACATCGACCACGTCGGAGCCGATCAGCCCCCACACGGCACCGATGACGGCCAGGGTCAGCGCGTCCGCGCCGAGCCGGGCGAGCATCCGAGTGCGCAGGGCGCCGCGCTGCCAGGACACCGTCTCGTCGATCTCACGCCGGTACTCCGCGTCCCACCGGCCCCGCAGGGCCGGCCCGAGACTCAGCGCCCGCACCTCCTTGGCGCCCTCCCGGCCGGTGAGCAGCTGCTCCACGTACTGGCGCACCCTCCGGTCCTCGGCGAGGCTGCGGTGCAGCCCGTACCCGGCGTTGCGTTCGGCCCGGGCCGCCCGGACCACCGGCAGGGCGCTGAGCAGCGCGAAGGGCAGCAACCACCAGGCCAGCAGTGCGAACGCGGAGCCCACGGCGACCACCGTGAGGACCGCCTGCAAGGCCGTGACCAGCATCGTGACCACCATCGTCGGCTGCGACCGCGAGGCGAACACGGCCCGCTGCAACGCGTCGTGGAACCCGGGCTCCTCGAAACGCGCCAGCTCCGCCCTGGTCGCCGAGGCGAGCACGGTCCCGATGACATGCCGGTCGGCCTTGGCCGCCAGCACCCGGTTCCGGGAGGAGGCGAACAGCCGTAGCAGCCCGCCCAGGGAACCGATCGCGACGATGAGCACGACGGAGACGATCACCTCCCGCCCCCCGCCCGCACCAGGACCGGAGCCGGCGGCCAGCACACTGCCGAACACGTTCCTGACCAGCAGGACCAGCGCCATGATGCCCAGCGACGAGACCAGTTGGGAGGCGACGACCTGGAGGAGCCGCCTCCGGTCGGCGCGCCAGACCAGGCGTACGGCGAACGCCAGGCACGCGGCCTGCTCCCGCGCTCCGATCTTCGCCGGTTGCGCCTCAGCGGACATGGGCCGCCACCCCCGCCGGCTTCCGTGCGCAGAGGTCCAGCCAGCGCCGGTGCTCCCGCGCCAGGGTGCGGTGGGTCTCGGCGTACTGGAAGGTGTGGCCCTCACCGGGCAGCAGCACCAGCCGCGCGTGTCCGCCGGCGGCGACGATGCCCCGGTACAGCCCCACGGCCTGCTCGGGTGGCGTCGCCGGGTTCGGGTCCCGGGTGCCGTGCGCGATGAGCACCGGCCGGTCGAGCCGGTGCGCGAACAGCAGGGCACTGAAGGCGTGGTAGATCTCGGGCGCCTGCCAGTAGGGGCGGCGCTCGTACTGAAATCCGCCCGGGGTGAGGGTGCGGTTGTAGCAGCCGCTGTGCACGACGGCCCCGTCCAGCCGGGGTTCGGAGGCCAGCGCGTAGAGCGCCAGACTCGCGCCGAAGCTGTGCCCGCCGACGACCACGCCCCGGTCGAGGATGCCTGGCCGGCGTCGTGCGAGCGCGTCCAGGGCGTCCCGCACGGCGCCGGTGATCTGGGGATGCAGGGTGTCGACGGTGGCGTCGGCCGGCCAGCGGGGCACCAGGCTCAGATGCGCGACGGGCCCGGCGCCCGGGCAGGGTGCCGCAGCGCCGCCGAGGCCGGGTTCCTGGGCTCGGAGCCAGAGCAGGAGGGGGCCGGGGGTGTCTTCGTCGTCGGTGAGGGCGAGGCCGGGGGGTGGGGGCGGGGCGGTGACGGGCCGGGGGGCGGTGATGCGCGATGGGCTGTGGGAGGGCCGGGGGGCCGTGCTGCCGTCGGGAGGCGCTGGTGCGTCGGGCGTGCGGTTGCCGGCGGGTGCCGGTGCGTCGGGTGCGCGGTCGTCGGGGGACGCCGGTGCGCCGAGTGCGCGGTCGTCGGGTCCCGGTGGTGTGCCGGGTGCGCCCAAGGGCCGGCGGGAGCCGGGTGGGACTCGCTCGGCGCCCCGCCCCGAGAGGTCGGCCGGCGTCGTGGCCCAGTTCAGGCGCTCGGAGTGGGACGTCTCCTCGTCGAGGTGCGTGACCAGGAGGTGTTCGCCGTCGTCCGGGTCGGGGTCGAGGCCCCGGACGAGCAGGGGGCCGGTGAGCGGCCGGAGGGGGCCGCCGCCGCCCTCGGGGTCGGGCAGCAGCACCACCTGGACGGCGGCCAGAGCAGCCAACTCCGGTACGCCCTGCGGGAAGGCGAGCCAGCCGGGGCCGTGCGCCTCGCAGGCCACGGGGGCGAGGCCCGGCTCCGACGCGACGGTGTCCGCCTTCGTGGTGGTGGCCGGGGCGGGGCTGAGCAGGACGAGCCCCGAACCGCACCAGGCGAGGGGTGGTTGCCCGGTGCCGCCGAGGCCGGTGAGGGACGTGGCTGCCCGGATACCGTCGTGCACGACGACCGTGCGCGCACGGTGGTCGGCGACCCAGGGATGCGCGTACCGGCCCCGCAGGGCGAGCCCGGCGACCAGGGGCAGCCGGGGGTGCCATGCCAGTGCGCCCGGGGCGATGCCCTCGACGGGCACCCGCCAGGGGTCTTCCCCGCCGTCCGCCGGCCCGATCTCCACCCGGAGCGGCCGGGCCCGTCCGGTGTCGAGCCCCGCGAGTCCCGGGTCGACCCGCAACTCGCCCCAGACGGCCAGCTCCGGATGCACATCCCGCAGACTCGGATACGCCGGTGTGGTGATCAGGGCCCGGACGGCGAGGCCGGGGGCGGAGTCGATCCGCTGCCAGGAGTCCATGCGCGCCGGGCTCGTGCTGCCCGGGTGAGCGGGCACGACCTCAGCCTGCACGGTGGACCGCCGGAGAGGTGAGGGTGACACTGTCGATGAGCGCCTTCACTCCGCCGATCCCGGCCACGGGCGGGCAGACCGGTTCCCCTCGGGCGTCCAGCCCCTGAGCGCACGGCACACCCAAGTCCGTCATTTCCGGCGGGAGTTCAGACTCCCCGCTGACCACGGTCGTGCTGACCGCGTCGCGCCGGGCCGGTTCCATGAACCGCAGCAGATGCTTGAGGGAGCGGCAGGCGGGACAGTCGTCGGAGACATAGAGCCGGACCGCGCTCACCCGCTCCTGGCAAGCCTGCGCCGTCGCTTCGGAGTTCTGCTCCGCCCGGCGGTCGAGGGCGCGGACGACGCCGTAGGTGGTGGCGGCCGACAGTACGGCGGTGCCCGCGCGGACGAGGAACCGGCGCTCCGGGCCCGCGGCGGCCGCGACTGCCGCGAGGAGGGACATCGTGGCGTTGGCCCTCACGTGGGTTCGTCCGATCGCGGCCAGGCGCGCGGACGCGAAGCAGGCGCACTTCGTCCCCCGCATACGGTGGGCGGCCACGGTCAGCGCGGCGTAGGAGCCGGCCGGGGCGAGCGCGGCGAGCCGGCCCGGCGCGACCAAGGCCACGGTGGCGGCGACGAGTTCGGCCGCGCCGACCAGCCGGGGCCCGTCGGGGGCCGCGAGCGGCCCCGAGCCGACGGGCCAGTCGAGTTGCTCGGCGGGGGTGACCGCCTTCGCGACGCCGGAGACCAGGAGGGGGCCGGCGAGCGCGGCCACCGCCATGTCGGGCAGCAGATGACGCAGCGTCCTGCCAAAGGTGACGCGCAAGGGACTTACCTCCGATCGGTGTCCGGCGCGGGTGTCTCCGCCGGAGTGAGGGCTGACGGATCCGTACCGGGTGCGGCCGGGGTGGCTGGGGCGTTGTCGCCCGAGGCGGGCGGGACGCCGTCGTCCGGATCGTCCAGGCAGGGCGGGACGTCGTCCGGGTCCGGCGGGACCACGAGCCAGCCGTCGTCCGCGAGCTGCCGGCTCATCCGCCGTACCGCCTCGCCCGCCGGGCCGGTGCCGGCGCCGGGGAGGCCGTGGCTGAGCAGGCGTTCGACGACACGTGCCTCCTGCTCGCCGCATTCGGCGACGCGCAACGTCGAGGCATGCACCAGGACGGCGCCGCCGAACGGCAGCGGTGTCATCCGCACCTGGGGAGCGAGCCGGGGCAGGGCGTGAGGGGTGGGCATGGTCAACCTCGCAGCCATCGGTCGAGCCAGACCATCCGGAGCAGGACCAGGGCCTGGGCACTGAGATCACGGCCGTCCCGCAGGATGCCGATCAGGGCGGCCGGTTCGATCAGCCCCAGGTCCGCCAGCGCGCTGCCGCGCTCCAGCTCGGCGACGATCTTCGGCCGCTCACGGTGCAGATGAGCCGCCGCCGCGAGCCGCAGCCAGTGGCGCGGGGTGCTCTTGCGGACGCCGGTGACCCGGTGAGCCGCCACCGCCGTGCGCATCGGGACGTGCGACTGGAAGGTGCCGCCCCGGATCCGGCCGAGCCGGTGCGCCGGAAGCGCGCCGACCGCTGCGAGCACCCCGGGCTCCAGGGCGGGCAGGCGCGCGCCGCCGTCCCCGTGCTCGCTCAGCGCCGCTTCCGCGCGGCCGAGGACCGACGGCAGCAGCTCCAGGTGCTCGCGCCACACGGCCAGCGACCCGCGCCGGGCCGCGTCGAACGCCTCCCGGCCCCGCTCGGTGAGCCCGGGCACCCGGTCGGCGCCGGTCGGCGAGGGCGGCGGCGGGGCGCCCACCGGCTGACTGTCCGGAAGCTCCTCCACCCGGTCCGGGTCGTGGACGACCCCCTTGTCGAACAGGGCGCGTGCCTGCTCCAGGGACCGCAGCGTGCCGGAGACATGGAAGGGCTCGCAGGCCAGCAGCCGCCAACTGCGCGGCCCGAGGCGCGCGTCGGGCAGCCGGGCCGACATCAGCGGGTCGAGCAGTGCGCCGCTCACCACGGGAAGTCCGGTGTGGGCGGCGAGCCGTTCGGCCAGCAGCCGGGGCACCTCGGTGTCCGGCAGCGGCGGGAACGGCTCCTCGCCGGTGACGCGGTGGTGGTCCAGCAGCCCGAGCAGGTCCAACGGCACCCGCTCGCACGGCAGTCCCGGGATCCGGGGCAGTGCCGCGGGGCCGAACCGGTCGCCGAAGTCGGCGTGCACCAGCGGCGGCCGATGCCCGGCCCGCAGCGCGGCGACGGCGACGAACGCCGAGGACAGACCACCGCTGAAGGCGATCGCGTACGGCCCGGCCGACGCGTCGAGCGCCTCCGCCAGGGCCTGTTCAGGGCTGCGCCGGGTCGGGGCGGTCTCCGGCCGGTGCCGGCTCACCCGTACGCCGTCGCGGTCCAGCCGTACGGTCACTCCGGTGGCCAGGCGGTGGACGCCCGGCAGGGGAGTGCTGTCGGGCGCGGGCGCCGTACCCAGGGCCATGGCGATCAGGGCTCCCGGATCGGGCTGGGGGAGGGGCCGGCCCTCCTGGAAGCCGGCCAGGTCGCCGCTCCACTCCAGCCGGCCGTGACCGACCCGGTAGTACAGCGGGGCCCGGCCCGGCAGGTCCCGGCGGAGTTCGAACGCCGTGCCGGTGGCGAGCAGGCTCACGCCCAGGGGTTCGGCGGCGAGTTCCGGCCGGGTGCGGCTCACCCGGCCCTCCGCGCAGATGACGACGTCACGCACTGTGCTCACCCTCCGGTGCGTCGGTGTAGATCTCGACGTATTCCTCTTTCACCGGCAGCGACGTGCTGAGGACGGCGCCGCCGCAGCGCACCCACGCGTAGAAGCCGGCGGGCGGTGCCGCCGGGACGATCTCCCGGCCGAGGTGGAAGGAGGCGGCGAAGCCCATGTGGCGCAGGCCGACCGTCAGACAGATCGCGTCCTCCACCGGGTCCAGGAAGCCCACGCTCATCCGCTGCACGGCACGCAGACCGGACACGGCCGTCGCCGCGCGGCCCACCGGCCCGAAACGCCGGGGGCGGACCTGCGGCCAGGGGGCGAAGTCGAAAGTTCCGCCGTCCCGCCGGGACGACTCCAGAAAAACCCTTCCCGCGCGTGCCGACTTCAGCAGCGCGGACACATCCCCATGCAACAGCGCCGGTACATTCCCGTTCAGCAGCGCGGAGCCGCCCGTCTTCAGCAGCGCGGACACTTCCCTCACCCTTTCCCGCACACTATTTCCGTCACCGACGTCGTGACGCCGGTCCGTTCCGGTGGTGCCGTCGGCAGCCGGTCGGCCGCCGACGGCACCGGTGAACGTCAGGGCGTCTCGCACGCCCACCATTCACAGATGAGCCCGTGGCAGCAGTCGGAGTCCCAGAGGCACATGGCCCCGTTCGGGCTGCACGCCTCGGCCGTCTCGGTCGGTTCCGAGAACATGTGCTGCTGGAGACCGCCGGCGGCGATGCGCTCGGCGACAGAAACACCGGTCATGACTTTCCTTTCCCTCGGGTGCGGAACCCGCCGCTCAGGCGCGGCAGGTCCACCACTCGCAGAAGCGCGGGTTGCAGCAGTCGGAGTCGAACCAGCAGCTCTGGCCGGGGAACTTGCACTCCTCGGCGATGGCAGTCGGCTCCGAGAACATGTGCTGCTGGAGACCACCAGCGGCAATGCGCTCGGCCACGGAAACGCCAGTCATTTCATTTCCTTTCAGGTCGGATTCCGATGACGAGAAAGACGCTAGGAGCGAAGTCGAGGGCCGGGCAAGGATTTGCGTCCGTCCCGGACTGTCCCGGACTGTCCCGGCCGGGACGGGTCGACCAGATGCCTTGACTGGGCGGCACGCCGCGGATTCTCATCAAGAACTGTGAATATCAGTGCCATTCCCATGGAACGCGACGGAATCTTGTCTCTGCTGATTCACGACACCGGGGAGTTCTGGAGCCTTCCCGAACACCGGATGGGCGAGCCGGGTGCGGTCAACTCCTGGATACGTGACCGATACGGCGTCGAGGCGGGAACCTTGGACGTCATGCGGATATCGCCGGAAACCTCGGCGCCACCCGCGTACCTCTTCGCGCACGAGACGCACGAGACCCGCGAGACGCCCAGGGCCGCCCGCGCCGACACTCACCTACCACCCGGTGCGCGCTGGGCGCCCGTCACCGAACTCACCGATGACCGGCGCGCCTTGCCCGGCCACCGCCGGCTGCTCCGTCTCTGGCTGGACGGGCGCCGCGCTGCGGGCGACGCCTGGCTGCCCTGGCAGCGCCCCGGCTGGTTCACCATGGCCACGGCATGGGCCGAGCGGGAGCTGCGCGGGCTCGGCATCGAGACCGTCGGCCCGGCCCGGCAGAACGGCTTCCGGGCCTGGTCCTGTCAGCTCCTGCTGCCGACCACGGCCGGCCTCGTCCATCTCAAGGCGAGCCCGCCGCCGCACGCGCACGAACCCGCCCTGACCCGGCTGCTGTCCGAGTGGTTCCCCGGCTCGGTCCCCTCCGTACTGGCCGTCGACACCCGCAGGCGACTGATGCTGACCGCCGACTTCGGCCCGGTACACCGCCCGGAAGGTACGGCCCGCATCGTCTCGTACTTCGAGCGCGTGGCCCGGCAGGTCGCCCTGCTGCAAAGGGAGTCGGCGGACCGAGCGGCCGAGATCACCGCCACGGGCTGCCCCGCCCACCCCCTCGACCGGCTTCCGGAGCTGTTCGACGACCTGATCAGCCAGGCCTCCTCCGCCGGGCGGGACGAACCGACCCCCGAGGAGTCCGCACGCCTACGGCGACTCCTCCCCGGCTTCGCCCGCGCC
The DNA here is from genome assembly GCF_036857595.1 of Streptomyces sp. AHA2. NCBI lineage: Bacteria > Bacillati > Actinomycetota > Actinomycetes > Kitasatosporales > Streptomycetaceae > Streptomyces > Streptomyces sp. AHA2. Next base: position 402,293 of record NZ_JAUQWJ010000002.1, read on the forward strand.
TGCGCGCGACTCGCGCTCCTCGGCCTCCCGGACAGCCTCGTCCACCACGACCTGTGGCGGGGCAACGTCCGCGACGACGGTGACCAGGTGCTGCTCTTCGACTGGGCCGACAGCGTGCTGACCCACCCCTTCCTCCAACTGGACGTCCTGCTCAAGGATTTGGCCGACGCCCTGGGCTCGGCCGAGGCCTCCGCCGAAGCCCGCGAGCAGGTCCGCGACAGCTACCTCGCGGCATGGGCGGGACACCGGCCGCCGCCGGAGCAACTGCGGACGGCCGCCGCACTCGCCGCGGCCATCGCCCCCGTCAGCCGTGCCCTGCTCATGCGCGACCGGCTGGCAGCGGCACCTGCGCACCTCCGCAGCCGCTACCGGGGGGCGATCGCCGCACCCCTGCGCACCTGCCTTCCCCCTCCCGAGCGAGAGCCCGGGGACCGGGACACCACCCCCGAGCGAGAGCCCGTGGGCCGGGGCACCACCCCCGAGCCCGCCACCCGACGGACCTGAGGAGCACCATGCCCCGCCGACCCGCCCGCCTCGCCGCCGCCTGCGCCGCCGCCCTGGCCCTGCTGACCCAGCACGCGTCGACCACGGCCCACGCGGAGCAGCCCGCACAGCCGCCCGTGCGCTGGCTCCCCTGCGACCAGGTGCTGAAGCCCGCACCGCCGCTGGACCCGGACATCGCCGACTGCGCGGTCCGGCAGGTCCCGCGCGATCACGCACGGCCGGACGGCGACACGGTCGGCGTGGTCATGCTCAGGCACCGGGCCACGGACCCCGCCCGCCGCCTCGGCACCCTCTTCGTCAACCCGGGCGGGCCCGGCCAGTCGGGGCTGCACTTCGCCTACCGGGCGGAGACGTTCCTCACCCCCGAGGTCCTCGCCCGCTACGACGTCATCGGCTTCGACCCGCGCGGCGTCGGACAGAGCGCGGCCGTACGGTGCTTCACCAGCCAGGAGGAGGCGGACGCCGCCCTCGCCGGCAAACGCGAGACGCCGCTGACCCCCGCCGAGACGGCCGCGACGCTGCGCGCCGAGCGCGCCTACACCGACTCCTGCGCCCGCACGGCCGGCCCCCTGCTCCCGCATCTGACCACCGCCGACGTCGCCCGCGACCTGGACCTGCTCCGCCGCGGTGTCGGCGCCGAACGCCTGAACTTCGCCGGGTACTCCTACGGTTCGCAGATCGGCGCCACCTACGCCAACCTGTTCCCGCGAAACACCGGCGCCCTCGTCCTCGACGGCAACATCGACCCCCTGCTGCGCATGACGGACGGCGTCGAGTACGACCGGCAGCGGGCCGTCGCGGCGGAAGAGGTGCTGACGGCGCTCCTGCGCGACTGCGCGCGGGAGGGCGACCGGTGCGCCTTCGGGGAGGGATCACCGGAGGCGGCGTTCCAGGAGCTCCGCGACCGGCTGCGGAAAGGCCCCGTCACGCTCCCCGACGGCAAGGTCGTCGACTTCGCCGGCCTCGGCGACCTGGTCCTCGGCAAGCTGTCGGCCGGCGACCTCCCCGGGCTGGCCCGATCCCTCCAGGCCCTCTCCGAGGCTCCGGCGTCCGGCGCGCAGGGCAAGGCTCCCGCCGCAACGACCGCCTACCGGGGCAACGACTCCGGGAACGCCGTCAACTGCGGTGAGAAGCCGTACCGTTTGCCGGCCGCCGCCTGGCCGCTGCTCGCCCGGCAGTGGGAGCGGACCAGCCCCACCTTCGGGCGCCCACAGGCGTTCGACGCCCTGCCGTGCGCCACCTGGCCCGTGCGGGCGAGCGACAACCCGGGCGTCCACACCGGCCCCTGGGACCGTCCGACCGGCCGGACCGCGCTGGTCGTCGGCAACCGCCACGACCCGGTCACCCCCCACTCCTTCGCCGTGAGCATGGCAGCCAGGCTCGCCGACGCCCGGCTGCTGACCGCCGACATGTACGGTCACACCGCCATGGGGCTCAACACCTGCGTCGACCGTCTGGCCACCCGGTATCTGATCGACGGCACCCTGCCCGCCACCGGCACCGTGTGCCCGGCCGACGCCCCGCCCTTCCGGTGAGCCGGATCAGCCGAGACACAGCGGAAGCCGCGCCGCCAGTTCGCCGAGTTCGGCCTGTTCCGCCTCGGTCGGGACCCGCCTCCCAGGCAGGAAGGCGATCGGGTCGAGGTGGTGCGGCATCCACTCCACGACGTACGTCAGGAGGTCGTCGCCCACGGTGAGAACCTCGTCGCGGGTGCTCACCCGCAGGGCCGGGTGGGCGAGCAGGGCCGCGCGGTCGGCGGCGGAGCCGACGCCGTCCAGGTGGAACGTGAGTAGATGCGGCTCCTCGTGAGCCGCGCTCATGACCCGCCTCGCCTGGTGCGGAACGAGGTGCGCCCGTTTCGCCGGACCATCGAGATGGTCGCCGCGATGCTGCCGCGATTCAGGTCGGGGCGCAGGCCGTTCCCGAGACGATGTATCTGGTCGGTGTGCCAGCTCATGTCCATTACCCCGTCCAGGGTCCTGAGGTCGGCGATTCTGCCCAGCAGGGTTCTCATGCCGTAGCGCACCTGGCGTGCCGTGAGTGCCTCGGTCTGCCCTTCGAGGATGAGCCGGGCCGCGTCCGGCGTGGTGATCGCCGGCCGGCCGATGCCGACCACGTCGCATTCGCCGGCCGCTACGGCACCCCGCATGGCGTCACGGGTGCGGAAGCCGCCGGTGACGGCGAGGGGGATGTCGCCCACCAGCGTGCGAACGGTACGGGCGTATTCGAGGAAGTACGCCTCGCGTGCCCTGGTACTGGGGGCCGCCGAGCCGCTCATCGCCATGGACTCGTACGTACCGCCGCTGACCTCGATGAGGTCGATGCCTTCGTCGGCGAGCGCGGTCAGCACGGCCTGGGACTCGTCCTCGGTGAATCCGCCGCGCTGGAAGTCCGCCGAGTTGAGCTTGATGCCCACCGCGAAGCCGGGCCCGACGCGGCCGCGGACGCGGCGGACGACCTCCAGGACGAAACGCATCCGCCGCTCCTGATCGCCGCCCCAGTCGTCCTCGCGCCGGTTCGCCAGCGGCGACAGGAACTGCGAGATGAGATACCCGTGAGCCCCGTGCACCTGTACGCCGTCGAAGCCGGCCGCCTCGCACACGGCCGCGGCCGTGGCGAAGCGCTCGATGATCTCCTCGATCTCCGCCGGTCGCAGTTCGCGTGGCGTCGTGGCACCGGGCAGTTGTGTCGGGATCGCGCTCGGAGCCACCGGCCTGTGTCCGAGTGCGAAAGGATTGGCCTGGCGTCCGGGGTGGTTGAGCTGTGCCCAGATCACACCGCCCGAGTTCCGGGCCGACTTGGCCCAGCGTGAGAGCGCGTCGAGATCACGTTCGTCCTCGATGACGATGTTGCCCGGTTCGCCGAGCTGTTCGCGATCGATCATGACGTTGCCGGTGATCATGAGGCCGTAGCCGCCTCGGCTCCATGTGGAGTACAGACGGCAGAGGCGCTCGTCGGGTGCGTTGTTCCTGTTTCCCAGTGCCTCGCTGAGCGCCGACTTCATCAAGCGGTTGGCCAGTACCTGGCCGTTCGGGAGAGTGAGGGGGCTGTCCAGCGTGTTCATACGGGCTCTCCCTGGGGCCCGGACGCCAGCGACCTCTCCCGCACCCGTTCCAGATGCGCGGCGAACACCTCCCGCGCCCCCGGCGTCAGCGTCCGCAGCGCCATCAGTGCCGTGATGACGACGTCGCACAACTCCGCCTGCACGTCGTCCCACGTGTGGGTCACGCCCTTGCGCGGGTTCTGGCCGGTCGCGCCGATGACCGCCTCGGAGACCTCGCCGACCTCCTCGGAGAGTTTGAGGATGCGCAGGAGCAGGCCCTCGCGGCCCTCGACCGGGCGGTGGTGGTCGAGCCACTCGGACAGGGTCTCGATCGTGGCCCACAGGTCGGGCTCGGGCGGCGTGTGATCACTCATGGGCGGCAGCCTGCCACGAGGGCCCGACAGCGCCCCAGGGCCCGCTACTCCAGGTACTCCTCCTCGAACAGCGGGTCCTGCTCGCCCTCCTTCGTCTTCCTCAGGCGCCTCGCCCGCGCGCCGATCACCAGCACCGTGCCCGCCGCCGTCGCCGCGAAGGCCGCCGGGATCATCCAGCCGCGGTTCACCGCGTGGCCGAGGACGTGGTCCAGGGAGAGGCGGCCCGGGCCGGTGACGGCCAGGCCCGCCGCCGTGAGGGCCAGCGTCGCCGCGTACTCGTAGCCGCCCTCCTGGTTGAAGAAACCGTTGGGGGTGTGGACCGCCGCCGCGCCCGCCATCGCGCCGGCCGCCGCAGCCCCGGCCGCCGGGGTCGCCAGGCCGAGCGCCAGCAGCGTGCCGCCGCCCGTCTCCGCCAGGCCCGACGCCGTCGCGCTCGCCTTGCCCGGGGCGTAGCCGATGGACTCCATGAACTGGCCCGTCCCCTCGATGCCGTGGCCACCGAACCAGCCGAACAGCTTCTGCGCGCCGTGGGCCGCCAGGACACCGCCCGTCCCCAGCCGCAGGAGCAGCAGTCCCAGATCACGTCGGTCGTAGCGCGTCACGTCGTCTCCCGGAGCGGGCAGCAGGAACAGGAAGGGCCTCGTGGGGAGGCGCGCTTCCACCGTGGCACCGACGGCTCCGGGCGACATCCGGCGGCGCCGCCGGGAGCGCCGTTCGGGTGGTACGGGTGGCGGGCGGCGGCGGGCGGGCCGACGCTGGCTCGTATGACGATCCAGACCACGCGGCTCAGCGACCCGGCCGTCCGGGCTTTCGTCGCCGCCGTGAACAACCACGACCGCGACGCCTTCATGGAGCTCCTCGCGCCGGGCGCCACGATGGCGGACGACGGCACGGACCGGGACCTCGCCGAGTGGGTCGACCGGGAGATCTTCTCCTCGCGCGGCCACATGGAGGTCGACAACGAGTCCGACGGCGGCCGTTCGCTCATCGCCCGCTACAGCAACGACACCTGGGGCGAGATGCGCACCCGCTGGAGCTTCACGGTGGACGACGACGGCCGCATCTCCCGCTTCGAGACCGGCCAGGCCTGATCCCTCCCCCCCTGCAAGGCCCGTGCCCCTCGGGCCTTGTGCGGCAGTCGTTCCACGCGTACCGGTGCGCACTCCGCGATCCCACGCGGGTCCACCCCCACCCGGTGCCGTGGAACGACTGCCGCCTCCCCCCTGGATGTGGCCGGTGGAAGACCCCTGCTCCAAGTGTGAAGCTTTGGTGTAGGAGAGTTGAGCATAAGCGCCCGACCGGCCGCAATAGTGCGGACGTTCATATTCCGTTTGTGCACGTTGACGCGTTGACCGTCCGCGGTGCGCTCAGCCTCGCCCGACGAACGGCATCGTCGTCGCCAGCACGGTCGCGAACTGCACGTTCGCCTCCAGCGGCAGCTCCGCCATGTGCCGCACCGTGCGCGCCACGTCCGCGACGTCCATCACCGGTTCCGGGGCTACTTCCCCGTTTGCCTGGAGCACTCCCGTCTGCATGCCGGCCGTCATGTCGGTCGCCGCGTTGCCGATGTCGATCTGCCCGACGGCGATCCCGTACGGCCGCCCGTCCAGCGACAGGGACTTCGTCAGGCCCGTCAGGGCGTGCTTGGTCGCGGTGTAGGCCACCGAGTGCGGCCGGGGCGTGTGTGCGGAGATCGAGCCGTTGTTGATGATCCGGCCGCCCTGCGGGTCCTGCTCCTTCATCTGCCGGTACGCCGCCTGCGCGCACAGGAACGCCCCGTTGAGGTTGGTGTCCACCACGTGCCGCCAGGCGTCGTAGGGCAGTTCCTCGACGGGCACGCCGCCGGGCCCGAACGTACCGGCGTTGTTGAACAGCAGGTCCACCCGGCCGAACCGCCCGGCCACGGCGTCGAACAGGGCGGCGACGTCCTCGGGGCGTGAGACGTCCGTCCGCACCGTGAGTGCCGCTCCCTCGGGCACCATCTCCGCCGTCTCCCGGAGCGTCTCCTCGCGCCGGCCCGCCAGCGCCACCGACCAGCCCGTGCGCAGCAGTTCCACCGCGACCGCCCGGCCGATGCCCGAGCCCGCGCCCGTCACCACCGCGACTGCGTTTTCCTTGGCGTTCATGGGCCCGCAGCGTACGGGAGGGTCCGCCGTCCGGAACTCATCCGCCCGCCATGTGAATGCTGTGTACGCGTCAACCGGGTGTCGTCCCCGGCCACTGCAATGCCCCCTGCAGCCATTCGCCAGGGGAGGACCGGATGACACCCGCAGCACACCCGTCCCAGCACGCCCCCGAACTCCGCGCCGCCGCCCGCCACATCGGCCGCCGCCGCTTCCTCACGACCACCGGCGCCGCCGCCGCGCTGGCCTTCGCGACCAACCTGCCCGCCCCCGGGGTCGCGGCCGCCGCCGAACTCGACGCCGCGCGGATCACCCAGAACCCCTTCACGCTGGGCGTCGCCTCCGGCGACCCGCAGCCCGGCTCCGTGATCCTGTGGACCCGCCTCGCGCCCGTCCCCTTCCAGGCCGACAGCGGTCTGCCCGCCACACGCGTCACCGTGCACTGGGAACTGGCCCACGACGAGCGCTTCCGCCGCATCGCCCGGCGCGGCACCGCCACCGCCCACCCCGAGTTCCACCACACCGTCCACGTCGAGGTGGACCACCTCGCCCCCGGCCGCGTCTACTACTACCGCTTCCGCGCGGGCCGTTGGACCAGCCCGGCCGGCCGCACCCGCACCGCCCCCGCGCCCGGCAGCCGCGTCCCGTCCCTCACCCTCGCCGCCGTCTCCTGCCAGGCCTACCACGACGGCTACTACACCCCGTACGCCCACCTCGCCGCCGACGACGTCGACCTCGTCCTCCACCTCGGCGACTACCTCTACGAGTACGCCGTCGACGCCGCCGGCGGGCAGCGCAAGTACACCGACCGCACCCTGCCCGGCCTGTTCAACCGCGAGACGCTGACGCTGGAGGACTACCGGCTGCGCTACGCCCTGTACAAGTCCGACCCGGACCTGAGCGCCGCACACGCCGCCCACCCGTTCGTCGTCACCTGGGACGACCACGAGACCGAGAACAACTACGCCGGCGACATCCCCGAGAACAGCGTCCCGCCGGAGGAGTTCCTGCTGCGCCGCGCCTCCGCCTACCGCGCCTACTGGGAGAACCAGCCGCTCCGGCGGCCGCAGCGCCCGGCCGGACCCGACATGCGGCTCTACCGCCGCCTGACGTGGGGCCGGCTCGCCCAGTTCGACGTCCTCGACACCCGCCAGTACCGCTCCGACCAGGCCTACGGCGACACCGCGCACGTCCCCGGCCCCGAGTCCGACGATCCGGCACGCACCATGACCGGCGCCACGCAGGAGCGGTGGCTGCTCGACGGCTGGCGCTCCTCGCGGGCGCTGTGGAACGTCGTACCGCAGCAAGTCCTCTTCGCCCGGCGGAACATGGACGCCACCACCCCCTCACGCGTGTCGATGGACGCCTGGGACGGATACAGCGCCTCCCGCCGCCGCGTGCTCGACGGGGCGAAGGCCGCCGGAGTGCAGAACCTGATGGTGCTCAGCGGCGACGTCCACTCCGCCTACGCCTTCGACATCAAGGACGACTTCGACGACCCGGCCTCCGCCACGCTCGGCACCGAGATCGTGGCGACGTCGATCTCCAGCGGTCGGGACGGCGCCGACAAGCCCGCCACCTGGGACACCTACATGTCCGCCAACCCCCATCTGAAGTTCTTCAACGGACGGCGCGGCTACGTCACCGTCGCCCTCGGACAGCGCTCCGCTCGGGCCGACTTCAAGACCGTGCCGTACGTGACCAGGCAGGGGGCGCCGGTCACGACGGCCGCGTCGTTCGTCACGGAGGTGGGGGAGCAGGGTCTCAAGCCGGCGTGAGGTCCGAGGACACGTCCTCCACCGGGATCTCACCGGGGTAGCGGACGCCGACGCGGTCGCGGATCGTGTCGAGCGTCCGCATCACCGCCAGCGTGCCGTCGAGCGGGACCAGGGGGGACTCGGTCTCGCCGGCGCGCACGGCCCGCATGACCTCCAGCGCCTCGTGGCGCATGGTGTTGCGCGGGCCGTCCGCCGGGTCGGCCGTGAACTCCTGCGCGTCCCGGCCGTCCCGGTGCAGGACGAACCGCTCCGGGAAGAAGAAGCCGTGCGGGATGTCGATGCGGCCCCGGGAGCCGGTGACGGAGGCGGAGTTGGGCGTACCGCCCACGATGGAGCAGTGCACGGAAGCGAGAGCGCCGCTGTCCCAGGAGAGGACCGCTGCCGTCTGGAGATCGACGCCCTCCTGGGAGAGCACCGCCCGCGCCGCGACGTCCGACGGCTCCCCGAGCAGCAACTGCGCGAACGACACCGGGTACACGCCCAGATCGAGCAACGCGCCCCCGCCCAGCTCCGGGCTGCGCAGCCGGTGCGAGGGCGGGAAGGGACCGGCCAGCCCGAAGTCGGCCTGCACACTGCGCACCTCGCCGATCGCCCCGTCGTCGACCAGCGTCTTCAGCCGGCGCACCAGCGGATTGCAGTACATCCACATCGCCTCCATCAGGAAGCGCCCCTGCTCCCGCGCCAGCGCGACGAGTTCCTCCGCCTCGCGCAGGTTCAGCGTGAACGGCTTCTCGCACAGCACGTGCCGCCCCGCCGCCAGACACAGACCGGCCGCTGCGCGGTGCGCGGTGTGCGGGGTCGCCACGTAGACGACATCGATGTCCTCGTCCTGCGCGAGCGTCTTCCAGTCGCCGTAGGCCCGGGATATCCCGAACCGCTCCGCGAACGCCTTCGCCGGCTCCGGCGACCGCGACGCCACCGCCACGACCTCCGCGTCCGGCAGATCGATCAGATCGGCGGTGAACGCCGCCGCTATCCCGCCGGTGGCCAGGATCCCCCACCGCACCGTGTCCGCCGTCATACCGCCCCGCCTCCACCTCGTGACCCCGAGCACTGCGTACGAGCTGAGAGCATAGGTGGCGATCGACGGAGAGAGGGAGGGACTCATGCCCGAGGGTGGGGCGTCCATATCGAAGACCGCGCAGGGGGCCGCAGCGGGGACGGAGCGGCCCGACCGCACACCGCACCGCCGCACCGGGCTCCTGGTCACCTTCCTCCTCGGCAGCCTGACCGCCGTACCGCCCCTGGCCATGGACATGTACCTCCCGTCCCTGCCGGAGGTCACCCGCTCCCTGCACGCACCCGCCGCGACCGTCCAGCTCACCCTCACCGCCTGCCTCGCCGGCATGGCCCTCGGACAGCTCGTCGTCGGGCCGATGAGCGACCGGTGGGGGCGCCGCCGGCCGCTGCTGGCCGGGCTCGCCGTCTTCGTCGTCGCCACCGTGCTGTGCGCGCTCGCCCCCAGTGTCGAGACCCTGGTCGCCTTCCGGCTCGCCCAGGGCCTCGCGGGCGCCGCCGCCATCGTCATCGCCCGCGCCGTCGTCCGCGACCTCTACGACGGCATGGCCATGGCCCGCTTCTTCTCCACCCTCATGCTCATCTCCGGGGTCGCACCCGTCATCGCCCCGCTGATCGGCGGTCAGATCCTGCGCGTCACGGACTGGCGGGGCGTGTTCGTCGTCCTCACCGTCATCGGCGTGCTGATCGGCGTCCTCGTCTGGACCCGGCTGCCGGAGACCCTGGAGCCCGCGCAGCGGCACAGCGGCGGCGTGGGCGAGGCCCTGGGCGCGATGCGCGGCCTGCTCGCCGACCGCGCCTTCACCGGCTACATGCTCACCGGCGGCTTCGCCTTCGCCGCCCTCTTCGCCTACATCTCCGCCTCCCCCTTCGTCGTCCAGGAGATCTACGGCGCCTCCCCGCAGATGTTCAGCCTGCTGTTCGGCGTCAACTCGGTCGGGCTGGTCGTCGTCGGCCAGATCAACGGCAAGGTCCTGGTCGGGCGGGTCAGCCTGGACCGGGTGCTGGGCATCGGCCTCACGATCGTCATCACCGCCGCCGGCGCGCTGCTGCTGATGTCCCTGGGCGTGTTCGGTGAGGTCGGCCTCGCGCCCGTCGCCGTCGCGCTGTTCGTGCTGATGTCCGCCATGGGCATCACCATGCCCAACACCCAGGCCCTCGCCCTGATGCGCACCAAGCACGCGGCCGGCTCCGCATCCGCCCTGCTCGGCACCACCTCGTTCCTGGTCGGCGCGATCGCCTCCCCGCTCGTCGGCGTCGCCGGCGAGGACACCGCGGTCCCGATGGCCGTCGTCCAACTGGCCGCCGCCCTGGTGGCGCTGGCCTGCTTCATGGGAATGTGCCGACCCTGGAAGGCGGACGGCGGGCGCGCGAGCGCGGCGGCCCCGGCGGCGGCCCCGGCGGAGGGAGCGGAGAGCTGAGCGCACCGAGACTGCGCGGCGGCACGCCGGAACGCGCCGGACTCGACCCCGCGGAGCTGCGTCACCTCGTCCGGGAGATCCACGTCCTCACCACGGGGCAGCGCCCCTGGGCGCCGGGCGCGGTCCTGGTCGTCGGACGCGGCGCCGTGATCGCCGTCGAGGAGGCGGCGGGCTGGGCCGTCCGCTACGCGGCCTACGACCAGGCCACCGACGCCGGTGTGGAACTGCCTCCCGGGGAGCGGGTCCCCATGACCGTCGGCACGCCCTTCGACCTGGCCTCGCTGACCAAGCTGTTCACCTCCGTGGCCGCCGTGCAGCAGATCGAGCGCGGCACGCTGGGCATCGATGCGAAGGTCGGGGCGTACCTGCCCGACTTCACCGGGGCGGCCCGGCACGGCATCACCGTCCGGCAGCTGCTCACCCACACCTCCGGGCTGCGCCCCGAACTCCCGCTGTACGACTGTGCCGACGACGGGCAGCGGCTCGCGATGCTCCAGGCCGAGGCGCCGGCCGGCGTGCCCGGCACCTACCGCTACTCCGACCTGAACATGCTGCTCCTCCAGCACGTCCTGGAACGCCTCACCGGCCGCACGCTGGACGTTCTCGTCCGCGACGGCATCACCCGCCCGCTGGGGATGACGGCGACGGGCTTCGGGCCGTGCCCGGGCGCGGCGGCGACGGAGGACCAGCGGCGTCCCTGGGCCAAGGCGGACCGGGGGATGCTCCGGGGCGAGGTGCACGACGAGAACGCCTGGGCGCTCGGGGGAGTCGCGGGCCACGCGGGCCTGTTCTCCACGGGCCGGGACCTGGCGGTGTTCTGCCGCACCCTGCTCGCCGGGGGCTCCCACGGCCCCGCCCGCATCCTCGGTCCCGACTTCGTCGACCTCCTCTTCACCCCGCCGGGGCTGGGCTTCTCGCTCGACCAGCCGTGGTTCATGGGCGACCTGGCGGGACGCGGGGCGGCGGGGCACACGGGCTTCACGGGCACGTCCCTCGTCCTGGACCGGGCGACGGACACGTTCCTGATCCTCCTCACGAACGCGGTCCACCCGCGCCGACGCCGCCCGGACAGCGCGCCCAGAGCGGCGGCGGGGACTCGGGTGGCCCGGGCGGTGCGGTGACCTGCCGATCGTCCCGGCCGAGCACCGCCCACGCCGAGAGCACCGCTCTCCCGGCCGTGCGCCGCTCACGTCGTGAGCGCTGCTGTCCCGGCCGTGCGCCGCTCACGTCGTGAGCGCTGCTGTCCCGGCCGTGCGCCGCCCACGCCGAGAGCACTGCTCTCCCGGCCGAGCACCGCCCACGCCGACAGCACCGCTCTCCCGCCCGAGCACCGCCCACGCCGACAGCACCGCTCTCCCGCCCGAGCACCGCCCACGCCGAGAGCACCGCTCTCCCGGCCGTGCGCCGCTCACGTCGTGAGCGCTGCTCTCACCCCCCGCCGCGCCTCGTAGAATCGCCGGGTGAACGCCCCCGCACTCCCGGCCGAGAACCTCCGCTCCGCCCTTGCCGGTCTGCTCGACGGTCTCCCGCCCCGGCAGGCCGCGCAGGCCGTCGAGCGGCTGATCGCCAACTACCGCGGGGCCACCCCGACCGACGCCCCCATCCTCCGCGACCGGGCCGACGTCGCCGCCTACGCCGCCTACCGCATGCCCGCGACCTTCGAAGCGGTGCGCTCCGCGCTGGAGGCGTTCGCGGAGGCCGTGCCCGACTGGGCGCCGGGCGGGCACACCGACGTCGGCGGCGGGACCGGGGCCGCCGCCTGGGCCGTGAGCGCGACCTGGGACGGGGAGCGGCCCGTCACGGTGCTCGACTGGGCCGAGCCCGCCCTCGCCCTCGGGCGGGAGGTCGCCGCGGCCAACCCCGCCCTGCGGGACGCCCACTGGCAGCGGGCCCGCATCGGAGCGGCGCTCACGCTCGAAGCCACCGATCTCGTCACCGTCTCCTACGTCCTCAACGAGCTGGCCCCCGCCGACCGCACCGCCCTCGTCGACGCCGCCGCGGCCGCCGCCCGGGCCGTCGTGATCGTCGAACCCGGCACCCCGGCCGGTTACGCCCGTGTCATCGAGGCCCGGGACCGTCTGATCACCGCCGGTTTCCGCATCGCCGCGCCCTGCCCGCACAGTGCCGCCTGCCCCATCGCCCCCGGCTCGGACTGGTGCCACTTCTCCGCCCGGGTCAGCCGTTCCTCCCTGCACCGCCAGGTCAAGGGCGGTTCCCTCGCGTACGAGGACGAGAAGTTCAGCTACGTCGCCGCGAGCCGCCTCCCCGCCGAACCCGCGCCCTCCCGTATCGTCCGGCGCCCCCAGATCCGCAAGGGCCAGGTCCTGCTCGACCTGTGCGAGAAGGAACCCTCCCTGCGCCGCGCCACCGTCACCAAGCGCCACGGCGACCTCTACAAGGCCGCCCGCGACGCCGACTGGGGCGACCCCTGGCCCGACGCCGGGCCCGCGTCCACCCCCGGCCCGTCCGTCTGACCGGGCGATCGTCCTCCAGGGGGGTCCCCTCCGCCCGGCCTATCCCCGGCGCGTCCAGCGCCGCAGTGCCTCCTCCGCCGACGCCCGGTCCGCCGCGGGCAGGTCCGCGATGTCGACGCCGTGGTTGCCGCCCGGCACCCACAGAACCCGCGCGTCGGGGCCGCCGGGGACGAAGTGCTCGGCCGCGACGGGGTCCTGGGTGCCGTAGACGAACAGCAGCCGGCTGCCGCGGCGGCGGACCCAGCGGTCGATGTCGGGCATGGCGGCCCGGTCGAAGCGCAGCGGAACGTCCCGGGGGACGAAGCTGCGCGCCTCCGTGGCGCCCGGGTGGCGCAGCAGGTCCGCCAGGTGCGCGGTGGGGACGCCGCCGTATCCGAGCTGCGTGCCGATCTGGTACCAGTACGGGATGTACGTGCGGGCCAGGGCGTCGGCGTACAGGGGGAGTCCGGTCGTGTTCTCCAGCCACGCGTACAGAGCGCCGTCCGAAGCGTCCGGGCCGGGGATCGCCGCCGCGTCGGCGGCCGTGCCGTGCTGCCAGAACATGAACGGCACGCGCAGCACGGCGATCTCGAGGGCCCTGTCGGCGCTGCCGACGAGGCGGAAGGTGTCGCCGGTGGACGCGGCCCAGGCCTCGTAGCGGGCGGTGAGGGCGGCGCGGCGCAGGAGGATCGCCCGCTGGGCCGCCGCGAGGGCCTGCCGGACGGCCGGGGTGCCGACCGTCTCCAGGAACCGCAGGCAGGCGGAGTCCTCGCGGTCGTCGACGTTGTTCGGGGCCGAATAGACCACGGTGCCCGCCACGTCTGCGGGGTGGAAGCGGCGGTGGTAGACGCTCGCCATGCCGCCCTTGCTGCTGCCGGTCGACACCCACGGGCCGTGGAGGAGCCGGCGCAGGCACCGGACGACGCGGTGGTGGTCGTCGGCGGCCTGCCGGATCGTGAGGTGGGCGTAGCCGGTGCCCGCCGGGCGGGACGTGCCGAAGCAGCGGTGCTCGACCTGGAGCTGGTTGGCGCCGAGCAGGGTGGCCGGTTCCGACAGGCGGGGTGAGACCACGGCGTGGTAGCCGGTGCTGAGCAGCACGGTCGGCCGGTCGGACGCGGTGTGGAGCAGGGTGAGGCGCTGCTCGAAGGTGCCGGCCGAGGGGTCGGTGTGGTCGACCGGCTGACGCAGTCCCAGGACGAAGTGCCGGTAGCCCGGTCCGGCGTCCTGCCGCTCCTCGATCAGGCGCAGTCCGGGCAGGGCACGCAGGACGTCCGCGGTGTCCCGGTCACCCGGCCCGGGCGGAGGAGCGCCGTCCCCCCGGACCGGTACGGCGGCCGCCGCGCCGGCACTCGGGGCCGAAAGGGCCGCTGCCGCCGGCGCGGCGGACGCCAGGGACACGGCGGTGGTCGCCGATGTGAGCAGGCGTCGTCTCGTCCATGCGCGCATGAGCCACGTCCTCCCGGGATTCCGTTCGGCGGTGTCCGCCGGTCGCCGGCCGCGACCGCTCCAGTACATCCGCCGCACGGCCCGGGAGGATCCCCCGCACGAGGGGGAGGCCTCCCCCGGGCGGGGGAGGTCACGGCGACGGCCGCGCCGTACCGTCCCCCTCCCCTGCCTGCTGCCGCTTCTCCTGGAGCTTGCGCAGCAGTTCGCGCTTCTGGGCCTGCGGATCGAGTCCGCCGCCGACCCGGCCGCCCCGGCCGCCGCCCCGCAGGGCCTCGCGGCCGAGCTTCCTGCGCGAGCCGCCGACCCCCAGCATGTTTCCGGCTCCACCTCGTGCCACGCCGGCTCCTTCCTCTGACTCCTCTGGAACGAGACGTTTCGTCTCGCTTGATTGGTCCGCCTACTCTCTGCGAGACGCTCCGTCTTGTCAACTGATAAATTCGGCCCATGGCCGTCCAGAACTCCGCCCAGCCCACCCCGAGCGAGTCCACCCGCCCCACCGCGGGCAGGCCCGCCCCCGACTCCAGCCGTCGCAGCGAGAGGTCCCGCCGGGCCATCTACGACGCCGCCCTCGCGCTCGTCGTCGAGGCCGGGTACCCGAAGACCACCATCGAGGGCATCGCGGCCCGGGCCGGGGTCGGCAAGCAGACGATCTACCGGTGGTGGTCGTCCAAGGCGGACGTGCTGATGGAGGCCTTCCTCGACCTCGCGGAGCGGTCCACCGAGGAGGCCGGGTCCGTGCCCCACACCTTCCCCGACACCGGTGACGTCGCCGCCGACCTCAAGACGGTGCTGCGCGCCACCGTCGACGAACTGCGCGACCCGCGCTTCGAGGCGCCCTCCCGCGCGCTCGCCGCCGAAGGCGTCGTCGACGAGCAGCTCGGGCGCGAACTCGTGGCCAAGCTCCTGCAGCCCTCACTCGACCTCTACATCGGCCGGCTGCGCGCCGCCCAGGACGCCGGGCAGGTCCGCGACGACGTCGACCCGCGCATCGCGCTGGAGTTCTTCGTCTCGCCGCTCGCCCAGCGCTGGCTCCAGCACACCGGCCCGATCTCCCACGAGTACACCGACACGCTCGTCGACTACGCCCTTCACGGCCTCGCGCCCCGCTGAGCGTCCCGCTGGGCGGCCCGGGCCAGGCGCCCGGGCGCGTCCGTGATGACGCCGTCGCAGCCCAGCCGCAGCACCCGGTCGCGCTGCGCGTCCGTCACCACCGTGTGCGCCCACACCCGCGGGATGCCCGACCGCACCGCCCGCAGCAGGTCCGTATCGCGCGCCCGGTGGTCGACGTCCAGCAGGTCCACGAACGACCGCCAGCGCTCGGGCCGGTCGCTACGCAACTGCTGCGCCGAGCGCCACAACTGCGTCAGCAGGCCCAGCCGGTGGACGCGCAGGGCGACGGCGGGGTCGTTGGAGTTCACGAACACCGAGCGGGTCAGGCCACGTTCCTTGATCAGGGCGGCCAGCCGGTCCAGGCTGCCCGGGTCCTTCGCCTCCAGCATGAGCACGATCCGGCCGCCGAAACGATCCAGCACCTCGGCGACCGTCGGCGGCCGCTCCGAACGCCAGCTTCCGGGCAGCCGGTCCCTCGGGCGCAGCCGTACGCCCTGCCACTCCCGGGCGTCGAGGCCGCGCACCTCGCCACCGAGCGTGGTGGTGCGGTTCAGCGTCTCGTCGTGGAACACCACCGGCGTGCCGTCGCGCAGCATCCGGGTGTCGAAGTCCAGCACCTGCGCCGTCCCGCGGGCATGGGCGGTCATCAGGCCCGTCATGCTGTTCTCCGGGACCTCACGGGCGCCGCCGCGGTGGGCGACGTAGGTGATGCGGGGGAGCGCCGCCGCCGTGAGGTGGCCCGGGCCCCACTCCAGCGGCACCGGGGCGCGGCCGGCGGGCCCCGTGAGGGTCAGCGAGACCATGGATGCCGCGGAGGCCAGACCCGTCAGCGTGATCCAAGTGACCATGGCGTTACGGTAGGGCGCCATGTCCTGGCAAAGCGGGCAATGACACCAGATCATATGAGGAGTGCGTCTCATCCCGCCGGCATATGCCTCGCCCCACCGGTACCCGTCTCGGCCGTCCTGCCCCGGATGTGGGCTCTGGGCCCCCGGTGCGCGCGAAGATGGGACGATAGGGCATGCTGTTCGGCACGACGGCGAGGCGAGGAGATAGATGAGCGCGGAGTTCGGCGGCCGGAGCGGCCTGCAGGGCAAACTCACCCAGTGGCTGCGCGCCGGGCGCCGGCCGAAGGAGTCCGCCGGGGACGGCGGCCGTGAGGACCTGCTGCTCGCCGCCGCCGACGCGGGACTGCCCCTGGCGCCCGCCGCGCATCCGGCCGGATACCGCTGCTCCTGTGACCGCGTCGGCTGTCCCACCCCGGCCCGCCACCCGGTGTCCTTCGCCTGGCAGACGCAGTCCACGACCGACCGCGGCCAGATCGAGCGCTGGGCCCGCCATCAGCCGCAGGCCAACTTCATCACCGCGACCGGCATGGTGCACGACGTCCTCGACGTGCCCCTCGACGCCGGTCGCGACGCGTTGGAGCGGCTGCTCGCCGACGGCGTCGAGGTCGGGCCGGTCGCCGAGAGCGACGACGGGCGCATGCTGTTCTTCACCCTCACCCGCGGTACGCCCGAGGACGAGGACGAGTGGTGGCCCTGCGAGCTGGACTGCCACCCCGAGACGATGGACGAGCACCCCGGGCTGCGCTGGCACTGCCGGGGCTCCTACGTGCTCGTCCCGCCGGCGCGGCTGCCCGGCGAGGAGCAGGCCGTGCGGTGGGTGCGCGGGCCGGAGCACGCGCTGCCGGACCCGCTGAACCTGCTGGAGGTGCTCACGGAGGTCTGCGCCCGCTACGCCGGCGAGGAGAGCGACCACACCGGCGCGGCCTGGCCCCTGCGGCACTGAAGACGCCCGGCGGCACGGGCCGGCCCCCGTACGGCAGGCCCCCTGCAAGCGCCGAGTACGGAGCTACGAGCCCTGGGCCGCCGTAAGACCCTGGATCCGGCCCAGGATCGTCACCTTGCCCGGCCCCCTCGGATCCAGCGCCACCTCGTTGGAGACGAACTCCATCGTCAGGCTCTGCTCGATCTCGCCCTCGGTGAGGGCCTGCACGGCCTTGTTGGGCGTCGGGACGGACGTGCCCGTGTGCGCCGTCTGCTTCTCGTAGTGCCGCGTGGCGAAGAACACCAGCGCGCCGCCGTCCGCCGTGCGCAGCGCCAGCGGCGTGTAGTCGCCGCCGGTGAGCGGCTCGTCGATGTACTGCGTGACCATGCCCGGCCGCTTGCTGTTCTTCTGCCGCAGGGCACGCCACTGACTGGTGTGCGGCCCGTCGGCGAAGGCCGTCCCGCCGCTCTTGAGGTACGTGGCGTACGTCCGGCTCAGCTCGCCGGGCGCCGCGGCGAGGTTCTTCGCGCGTACCGGGACGGATTCGGCCCAGCCGTCCGCGTCCTGCCGGAACTTCGGGACGGCGGCCGGGGCGACGAGCGTCAGGTACGCCACCTGGAAGGGGTCGTCGAGGCTGCTGCGGGTGAACACCAGGAGCCAGCGGGCGGATCCGCCCTTGTTGCCCGCGGCGTCGGCGAGGAACCAGCGGGGCCAGCCGGCCTTCTTGGGGATGGTGAACCTCGCGTCCGTCAGCTTCAGCGGCGTGTGGTTCGGGTTGCCGTCCGGGTTGTCGGCCTTGCCGGCCTTCAGCCGGGCCGCGTCGATGTCGGCGAGGGCGCCGGTGGTGCGGTCGGCGTCCAGAGAGCCGTCGTAGGCCTCGTCGGCCGCGTTGTACGCGGCGGTGAACTCCCGCAGCGCCTCGGCGGCTTCGGCCCGGGTCGCGGACGGGAGGACCTCGCGCTCGCCGTGCACGACGACGCATCCGCTCGCCGTCAGCGACAAAGCGGTCAGCGAGGCTGCTATGAGGGCGCTCTGGGCGGGCCTGCGGAGCGTTCGAGGGTCGCGATCCCTGCTCATCGGGTTCCTTCACCTTCCCCTTTCCGGAGGCGAACCCTACCGGGTGCCCTCCGGTCCTCCGGCGGGGGCGGGGCCCTGCTATACGTGGACGATGACCGCCTTCCGTGACTTCAACTTCAAGCTGCTCGTGGTCGAGAAGCTCATGTACTGGGACGAGACGCTGACACCGGCGTTCAGTCTGAGTGAGCACATGCGGGCACGCGGGGTCCAGGACCTCGACGCGTACGTCCGGGACAACGCACTGGAGTACACCGTCCTCGACGAACCGCGCGCCTACTTCTCGCAGTTGGAGATCCCGGAGGAACTCCTCGCCACCGTCGACGAGTTGACCTTCGACGGCGGACACCAGGTCTTCATGGAATGCGCGCCGGTCTGGGACGGCGAGGACGACCTCTTCGACCTGCGCAGCCTCGACGACCTGGACCTGCTGCCCAACCTCAAGCTCTTCACCGGGGGCAGCGCGCTGGAGTACATGATGCCCGGCTCCCTCGAAGTGCTGGCGGCCAGGGGCATCACCGCGCGCTTCTGAGCGCAGTCCCGGCGGCGTCCGGGGTGGGCCGCGGGCGCGTGCCCGCCCCGGGTCATGCCGCCCGGTCCACCACCGTCTCCTTGGCCGACGTCCTGGCCGGTGCCAGGAACAGGGCCAGGGTCGGGACCAGGTACAGCAGCCAGACGGTGACCTGGAGGGTGGTCGGGTCGGGCTGGAAGTTGAAGACGCCCTTCAGCAGGGTGCCGTACCAGCTGTCCGGCGGGATCGTGCCGGAGATGTCGAAGGCCTTGTCGGTGAGACCGGGCAGGAAGTCGGCCTCCTGCAGGTCGTGGAAGCCGTAGGCCAGGACGCCCGCCGCGACGACGACCAGCATGCCGCCGGTGTACGTGAAGAACTTCGCCAGGTCGATGCGCAGGGCGCCCCGGTAGAACAGCCAGCCCAGCAGCACCGCCGTCAGCAGGCCCAGGGCGACGCCCAGCAGCGGCCTGGGGGTGCCGTCGCTCGCGGCGTGCACCGAGGCCCAGACGAACAGGGCCGTCTCGAGGCCCTCCCGGCCGACCGCGAGGAACGCGGTGGCGACGAGCGCGCCGGTGCCCATCGCCAGGGCGGCGTCCAGCCGGCCGTGCAGTTCCGACTTCAGGTGCCGGGCGGTGCGCCGCATCCAGAACACCATCCACGTCACCAGGCCCACGGCGAGGATCGACAGGGAACCGCCGAGCGCCTCCTGCGCCTGGAACGTCAGCTCCTGGGAGCCGAATTCGAGGGCGCAGCCGAAGCCGAGCGCGAGCGCCACGGCGACGCCGATGCCCGCCCAGATCGGCTTCAGGGCGTCCCTGCGGCCGGTCTTGACCAGGTAGGCGATGAGGATGCAGACGACGAGGCTCGCCTCCAGACCCTCGCGCAGTCCGATCAGGTAGTTGGAGAACATGCCCTACGCCTCCTCGGAGAACAGCGCCCGGCCCCACCAGTCGTCCCGGTCGCGGACGCCCGGCGGGACGGCGAACAGCGCCGAACCCACGTGCTGGATGTATTCGTTGAGCGCGTCCGTGGCCAGGTTGCGCTGGATCGGGATGAAGCCCTTGCGTACGTCGCGCTGGTAGGCCAGGAAGAACAGGCCCGCGTCCAGGCGGCCCAGTCCGTCGGTGCCGTCGGTGAAGGAGTAGCCGCGGCGCAGGATCGTCGCCCCGTGGTTGGCGTCCGGGTGCGCGAGCCGCACGTGTGCGTCGGGCTTCATCGCCTTCAGGAACGGCTCGTCGCGCTCCTTCGCCCTGCCGGCCGGCGCGCCCTCGCCCTTGTCGCGGCCGAAGACGTCCTCCTGCTCCTGCAGCGAGGTGCGGTCCCAGGTCTCGATGTGCATGCGGATGCGGCGGGCGACGAGGTAGCTGCCGCCCGTCATCCAGGCCGGGCCGTCCTTCTCGCCGACCCAGACGTGCTCGCGCAGGCGGTCCGTCTCGGTGCCCGCGATGTTGCGCGTGCCGTCCTTGAAACCGAAGAGGTTGCGCGGGGTCTGCCCCTCGGGCGTCGTCGACGACGTCTTGCCGAAGCCGAGCTGCGACCAGCGGATGACGACCTTGCCGAAGCCGATGCGGGCCAGGTTGCGGATCGCGTGCACCGCCACCTGGGGATCGTCGGCGCAGGCCTGGACGCACAGGTCGCCGCCGCTGCGGGACCGGTCCAGGTTGTCGCCCGCGAACCTCGGCAGGTCGACCAGGGCCTTCGGCCGCCGGTCCGCCAGGTCGAACCGGTCGAACAGGGACGGGCCGAAGCCGATCGTCAGGGTGAGGCGGGACGCATGCAGGCCGAGGGCCTCGCCCGTGTCGTCGGGGGGTGCCTCGGGCAGCCCGCCGTGGGCGCCCTCGCCGACCGGGTGCCCGGCCGTCATCCGCCGGGCCGCCTCCGTCCAGTCCTTGAGGAGCTGGACGAACGCGGCCCGGTCATCCGTCGTCACGTCGAACGCGGCGAAGTGCAGGCGGTCCTGGACCGGGGTGGCGATACCCGCCTGGTGGGGGCCGTGGAAGGCGATCGCCGTGCCGGCCCGCGGCGCCGGTTCCTCGCCCGCGCGGGCCATCGCCACGGCGCCGCCCGCCGCGGCGGCGCCGAGCGCCAGGCCCGCGCCGCCCCAGCCGAGCAGGGAACGGCGGCTGGGAGAGGGCGTGTTGGTGTCCGTCATGGCGGTTCCCGCTACTTCACGACTGCGGCGGCGAGCTTGGACAGCGGCTCCGCCAGGGCGTTGACCGCGTCCGACAGCTCCTTGCGGTCGGCCTTGCCGACCTTGTCGTAGGAGGTGAACTCGTAGGAGCCGTTGTCGGGGCGGTACTTGTCGAGCAGGCCGTTCAGGGCCGCGAACTGCTCGTCCAGTTCGGTGGCCAGCGCCGGGTCGTTCTCCTCGGCGACCGGCTTGAGCAGGTCGTAGGACTTCTGCGCGCCCTCGACGTTGGCCTTGAAGTCGACCAGGTCGGTGTGCGAGTAGCGCTCCTCCTCGCCGGTGACCTTGCCGGTGGCGACCTCGTCGAGGAGTTCCTTGGCGCCGTTGGCCATGGAGGTGGGGGTGATCTCGGCCTTGCCGACCCGGTTCTGCCAGTCCTTCAGGTCCTTGATCAGCAGCCCGGCGAGGTCCTTCTCGCGGGTGCCGATCTTCTCGTCCTGCCACAGCGCCTTCTCCAGGCGGTGCCAGCCGGTCCAGTCGGTGGCCGGGTCCTGGCCGTCCTCCAGCCCGTCCTCGCGGACGTCGACCTTGGGGTCGATGTCGCCGAAGGACTCCGCGACGGGCTCGGTGCGCTCCCAGCCGATGCGGGAGGGCGCGTAGGCCTTCCTCGCGGCGTCGAGGTCACCGTCCTTGACGGCCTCGGCGAAGGCTTCCGCCTTCGGCAGGGTCTCGTCGGCCTGCTGCTGCACGTAGGACCGGTACGCCGCCACGGCCTCGTCCAGGCGCGGGTCGCGCTTGACGGCCTTGCCGCCGGTGGCCCTCACGGACTGGCGGATCCCGTCGCCCTTCATGCCGGGCTTGCAGACGATCCGGTAGTCGCCGGCCTTCACCTCGGCGGTGACGCGCTGCTTGGTGCCGGGGCCTATGTTCTCCCGCTCGGTGACCACGCGGTCGTCGGGGAAGAGGACGTAGACCTCGGTGACCTTGGAGCCCTTGTTCTCGACGGCCAGCTCGACGTGCCCGGCCGGGAACTCCTTCTTCGACACCTCGCACGTGTCGTCCGTCGCGGTCACGTTGATCACGCGGTCGCCGCCCTCGGCGTCGCTCTTCTCGGTGCAGCCGGTGACGGCGGTCAGGGCCGCCACCGCGACGGCGGTGAGGGCGAGGGAAGGTCTCGCGGGTCGCATGAGGGCTCCAGGGCGTGGCCGAAACATGAGTGCGGTGAGCCTCGATCCAGGAAGGTGAGGCTCACCTAACGCATAAGAATCGCGTAAGCGTCATCAAATCGACCTCATGAACCGGTCAAGGAGCGGTCAAGACTGCGCCGCCGGGCTGCGGACCGCTCGCCCCCCGCGTCTCCCCGCCCGGCGCCCCGCCGGGTGATCACCCGGTGCTTGAATGCCCCCGTGACTGACTACGACGTGCTCCGCGTCTTCTGCGGGCCGAACGGCGGATACGGCAACGAGCTCGCGGTCGTGCGCGAGGGATCCGTGCTGCCGGGGCGGGAGGACCGGCAGGCGTTCGCCGCGAAGGTGGGGTTCAGCGAGACGGTGTTCGTCGACGACCCCGAGCGCGGGGTGATCGACATCTACACGCCCACCGTGCGGCTCCCCTTCGCCGTGCACCCCTGCGTCGGCGCGGCCTGGCTGCTGGACGTGCCCGAGCTGGTCACCCCGGCCGGGGTCGCCGGGGCGCGGCAGGACGGGGAGTTCTGCTGGATCGAGGCCCGGGCGGACTGGGTCCCGCCGCGCACCCTGCGCCGGTACGGCAGCGCCGCCGAGGTCGACGACCTGGACGTGCCGCCGCCGGGGGTGGGGGTACCGCCCACGCCCTTCGGGCAGTGGGGGAGGGTGTACGCCTGGGCGTGGGAGGACGAGCCCGCCGGGCGGATCCGGGCCCGGGCCTTCCCCGGGCGGGGCGACGGCGTCGACGAGGACGAGGTGACCGCGGCGTCCGCCCTGCTGCTCACGGACCGGCTGGGCCGGGCCCTCAACATCACCCAGGGGGCCGGGTCCCAGATCCTCACCGCGCCCCAGCCGGGCGGGTGGACGGAGGTCGGCGGCCGGGTCCGGCTGGAACGCTGACCCGGGCGGCGCGCGCCCGTACGGGTGGAACAGCGTGTGTGGACGGTGCTGAGCGGGGACCACTGGGCGTGACCGAGCACCACCGCGAGAGGATTCCCATGCGCATTCGTTCCGCTCTGGCCGTCATCGCCCTGACCGCCGCCGTGACCGCCACGGGTGCGGCGACCGCCGCGGCCGACGACGAGGGCCCGGAGTACCGCGACCACGTGGCGTGCAGCCCGTACTTCGGTCAGCTCGAGGCCGAGACCGCCGAGATCAAGTGGGGCGGCGCCGTCTGCCACAACGGCCCGTTCGACGTCTGAGCCGCACCGGCCGAGCTCCGAACGGACCGGGGCCCCTCGCCGCGCGCGAGGGGCCCCGGCCCGTTCACGCCGCCGTCCGCGTGCGGGCCGCCGTCACGCCGACAGCGGGAACTCCTCGCCCAGGGCCCGGAACACCCCGTTGTTCAGCTCGTACGCCCGCTTGCACTCGGCCACGATCCGCTGCCGCTCCAGCTCGTCCGCGGGCACCGCGTCCAGCCGCTCCCAGTAATCCCGTCTGAAGGCGGCCGGGTTGGGGACCTGTTCGAAGACGTAGAAGCGGACCCCGTCACCCTTGCCGGCGAAGCCCCACGTCCTCTCGGCCGTGGCGCGGATGACCTGCCCGCCGGAGAGGTCGCCGAGGTAGCGCGTGTAGTGGTGGGCGATGTAGCCGGCCGGCCAGGTGCGCGCGCAGTCGCTGATCCGTCCGGCGTACTCCCGCGTCGCGGGCAGCGCCCCGGCCGACTCGCGCCAGCCGGGGCCGAGCAGATGCGTCAGGTCCCGCTCCAGTGCCGCCCTGCGGAACAGCTCCGGGCGGACGAAGGGGCCGGCCACCGGATCCCCGGCCAGCCGCTCGGCGGCGGACTCCAGCGCGTCGTACACGAACCACAGCTGCTCCGTGTAGCGGGCGAACGCCTCGACCCCCAGCCTGCTTCCCAGCAGGTCGCTCAGGAAGGTCGAGCCCCTGACCTCCTCGTGCTGCTCGCGGGACGCGGTCCGGATGAGGGTCGAGAAGGATTCCATGGGCCCACTCTCTGTGGTTAGGGCAGCCTAAGTCAATGGGTTGCCGACTGGTTGTCGGTAAACTTCCCGACACGTGGTCGGCAAAACCGCACCCCGACACGCACGACGGCCCGCCCTCCGGGGAGGGCGGGCCGTCGCCGGGGCCACGGACGCGTGCTACGGCAGCGTGAGGATCTCCGCGCCGGTGTCCGTGACGACCAGCGTGTGCTCGAACTGGGCCGTGCGCTTGCGGTCCTTGGTCACGACCGTCCAGCCGTCGTCCCACATGTCGTACTCGTGCGTCCCGAGGGTCAGCATCGGCTCGATCGTGAACGTCATCCCGGGCCGGATGACCGTGGTCGCGTGCGGGCTGTCGTAGTGCGGGACGATCAGGCCCGAGTGGAACGACGAGTTGATGCCGTGCCCGGTGAAGTCCCGCACCACTCCGTACCCGAAGCGCTTGGCGTACGACTCGATGACGCGGCCGATGATGTTGATCTGCCGGCCCGGCTTGACCGCCTTGATCGCCCGCTCCAGCGACTCGCGGGTCCGCTCCACCAGCAGCCGTGACTCCTCGTCGACCTCGCCCACCAGATAGGTGGCGTTGTTGTCGCCGTGCACCCCGCCGATGTACGCGGTGACGTCCAGGTTGACGATGTCGCCGTCGCGCAGCACGGTCGAGTCCGGGATGCCGTGGCAGATGACCTCGTTGACGCTCGTGCACAGCGACTTGGGGAAGCCGCGGTAGCCGAGCGTCGAGGGGTAGGCGCCGTGGTCGCACATGTACTCGTGCGCCACCTTGTCGAGTTCGTCGGTCGTCACGCCGGGGGCGATGAGCTTCGCGGCCTCCGCCATCGCCCGGGCCGCGATCCGGCCGGCGACGCGCATCGCCTCGATCGTCTCGGGCGTCTGCACCTCCGGTCCGGTGTACGGCTTCGGCGCGGGCTTGCCGACGTACTCGGGGCGGCGGATGTTTCCGGGCACGGAACGGGTGGGGGACAGCTCCCCCGGGACGAGCAGCGACTGGCCAGACATGCCAGCGAGTCTAACCAGCGGCGACGGGGGAACATGTCGGTGGCGAGAGGAGCTGGTCATGGCCCTGTTCAAGAAGCGGACGGTAGGCAAGCCGGGCGAGTGGTACTACTGCCTGGAGCACAAGAAGGTCGAGGAGGGGCCGGAGTGCCCCGCCAAGGACCGCTTCGGCCCGTACACGAGCCGTACCGAGGCCGAACACGCGATGGCGACCGCCCGCGAGCGCAACCTCCAGTGGGAGAACGACCCGAAGTGGCACGACGCCCCGGCGGGCGGCCGCGAGGGCGACTGACCCGTCACGAACACGACGCCCGGCACCGCGGCCCGCGCCGCCCCGGGCGTCGCGTCGTGTCGGGGGGCACCGCGCCGGTTCCCGTCGTGCCCGGAGTGCTGCCCTGGGCGTCGGGTCGTGTCGGGGGACGCCGTCTCGAGTGCGCGTCGTGTGCGGGGCGTGCCGGACTTCCGTCGTGCCCTCGGTGCCGTCTCGAGTGTGCGTCGTGTCCGAGGGCGGCCGGGTTTCCCTCGTTTAGGGGCACCGCCCCGGCTCCGTCGTGCCCGGTGTGCTGCCTTGGGCGTCGGGTCGTGTCGGGGGGTGCCGTCTCGAGTGTGCGTCGTGTCCTGGGGCGTGCCGGGTTTTCCTCGTTCCGGGGCACCGCCCCGGCTCCCGTCGTGCCCGGGGTGCCGCCTTGGGTGTCGGGTCGTGTCGGGGGGTGCCGTCTCGAGTGTGCGTCGTGTCCTGGGGCGTGCCGGGTTTTCCTCGTTCCGGGGCACCGCCCCGGCTCCCGTCGTGCCCGGGGTGCCGCCCTGGGCGTCGTGTGGGGGGTGCCGCCCTGGGCGTCGTGTCGGGGGTGCCGCCCTGGGCGTCCGTCGTCCGGGGGGCCTGCCGGGTTTCCCTCGTGTCCGGGCGCGCTGCCCGGGCGTCGCGTGTCCGCGGGCGGTTGTCGGGGCGGCGCGTCGTGTCCGGGTGTCCGGCGGGTCCCGGGCGCGCCCTTCGACTCACCAGCGTGCCGGGGGCGGTGCCGTCAGGTGTTCCGCCAGCCTCGCCACCCGGTCCCGCAGCCGGCGCCGGCCGCGCGGTGCCGGCAGCGCGTTCTCGCCCGCAGCGGCGCTGACCAGGTGCTGCACGGTGTCCAGGTCCAGCTCGGCCCCGTCGGGGACCGCCAGCACCTCGTGCGACATCGACGGCAGCTCGCCGCCGCCCTCGCCGAGGGCCAGGATCGTCGCCCCGGCGCGGCGGGCGTCGAAGACCCGCTCCAGCAGCGCGGCGGCCGGCGCCTCGGGGGTCACCACCAGCAGGGTCTCGCCGCGCCGGGCCGCCTCCAGCCGGCCCAGACCGACCGAGAGGTGCGCGGGGTCCGAGGGGCGGGCGTCGTGCCGCACCAGCGTCGGGGCCAGTTCCGGTGTGCCCGACCAGGCCGCCTCGTCCACGAGGTGCGCCGCCAGGTGCCAGGGCTCGTACCGCGGCGTGCCGACCAGCAGCAGTCCGCCGCCGTGCGCCACCACCGACCCCCGCAGGGCACCCGCGAACCGCCGGGTGGCGCCCAGCCACTCCGTCCCGGCGAGCACTTCCCGCAGCAGCGCGACCCGTACGGCGTCCATGGCCCCGATCCTGCCCGGGTGCCGTGGAGACAGGGCGCGCTTTCCTGCGGATTAGCCCGCCCCGGGCACCCGGCCCGGACGGCCGTTCCACCACCGAACGGGCGGGGGAGCGCCCGGAGGCGGACAGGTGCCACCCGCCGCCCGGCCGTCCGTCAGGCGCCCCTGCCAGAGGCGGTCGGCATCGCGGCGCGGTCGTAGAGTCGGGGCCATGACCTCTACCGACAGTGCCGCCACCGGAACCACGCAGAAGGCGCCCGCCAAGGATCCCTGGGACCTGCCCGACGTCTCCGGACTCGTCGTCGGCGTGCTCGGCGGGACCGGGCCGCAGGGCAAGGGCCTCGCCTACCGGCTCGCCGTGGCCGGGCAGAAGGTGATCATCGGCTCCCGGGCCGCCGACCGTGCGCAGGCCGCGGCCGAGGAGATCGGCCACGGCGTCGAGGGCGCCGACAACGCCGAGACCGCACGCCGCAGCGACATCGTGATCGTCGCCGTGCCCTGGGACGGCCACGGCAAGACCCTGCAGGCCCTGCGCGGGGAACTCGCCGGCAAGCTCGTCGTCGACTGCGTCAATCCGCTCGGCTTCGACAAGAAGGGCGCCTACGCCCTGAAGCCGGAGGAGGGCAGCGCCGCCGAGCAGGCCGCCGCCCTGCTGCCCGACTCCCGCGTCACGGCCGCCTTCCACCACCTGTCGGCCGTCCTCCTCCAGGACCCGGAGATCGACCGCATCGACACCGACGTCATGGTGCTCGGCGAGGAGCGGGCGGACGTGGAGATCGTGCAGGCCCTGGCCGGCCGCATCCCCGGCATGCGCGGCATCTTCGCCGGGCGGCTGCGCAACGCCCACCAGGTGGAGTCCCTGGTCGCGAACCTGATCTCCGTGAACCGCCGCTACAAGGCCCACGCCGGGCTCCGCGTCACGGACGTATGACCGCATGGGGGACACTGGAGGGCACCAGCAGTGCCCGCAGTGTCCCCCGACAGGAGCCACCCCACATGCCCCGCCTCGCCCTCTACGCCCTCATCGTCTGCCTTCTGTCCGTGACCGCGGCCGTCGTCTCCTTCGTGGAGGGCAGCTGGCTGGGCATCGTGTGGGTGCTGCTGGCGGGCCTGTCGTCCAACATGTGCTGGTACTACGTCAAGCGCGCCCGGCAGCAGAAGTCCGTCACCGGCTGACCCGGGCCCGTCAGGGCGCCGCCGAGCAGAGCTCGTCCGAGCCCTGCCAGAAGCGGTACAGCCCCTGCCCGCAGTACGTCTCGAAGTCGCTGATCCCGAGGGACTTCAGGATCGCGTCGATCACGTCGAAGAAGACGCCGTTGACCGCGGGCAGCCACAGCAGCGCGAACACGAACAGCAGGCCGAACGGAGCGAACGGCTCCACCTGCCGCCGCACGTTGTACGACAGCCACGGCTCGATCACGCCGTAGCCGTCCAGGCCCGGCACCGGCAGGAAGTTCAGCAGCGCGGCCGTCACCTGGAGCAGCGCGAGGAACGCCAGCGCGAACCGGAAGTCGCTCGGCACGCCGTCCAGCGCGTCCAGCCAGAACGGGGCGGTGCACACGACGGCGAACAGCACGTTGGTCAGCGGGCCCGCCGCCGAGATCAGACTGTGCTTCCAGCGCCCGCGGATCCGTCCGCGCTCGATGAACACCGCCCCGCCGGGCAGACCGATCCCGCCCATGATCACGAACAGAACCGGCAGCACGATGCTGAGCAGCGCGTGCGTGTACTTCAGCGGGTTCAGGGTGAGATAGCCCTTGGCGCCGACGGAGATGTCGCCGCTGTGCAGGGCGGTGCGGGCGTGCGCGTACTCGTGCAGGCACAGCGAGACGATCCACGCCGCCGTCACGAACAGGAACACCGCGACCCCGGGCTGCTGCGCGAACCCGGTCCACGTCGCCCATCCCGTGACCGCCGTCACGGCCAGGATCCCGACGAAGACGGGACTGATCCGCCGCTCGCTGTGGCGGCTGGTGACGGTGGTCATCGGACTCCCTGCTCTCGAACACCCGGTGGGACGGCCCGACGCTACCGGGCACGCGCGGAAAACGCCTCGCGCGGGGCGCCCGGTTCCGGGGAGGGTGGGGTCATGGGGCTCTGGCACGTGATCTACGAGGACTGGCAGCTGGAGTGCTGCGGTACATCCTTCGCCGTGGGTGACGAGGTGACCTGGCCCCTGCTGCTCCGGGACGCGGAGTCGGTGTACGGCGGTGGCTGGCACGATCAGCTCACTCCCCTCGCGGGCTGCGTGGAGGAGGCGGGCGTCCGGCTGCTGCGCGAGGAGTCCGGCCTCGTCGTCGCGCTGGGAGCGGACCACGGCGACGGGCGGGACCGGCGCGCCGGATCCCGGGGCCGGATCGGGTCCGTGGGCCTGCTCGTGGTCGAGCGGCACGGCGCGGCGTGGCCGGAGGTCACCGGGCGGGTGCGGGCGGTCCAGGTGCTGACCCAGGCGTACGAGGAGCGCCCGCCCGGCTCCCGGACCTGGCAGCCGGTGCCGGGGAAGCGGCGGTTGCGGCCCGTGGACCGCTGTCCCCGGTGGTTCGCCGGCGGGACCGGGGCGGGGCAGGGCTTTCGGTGGGGCGAGTCGGGTGCGGTGGTGGCGCTGGAGGTTCCGCACACGGACTCCCCGCTGTCGTCCGCCGTCCGTGCAGCGCTCGGGCTGCCCCACCGGGGTGCCGAGCCGGGCGCGGAGACCCGGGGTCTTGCGGCCGCGGACCTCGCCGCCCTGCTGGTGGGCTTCAGTACGACCGCCCCGGCGGGCACCCGGCCGCGGTCCGGCCGGGGGCGACGGGGCGACGGGCGTGCCTGACCGCGGAACGCCGACGTGCCGTGCGCCCCGCGCGGGCAGGCCGTGGGGCCCGCCGCGCCGTCGACCGCCGTGCCCCGCACCCGAACCACCGGAGACAATGGACCCCGTGCGCTACCGCATCCTCGGCACCACCCAGGCGCTCCGCACCGACGGCTCGGCCGTCCCGGTGGGCGGGGCGCGGTTGCGTGCGCTGCTGACCGTGCTGGCCCTGCGGGCCGGGCGGACCGTGTCCGTGGGGCTGCTCGTCGACGAGGTGTGGGGCGCCGAACCCCCCGCCGACGCCCCGGGCGCGCTGCAGGCGCTCGTCGGGCGGCTGCGGCGGGCCCTGGGGGCTTCCGCCGTGGCCTCCGCCGAGGGCGGCTACCGGCTCACCGCCGCCCCCGACGACATCGACCTGCACCGCTTCGAACGGCTGGCCGCCGAAGGGCTGCGGGCCCTGGCCGACGACGACCCCGCCAAGGCCGCCGCCGTCCTCGACGACGCCCTCGCCCTGTGGCGCGACCCCGCCCTCGCCGACCTGCCCGACCGCACCGCCGAGGCGGCCCGCGTCGAGGCCCGCCGACTGGACGTGCTGCGCGCCCGCCACACCGCCGCCCTCGCCCTCGGCCGGGCCGAGCAGTCCCTGCCCGAGCTGACCGCCCTGTGCGACGGCCACCCCCTGGACGAGCCCCTCCAGGCACTGCGGCTGCGCGCCCTGCGCGAGGCGGGCCGCACCGCGGAGGCACTGGACGCCTACGACGAGGTGCGGCGCCTGCTCGCCGACCGCCTGGGCACCGACCCGGGCCCGGAACTGCGCGCCCTGCACGCCGAGTTGCTGAGGGCGGGCGACGGCCCGGGGCCCGTGCCCGCCGCCCCGAGGCCGGGCCGGCCGGCCGGGAACCTGCGGGCCCGCCTCACCTCCTTCATCGGCCGCGAGGCCGACATCGACACACTCCGCCGCGACCTCAAGGCGGCCCGCCTGGTCACGCTGCTCGGGCCCGGCGGCGCCGGGAAGACCCGCCTGTCGCAGGAGGCCGCCGAGACCGTGCGGGACACCATGCCCGGCGGGGTGTGGCTGGCGGAGCTCGCCCCGGTCGACGACCCCGCCGCCGTGCCGGAGGCCGTGCTCACCGCCGTCGGCGCCCGCGAGACCGTGCTGTACGGCGCCGGCGCCGAGGGCATCCGCGCCGCCGTCGCCGACCGGCTCGACGACCCCGTCGAACGTCTCGCCGAGCACTGCTCACGCCCCGGCATGCTGCTCATCCTGGACAACTGCGAGCACGTCGCCGGGGCGGCCGCCCGGCTCGCCGAGGAACTGCTCCAGCGCTGCCCCGGCCTCACCGTCCTGGCCACCAGCCGTGAACCCCTCGGTGTCCCGGGCGAGTTGCTGCGCCCGGTGGAGCCGCTTCCCGAGCCGGTCGCGCTGCGGCTGCTCGCCGAGCGGGGCGCCGCGGTCAGGCCCGGATTCCGTGTGGAGGACGACCCCGAGGCGTGCGCGGAGATCTGCCGGCGCCTGGACGGACTGCCCCTGGCCATCGAACTCGCCGCCGCCCGGCTGCGGATGCTCACCCCCCGCCAGATCGCCGACCGGCTCGACGACCGCTTTCGCCTCCTCACCTCGGGCAGCCGGACCGTCCTGCCCCGCCAGCAGACCCTGCGGGCCGTCGTCGACTGGTCCTGGGAACTCCTCGACGAGGACGAACGTGACGTCCTGCGGCGGCTGTCGGTGTTCGCGGGCGGCTGTGACCTGCCCGCCGCCGAGGCCGTGTGCGGACCGGCCGCCCTGGAGGCGCTCGGTTCGCTCGTCGACCGCTCCCTGGTCGTGGCGGCCCCGGCCGACGGCGAGATGCGCTACCGGCTGCTGGAGACCGTCGCCGAGTACGCGGCCGAGCGGCTGGACGAGTCCGGCCGGCGCGCCGAGGCCGAGCGCGCCCATCTGACGTGGTTCCGCGAACTCGCCCGGCTCACCGACCCGTTGCTGCGCGGCCCGGAGCAGAGCCGTGCCATCCACCGGCTGGAGCGCGAGTACGAGAACCTGCGCACCGCCCTGCGGCACGCCGTCGCCCTGCGCGACGAGCAGGAGGCCCTGTGCCTGGCCCTGTCCCTGGTCTGGTACTGGCAGATGCGCGACCTGCGCATCGAGGCCCGCAACTGGTGCCGCGAGGTCATGGCCCTCGGGCCCGACCCGTTCACCGAGCCCGTCCGCCGCGCCGCCCCGGTCTGGCAGCGCTGCACCGACGCCCCGCCGCCGATGACCGGCGAGGTCCTGTGGGAGGCCCGGCGCGGCATCCACCTGGCGCACCTGGCCTGCATGGACACCGAACTGGACGCCTGGCAGAACCCGCGCTCCCAGCAGAAACTGCGCACCATCGCCGCCACCTACGAACCCGGCCTGCCGCAGAACTGCCGCCTGCCCGGCCTGCTGTGGTTCTTCGCGGTGATGCTGACCGGCGACATGGACCGGCTGCGGATCATCATGGACGCCTCCATCCGCACCTGCCGCGCCACCCCCGGCTTCGAGTGGGAGCTGGCCTCCGGTCTGCAGATGCGGGCCAACTTCCTCGCCAACCGCACCGACTGGGCCGGTGACGCCGGACGGGACGCCGACGAGTCACTGGAGATCTACCGCCGCCTCGGCGACTCCTGGGGCACCGCCGAGGCCCTCTCCGCCCGCGCCGAGGCCCACGAGCGCAGGGGCGAGCACGCGCTGGCCGCCGCCGACTACGAGGCGGCCATCGCCCACGCCGAACAGCTCGGCGCCCGCGCCCAGGCCGCCGTCCTCACCGCCCGGCTCGGCAGCGCCCTGGTGGAGTCCGGCAAGACGGAACGCGGCGAGCGGCTGCTGCGCGAGGTGATCGACCAGCACGAGGACTCGCACAGCGAGGCCATGCCCGCCGCCCGGCTCTTCCTCGCCGGCCGGCTCGGCATGACCGGCCGCTTCCCCGAGGCCCGTGAGCAACTGCGGCGGCTGCGCGAGGACTTCAGGATCTCCCACTTCATCGTCTTCGACGCGTTCATCCTCGGCGCGGAGGCCTGGCTGGACGTCATGGAGGGCCGGTACGAGGACTGCCTGGACCGCACCCGCAAGGCGCTGGAGCGGGCGGGCGACCCGGTGTCCGAGGCCATCGCGCCCCATATGCGCGCGGTGTACCTGACCACCGGCGCCAGAGCCCTGTCCGCCCTCGACGGGGGTCGGCACGCCACGGACGCGGCCCGTTGCCTCGGCGCCGCCGACGCCCTGCTGCCCCCCGGCCACCTCCCCCAGCGACAGGAGCGCGAGACCCGCGAGGCGGCCGAACGGCAGGCCCGGGCGGTGCTCGGCGACACGCTCTACGAGGCCGCCTACGCGCAGGGCGGCGGCCTCTCCGCCGAGGAGGCCGCCGCCCTGCTCTGACGGCACACGGCCGCGCCCGGTCAGTTCTTCGTGCGGAACTTGTGGATCGCGACGGGCGCCATCACGGCCGTGATCGCCACCGACCAGCCCAGCGTCACCCACAGGTCGTGGGCGACCGGCCCGCCGATCATCAGGCCGCGCGCGGCGTCCGCCAGCGTCGACAGCGGGTTGTAGTCGGTGAAGGACTGCAGCCAGCCCGGCATCGACGTGGTCGGCGCGAAGATCGACGAGCCGAACTGCAGCGGGAACAGCACCAGGAAGCCCATGGCCTGCACGGACTGCGCGTTCTTCAGCATCACGCCCAGGGTGAGGAACACCCACATGATCGACGAGGCGAACGCCGTGGACAGGGCCACGGTCGCGAACAGGCCCGGCCAGTCGGTGATGTCGAACCCGACGACGACGGCGACGATCATCAGCACGGCGGTCGCGAACAGCATCCGCAGCAGTTCCACGGAGATCTTCGCGAACAGCACCGAACCGCGCCCGATCGGCATGGACCGGAAGCGGTCCATGACACCGGAGTTGAAGTCCTGGCTGAAGCCCGTGCCGACGCCCTGGGACAGCGTCATGCTCATCATCGCGATCATGCCGGGGATCACGTACTGCACGTACCGCTCCTGCCCCCCGCCCAGGGCCTGCCCGATCGAGCCGCCGAACACGAACACGAACAGCAGGGTGAAGATGACCGGCATCAGCAGCGCGTCGGCCATCGACTCCGGGTCCTTGCGGATCCACAGCAGGTTGCGCCGGATCAGGGCGCCGGTGTGGCGCAGGTGGCCGCGCAGCGGGATACGGGCGTCGGTCACGGTGTCGTCGAGGGCGACGGCGCTCATACGGCGGCCTCCTGAAGGTCTTCGGCGGGCACGGCGTCCTGCGGGGCACTGGCACGGTGGCCGGTGAGGGACAGGAACACCTCGTCCAGGCTGGGCAGTTCGGTGGTGATGGAGGCCAGGGTGATGCCGCGCGCGGTGACCGCGCCGACCACCGCGGTCAGCTGCTCGTCGCTGAGGATCGGCACCAGGACGTCACCGCGGTCGGCGTCCACCGTGGTGGTGGCGAGGCCGGTGATGCCCAGGTCGTCGAGCGCGGCGGCGAGCGGCCGCAGGTGCGCCGCGTCGGCCGGGCGGATCCGCAGGGCGCGGCCCCCGACCTTCGCCTTCAGTTCCTCGATGGCCCCGCCCGCGATGACCTGGCCGCGGTCGACGACGGTCAGCTCCGAGGCGAGCTGCTCGGCCTCCTCCATGTACTGGGTGGTGAGCAGCACGGTGACCCCGTCGCCGACCATGCGCTTGACCTCGTCCCACACCTCGTTGCGGGTGCGCGGGTCGAGCCCGGTGGTGGGCTCGTCCAGGAAGAGCACGGACGGCCGGCCGATCATCGACGCGGCCAGGTCCAGCCGCCTCCGCATGCCGCCGGAGTAGGTGCCCGCGTGCCGCTTGGCCGCCTCGGTGAGCGAGAAGCGCTCCAGCAGCTCGTCGGCCCGGGTGCGCGCCTCCTTGCGGGACAGGTCGAGCAGCCGCCCGATCATGTACAGGTTCTCCCAGCCGGACAGCTTCTCGTCCACGGAGGCGTACTGCCCCGTCAGGCCGATCACCCGCCGCAGCTGCCGGGGCTGCCGTACGGCGTCGTAGCCGGCCACGGTGGCCCGGCCCGCGTCGGGGGCGAGCAGGGTGGACAGGATGCGTACCAGGGTCGTCTTCCCGGCCCCGTTCGGTCCGAGCACCCCCATCACGGTGCCCTCCCGCACGTCCAGGTCGACCCCGTCCAGGGCCTTGGTCTCCCCGTAGTGCTTGACCAGCCCCCGCACGGTGACAGCGGCGCCGCTGGTTCGTTCGTCGATGCGCGTCATGGCACAGACGGTGTCAGAGCCCACCGACACATCGCCGACAAGCCGCCGACACCGCCCCGACAGCCACCGCGCCCCCTCCCAGCGGGTGTGTCGGCGCCGTCGGGACCACCCGCCCGGGCCGTGGCGGGAAAGGGGACAGCCCGTCGACGGGGGACGATCGACGGGCTGTCCGGGGGTGGTGCGGCAGTGGCTAGTGGACGGAGTGCTCCTCCTGCGGGAACGTTCCGCCGACGACGTCCTCGGCGAACGCGCGGACCGCGTTCCCCATGACCTCACGCAGGTCCGCGTACCTCTTCACGAACTTCGGCACGCGCCCGCCGGTCAGGCCCAGCATGTCGGTCCACACCAGGACCTGCGCGTCCGTCTCGGGGCCCGCCCCGATGCCCACCGTGGGGATGTGCAGCACGCGCGTCACCTCGGCGGCGAGCTCCGCCGGGACCAGTTCCAGGACCACCGCGAAGGCCCCGGCGTCCTGCACGGCCTTGGCGTCGCGCAGCAGCTGCTGGGCGGCCTCCTCGCCGCGCCCCTGCACCCGGTAGCCCATCGCGTTGACCGACTGCGGGGTCAGGCCGATGTGGGCCATCACCGGGATGCCGGACTCGACGAGCAGCCGGATCTGCTCGTGCGAGCGCTCGCCGCCCTCCAGCTTCACCGCCTGCACGCCGGCCTCCTTCACCAGGCGGGTGGCCGAGCGCAGCGCCTGCACCGGGCCCTCCTGGTAGGAACCGAAGGGCAGGTCGCCGACGATCAGGGCGCGCGAGGTGCCCCGTACCACCGCCGCCGACAGCATGGTCATCTCGTCGAGGGTGACGGGCACGGTCGTCTCGTACCCGAGGTGGCAGTTGCCCGCCGAGTCGCCGACGAGCATCACCGGGATCCCGGCCTCGTCGAACACGGAGGCGGTCATCGCGTCGTACGCGGTGAGCATCGGCCACTTCTCGCCGCGCTCCTTGGCGGCGGCGATGTCGCGGACGGTGATGCGGCGGTTTCCCTTGCCGCCGTACAGCGTCTTCCCGCCGTCGGCGGTCGCTCGAGCGGTCTGGGCAGCCGGAAGCTGCGTCATGGCACGGCTCCTAACACGTCATCTCGAGGCGCCCTGACGGCGTCCCCGGACCACGTCCATGGTGGCACCTCGTGCCTGGTTGGGCTAGAGGAGCCCCTGTGAGTTCCGCCCCGCCCCCCAAGCGGAATCCGCAGTGAGAGCCCGGTGAGAGTATTCCGATACGAGACGGTCTCGTATCGAAAATGGCTTAGGCTGGAGTCATGACCACACCTGCCGATCAGGCCGCCCCCACAGGCCCGCGCGTACCGGAAGCGGTGCACCGGCGCCGCTGGGCGATCCTCGGCGTGCTGATGCTGAGCCTGCTGATCGTCGTCCTCGACAACTCCATCCTCAACGTCGCCATCAAGACGATCTCCACCCCGGCCCCCGCCGGCCTGGGCGCCACGCAGAGCGACCTGGAGTGGGCGATCAACGCCTACACCCTCGTCTTCGCCGGCCTGCTGTTCACCGCCGGACTGCTCGGCGACCGGCTCGGCCGCAAGAAGGTGCTGCTCGGCGGCCTCGCGGTGTTCGGCATCGGCTCGGCGCTCGCCGCCTTCTCCGGCTCACCCGGTCAGCTCGTCACCTTCCGCGCCGTGATGGGCCTGGGCGCCGCGTTCGTCATGCCCGCCACCCTCGCCGTGCTGATGAACGTCTTCGAGCGCGACGAGCAGCCCAAGGCCATCGGCATCTGGGCGGGCGGCGTCGGGCTCGCCATCGCCATCGGCCCGATCACCGGCGGGCTGCTGCTCGACCACTTCTGGTGGGGCTCGGTCTTCCTGGTCAACGTGCCGATCGTGCTGCTGGCGCTCGTCCTGATGCTGTGGCTCGTCCCCGACTCCCGCGACCCGAACCCGGGCCGCATCGACGCCGTCGGCGTGGTGCTGTCGGTCGTCGGCCTGGTGCTGCTGGTCTACGGCATCATCGAGGGCGGCCAGCTCGCCGACTTCACCGACGCCACCGTGCTGTCCACGATCGGCGCCGGTCTCGCCGTGCTCGTGGCCTTCGTGGTGTTCGAGAAGCGCAGCGACCACCCCTCGATCGACGTCACGTACTTCAGGAACAAGGTCTTCTCGGCCGCCATCGCCGCCATAGCGCTGGTGTTCTTCGCCCTGATGGGCGTGACCTTCTTCGCGGTCTTCTACACCCAGAGCGTGCGCGGCTACTCGCCGCTGCAGACCGGTCTGCTCATGCTGCCGCTGGCCGCCGCCCAGCTGTTCTTCGCGCCGCGCGCCCGGCTGGTGGTCGACCGCCTGGGCAACCGGGCCACCACCACGGCCGGCATGCTCGTCCTGGCCGCGACGCTGGCCGCCTTCGCCGCCCTGGACGCGCACACGCCCATCTGGCTCCTGGAAGTGATCTTCTTCCTCATGGGCGCCGGCATGGCTCACATCATGACGCCGGTCAGCGTCGTCGTCATGCAGGCCCTGCCTCGCGCGAAGGCCGGTTCCGCCTCCGCGCTCAGCAACACCTTCCGGCAGGTCGGCGGCGCCCTCGGCGTCGCCGTCCTCGGCTCGGTGCTCTCCACGGCGTACCGCAACGGCATCGAGTCAGACCTGGGCCGGTTGCCGCCGGGCCTGCGCCACACCGCGGGGGAGTCCATCGAGGCCACCCTCGGCGTCGCCGCGAAGCTCGGTCCCGAGGGGAGGGCCCTGGTCGCCCCGGCCCACGACGCGTTCCTGCACGCCATGCACGTCACGGCCCTGTGGGGCGCGGGCATGGTGGTGCTCGGCGCGGTCGTCGTGGCGCTGTTCCTGCCCGGCGGGCGGCGGGAGCCCCAGCGGTCCGGCCGGGACGAGGAGTTGACGCACACCGGGTCCTGACCCTGCGGGACAATGCCTCCCGCGGCACGGAGCCGTCTCCCCGGTGCCAGGAAAGGACGCAGCGACGTGAGCCTCGCCGAACGGCAGACCCCTCACGACGGACCCGCCAGGGGCCGTCCCCGGAGCGAGGCCGCCGAACGCGCCATCATCGAGGCCGTGATGGGACTGCTGGAGGAGGGCGTCCCCCTCGCGGAGCTGTCCATCGAGCGCATCGCCCGGACCGCCGGCGTCGGCAAGGCCACCATCTACCGCCGCTGGAGCGGCAAGGAGGAGCTCTTCGTCGACATCGTGCGCGGCGCCGAACTCCCCGACCCGGACCTGCCCGGCACCTCCGTGCGCGACGACCTCGTGGTGCTGCTGGAGCAGGTGCGCCGGCGCGGCCTGGCCCAGCGCTCCTCGGCGATCCTGCACAGCGTGCAGGCCCAGATGAAGAGCAGCCCCAAGCTCTGGGCGGCGTACCACGCCACGGTCGTCGCCCCGCGCCGCCGGCTCGGCCTGGAGGTGCTGCGCCGCGGGCAGGAGAACGGCGAACTGCGCACCGACGTCGACCCGGAGCTGCTCAACGACCTGTTCGTCGGCCCGGTCCTGGTCCGCTCCGTCCTGAGCCAGGACGCCGACCTGCCCGAGGACCTCGCCGAACGAGTCGTCGACACCCTGCTGGAGGGGCTGCGTCCCGCCGGCCCGCCGCCCGGCGAGGCCGCCCCCGGACGGCCGTAATGTGCGCGTTTCGTCACAGAGCACACGTTCGGCGGGTGTGATCGGAACTCCCCGGAGGAACTCGGACGTCCTCGCCCCCGTACGGCCGCCGGCGGACGGCGGGAACGGAACGGATCATCCCCTAGGGTCGTGAGGCACGGGGGCGATGGTGTGCACGGCAGGCAGTGAGGCGACGGTATGGCGCAGCAGGCGTACATGACGGAGACGGACAACGGCGGCTCGGGGCCCGAGCACCGGGGAACCCGGCTTCGGCGCCTGTTCGGACGGCTGGCGCGGGGCTGGCGGGGCGATCCGCGCATCTGGCGGCGCGGGCTGGTCGTGGCCGGGTGCGCGGTGCTGCTCGCCGTGGTCATGGTGCTGCACGCGCAGATTCCCAACAGCATCGGCAACCTGGGCAGCCTCACCGAGACCTTCCTGCCCTGGCTGGGCCTGTGCATCCCGGTGCTGCTGCTGCTCGCCGTGGTGCGGAAGTCCGCGACCGCGCTGATCGCCGTCGTGCTGCCCGCCGTGGCCTGGCTGAACCTCTTCGGCGGCCAGCTCAGCGACAAGGCGGCCACCGGCGGCGACCTGACCGTCGTCACGCACAACGTCAACGCCGAGAACCCCGATCCGGAGGGCACGGCCCGTGACGTGGCCGCCTCCGGCGCGGACGTCCTCGCCCTGGAGGAACTGACCCCGGCCGCGGTCCCGGTGTACGAGAAGGCGCTGGCGCCGACGTACCGCTACCACTCGGTGCAGGGCACGGTCGGGGTGTGGAGCAAGTACCCGCTGAGCGGAGTGCGGGCCGTAGACCTCGACATGGGCTGGACCCGGGCGATGCGCGCCACGGTGACCGCGCCGGCCGGACAGGTCGCCGTCTACGTCGCCCATCTGCCGTCCGTACGCGTGAAGATGGAAGCAGGCTTCACGGCCCGTCAGCGCGACCGCAGCGCCGACTACCTCGGTGAGGCCATCGCCCGGGAGCCGCTGCCCGACGTCGTCCTGCTCGGCGATCTGAACGGCACCATGAACGACCGGGCCCTCAACGCCGTGACGTCCCAGATGCGCTCCACGCAGGGCGCGGCCGGCAGCGGCTTCGGCTTCAGCTGGCCCGCCTCGTTCCCGATGGCGCGCATCGACCAGATCATGGTCCGCGGGGTGACTCCGCGGAGCTCCTGGACCCTGCCGCGGACGGCGAGCGACCACCTGCCGGTCGCGGCCCGTGTGAAGGTCGCCACAGAAGGGTCCTGAACCCGCAGGTCAGGGCCGCGTCGACACGAAAGGGCCACCGGGGCTTCATCTGCTGGAATGCTGCACCTGCGAGACTTTGTTCCGTACTTGAACATAAGCGTACGGATCCACAGCACGTCTCGAAAGGTTCTTCATGCCCCTGGCCCTGCTCGCCCTCGCCGTGGGTGCCTTCGGCATCGGCACCACCGAGTTCGTGATGATGGGGCTGCTGCCCGATGTCGCGGACGACCTGAACATCTCGATCCCCGGCGCCGGCCACCTGGTGTCGGCGTACGCGCTGGGCGTCGTCGTCGGCGCCCCGCTGCTGGCCGCCGTCACCGCGAGGATGTCCCGCCGCACGGTCCTGATCGGCCTGATGGGCCTGTTCGTCGCGGGCAACGCCCTGTCGGCGCTCGCCCCCGGCAACGGCTGGCTGCTGGCCGCCCGCTTCCTGAGCGGACTGCCGCACGGCGCCTTCTTCGGTGTGGGAGCCGTCGTGGCCACGAACATGGTCGCCCCCGAACGCAGGGCCCGCTCGGTGTCCCTGATGTTCCTCGGCCTGACGGTCGCGAACGTCGTGGGCGTGCCGGCCGCGACCCTCATGGGCCAGCACCTCGGCTGGCGCGCGACGTTCCTCGGCGTCAGCGCCATCGGCCTGGCGGCGATCGCCGCGCTCGCGTTCCTCGTCCCGCACGACCACGAGCACGCCACCGCGAAGGGCCTGCGCGGCGAACTCGCCGCCCTGCGCTCCCTGCCGGTCTGGCTGTCGCTCGGCACCACGGTCGCGGGCTTCGGCGCCCTCTTCGCGGCCTACAGCTACATCACGCCGATGCTCACGGACGCCGCCGGGTACGCCGGTGCCAGCGTCACCCTGCTGCTGGCGCTGTTCGGCGTCGGCGCCACCGCCGGCAACCTGCTCGGCGGCCGCCTGGCCGACCACTCGCTGCGCGGCACGCTGTTCGGCGGGCTGGCCTCCCTGGTGGCGGTCCTGGCGCTGTTCCCGCTGCTCATGCG
This sequence comes from Streptomyces sp. AHA2, assembly GCF_036857595.1. Lineage (NCBI taxonomy): Bacteria > Bacillati > Actinomycetota > Actinomycetes > Kitasatosporales > Streptomycetaceae > Streptomyces > Streptomyces sp. AHA2. Next base: position 442,618 of record NZ_JAUQWJ010000002.1, read on the forward strand.
CACGGAGGTCACGGCCGCCGTGGCGGTGACGCTCCTGGGCATGGCGGCGTTCGCCACCGGATCGCCACTGCAGCTGATGGTCATGGAGAAGGCGTCCTCGGCCCCGTCCCTGGCCTCCTCGGCCAACCAGGCGGCCTTCAACCTGGCCAACGCCGGCGGTGCCTGGATCGGCGGCCTCGCCCTGGCCGCGGGCTTCGGCGTCACGTCCCCGGCCCTGGCGGGCGCGGCCCTGGCCGTCCTCGGCCTGGGAGTGGCGGCGCTGGCGGCGACGGTGGACCGCCGCCGGGCGCCGGTCACCGGCCGCGAACGGGTGGTGGCGAGCCACGTCCCGCAGGAGACGCAGACCCTCCACCTCTGACACCCGCGGCACGAGCGCAGCACGGCGGCCCGCGGGAGGTGTCTCCCGCGGGCCGCCGTGCGGTGCGCCGGCTCACACCCGATCAGTTCACAGCAGTACCGCCTCGCTCGGAGGTGTGAGGCGGGGCGCGTGCACCGGCGTCGAGACGGGCCGTATCGGACGGATCCGGACGTCAGCGGAGCAGGTCCCCGGGGGGGGGGGGCTCCGAAGGCTCGTGCGGCCGGTCGGCCCAACGCCACCGGACGTGCCCACCGGTGCACCTCCATGACGTCCGGCGGACCCGCCGGCCGTCGTCCTCCCGCCGGGAGAGGACGAGGCCGCCCGACTTCACGGGCCGCCGGCACTCGGGACAGGCCGGGGCGTCGGTGATGCGCTGCACCCCGACCGAGAGCCCCCTTCGGTCCTCACAGCACCGGCAGGCTCTTCCGCAGCTCGAACGCCGTGACCTCGCTGCGGTACTCCTCCCACTCGCTCTTCTTGTTGCGCAGGAAGAAGTCGAAGACGTGCTCGCCCAGGGTCTCGGCGACGAGGTCGCTGCGTTCCATCAGGGTCAGGGCCTCGCCCAGGTTCTGGGGAAGCGGCTCGATGCCCATCGCGCGGCGCTCCGCGTCGGACAGCGCCCAGACGTCGTCCTCCGCGCCCGGCGGCAGTTCGTAGCCCTCCTCGATGCCCTTCAGACCCGCGGCCAGCAGCACCGCGTAGGCCAGGTACGGGTTCGCGCCGGAGTCGAGGGAGCGGACCTCCACGCGCGCCGAACCCGTCTTGCCGGGCTTGTACATCGGGACCCGGACCAGCGCCGAGCGGTTGTTGTGGCCCCAGCAGATGTAGGACGGCGCCTCGCCGCCCGCACCCGCCGTGCGCTCCGCGCCGCCCCAGATGCGCTTGTAGGAGTTGACCCACTGGTTGGTGACCGCGGAGATCTCCGCCGCGTGCCGCAGCAGGCCCGCGATGAAGGAGCGGCCCACCTTGGACAGCTGGTACTCCGAGCCCGACTCGTAGAAGGCGTTGCGGTCGCCCTCGAAGAGGGACAGGTGGGTGTGCATGCCGGAGCCGGGGTGCTCCGAGAACGGCTTGGGCATGAACGTGGCCTGCACGCCTTGCTCCAGCGCGACCTGCTTCATGACCAGACGGAACGTCATGACGTTGTCGGCCGTGGACAGCGCGTCCGCGTACCGCAGGTCGATCTCCTGCTGGCCCGGGGCGCCCTCGTGGTGGGAGAACTCCACGGAGATGCCCATCGACTCCAGCATGGTGATCGCCTGGCGGCGGAAGTCCATGCCGACGTTGGTCGGGGTGTGGTCGAAGTAGCCGGAGTTGTCGGCCGGGGTGGGGCGGGAGCCGTCCAGCGGGCGGTCCTTCAGCAGGAAGAACTCGATCTCCGGGTGGGTGTAGAAGGTGAACCCCAGGTCGGAGGCGCGGGCCAGGGCGCGCTTGAGGACGTACCGGGGGTCGGCGAAGGAGGGGGAGCCGTCCGGCATCAGGATGTCGCAGAACATGCGGGCCGTGCCCGGAGCCTCCGCGCGCCAGGGCAGGATCTGGAACGTCGACGGGTCCGGCTTGGCGATCATGTCGGACTCGTAGACCCGGGCGAAGCCCTCGATCGCGGAGCCGTCGAAGCCGATGCCCTCGTCGAAGGCCTGCTCCAGCTCGGCCGGGGCCACGGCGACGGACTTGAGGAAGCCCAGCACGTCCGTGAACCACAGGCGTACGAACCGGATGTCGCGCTCCTCCAGTGTCCGGAGCACGAACTCCTGCTGCTTGTCCATCTTCCGCTTCCCCATCCTTGCTGGTCAGGCCGCCTGTCTTCCGTACCACGGGAGGCGGTCGGGCACCTGAGCATCCCACCACACGACCATTTCGTACGCGTTGCGGACCATGATCGCCCGACCGGCGGGGACCGGACGACCCGCGTACGCCGGGTGGAGTGCTCTCGAGCCCATAGTGCCTGCTCGTCCCGGCGTCCGTAACCGCCGGTCCGCCTCCCGCGCCGACCGGACGACTTGCCCATGCAGCTGCCCCGGTTCGCATCGCCCGACCGGGCCGTCAGGAGGGCCCGGGCTGTCGGTCCGCTGTCGGTGCCGTATCGATTCGGCCCATTCCGGCCACCGCCCTACGGGACGCCCCTTCCTCCCCCTTACGATCAGCCCACCCGACCGTCACTTTTCCCGAAGGACACCCCATGGGATCCGCCAAGAAGAGCAGCACCGGACGCCAGGCGCGCATAGAGGAGATGCGGCGCGCGGAGCGGGCACGCGAGCGCCGCAACCGGATCCTCGCCGCCGTGGCCGGTGTGGTGGTCGTCGGCGGCCTCGTCGCCGGCGGCGTGGTGCTCGTGCGCTCCCAGGACGACGGCGGCAGCACCACCGCGGCCGACGACTCCTCGGGCAAGGGCACGTTCGTCACCGGTGAGGACGGGGTGAGGACCTGGCAGGGGAAGCTGTCGCGCAACCACGTCACCAAGGCCGTGAAGTACGCCTCCGAGCCGCCCGTCGGCGGTGACCACAACCAGGCCTGGATGAACTGCAACGGCGACGTCTACACCAAGGAACTGAACAACACCAACGCCGTCCACTCCCTGGAGCACGGCGCGGTGTGGGTGACGTACAACGCCGACGCGAAGAAGGCCGACGTCGACGCGCTCGCGGCGAAGGTGAAGAAGACGCCCTACACGCTGATGAGCCCCATGGACGGCCAGAAGGACCCGATCATGCTCTCGGCGTGGGGGCACCAGCGCACGGTGACGGGCGCCGACGACCCGAACGTCGACACGTTCTTCGAGAAGTTCGTCCAGGGCGAGCAGACCCCCGAGCCGGGTGCCGCCTGCACCAACGGGCTGTCGCAGTGAGGCACGTCCCCCTGGTCGCCGCCGCCGCGGCGACGGCGCTCGTCGCGGCCGGCGCGATCAGCTACGCCGTCGCCGGTGACGACGGCGGCACCACCGTCCCCTCCGTGGAGAGCGCGGACGCCGGGTTCGCCCGGGACATGGCGGTGCACCACCAGCAGGCCGTGGAGATGTCGTACATCGTGCGCGACCGCACGAAGGACGAGGAGGTGCGGCGCCTGGCCTACGACATCGCGCAGACGCAGGCCAACCAGCGCGGCATGATGCTCGGCTGGCTCGACCTGTGGGGCCTGCCGAAGGTCACCTCCGAACCGCCCATGACCTGGATGGACATGGGCGGCACGGCGTCCGGCAAGGACGGCGCGCTGATGCCCGGGATGGCGACGAACGCCGAGATGGACACGCTCGGGAAGCTCAGCGGCAGGCAGGCCGAGATCCACTACCTCCGGCTGATGACGGACCATCACCGCGGCGGCGTCCACATGGCCGAGGGCTGCGTGCGCGCGTGCACGGTCGGCGTGGAGAAGCGGCTCGCCCAGGGCATGGTGGACGCCCAGCAGTCCGAGATCGCCCTCATGGCGGACCTGCTCGAGGAGCGCGGCGCCACGCCCCCTTCCTAGGGAGAGGGAGGCCCGGACGGGCGAGGCGGGAAACGGGGGCGGTGCGGAGGTGACCCGCGCCACCCTATTGCGTCGCTCTGACGATTACACTGGTCGCGTGCCTCAACTACGTCTCGCCCTGAACCAGATCGACGCCCGCGTCGGCGACCTCGCCGGCAACACCGAGTCGGTCGTCCGCTGGACCCGGCACTCCGCCGAGCAGGGAGCGCACCTCGCGGCGTTCCCGGAGATGGTGCTGACCGGGTATCCCGTCGAGGACCTCGCCCTGAGGTCGTCCTTCGTGGAGGCCTCCCGGTCGGCGCTGCGCGCCCTCGCCGCCCGGCTGGCCGACGAGGGCCTCGGGGAGCTGCCGGTGGTCGTCGGCTACCTCGACCGCAGTGAGACCGCCCAGCCGAAGTACGGCCAGCCGGCCGGCGCGCCCCAGAACGCCGCAGCGGTGCTGTACCGCGGCGAGGTGGTCCTGCACTTCGCCAAGCACCACCTGCCGAACTACGGCGTCTTCGACGAGTTCCGCTACTTCGTGCCCGGCGACAGCATGCCCGTCCTGCGCGTCCACGGCGTGGACGTGGCCCTGGCCATCTGCGAGGACCTCTGGCAGGACGGCGGGCGCGTCCCCGCCGCCCGGTCCGCGCACGCGGGGCTGCTGCTGTCCGTCAACGCCTCCCCCTACGAGCGCAACAAGGACGACACGCGCCTGGAGCTGGTGCGCAAGCGCGCCCAGGAGGCCGGCTGCACGACCGCGTACCTCGCCATGATGGGCGGCCAGGACGACCTGGTCTTCGACGGCGACTCGATCGTCGTCGACAAGGACGGCTCCGTCGTCGCGCGGGCGCCGCAGTTCTCCGAGTGCTGCGTGGTCGTCGACCTCGACCTGCCCGCCGCGTCCCCCGACGCCCCGACGGGCGTGGTGGACGACGGCCTGCGCATCGACCGGGTCGTCCTCTCCGAGGACCCGCTGCCCCCGTACGAGCCGGAGCGCACCGGCGGCTACGCGGACCGCCTCGACGACGACGAGGAGGTCTACTCGGCCCTCGTCGTGGGCCTGCGCGCGTACGTGACGAAGAACGGCTTCGAGTCGGTCCTCGTCGGCCTGTCCGGCGGCATCGACTCCGCACTGGTCGCGGCGATCGCCTGCGACGCGCTGGGCGCGCAGAACGTGTACGGCGTGTCCATGCCGTCGAAGTACTCCTCGGACCACTCCAAGGACGACGCGGCTGAACTCGCCCGCCGCACGGGCCTGAACTACCGCACGGTCGCCATCGAGCCGATGTTCGACGCGTACATGGGCTCCGTGCACCTCACCGGGCTGGCGGAGGAGAACCTCCAGTCCCGGCTGCGCGGCACGCTGCTCATGGCCCTGTCCAACCAGGAGGGCCACATCGTCCTGGCCCCCGGCAACAAGTCGGAGCTGGCGGTCGGCTACTCCACGCTCTACGGCGACTCCGTCGGCGCCTACGGCCCCATCAAGGACGTCTACAAGACGTCGGTGTTCCGGCTGGCCGAGTGGCGCAACCGGGCCGCCCGGGAGCGCGGCCAGACCCCGCCCATCCCGGAGAACTCGATCAGCAAGCCGCCGAGCGCGGAGCTGCGCCCGGGTCAGGTCGACACCGACTCGCTGCCCGACTACCCGGTGCTGGACGCGATCCTGGAGCTGTACGTCGACCGCGACCGGGGCGCCGACGAGATCGTCGCGGCCGGCTTCGACGCGGAGCTGGTCGCGAAGACGCTGCGCATGGTCGACACGGCCGAGTACAAGCGCCGGCAGTACCCGCCGGGCACGAAGATCTCCCCCAAGGGCTTCGGCAAGGACCGGCGGCTGCCCATCACCAACGGGTGGCGCGAGTCGCTCTGACGGCTCCGGCGCGGGGGCCCGCACCCCCGCGCCGCACGCCTTCGCGCCGCACGCCTCCGCGCCGCACGCCTCCGCGCCGCACGCCCCGGGGCCGTCTCCCGCAGGGCCGTTTCCCGCGGGAGCGTCCTCCGCGGTGCCGGTGTGCGCCCGCCGCACCGCCCACCACGAGGCGGCCTCCGCTCCGGTCTCAGCCCGTCTGCTGCCGCTTGGCCTTCGCCAGCAGCTCGTGCAGCGGTTCCGTGGCCCTCCTGCGGTACTCCTGCACCGCCCACCCGTTGCCGTCCGGGTCCTGGAAGCGCATGAACGTGGCGCCGTCGTCCGGGGCGTACCGCACCGGCTCGGAGACCTCCAGGCCGCGCGCGACCAGCTCCGCGTGCGCCGCCTCGATGTCGGCCACGCACAGCTGCAGGCCCTGGTAGCTGCCCGGGGCCGGGGTGGGGCCCGGGGTCATCCGCCAGATCGACTCGCCCAGGGCGATCGAGCAGCCGGATCCCGGCGGGGTCAGCTGGACGATGCGCATCCCGGGCATGACCTCCTGGTCGATGTCCACGTGGAAGCCGACCTTGTCCCGGTAGAAGTCCCGGGCGCGGTCGATGTCGGTCACGGGCAGGGGGATGACTTCGAGGGTGAGGTCCACGGCGAGACTCCTTCGTCCGGCGTCCGGCCGCCCCGTCCGGCGGAACGGCTTCTCCTCACCGAAGCCGAAAACCACGCGCGGCGCCACCGAATCGAAGCGGCCCGTCCCACCGGCCGACAAGCGGGAGAACGCCCCCCCGGGCGGCCGGGGACGCACCGGAACGCCCCCGCCGGCCCGGGGGAGCGGGGACGACGGGGGCTCGACCGACTCTGCTCGCGGCCGGCCGTGACCCTGCTCAGAAGGCCCCGGTGGGCGCCTTCCGCTCACGGGCCCCGCCGGTGCGTCGCCGTCCGCTCGCGGGACCTGCCGTGCCCGCTTGTCTGCCGGGTATCCGCCGGGCGGGAGCGTCCGCTTCCCGGACCCGTCGGCGCGTCCCCGCCCACCCGGGTGACCCGCCGGGGCGGGCAGCGTTCGCTCGCCGGGGCGTCCGCCGGTGCGTCGCCGTCCGCCTGCCGAACTCACCGGCGCCCGACCCGGTCCGTGCGGTTACGCTCAAAGCCGTACGACCTTGATCCGATGGACGTCCGAGGAACAGTGCGAGGGAGGCCCGGATGACGGCGGTGCCGGGGCGCAGGAGCAGTACCTTCACACGGCTGCTGCGGCACGGTTTCACCGACGCCTCCGCCGCCGAGCGCCTGCTGGACAGCCCCGAGCTCGCCCCCCTGCGCGACGACCCCGTGCTGCTGGCCGCGCTGGGCGGCACGGCCGACCCCGACCTCGCCCTGCTCGGGCTGGTCCGGCTGCTGGAGGCCCAGCCGGACCCCGGCGCCCGGCGGGAACTGCTCGACACGCTGATCGCGGCCAAGCCGCTGCGGGACCGGCTCCTCGGCGTCCTCGGCGCCTCCACCGCCCTCGCCGACCACCTCGTCCGCCACCCGGGCGACTGGCAGGCCCTCGTGACGTACGAGTCACGGGACCTCCACCCCGGAGTCGAGGAGTTCGAAGCGGGCCTCGCCGAGGCGACCGACCCCGTCTCCCTGCGCGTGGCCTACCGGCGCTGCCTGCTGTCCATCGCCGCCCGGGACGTGTGCGGCACGACCGGCGTCGCCGAGGCCGCCGCGGAGCTGGCCGACCTCGCCACCGCCACCCTGCGCGCCGCGCTCGGCCTCGCGCGGGCCGCCGCGCCCGAGGACGACGCCCGGTGCCGGCTCGCCGTGATCGCCATGGGCAAGTGCGGCGGCCACGAGCTGAACTACGTCTCCGACGTGGACGTCATCTTCGTGGGGGAGGCCGCCGAGGGAGCCGACGAGACCGAGGCCGTGCGGGCCGCGACCCGGCTCGCCTCGCACATGATGCGGATCTGCTCGGAGACCACGGTCGAGGGCTCCATCTGGCCCGTCGACGCCAACCTGCGCCCCGAGGGCCGCAACGGCCCGCTGGTGCGGACCCTGGCCAGCCACCTCGCCTACTACCAGCGCTGGGCCAAGACCTGGGAGTTCCAGGCCCTGCTCAAGGCCCGTCCGGTGGCCGGCGACCTCGACCTCGGCGCGCAGTACGTGGCCGCCGTGCAGCCGCTGGTGTGGAAGGCCGCCGAGCGGGAGAACTTCGTCGCCGACGTGCAGAAGATGCGCCGCCGGGTCGTGGAGAACATCCCCGCCGCCGAGGTCGACCGCCAGCTCAAGCTCGGCCCGGGCGGCCTCAGGGACGTCGAGTTCGCCGTGCAACTGCTCCAGCTGGTGCACGGCAGGGCCGACACCTCCCTGCGCAGCGGCACCACCCTCGACGCCCTCCAGGCCCTCGCCGCCGGCGGCTACGTGGGCCGGGCCGACGCCGCCCAGCTCGACGAGGCCTACCGCTTCCTGCGCCTCATGGAGCACCGCATCCAGCTGTTCCGGCTGCGGCGCACCCACCTGGTGCCCGAGGACGAGGCCGAGCTGCGCCGCATCGGCCGCTCCCTCGGCCTGCGCACCGACCCGGTCGCCGACCTGCTCCGCGAGTGGCGCCGGCACGCCACGGTCGTACGGCGGCTGCACGAGAAGCTGTTCTACCGGCCGCTGCTGGACGCCGTGGCCCAGCTCGCCACCGGCGAGGCCCGGCTGAGCACCGAGGCGGCCCGCGAGCGCATGGTCGCCCTCGGCTACGCCGACCCGGCCGCCGCGCTGCGCCACCTGGAGGCCCTCGCCTCCGGCGTCAGCCGCAAGGCCGCCATCCAGCGCACCCTGCTGCCCGTGCTGCTCGGCTGGTTCGCCGACTCCGCCGACCCGGACGCGGGCCTGCTGAACTTCCGCAAGGTCTCCGACGCCCTCGGCAAGACCCCCTGGTACCTGCGGCTGCTGCGGGACGAGGGCGCAGCCGCGCAGAACCTCGCCCGCGTGCTGTCCGCCGGGCGGCTCGCGCCCGACCTGCTGATGCGCGCCCCCGAGGCGGTGGCGCTGCTCGGCGACGGGGACGGCGGCGGACTCCAGCCGCGTTCCCGCAACCACCTGGAGCAGGAGATACTCGCCGCGGTGCGGCGGGCCGACGGCGCCGTCCAGGCGGTCACGGCCGCCCGCGGGGTGCGCCGCCGCGAGCTGTTCCGCACGGCCGCCGCCGACATCGTCGGCTCCTACGGCACCGAGGAGCAGCCCGCCGAGGCCGACCAGGGCGCCCTGGTGGACCTCGTCGGGGCAGCGGTGTCCGACCTGACCGCCGCCACCCTCGCGGGCACCCTGCGGGCCGTGGTCCGCGAGCACTGGGGCGACAGCCTGCCCACCCGGTTCGCGGTCATCGGCATGGGCCGCTTCGGCGGTCACGAACTGGGCTACGGCTCCGACGCGGACGTGCTGTTCGTGCACGAGCCCCCCGAGGGCGCCGACGAACGGGAGGCCTCCCAGGCGGCCAACAAGGTCGTCTCCGAGATGCGTCGCCTGCTGCAGATCCCCAGCGCCGACCCGCCCCTGCTCATCGACGCCGACCTGCGTCCCGAGGGCAAGTCCGGCCCCCTGGTGCGCACCCTGAAGTCCTACGCGGCGTACTACCGCCGGTGGTCGCTGACCTGGGAGTCGCACGCGCTGCTGCGGGCCGAACCGGTCGCCGGCGACGAGGAGCTGGGCCGCCGCTTCATCGAGCTGGTCGACCCGCTGCGCTACCCGGCGGGCGGACTGGGCGAGGAGGCCGTCCGGGAGATCCGGCGGCTGAAGGCCCGGATGGAGTCCGAGCGGCTGCCGCGCGGCGCCGACCCCAAGCTGCACGCGAAGCTCGGCCCGGGCGGCCTGTCCGACGTCGAGTGGACCGTGCAGCTGATGCAACTGCGGCACGGCGCGGAGGAACCGGGACTGCGCACGACCCGGACGCGGCAGGCCCTGGCCGCCGCCCGCACGGCCGGCCTGATCGGCGAGGAGGACGCGGAGATTCTCGACGAGGCCTGGGTGCTCGCCACCCGCGTGCGCAACGCGGTGATGCTGGTCCGCGGCCGGGCCGGCGACACCTTCCCCTCGGACCCGCGGGAACTGGCCGCGGTGGGGCGCTACTTGGGGTACGGGCCCGGTCACGTGGGCGACATGCTCGACGCCTACCGGCGCACGGCCCGCAGGGCGCGCGGCGTCGTGGAGGAGCTGTTCTACGGGGCGGCGGAGCGGTAGGACGCGAGGACGGGCACGCAACGCGGTGGCGACGGGGCCGAGGGGCGGGACACCGGGCGACCGGACGTCACCCGCCGTGCCCGGGAGCGCTCAGCCTCTCCCGCGCGGGCTGTCCGCCGGTGACGCACCCGCACCCGTCCGTGACACGTCCGACCGTGCCGCACCGATCCGCGACACCCCCGCCCGCGACGCACCCGTCGGCGGGACGTCCGCCCGTGGGCGCTCGACCGTCCGCGGCAGCGCGTACGGCTGCCCGCCGTACCACAGGCGGGCCACCGCGAAGCCGAACGCCAGGCACAGCAGCCCGCCCACCGCGTCCAGCCAGAAGTGGTTGGCCGTGGCGACGATGACCACCAGCGTCAGCGCCGGGTAGAGCAGGCCCAGCGCCCGCACCCACGGCACGCTCGCCAGGGCGAAGATCGTCAGCCCGCACCACAGGGACCAGCCGATGTGCATCGACGGCATCGCCGCGTACTGGTTGGACATGTGCTTCAGGTCGCCGGACGCCATCGAGCCCCACGTCTGGTGGACCATGACCGTGTCGATGAACTCCCCGCCGTTCATCAGCCGCGGGGGCGCGAGCGGATACAGGTAGTAGCCGACCAGGGCGACGGCGGTGGTCGCGAACAGCACCAGGCGGGTCGCCGCGTAACGGCCGGGATGGCTGCGGTAGAGCCACACCAGCACACCCAGCGTGACCACGAAGTGCAGCGTGGCGTAGTAGTAGTTCATCCCGATGATGAGCCAAGTCACCGAGTTGACCGCGTGGTTGACCGACTCCTCGACGGCGATGCCCAGCCGGTGCTCGGCCCGCCAGATCCAGTCGGCGTTGCGCAGCGCCTCCGCCTTCTGCTCGGGAACCGCGTTGCGGACGAGGGAGTACACCCAGTAACTCACCGCGATCAGCAGGATTTCGAACCAGAACCGGGGTCTGTGCGGGGCGCGCAGCCGCCGCAGCGGGCCCGGCCCGGTTCCGGCCGCAACGGGGGGCGGGAGGGCCGCTTCCCTGCCCTCCGGCTGCGTCACGGTCGTGTCACCCATAGGCACAAAGTCTGCCAGAAAAGGACTTCCCCACCGATGATCCCGCGGCCCGGTCCGAGCCGCATGTTCTACGGCGAAATCAGGCCGTACGCCTCAGGAGCGCGTGCGGTCCCCGGGAGCCGACGCCGTCGAGCCGCGCACCACCAGTTCCGGCATGAACACGAACTCGCTGTGCGGGGCGGGCGTTCCGCCGATCTCCTCCAGCAGCGTGCGCACGGCGGCCTGGCCCATCGCCGGGACCGGCTTGCGGATCGTGGTCAGCGGCGGGTCGGTGAAGGCGATCAGCGGGGAGTCGTCGAAACCCACCACGGAGATGTCCTTCGGCACGTCCAGGCCGCGCTGCCGGGCCGCCCGGATGGCACCCAGGGCCATCATGTCGCTGGCGCACACCACGGCCGTGCAGTCCCGCTCCATCAGCGCGACGGCGGCGGCCTGTCCGCCCTCCAGCGTGTACAGCGAGTGCTGGACCAGCTCCTTCTCGACGACCTCGGCGGCCAGTCCCAACTGGTCCTGCATCGCCCGCACGAACCCCTCGATCTTGCGCTGCACCGGCACGAACCGCTTCGGCCCGAGCGCCAGGCCGATCCGGGTGTGCCCCAGGGAGGCCAGGTGCGTCACCGCCAGGCTCATCGCCGCCCGGTCGTCGGGGGAGATGAACGGCGCCTGCACCTTGGGCGAGAAACCGTCCACGAGCACGTAGGGCACGCCCTGGGCCCGCAGCCGGTCGTAGCGCTGCATGTCGGCGGTGGTGTCGGCGTGCAGCCCGGAGACGTAGATGATGCCGGCGACGCCGCGGTCCACGAGCATCTCGGTCAGCTCGTCCTCGGTCGAGCCGCCCGGGGTCTGGGTGGCCAGCACCGGCGTGTAGCCCTGCCGCGTCAGCGCCTGGCCGATGACCTGGGCCAGGGCCGGGAAGATCGGGTTCTCCAGCTCCGGGGTGATCAGGCCGACCAGGCCCTCGCTGCGCTGGCGCAGCCGCACCGGGCGTTCGTAGCCCAGGACGTCGAGGGCGGCCAGCACGGACTGGCGGGTGGTGGCGGCGACGCCCGGCTTCCCGTTGAGGACCCGGCTGACGGTCGCCTCGCTCACCCCCGCCTGCAACGCGATGTCCGCAAGCCGTGTGGTCACAGCACCGGACTGTAGCGGCCGGAACTCCGCTTGCACACCGACGGGACGCCTGGTGCGCGCGGTCGCGCGGCCCACTGCGGGTGGCTTGGTCATCGCGGTCCCTCAACTCGTGGTCGGCGTCCGCTCCGCAACGGATGATTCCCCCGACGGAGACGGATGGCAAGTGCTTGCAGAGTCTTGCACAACTGTCCGAGTCCCCGCCGAACAGCCGGAAATCCGAGCCTCGAGGCGGTCGAGGAGAGGTCACGGCGGGATAACCATCCGCACCTCTTGCAACTTTTTGCTGCAAGGTCTTTCGCAACGCCTTGCAGCGGAGCTAATGTCACCGACGCCCGGCGGCCAACGGCGCAGTCGGCAGCACGAAACGGGCTTCACCCTCAAGGAGAACTCATGCGGCGTGGCATAGCGGCCACCGCGCTGGTGGCGTCCCTCGCCCTGGCAGCGACGGCGTGCGGCGGAAGCGACAGCGGCGACAAGGCCGACGGTCCCGTCACCATCACCTGGTGGGACACCTCCAACGCCACCAACGAGGCGCCGACCTACAAGGCCCTCGTCAAGGAGTTCGAGGCCGCCAACAAGGACGTCAAGGTCAAGTACGTCAACGTCCCCTTCGACCAGGCGCAGAACAAGTTCGACACCGCCGCCGGCTCCAAGGGCGCCCCCGACGTGCTCCGCTCCGAGGTCGGCTGGACCCCCGCCTTCGCCAAGAAGGGCTTCTTCCTGCCGCTGGACGGCACCGACGCCCTCGCCGAGCAGGACAAGTTCAAGCCCAACCTGATCAAGCAGGCCCAGTACGAGGGCAAGACCTACGGCGTCCCCTTCACCACGGACACCCTCGCCCTGGTCTACAACAAGGCCCTGTTCGAGAAGGCCGGCGTCGAGGCCCCCAAGACCTGGGACGACCTGAAGAAGGCCGCGGCCACGATCAAGGACAAGACCGGCGTCGACGGCTACTGGGGCTCGACCCAGTCCTACTACGCCCACTCCTTCCTCTACGGCGAGGGCGCCGACACCGTCGACGTCGGCGCCAAGAAGATCACCGTCACCTCGCCCGCGGCCGAGAAGGCCTACGGCACCTGGCTGAGCCTGTTCAAGGGCAAGGGCCTGCACAAGGCCGACACCACCGCCGACGCCTACGCCCACATCCAGGAGGCGTTCGTCAGCGGCAAGGTCGCCTCGATCATCCAGGGCCCGTGGGAGATCACGAACTTCTACAAGGGCTCGGCGTTCAAGGACAGGGCCAACCTGGGCATCGCCACCGTCCCGGCCGGCTCCAGCGGCAAGGCCGGCGCCCCGACCGGCGGCCACAACCTGTCGGTGTACGCGGGCTCGGACAAGGCCCACCAGGAGGCCTCGCTGAAGTTCGTGAAGTTCATGACCGGCGCGAAGGCCCAGGAGACCATCGCGCTGAAGAACAACACGCTCCCGACGCGCGACGACGCCTACACCGCCGAGGTCAAGGCCGACCCGGGCATCGCCGGCTACCAGGGCGTGCTCGCCGCCGCCCAGCCGCGGCCGGAGCTGCCCGAGTACAGCTCGCTGTGGACGCCGCTGGACGACGAACTGCTCGCGATCGCGGGTGGCAAGAAGTCGCTGGACGAGGGGCTGAAGAGCGCCGAGACCTCCATCGCCAAGCTGCTCCCGGACTACAGCAAGTAGGCCCCGTGGCCGCCGGATCCTCCAGCGCAGAGGGGGAAGGATCCGGCGGCCGTCGGCCTGTGTGCCGTATCCCCTGATCTCCAGCTGATCTCCAGTTCGCGAAGAAGGTTGTCGAACATGACAGTCGCCATCGACCGAGCGACCGGCAAGCGGAGCGGTGACCGCGGTCCCCGGTCCGGGCTGGGCCGGCGCCTCAGGCACAGCTACCAGAAGCACTGGTACGCCTACGCGATGATCGCGCCCGTGGCCGTCGTGCTCGGCGTCCTCGTGCTGTACCCCCTGGCCTACGGCTTCTACCTGACGCTGACCGACGCGACCAGCCTCAACACGGCCCGGACGATCGGCGTCAACGAGATCGAGGCCACCTACAAGTTCATCGGCTTCGACAACTACGCCGACATCCTGTGGGGGGAGACCGCCTACGACCGCTTCTGGTCGCACTTCATCTGGACGATCGTGTGGACGGCCCTGTGCGTGGCCCTGCACTACTCCATCGGCCTGGGCCTGGCGCTGCTGCTCAACCAGAAGCTGCGCGGGCGCACCTTCTACCGGCTGATCCTCATCCTGCCGTGGGCCGTGCCGACCTTCGTCACCGTCTTCGGCTGGCGCTTCATGCTCGCCGACTCCGGCATCATCAACTCCGGCCTGGAGATGCTGCACCTGCCGAGCCCGGCGTGGCTGGAGGACACCTTCTGGCAGCGTTTCGCCGCGATCATGGTCAACACCTGGTGCGGCGTGCCGTTCATGATGGTCTCCCTGCTCGGGGGCCTGCAGTCCATCGACTCCTCCCTCTACGAGGCCGCCGAGATGGACGGGGCCAGCCGCTGGCAGCAGTTCCGCTACGTCACCCTGCCGGGCCTGAGGTCGGTCAGCTCCACCGTGGTGCTGCTCGGCGTGATCTGGACGTTCAACCAGTTCGCCATCATCTTCCTGCTGTTCGGCAACACCGCCCCGGACGCGCAGATCCTCGTCACCTGGGCCTACCAGCTCGGCTTCGGACAGCAGCCGCGCGACTTCGCGCAGTCGGCCGCCTACGGCATCCTGCTGCTCGGCATCCTGATCGTCTTCACCTCCTTCTACCGCCGCTGGCTGAACCGCGATGAGCAGCAGCTCGCGATCTGAGGCAGGAGTCCCCATGAGCACCACGACCGTCCAGCAGTCCGCGGGCGGGGCCCCGGCCCCCGCCGTCGTCCCCGCACCCGCCCCCGCGCGCCGGCCCGGCCGCCGCGGCGCGGCCGGGAGCCTGCTCTCCCACGGCCTGCTGATCCTCGCGAGCCTGATCGCGCTCTTCCCGATCGCCTGGCTGATCTTCCTGTCCCTCGGCCCGGACAAGGACGACTACCTGCACCCCGGGCGCATCTGGTCGAAGATGACCCTGGACAACTACAGCTTCGTGCTCCAGGAGACCGCCTTCTTCCACTGGCTGCAGAGCACGCTGATCGTGTCGCTGGGAACCACGGTCATCGGAGTGGTCATCGCCGCCACGACCGGGTACGCCGTGTCGCGCATGCGCTTCCCGGGTTACAAGAAGTTCATGTGGGTCCTGCTGTGCACGCAGATGTTCCCCATCGCCGTGCTGATCGTGCCGATGTACCAGATCCTGTCGAGCCTGCAACTCGTCGACACCTACTTCGGCCTGGTCCTGGTCTACTGCTCGACCGCGGTGCCCTATTGCGCCTGGCTGCTGAAGGGCTACTTCGACACCATCCCGTTCGAGATCGACGAGGCCGGCCGCGTCGACGGGCTGACGCCCTTCGGCACGTTCTTCCGGCTGATCCTGCCGCTCGCCCGGCCTGGTCTGGCGGTGGCCGCCTTCTACAGCTTCATCACCGCCTTCGGTGAGGTCGCCTTCGCCACCGTGTTCATGCTGGACGACGAGAAGTACACCTTCGCCGTCGGCCTGCAGAGCTTCATCAGCGAGCACGACGCCCAGCGCAACCTGATGGCCGCGACCGCGGTGCTCATCGCGATACCCGTCTCCGCGTTCTTCTACCTCGTGCAGAAGAACCTGGTGACCGGGCTCACCGCCGGCGGCACCAAGGGCTGACCCGGCGCCCCCACGGGCGTCGCCGAACGGCCTCACCAGCCCGAGGCGGCCGCGGTGCCCATCCGACCCCGCTGTGCCGCGGCCGCCTCGTACCACCTCACGTCCCATGACCACACCCTCGTTACGCCTCAAGGACGACATGAGCCAGCACTCAGCTGCACCTGCCCCCAGCCCCACGTCCGCCCTGGCCGTCGCCAAGCGCCGCGACTGGTGGCGGGACGCGGTGATCTACCAGGTGTACCCGCGCAGCTTCGCCGACAGCAACGGCGACGGCATGGGCGACCTGGAGGGTGTCCGCACCCGTCTTCCGTACCTGCGCGACCTCGGCGTGGACGCCGTGTGGCTCAGCCCCTTCTACGCCTCGCCGCAGGCCGACGCCGGTTACGACGTCGCCGACTACCGCGCCGTGGACCCCATGTTCGGCAACCTCCTGGACGCCGACGCGCTGATCCGCGACGCCCACCACCTCGGCCTGCGCGTCATCGTCGACCTCGTGCCCAACCACTCCTCCGACCAGCACGAGTGGTTCAAGCGGGCCGTCGCCGAGGGCCCCGGCTCCCCGCTGCGGGAGCGTTACCACTTCCGCCCCGGCAAGGGCGCCGACGGCGAACTGCCGCCCAACGACTGGGAGTCCATCTTCGGCGGCCCGGCCTGGACCCGGGTCACCGAGCCCGACGGCACCCCCGGCGAGTGGTACCTGCACCTGTTCGCCCCGGAGCAGCCCGACTTCAACTGGGAGCACCCGGCGGTCGGCGACGAGTTCCGCTCCATCCTGCGGTTCTGGCTGGACATGGGCGTCGACGGCTTCCGCATCGACGTCGCCCACGGCCTGGTGAAGGCCGAGGGCCTGCCGGACCTGGGATCCCACGACCAGGTGAAGCTGCTGGGCAACGATGTCATGCCGTTCTTCGACCAGGAGGGTGTGCACGAGATCTACCGGCAGTGGCGGCTCGTGCTCGACGAGTACGCGGGGGAGCGGATCTTCGTCGCCGAGGCGTGGACGCCCACCATCGAGCGGACCGCGCACTACGTGCGTCCCGACGAGCTGCACCAGGCCTTCAACTTCCAGTACCTGAGCACCCACTGGGACGCCGCCGAGATGCGCGAGGTCATCGACCGCACGCTGGAGGCCATGCGCCCGGTCGGCGCCCCCGCCACCTGGGTGCTGTCCAACCACGACGTGACCCGGCACGCCACCCGCTTCGCCAACCCGCCCGGTCTCGGCACCCAGATCCGCCTGGCCGGCGACCGGGAGCTGGGCCTGCGCCGCGCACGCGCCGCGAGCCTGCTGATGCTGGCCCTGCCCGGTTCGGCCTACGTCTACCAGGGCGAGGAGCTCGGCCTGCCGGACGTGGTGGACCTGCCCGACGAGGTGCGCCAGGACCCGGCGTACTTCCGGGGGGCCGGCCAGGACGGCTTCCGCGACGGGTGCCGGGTGCCCATCCCGTGGACCCGCACCGGCACGTCGTTCGGCTTCGGCGACGGGGGCAGCTGGCTGCCGCAGCCGGAGAGCTGGGGCGAGTTGAGCGTCGAGGCGCAGACCGGGGTGCCCGGTTCGACCCTGGAGCTGTACCGCGCCGCCCTCGCCGCCCGGCGCGAGCACCCCGACCTCGGCGCCGGGACGTCCGTGGAGTGGCTGCGGGCGCCCGAGGGCGTACTCGCCTTCCGACGCGGGGAGTTCGTCTGCGTCGCCAACACCACGGGCGAGTCCGTGGCGCTGCCGGCCTACGGCCGGGTGCTGGTCGCGAGCGGGGAGATCGTGCTCACGGACGACGAGGCCAAGGTGCCCGCCGACACCACGGTGTGGTGGACCACCGCGCAGGCCGACTAGTTTTCCCGCTCGATTTCGTACGGCCCGCTGCCCTTTCGGGCGGCGGGCCTTTACCATCTGCGTCACCGCAAGGTTTCTGAACTTTGCAGCAAGAGCCTTCAACGGAGAAGGAAACCCCACATGGCACGCAGATACCTCTCCGCCGCCGTCGCGCTCGCCGCGGCTGCGGTTGTCATGCACCCGACTGGCGCCCAGGCCTCCCCACCGGGCACCAAGGACGTCACCGCCGTCCTGTTCGAGTGGAAGTTCGCCTCCGTCGCCCGCGAGTGCACCACCACCCTCGGCCCCGCGGGCTACGGATACGTGCAGGTCTCCCCGCCCGCCGAGCACATACAGGGCCCGCAGTGGTGGACCTCGTACCAGCCGGTCAGCTACAGGATCGCCGGACGGCTGGGGGACCGCGCCGCCTTCCAGAACATGGTGAACACCTGCCACGCGGCCGGTGTGAAGGTCGTCGTCGACACCGTCATCAACCACATGGCGGCGGGCAACGGCACCGGCACCGGCGGCTCGTCGTACACCAAGTACAACTACCCCGGCCTGTACTCCTCGTACGACTTCGACAACTGCACCTCGCAGATCAGCAACTACCAGGACCGCGGCAACGTCCAGAACTGCGAGCTGGTCGGCCTCGCCGACCTCGACACCGGCGAGGACTACGTCCGCAGGACCATCGCCGGGTACATGAACGGCCTGCTGTCCCTCGGCGTGGACGGCTTCCGCGTGGACGCGGCCAAGCACATGCCGGCCGCCGACCTCGCGAACATCAAGTCCCGGCTGAGCAACCCGTCGGTGTACTGGAAGCAGGAGGTCATCTTCGGCGCCGGCGAGGCCGTCCAGCCCACCGAGTACACCGGCAACGGCGACGTCCAGGAGTTCCGCTACGCCTACGACCTCAAGCGGGTCTTCACCAACGAGAACCTCGCCTACCTGAAGAACTACGGCGAGGGCTGGGGCTACATGAACAGCGGCGTCTCCGGCGTGTTCGTCGACAACCACGACACCGAGCGCAACGGCTCGACCCTCAGTTACAAGGACGGGGCCAACTACACCCTGGCCAACGTCTTCATGCTGGCCTGGCCCTACGGCGCCCCCGACATCAACTCCGGCTACGAGTTCACCGACCACGACGCCGGGCCGCCCAACGGGGGCCAGGTCAACGCCTGCTGGCAGGACGGCTGGAAGTGCCAGCACAACTGGCCCGAGATCAAGTCCATGGTCGCCTTCCGCAACGCCACGCGCGGCCAGGCCGTCACCAACTGGTGGGACAACGGCGGCGACGCCATCGCCTTCGGCCGGGGCAGCAAGGGCTTCGTGGCCATCAACCACGAGCCGGGCTCCCTGACCCGGACCTACCAGACCTCGCTGCCCGCGGGCACGTACTGCAACGTGCAGAGCAACACGCCGGTGACGGTGAACTCCAGTGGCCAGTTCACCGCCACGCTCGGCTCGAACACCGCCCTGGCGATCCACGCGGGCAAGTCCGGCTGCTAGCCGCCGACTCCCGTGCGCGCGGCCCCGCACGCCACCTCGCGTGGCGGCCGGGGCCGCCGTGCCGGACCGACTCCGGTGGTTGAAAACTCTTTCTCATGGTTTCACGACTCTTGCTGTAAGGGTTTCGGCGGCGATACGGTCGCGCGGGGTCGGACCCGAGAGAGCCGCAATCGCTAGGAGCCCATCTGTGATACCGAGATGGCCGGTGCCGTCCAGGCGCCGAAACGCCCGTGCCGGACGGGTCGGCGCGGTCACCGCCGCCGCGCTGGCCGCCACACTCGTCCAGCCGCTCGCCGCCGGGGCGGCCACCCCGCCGGCGCCGCCGTCCGACGCCGCGCTGGCCGCCCAGCCGGCCCGGCACGACGCCACCCGGGAGCAGTTCTACTTCGTCCTGCCCGACCGCTTCGCCAACGGCGACCCGCGCAACGACAGGGGTGGCCTGACCGGTTCACGCCTGTCGACCGGCTACGACCCGACCGACAAGGGCTTCTACCAGGGCGGCGACCTGAAGGGCCTGACCAGGAAGCTCGACTACATCAAGGGCCTGGGCACCACCGCCCTGTGGATGGCCCCGATCTTCAAGAACCAGCCCGTGCAGGGCACCGGCGCCAACGCGTCGGCCGGCTACCACGGTTACTGGATCACCGACTTCACCCAGGTCGACCCGCACTTCGGCACCAACGAGGACCTCGAGAACCTCATCGACAAGGCCCACGACAAGGGCATGAAGGTCTTCTTCGACGTCATCACCAACCACACCGCCGACGTCGTCGACTACGAGGAGAAGTCCTACGACTACCTCTCCAAGGGCGCCTTCCCGTACCTGACGAAGGACGGCGTGCCCTTCGACGACGCCGACTACGCCGACGGGCGGCGCGGCTTCCCCGAGGTCGACCGGGACTCCTTCCCGCGCACCCCGGTGGTCCCGAAGAAGAACAAGGTGCCGTCGTGGCTCAACGACCCGACGATGTACCACAACCGCGGCGACTCCACCTTCGCCGGTGAGAGCTCCACCCACGGCGACTTCTCCGGCCTCGACGACCTGTGGACCGAGCGGCCCGAGGTCGTCGACGGCATGGAGCGGATCTACCAGCGCTGGGTGCGGGACTTCGACATCGACGGCTTCCGGATCGACACCGTGAAGCACGTCAACATGGAGTTCTGGACGCAGTGGGCCACCGCCCTCGACGCCTACGCCGCCGAGCGCGGCCGGGACGACTTCTTCATGTTCGGCGAGGTCTACTCGGCGGACACCGACGTCACGGCCCCGTACGTCACCCAGGGCCGGCTCGACGCCACCCTCGACTTCCCCTTCCAGGAGGCGGCCCGCCAGTACGCCTCCCAGGGCGGCAGCGCCCGCAAGCTCGCCGGTGTCTTCGGCGACGACTACAAGTACACGACCGGCAGGGCCAACGCCTACGAGCAGGTCACCTTCCTCGGCAACCACGACATGGGCCGCATCGGGTCGTTCCTGAAGCAGGACAACCCCAAGGCCACCGACGCGCAGATCCTCGCCAAGGACAAGCTCGCCAACGAGCTGATGTTCCTCAGCCGCGGCAACCCGGTCGTCTACTACGGCGACGAGCAGGGCTTCGCCGGGCCGGGCGGCGACAAGGACGCCCGGCAGACCATGTTCGCCTCGCGCACCGCCGACTACCTCGACGACGACCGCATCGGCACCGACGCCACGCACGCCGAGGACGCCTACGACACCGAGGCGCCCCTCTACCGCCAGATCAGCGCCCTCGCCAAGCTCCGCAAGGCCCACCCGGCGCTGACCGACGGCGTCCAGCAGGAGCGGTACGCGGCCGACGGCCCGGGCGTCTACGCCTTCTCCCGCACCGACCCGAAGACCCGCACCGAGTACGTCGTCGCCTTCAACAACGCCGGCGAGAAGAAGAGCGCGACCTTCCCGACCGGCTCGGCCGGCATGACCTTCCAGGGCATCCACGGCACCCGCGCCTCCGTGAAGAGCGACGGCGACAGGAAGCTCACCGTCACCGTCCCGGCCGGCTCCGCGATCGTCCTCAAGGCGGCCGGCAAGCTCGCCGAGCCCGCCACCGCACCCGCGCTCACCCTCAAGGCCCCGGCGGCCGGCGCGACCGGCACCGTCGAGGTCACCGCCGACGTCGACGGCGGGCAGCTGAACCGGGTCGTGTTCGCCGCGCAGACCGGCAACGGCAAGTGGCGGGTCCTCGGCTCCGCCGACCACGCCCCCTACAAGGTCACCCACACCGTCGGCAAGGACGTGGCACCGGGCACGGCCCTGCGCTACAAGGCCGTCGTGGTCGACTCGGCCGGCCGCACCGCGAGCGCCCTGGCCGCCTCCACCACCGGCACCCCGCCCGCCCCCGAGCCGCCCACGGCCTCCTCCCGCGACTACGCGATCGTCCACTACAAGCGCGCGGACGGCGACTACGCCGACTGGGGCCTGTACGCGTGGGGCGACCTCGCCGAGGGCGAGGCCACCGAATGGCCGAAGAGTCACCCCTTCACCGGCCGGGACGCCTACGGCGCCTTCGCCTGGGTCAAGCTCAAGCCCGGTGCCTCGAACGTCGGCTTCCTCGTCATCGACAAGGACGGCAACAAGGACGTCTCCACCGACCGCACGATCGACGTCACCAGGACCGGTGAGATCTGGATCGAGCAGGGCAAGGACACCGTCACCACCGAACGGCCCGACCTCCCGGCGCCCGACAAGGGCAAGGCCGTCCTGCACTACCACCGCGCCGACGGCGCCTACGACGGCTGGGGACTGCACGTCTGGACCGGCGCCGCGCACCCCACCGACTGGTCCGATCCCCTGAAGCCGGTGAAGACTGACTCCTATGGCGCAGTCTTCGAGGTGCCGCTCACCGAGGGTGCCACCAGCCTCAGCTACATCCTCCACAAGGGCGACGAGAAGGACCTGCCCACCGACCAGTCGCTCGACCTCAAGGCGAACGGCCACGAGGTGTGGCTGGTGAGCGGCCAGGAGAAGTACCTGCTCCCGCAGCCCGCGGGCAGTGCCGCCACCCTCGACCTGACCACCTCCAAGGCGGTCTGGATCGACCGGAACACCCTCGCCTTCAACGGCTCCGAGGCCGCCGCCTCCACCCAGCTGCTGTCCTCCCGCGACGGCTCGATCAAGGCCGAGGACGGCGTCCTGACCGGCGACGCGAAGTGGCTGCGCCTGGCGAAGAGCGAGCTGACCGACGCCCAGAAGGTGAAGTTCCCGCACCTGAGGGAGTACGACGCCTGGACCGTCGACGCCCGTGACCGCGACCGGGTCCGCGAGGCCCTGCGCGGCCAGGTCGTGGCCACCCAGCGAGCTGCCGGCGGAGCGGTGCTCGCGGCCACCGGCGTCCAGATCGCCGGTGTCCTCGACGACCTGTACCCCGGCGCCACCGAGGCCGACCTGGGACCCACCTTCGCCAAGGGCCGCCCCACCCTGTCCGTGTGGGCGCCGACCGCGCAGTCCGTGGCCCTGGAGATCGGCGCCAGGACCGTGCCGATGAAACGCGACTCCGCGACCGGCGTCTGGTCCGTCACCGGCCCGGCGTCCTGGAAGGGCGAGCCCTACCGCTACACCGTGAAGGTCTGGGCGCCCGGCGTCCGCAAGGTCGTCACCAACAAGGTCACCGACCCCTACGCCCTGGCCCTGACGGCCGACTCGAAGCGCAGCCTCGTCGTCGACCTGGACGACAAGGCGCTGAAGCCGTCCGGCTGGTCCTCGTACACCAAGCCCAAGGCCGTGCCGCTGCGGGACGCCCAGATCCAGGAGCTGCACATCCGGGACTTCTCCGTCGAGGACCGCACGGCGAAGCACCCCGGCACCTACCTCGCCTTCACCGACAAGGCCAGCGACGGCAGCAAGCACCTGCGCGAGCTGGCGAAGGCGGGCACCTCCTACGTCCACCTGCTGCCCGCGTTCGACATCGCCACCATCCCCGAACGCCGGGCCGACCAGGCGAGGACCGACTGCGACCTGGCCTCCCACCCGGCCGACTCCGAGAAGCAGCAGGAGTGCATCGGCAAGATCGCCGCCAAGGACGCCTACAACTGGGGCTACGACCCGTTCCACTACACGGTCCCCGAGGGCTCCTACGCCACCGACCCGGACGGCACCGCCCGTACGGTCGAGTTCCGCAAGATGGTCAAGGCCCTGAACGACGACGGACTGCGGGTCGTCATGGACGTCGTCTACAACCACACCGCCGCAAGCGGCCAGGCGGAGACCTCCGTCCTGGACCGGATCGTGCCCGGCTACTACCAGCGGCTCCTCGCCGACGGCTCGGTCGCCAACAGCACCTGCTGCGCCAACACCGCCACCGAGAACGCCATGATGGGCAAGCTGGTCGTCGACTCGATCGTCACCTGGGCCAGGGAGTACAAGGTCGACGGCTTCCGCTTCGACCTCATGGGCCACCACCCGAAGGCCAACATCCTGGCCGTGCGCAAGGCCCTGGACGAGCTGACCCTCGCGAAGGACGGCGTGGACGGCAAGAAGATCATCCTGTACGGCGAGGGCTGGAACTTCGGCGAGGTCGCCGACGACGCCCGGTTCGTGCAGGCCACGCAGAAGAACATGGCCGGCACCGGCATCGCCACCTTCTCCGACCGGGCCCGTGACGCCGTGCGCGGCGGCGGCCCCTTCGACGAGGACCCCGGCGTCCAGGGCTTCGCCTCCGGCCTCTACACCGAACCCAACTCCTCGAAGAGCAACGGCACCGAGGCCGAGCAGAAGGCCCGCCTGCTGCACTACCAGGACCTCGTGAAGGTCGGCCTGACCGGCAACCTGAGCGCCTTCACGTTCACCGACACCAGCGGCAAGGAGGTCAAGGGCTCCGAGGTCGACTACAACGGCGCACCCGCCGGTTACGCCGACGCCCCCGGTGACGCCCTCGCCTACGCCGACGCGCACGACAACGAGTCCCTGTTCGACGCGCTCGCCTTCAAGCTGCCGGTGGACACCACGGCCTCCGACCGGGCCCGGATGCAGGTCCTCGCCATGGCGACGGCCACCCTCTCGCAGGGCCCGGCCCTCTCCCAGGCGGGCACCGACCTGCTGCGCTCCAAGTCCCTGGACCGCAACTCCTACGACAGCGGCGACTGGTTCAACGCCATCCACTGGGACTGCGCCGACGGCAACGGCTTCGGCCGCGGACTGCCCCTGGCGGCCGACAACGCCGACAAGTGGCCCTACGCCGAGCCGCTGCTGACCAAGGTCGAGGTGGGCTGCGAGCAGATCCGGGGCACCTCCGCCGCCTACCGCGACCTGCTGCGCATCCGCAGCACCGAGAAGGACTTCTCCCTCGGCACGGCCGCGCGGGTGCAGTCCCGGCTGTCCTTCCCGCTGTCCGGCAAGGACGAGACGCCCGGCGTGATCACCATGCGGCTCGGTGACCTCGTCGTCGTCTTCAACGCCACGCCCCGGCAGCAGGAGCAGCGCGTGTCCGCACTCGCCGGGACCGGCTACCGGCTGCACCCGGTGCAGGCGGCGGGCGCCGACGCCACCGTGAAGTCCGCCGCCTACGCGCGGACCTCCGGCACCTTCACCGTGCCGGCGCGCACGGTCGCGGTCTTCACCCGGACCGCGGGGTAACGCGGATCCCGTGCGGGCGGGGCGGACCGCGACCGGCGGCCCGCCCCGCCCGCCGTTAGGGTGAGCACACCGACCCGGAACAGGAGTGCCGATGCCGCAGATCACCGTCGACTATTCCGCCGACCTCGCGGACGCCTTCGACCGGCCCGGGTTCGCCAGGGCGCTGCACGAGGCGACCGTCGAGATCGCGGCCGCCAGGCCGCCCGCGTGCAAGACCCGCTTCCGCCGCACCGAGGACATCGTGGTCGGCCCCGAGGCCGGCGGCCACGCCCACGTCCACATCCACATCGCGCTGCTCGCCGGCCGCACCGAGGAGACCAAGGCGCGGCTCACCGAGGCCGCGCTGGAAGCGCTGCGGACCCATCTGAAGCAGCCCGGGGGTCTCGCCCTGCACGCCTCCGCCGAGGTCCGCGACCTCGACCCCTCCTACGCCAAGTACGAGAGCTGAGCCCGCTCAGCCCGCCAGGGCGATGAGCCGGCCGACCAGGTGCGCGAACGGGCCGTCGGCCGGCTCGTCCCGGAGGGCCGCGCGCAGCAGCTGCGCCATCTCCTCGTCGTAGGCGGCGCTGACGGCGGCGAGCGCGGCGAAGTCGTTGACGAGCTGGGGCTCCAGTTCCTCGCGCGGGATGCGCCGCCCGTCCAGCCAGATGAGCGCCGTCGATTCGGCCAGCGAGATCCAGGACCGCACCACCAGCTCCAGGCGCGGGGGCGGATCCGTCACGCCCAGGTGCGAAAGGATCTGGACATACGCGGCCTGCCGTACCGAGTCGACGAGCGCGTTGGTCGTCGACGAGCCGACGGCCGGGCCGCCGCGCATCAGGGCGGAGAAACCGGGCCCGTGCTCGTCCACGAAGTCGAAGTAGCGGCGCATCACCCGCAGCAGCCGGGCCCCGAGCGGACCCTCGTGCGGCTCCACGAACCGGCCCGCGAGATCGTCCGAGGCACGCTTCAACGCCGCCTCGTACAGGCTGAGTTTGCCGGGGAAGTAGTGATAGACAAGCGGCCGCGAGATACCCGCGGCCGACGCTATCTCGTCGATGGAGACGTCGTCGGGCGAGCGGCGGCTGAACAGTTCGAGGGCGACGCCGATCAACTGCTGCCGCCGCTCCTCGACTCCCATTCTGCGGCGAACCCCGGTAGTCATACGAACACCTTACCGATCGAATCCGGCCTCGAACGGGCCGGACCGAGCGGGGACGCCCGCCGAAGTGTCCCTGACGACTGCGGGAAGCCGCTCGTCAGCGCAGTCCGCCGACGGAACGCCCGTCCTTCAGCGTCCCCTTGAGGTCGGCCTGCGCGCCCGGCTCGGCCGGCACGGTCAGCAGGCTGCCGCGCGCCGACCCCTCGACTCCGCCCGCGGCCCGGATCGACGCCGTGTTCCGGCTGCCGGCGGCCAGCAGGTACCAGTCGCCCACCTCCGACTTCCACAGCACCCCGGCCAGCACGTGCGGATCACGCGCCCCGCACGCCGGGACGTTCTCCGCCTTCGCCGTGACCGCCCCGAACGCCCCGCCGGGCGTGTGGAACTGCGCCAGCACCCGGGCACCGCCCCCGCGCCAGGTCTCGGCCCGGGTGCACACCCACACCGCCGAGCCGCTCGCGTCGGGCAGCCGCTGCTCGTTGAACGCCCAGGCGTTGACGCTGCGCACACCGGCGGAACGCAGCGTGCCCAGGGAACAGGCGAACGGCGCCCAGCCGTGCAGCGCCCCGGGCCGCGACGCCTCGCCCGGGGAGCCGGGCCGCCCCGCGGTGAGCCGCGCCGGGACCAGTTCGCCGAGGTCGGTCAGCAGCCGGGTGCCGGTTCCTTCGTCCAGCTGCAGCACGTTCCACGACGTGCACGGGCCCGACCGCAGCGCCGGGCTGGCCAGCGGCGCGGTCACCCCGTCGGTGAGGGTCAGGTCCATCGCCCCGGAGGCGGGCTTCGCGAGGTCCCGCTCGCCCGCCTTCCTCACCCAGGGGGCCGTCAGGTAGCGCACGTTGCCGTCGGCCCGGCCCAGGACCACCGCGCCCGACTCGGCGCGGCCCGCGCCGTCGACCCGGGCGAAGTCGAGGGCCGCGCCCTGGGTGCCGTCCTTCGGCTCGGCGTACCGGGCGATGCGCAGCCCGTCGTGGAGGATCACCACGCGCGCCGCGTCGACCGTCCCCGCGAACAGCAGCTGCGGCGGCCCGGCCGGGCCGCCGGACGGGGTGCCCGGCGTCGCCGAGACCTGCACCGTCCCGCCCGGGCGGGCCCACACCGCGAGGGCGCGGCGCAGCAGGGCCTCGTCCCCGGTGAGGTCGCCGCGGGCGGGCCACACGGAGAAGTCCGTGCGCGCCGAGCTGCGCCACGCGTCGGGGGGAACCCTGGTCAGCTTCGCCGGGTCCAGGGCGGCCTGGGCGGCCGGATTGCGCGCGTACGGCGGTGCCGCGGCGCCGTCGGGGCCCCAGCCCTCACCGGGCAGCCCGAGCAGCGCCCCGCACACCAGCAGGGCCGCCCCGGCGGCCAGAGCGGCCTTCAGGTGCTGGCGGCGGCGCATCAGGTCCGTGGGGCGGGCCTGCAGTGAACACGGATCGAACTCGGGCGAGTCGAGCAAGGCGTACTGCGCGGGGACCGTGCCGGCCTCCCGCAGGGCGTCCTCGGGGTCGGCGGCGCCGGCCGCCGCGAGGACCTCGCACACGCCCTCGTCGGTCAGCCGCTCCAGACCGCGCAGCGCGTACGCAGCCCGGGCCGGCCCGGACAGAGCGGACAGTCGCTGGTCCAGGGCGAGTTCGTCGGCTCCGCCGGAGCGCGGGAACAGTCTCAGGCCCCACACCTGCGGCAGCAGCGCGGGCAGCTGGGAGCGCTTGGGCCACGCCCCGAACCGCAGCGGCCGTCCCGCCTCCAGCGCCGTGCGCAGCACCTGGAGCCGGACGAGGGCGTAACCGGGGTCACCGTCCCGGCCGCTCCCCGGGCGCTCGGCTCCGTCCGCCGGGCGGGCACCCGCGGTCTGGGCCGGAATGACCGGCGAGGCCGTGCGGTTGCGGGGCAGCGCGCGCTGGGTGAGGGCGTGTGCGGTCAGGACCCGCCTGCTGCGGCCCAGGCGCGGAGGCAGCACCAGATAGGCCAGGCGGACCAGTCGTGGGTAGTGCTCGACGAGGGCGGCCTCGGCCTGCTCGACGTCGATGACCGGGCCGGCGGGGGCGGAGGGTGCGGGGCGCTGGGCGACATCCTGTGACTGCACGTTCAGCAGAACGAGCGAATCGGCGGTTGGTCACCTGACTGCGGAGCGTCACACCCCGGGGGACTCGGCGGGCTCCACGAGCAGCCGGGCGTAGTTCGCCATCGACCGCTGGTAGCGCGGCAGATGCGGGGCGAGCGCGCCCAGCACCAGCGACAGCGCCTCGCGGTCACGGCCCAGACTCGACAGGCACAGGGCGAGGGTGGCCCGCACCGGATCGTCCAGCTCGTCGGAGGGGGCGTCCAGTTCGGGCGTCAGCAGCGCCACGCCCTCCTCGGCGTGCCCGATGTTGCGCAGGGAGCTGGCCAGCTGGATCTTCGTCCGGCGGGTCTTGTAGCGGCTGACGCCGGACAGGCCGCGCCGCAGAGCCTCCCGGTACAGCGGCACCGCCAGGTCGGAGCGGCCGGTGGAGTCCCACGCGCAGGCCTGCTCGAACGGCCCGAGCGGGCTGTCCGCGGGCAGTTCGGCGACGAGGGCCTCCACGTCGGCGCGGAAGCGGGCCTCGTCCTCCTCCGTCTCGGCGTAGTCGTCGAAACGGTCCCACAGGGCGCTCACGCGATCTTCCCAGTCCTGGTCCACCGGGCCACCCTCGCACAGAAGTACCCCTGCGGACAGACGGATTTGAGTGCTTCGGGCTTCGCGGCCGTATCGAAGGCGAGAGCCTCGTGCCGGGGCTCCGTGCGGCATGTGCCCGGCCCGTGCCGTGACCAGGACCGTGCCGTGATCAGGACCGGAGGAACAGATGAGGGTGACCCGACCGATGCTCGCGCTGAGCGGCGCGGTGGCGATACTTGCGCTGGCCGGCTGCGGATCCGGCGGTGAGGACGAGGCGGCCGTCCCGGAGGCGGTGACTGGCAGCCTGGAGCACATCGCGGCCGAGGCCGAGTGCAAGCCGAACATGCAGACCGACGCGGACACCATCCGCCAGGCCCTGTGCAGGAAGGGCGGGGAGAAGTACGTCCTCGCCACCTTCGCCACCGACCGGGGTCAGCGCGAGTGGCTCAACAGCGCCAAGGACTACGGCGGGTACTACCTCGTGGGCCGCAAGTGGGTCGCCGTGGGCCAGGAGAAGACGGTCATGGCGTTGCAGGGCACCCTCGGCGGGACGATGGAGGAGGGTTCGGCGCACATGAACCCCGGCGGCAGCCACAACCGCGGTGGCCACCACGGCTGAGGACGCGGGAAGCGGCCGGAACGAGCGAAAGCCGGCGGTGGGAATCCCCACCGCCGGCTTTCCCGTGACCGGGGACTACTGGCAGTCCTCACCGCTGTTGATGCACTGGACCATCTCGTTCATCAGGTCCTCGTCGAAGAAGTTGATGAAGTCGTTGTGGTCGGTGATCGGCTTGTGCAGCTGCTCCGGGAAGGAGTCCACCGCGAAGGCGTTCCGCACCTGGCCGTTGTCGATCTGCGGCGCCTGGACGTCGTAGACCAGGCGGACCTGGAGCTGGGGGATGGCCTTGAAGCCGTTGGAGCAGCTGCCGTCCGCCTCCACGAAGTCCACGTGGGTGCGGTGGTTGGCGCTGTCGATGTTCTGGCCGTCCCAGCAGCTCTGGAAGTTGGACGTGCGCACCACGGAGCTGCCGTCGGGGCAGATCGGGTACTTGTCCGTCACCTGCCGGTCCTCGAAGCCGGTGCAGCTCCAGGAGGTGTTGGCGTTGTTCAGGCCGTTGGTGAGGGACTTGGCGTCACCGGTGATGATGCGCAGCGCCCTCGGCATGGCGACGACGTCGCTCGTGCGGTTGCCGACGAACTTCAGCTGGGCCTCGGCCGGCTCGACGATCTTGCCGACGTTGCCGTCCTGACCGCCGCCGGGCTGGCCCTGGTCGATGTCCTGCGTACCGTCCTGGATGCGCAGCACCGGCCAGAAGTACGAGGACTTGTCGCCCTGGTTCTGGCAGGTGGTCTCGGCGCCGGCCAGGTCCTCGTCGCTCGCGAAGGCGTTGTTGCTCTGGTTGCCGACGTAGTCGTGCTGGTGCTGGGCGCCGTTGGACACGCCGGGCGCCACGATCACGTTGTCCGAGTTGCGGTTCTCGTTCTGGTTGGTGCCGCAGGACGTGGTGAACGTGCCGGTGGAGCCGCTGTCGCCGTTCGCGGGCAGGCCGTTGGGCAGGTTCCGGCTGCCCGGCTGGACGTCCTCGATCCTGATGAAGTCGTCCGCCACGGGACCGTTGCCGCCCTGGCCGCCGTTGCCGCCCTGACCGCCGCCGTTCTGACCGCCGCCGTTCTGGCCGCCGTTCTGGCCCTGGTCCTGGCCGCCGTTGTTGTTCTGGCCGCCGCCGTTCTGCCCGCCGCCGTTGCCGTCGTTGGTGTTGGCGTCGGCCGCCATGCCGCGGCACTTGGCGAGCTGGCCGAGGTTGCGCGGGGCCTTGCCGCCCACCCGCCGGATGTTGATGCCGATGCGGTCCAGGGCCGCGGTGCGCTTCGACTTGAGCGGGCCCAGGATGGCGTTGTCGACGAAGCCCGGGTCACCGGCCTGCGCCCGGCGCGTGGAGGCGAGCCGGGAGTACGCCTCGCTGATCTGCTTGTCGAGGTTCGCCAGCTCCTTGTCCACCCCCCGGCGGGCGCGTTGGGGCACCGACGTCAGTTTCTGGCCGACGTCCGGGCACTGGATCGTGGCGATCTGCCAGCCCGCGGACTTCGTCCGGTTCGCCGGGTTCGACTCGTGCGCCGATGCGTAGAAGTTCGCCCAGATCAGCCCGCCCCCACCGAGCGCTAGGGCCGCCGATGCGGCAATGGCCTTGGTGGCCAGCGGCGTACGGCGTTTTCTTGTGTTGCGTCCCATGGAACTCCTCTGACTTCCTTTTTCGGGGGCATCGAGGCGCCCGACAGGAGTGAAGCGGCCCCCTTCCATACGGAGGCCGCCCCACAGGTGTTCAGAGGTACCGGGAATTGGTGGGAGATCCGTGAGGAATCTGTTCCCTCAACAGCCCCTGGAAAACCGGCAGTTGCCGATCCCGTACCCAGGGTGAGGGAGGTGGGCCGGATTCACCGGCCGTGGTCGAGATGGGCGAGAACCGCCAACACGCGCCGGTTGTCGTCGTCCGAGACCTCCAGGCCCAGTTTGGCGAAGATGTTCGCGGTGTGCTTGGCGACGGCCCGTTCCGTCACGACCAGCTTCCCGGCGATCGCCGCGTTGGACCGGCCCTGCGCCATCAGTTCCAGCACCTCCCGCTCCCGGGGCGTCAGCCGCGCCAGCGGCCGGTCCTCACCCGACTGCCGCGCCAGCAGCTGCTGGATGACCTGCGGATCCATCGCCGTCCCCCCGGCGGCCACACGCCGCACCGCGTCCACGAACTGCTCCGCGTCGAAGACCCGGTCCTTGAGCAGATAGCCGACCCCGCCGCTGCCGTCGGCGAGCAGCTCGCGCGCGTACAGCTGTTCCACGTGCTGGGAGAGCACCAGCACCGGCAGCCCGGGCCGCCCGCGACGGGCCTGGAGGGCGCACTGCAGTCCCTCGTCGGTGTGCGTGGGCGGCAGCCGCACGTCGACCACGGCGACGTCCGGGTCGAGTTCCGCCAGCGCGGCGGCCAGTTCGGGCCCGGACTCGACGGCCGCCGCGATCTCGAAGCCGTGCGCCTGCAGCAGCCGGACCAGGCCGTCGCGCAGCAGGAACAGGTCTTCGGCCAGGACTACGCGCAAGGGATCTCCATGGTGACCATGGTGGGGCCGCCCGCGGGGCTGCTGACGGCCAGGACGCCGTCGAATGTACCCAGTCGCCGCTCCACCCCGGCCAGCCCCGAACCGGCCCCGACCACCGCGCCGCCCCTGCCGTTGTCCGTGACGGTCGCCCGCAGCATGCCGTCCGCCCGGTGCAGGTCGACCCAGATCCGGTCGGCACCGGAGTGCTTCACGGCGTTGGCGAGCACCTCGCTCACCGCGAAGTATGCGGCCGACTCCACGGGCGCCTCCGCCCGCCCGGGCAGGTCGACGGTCACCTCGGTGGCCACCGGCAGCCGCAGCGCCAGTGCCCGCACCGCGTCGCCCAGCCCCCGTTCGGCGAGGACCGGCGGGTGGATGCCGCGCACCAGCTCGCGCAGCTCGGCCAGGGCCTCGACGGAGGAGGCGCGGGCCTGAGCGATGAGCACCCTGGCCCGGGCCGGGTCCTTGTCCAGCAGGGCTTCGATGGTGCCCAGGTCCATGCCGACGGCGACCAGCCGGGCCTGGGCCCCGTCGTGCAGGTCCCGCTCGATGCGCCGCAGTTCGGCGGCGGAGGCGTCGACCGCGTCGCGCCGGGTCTCGGTGAGCACCCGCACCCGCTCGGCCAGTTCCTCCTGGTTGCCGCCGAGCACGGCCCGGGTCAGCCGGAAGTGGACGTCCAGCAGGCGCGGGGTGAAGAAGTGCGCGAAGAACAGCAGGACCAGTCCGAGGGCCGCCGCACCGAAGGCGGACGCCTGCCCCGTCACCGGCACGAAGCCGTACCAGTACCCGTCGGGGAAGACCCGCCACAGGCCGATGGCGAGCGCGAAACCCTCCAGCGGGTAGAGCAGCAGCACGGCCGGGAGCAGCGCGGTGACGAACCCCGCGGTCATGTCGACCGGCAGCCACGCCAGGTCCCGCCAGGTCGCCGGATCGCGCAGCATCCCGAAGGTGCGCGCCCACGGGTTGGCGTCCTTCGGCAGCGGCCGGTACGCGGGCGGGATCCGCACCCCGCCCCACTCGGCCGCGAGCAACCGCCGCCAGTTCGTGAAGGCGCGGACACCCGTCAGCACGTACGGCGTCGTGACGATCCCGACGCCGATCGGAATGAGCCCGATGGAGAGCAGGGACAGGCAGAGGCACAGCACCGCCCCCGGCAGGCCGACGAGGGCCAGGGCCAGCCCGCGCACCGCGGCGAGCCCGATCCGCCGTCCGTCGATCCGCCCGTCGCCGTTCTTCGTGTCGGTGGTCATGGCGCCAGTCTCGCCGAGCGCGCCGGACCGGTCACGGGGCCGGGCCACCGGACCGGTGGTGGTGCTACCTACACCCCCGGGGCGGCCGGACGCGGTGGCTCACGCCCTCCCGAGCACCTTCGCCTCCACCTTGGGATCGAGGCCCGGCCGGGGCCGGTCGGGGCGCTGCGGGGCCTCGCCTCCGCGCTCCCGGAGCCACCTCCAGGTGTCCGACACGGTCTCCTCGACGGGCCGGCAGGCCAGTCCCGCCCCGACCGCCCGGGAGACGTCCGCGCCGTGCAGGGCGTCGTGCAGGTCGCTGCCCGGCGGCACCCACACCGGCAGCTGTGTCCACGGCTCGATGCCGGCGTCGAGGATCACCCCGGGCTCGGTCCAGCGCAGCTCGGCCCGCCCGCCGGTGACCCGGACGCAGGCCTCCAGCAGACGGCCCATGGTGGCGTGCCCCTGCGGACCGATCAGGTTGTACGGCCCGCTCAGCCGCCGCTGCGCCGCGTGCAGGATCCACGCGGCCAGGTCACGGACGTCCACGTACTGCAGGGGCAGCTCGCGCGGGCCCGGGGCCAGCACGGGTCCCCCGCGCGCGGTCCGCTCCAGCCACCAGGGGAGCCGGCCGATGTTCTCGTACGGGCCGAGGATCAGGCCCGACCGCACGAGCACCGACCGGTCCTCGCCGAAGGCGTCCAGCACGGCCAGCTCACCGCCGCGCTTGTCCCGCGCGTAGTCCGTCTGCTCCGCCTCGGCCGAGGCGCCCTGCACCAGGGGGGCGTCCTCGCCGTACCCGGCGGGCGGGGCCCAGGCGTACACCGAACAGCTCGACACGTACACGTAGTGGGCTGCGCGGTCCCGCAGCAGCCGCGCCGCGTCCGCCACCGCGCGGGGCGCCGCCGACCAGGTGTCCACGACGACGTCCCACTCGCCGGTGTCACCGGCCAGGGCGGCGAGGCCCCCGGGCGCGGTCCGGTCGCCCAGCAGCGTCCGCGCGCCCGGCGGGGCCTGGTGCCGCCCCCGGTGGAAGACGGTCACGTCCCAGTCCCGCTCCAGCGCCGCCTCGACGACGGCCCGCCCCACGAACTCCGTACCACCCAGCATCAGCAGCCTCATGCCGTGCACTCTGCCCTCAGCAGCGGCGGGAGGGAACGGTCGTCTGCTCTCGGCAGAGGCGGGCAGAGGCAGAGGCAGGCGGGGGCGGGCGGTCGCCGCACCGGGCCGATCGGGTCGCGGGACGGGCCGCGCGGGTCGCCGGACGGACCGTCAGCGGACCGCCGGGGGAACGTACTTGTAGCCCACGCGGCGCACGGTGCGGATCGTGTCGCGGTGCTCCGCGCCCAGCTTGCGGCGCAGCCGGGCGACATGGACGTCGACCGTGCGGCCGTCGCCCACGTGCCCGTACCCCCACACCGTGCCGACCAGTTGGTCGCGGGTGTGGACCCGGCCCGGGTGGGCGACGAGATGGGCCAGCAGCTCGAACTCCAGGTACGTGAGGTCCAGCGGCCGCCCGGCCACCTGGGCGGTGCGCTGCACGGTGTCGACGCGGATCAGCGCGTCGCCGCCCGGCTCGGGCGCCGCCCCGGACGCCGTCGTCACGGCCCGGTCCGGCACGGCCACCGGGAACGGCGGCTGCTGGTCGGCCGGGACGAGCACCAGGTAGCCGACCATCGGCGGCTGCCCCGGCAGGATGGGCAGGGTGTGCTGCGGCGCCGGCAGCCAGGTGGCCCCCGGCGGCAGCAGGTCCGCCACGGTCACCACCTCGTCCCGGTCGACGGCGCGCAGCCGGTGCCGGGGGCCGTGGGCCGAGGGGGCGGTGAAGGGGGCGGCGGGGGACAGGGAACGAGTGGTCGCCATGAGAGGTCAGCTCTTTCGCGCGAGGAGTTCGTCGGGGAGGTCGACGGCCGCGGGTTCGTGGTCGGGCTCGCCGAGGGACGTACGCGGTTCGCGCTGGCCGAAGGCCGGGTGGACGGCTTCAGAGGGCCTGCGCGTGCGTCGCGCGGCAACACAGCCGGTCGAAGTCGTGGTCCTGGCGGGACGGCCAGAAGGGCTCGAGGTCATGGCGACCCGTCGCGGCGTTCTTCCGGTAGCTGGCCATGGCCCCATTGAAGCAGACGTCCCCGCGATGCAGGCACCCTTCTCTCAGCACCCGGACACCTTCCGACGGGCCGGCGTCCGTCGACGTGCCTCCTCATCAGCGTTTCCGCCCCGGCGGGGACGTCATCGCGACAGTCTTGCCGGGGCACCCGTCCCACCGGGTGGACAGTCCGGTTCCCCGGGCCGGCACGCGGCGAGGGGGCGTCCACCGCGCGGTGGACGCCCCCTGGAAGCCGGGTGACGGACCGGTCAGACCTGGCCGGCCTTCTCCAGCGCCGAGCAGCACGTGTCGACGAGCAGCCGCGTCACCACGTACGGGTCGACGTTGGCGTTGGGACGGCGGTCCTCGATGTAGCCCTTGCCGTCCTGCTCGACCTGCCACGGGATGCGCACCGAGGCGCCGCGGTCCGAGACGCCGTAGGAGAACTTGTCCCACGGGGCGGTCTCGTGCAGGCCCGTCAGGCGGTCGTCGATGCCGGCGCCGTAGTTCTTGACGTGGTCGAGCGGCTTGGAGCCCTCGCCGAGTGACTCGCAGGCGGTGATGATCGCGTCGTAGGACTCGCGCATCGCCCTGGTGGAGAAGTTGGTGTGCGCACCGGCGCCGTTCCAGTCGCCCTTGACCGGCTTGGGGTCGAGGGTGGCGGCGATGTCGAAGTCCTCGGCCGTGCGGTAGAGCAGCCAGCGGGCCACCCACAGCTGGTCGGAGACCTCCAGCGGCGCCAGCGGGCCGACCTGGAACTCCCACTGGCCCGGCATGACCTCGGCGTTGATGCCGGACAGGCCGAGACCGGCCTTCAGGCAGTTGTCGAGGTGGGCCTCGACGACGTCACGGCCGAAGATCTCGTCGGCGCCGACACCGCAGTAGTAGCCGCCCTGCGGGGCCGGGAAGCCGCCCTTGGGGAAGCCGAGCGGGTAGCCGTCCTTGAAGAACGTGTACTCCTGCTCGATGCCGAAGATCGGCTCCTGCGCCGCGAACCTCTCGGCCACCTCGGCCAGCGCGGCCCGCGTGTTGGTGACGTGCGGGGTGAGGTCGGTGTTCAGCACCTCGCACAGGACCAGCACGTCGTCGCCGCCGCGGATCGGGTCGGGACACGTGAAGACCGGCTTCAGGACGCAGTCCGAGGAGTGGCCCTCGGCCTGGTTGGTGGAGGACCCGTCGAAGCCCCAGACCGGCAGCGCGTCCAGACCGGCGGGCGAACCCGGGATGATCCTGGTCTTGGAACGCAGTTTGGCCGTCGGCTCGGTGCCGTCGATCCAGATGTACTCAGCCTTGAAGGTCACGGGCCACATCCTTCGGGGTGTGCTCGGGCGCGTATCGCGGGTGCTGCGGCGCTGCCGCATTGAGGCGCCGCGAGGTGCTGCCCGGCAGCCTGGCAACAGGCGATTTCCCGGCCGTTGCCCGTATGTGAACCCCGTGTTACCCGGTGGCGCCGTGCACCGGCTCCCCTCCGTCGAACCGGTGCACGGCGCCGCCCGGAGCCGCACGCACGCCGGTCCTGCCACCCCTGGCCGGGGGTGGCAGGACCGGTGACACGTACGAGGGGGCGGCCGAGGGGTGGACCGCCGCCTCATGGACTCATCCGGTCCTCCGGCCTCACCCCACCTTCTCGATCACGGCCCGGCGGATCAGGAACTTGCCGGGCTCACGGACCTGTTCGAAGGCCGCGTTGTTCAGCAGGACGCAGCTGCCGGAGACCGACGTGACCTCCACCGTCGTGGACTTGTTGTTGTCCAGGTTGGTGACCTTCAGCTTCGTGCCGGCCGGGAACTGGTTGCTGGACGCGGCGGGCGCACCGCCCTCGCCGGAGAGCGTGACCGTGGAGCCGTTGCACACCTGCTGTCCGGCCGCGGCTCCGCCGCCGGGGTTCGCCGCGGGCGCGGAGGCGGCCGGCTGCGAGGGCTGCGCACCCCCGGCCTGCTGACCGCCGCCGGCCTGCTGACCGCCGCCGCCCTGCTGGCCGCCCTGAGCGGGCTGCGAGGGCTGCGCGGCTTGGGAGTCCTGAGCCGACTCCCCGACCGTGCAACCCGACGCCTCCTGCTTCCGCTTGATCTCCGCGACGACCGCCTCGCGGTTGGCGATCCGCGCCTCGGACTGGGCGTCCGGGTCGGCCCGCTGGTCCGCGATGAACTTCTGGTTGTTGCCCAGGGCGGTGGCGAGGCCCAGACAGACCGTCGATTCCGACGCGGACTTGGGGGTCTGCGCGGCGTTCGACGTGCTCGCCATGACGAAGGCCCCGCCTCCCGCCACGGTCGCCGCACCGACCAGCAGCGCGATCTTCTTCTTCGTGCCGAGAGTTCTCCTGCGCGACATGCGCGCCTCCTGAAGAGGTAGGGGAGCGTACGCCGCTATGTACGAGATACCGAACGGGGTTACTCAGCGGTCGCAGGAGCCGGGACAGTGACCTGCGCCACACCCGCTGGGCGGGGTCAGCGCGACAGCGCGTCCCGCACGGCCTCGTCGGTCCGGGCCACCACCGCCGTGCCGTCGTCCGCGGTGATGATCGGACGCTGGATCAGCTTGGGGTGCTCGGCGAGCGCCGCGATCCACCGCTCGCGCGAACCGGCCTCCCGGGGCCAGTCCCTGAGCCCGAGCTCCTTGGCCGCCGCCTCCTGGGTGCGGGTGATATCCCAGGGTTCGAGCCCGAGGCGCGTCAGCACCTCGCGGATCTCGTCCTCGCTCGGCACGTCCTCCAGGTAGCGGCGGACGGTGTAGTCGGCGCCCTCGGCGTCGAGCAGCTGCACGGCGCTGCGGCATTTCGAGCAGGCCGGGTTGATCCAGATCTCCATGGGCATCACCGTACGCGCACCGAGTCCTGTTCGATTTTCCGGCGACTCAGGAACCACTCCCGAATCCGCCGTGACGCACTGCCAAAGTCCTTCTTCACCTGCGGATTTGGACGCCCGTGCGGGTTCCTCGTTGTCAGTGCCCGGCGGTAGACTGTCAGTAGTGTTCGAGGGTGAGGCGGGGGTGGGCGAAGGCCCCGGCGTCACCCGACCGCGACAGGAGGATGCCTGTGCCCGCTGCCGCTCTGAAGCCGAAGCCGCTGCCCACCCAGTCCACCGCGAAGCGTCCCGTCCTGCTCGACCTGCCGTACGCGCCCGTGGAGAAGCGGCCGCTGCCGCCCGGCCGGCCGCGGGAGTGGTACGTCACGCACAACCGCCGCCTCAAGGCCATGCGGCTGGCCATCGCGCTGCTCGACTCCGGCGTCTACCTGCCCACCCAGGCGCGCAACGAGACGATCCGCGACACGGCGGAAATGATCGGTGTCCACCCGCCGTCGGACACGACCTGCCACATGGTGCGCGCGCTCATGCGCTACGCCCGCTGAGCCGCCGAGCGCCCCGGGCGCCGGGCACCCCGACCCGGGGGCACCCGGCGCCTGTTCGTGCACCCCGGGCCGGAGGGAGCCCGCCGCCCGTTCACGCGCCCGGGCGCCGCGACCGCGGGGCCCCGGCGCGCGCTCATGCCGCCCGGCCCGGTGCCGCGATCACCGGCGGGTTCAGCCGGGCGAACCCCTCCTGGCGCTCGTAGGGGAAGTAGGGGTAGGGCGCCGGCCGGTGGCTCACCGCGTCGAGCCGCGCCACCTGCTCGGGTGTGAGGCTCCAGCCGACGGCGCCGAGATTCTGCCGCAGCTGCCGCTCGTCCCGGGCGCCGATGATGACGGAGGACACCGTCGGCCTGTGCAGCAGCCAGTTGAGGGCGATCTGCGGCACGGCCCTGCCCGTCTCCTCGGCGATCTCGTCCAGTACGTCGACCACGTCGTAGAGGTGCTCCGCGCGGACCGGCGGCCCGAAGTCGGCGGTGCGGTGCAGCCGGCTGCCGGGCGGCAGCGGGCTGCCGCGGCGGATGCGGCCGGTGAGGCGGCCCCAGCCCAGCGGACTCCAGACGATCGCGCCGAGGCCCTGGTCGAGCGCGAGCGGCATCAGCTCCCACTCGTAGTCGCGGCCGATCAGCGAGTAGTACACCTGGTGGGCCACGTGGCGCGGATGCCCGTGCCGCTCCGCGACGGCGAGGGACTTCATCGCCTGCCAGCCCGAGAAGTTGGACATGCCGGTGTAGCGCACCTTGCCCGCCCGTACCAGCGAGGCGAGTGCGTCCATCACCTCCTCGACCGGCGTTCCGGCGTCGAAGGCGTGCAACTGGAACAGGTCGATGCGGTCGGTGCCGAGCCTGCGCAGCGCGTCCTCGCAGGCGCGGATCAGCCGGGAGCGCGAGGAACCCGCGTCGCCCGGCCCGTCACCCATCGGCAGGCTCGTCTTGGTGGAGATGATCACCTCGTCCCGGCGGCCTTCGAGTGCCGCTCCGAGCACCTTCTCTGAGGCGCCGGCGGAGTAGACGTCGGCGGTGTCGAACATCGTGATACCCGCCTCCAGGCAGACGTCCACCATCCGGCGGGCCTCCTGCACGCCGGTCGACCCCCACGCCCCGAACAGCGGGCCGCTCCCGCCGAAGGTGCCCGCCCCGAAGCTCAGCGCCGGGACCATGAGTCCTGACGCGCCCAGTCGCCTGTGTTCCATGTCGGCCCCTCTCGGTGTGGAACCAGGTTAATGGTTCTCTGGTCCCGTTAGTGGATCGCTAAGGTAGCAGGGAGTGGCAACTAATGGAACAGGAGTACCGTTATGGCTGACGGGGGAGAGCCGGGTACCGTGCGGCCCGGGGGGCGCACCGCGCGGGTCCGGGAATCGGTGCTGCGGGCGGCGGAGGACGCCCTCACCGAACGCGGCTTCCCGGGGCTGGACCTCGCCGACGTCGCGCGCCGCGCCGGCGTGGGCAAGACGACCGTGTACCGCCGCTGGGGCACGGTGACCGGGCTGGTGGCGGATCTGCTCGCGGACATGGCCGAGCAGTCGGCACCGCGCACCGAGACCGAGACCCTGATCGGCGACCTCACGGCGAACGCCCGGCTCGTGCAGCGCACCCTGACCGACCCCCGGCAGGGACCCCTGTTCAAGGCCCTGATCGCCGCGGCCGGCGGTGACACGAGAACGGCCGCCGCGCTGCACCGCTTCTACGACGTCCGCGTCCGGGAGTGGGCTCCCTGTGTCCGGCAGGCCGCCGACCGGGGCGAGGTGCCCGAGGGCACCGACCCCCATGAGGTCATTCGCGCGGTGTCCGCCCCGCTCTACTACCGCCTGCTGATCAGCGGGGGCCGGCTGGACGAGGAGGCGGCCGTCAGAGCCGCCGAGGCGGCGGCCACGGCGGCCCGGGCCGGGGTGTTCGTACGCTCCTGACCCGCCCGGGCCCTCCCGACGCAGCCCGGCACGCACCCGGCTGCCTCACAGCACCATCGCGCTCCCCGCCGACGACGCCCCCGGCGACCTGCCCGCCGCCCTCAGCCGTACCGCTCCAGCAGCCCCGTCACGTACGCCTCCAGCCGCCCGGCCAGCGCCCGTGGCGTCAGATCGGTCCGGCCCAGCTCGCGCCACGGTCCCGCCAGCTTCGCCGCGTCCGGGACGTAGGCCAGCGCGTCGAGCAGCCGCCAGTACAGGTGGGCGGGCCCGTCCGCCAGGCGCCGGCCGCCCCGCTCCTCGTACGCGGCGCGGAACGCGAGGCCGTGCTCCGGCCCGTACAGCAGCGCGAGCGCCGTCGAGCAGTGGGCGACGTCCAGGTCGGCGGGACCCCACGAGGTCTCCACCCAGTCGACCACGCCGCTGATCCGCAACCCGGCCCCGGAGCCCGCGAACAGCACGTTCCCGGGGTGGAAGTCCCGGTGCAGGAAACAGCCCTCGTACGGCGGCGGATCCCGGCGGATCACGTCCACGGCCCGCTCCCACACCGCACCCGCCGGCACGTTCACCCGCTCCGGGGACGTCCACGCCTGGTACGTCCGCGGCCGTCCGGCCGGAAGGACCCGGTGGATCCGGGCCAGTTGGGCCGCCAACAGGTCCACCCGAGGGCCGAGTTCCTCCTCGTCGACCCGGACCCGGCCCGGCAGGACCGTCATCAGCAGGGACGGGTGATCGCAGTGCCCGGCCGTCGCGTCCACACCCACCAGCCCGGGGGCCGGCACACCCTCCTCGTCCGCGAGCAGCGTGAGGATCTCCGCCTCCCGGGCCAGCAGTCCGCCGGCGTGCCGGCGGAAGAACGGCTTGACGAAGGAGCGCAGGACCAGTGCGGAGCCGTCGTCGAGAGCGAGCCGCCGCATCTGCGCGCTCCAGCCGCCGCTCAGGAAGGCCGAGCCGGTGACCGTGCGGCCCTCGGGCAATTGCTCGGCCACCCACGCGCGCGTGGCCGTCCAGCCGCCCTCGCCGAGCCCGGCCAGTACGTCGGTGACGAACTCGCGCCGCTCCTCGGCGTGGTCGCGGAACCACAGGCCCAGCCGGTGCCGCGCCCCGGGGAACTCCCGGTGGGTGAACTGCGAGCGCCGGGCCAGCGCCTCGGAGACGGCCTCCGTCACGGCCGCCGGGACGACCTCGTCCCGGCCCGGCACCGCGAGCACGGCCCGCCCCTCGTACGCCCGCAGCACATCGAGCGCGGGTGAGCCGCGCCAGCTCCCCTCGGTGCGGATGACCTCGCTGAACCGCCCGTCGCCCGCGCCGAACGGCACGTCCCACGCCTGGGCCGCGTACACCGCCGGCGCGCACAGCCCGAGGGCCGCCACCCGGTCACCGTAGTGCCGGGCGAGATCCGCCACCGTCTGCCCGCTCATGCTGAACCCGACCAGCACCAGCGGCCCGTCACCGCCCACGCGCGCGTCGATCACGGACACCGCCTGCTCGAAACGGCGGCGCAGACTCAGCTCCCGCAGCCGGCCGCTGCTGCGGCCGTGGCCGGAGAAGTCGAAGGCGAGGGCGGGGCAGCCGTGCGCGGCGAACTCCTCCAGCAACGGCACCAGCCGGTCCGCGCTGCCGTTGCCCGCGCCGTGCAGCAGCACGACGGTCGCCCCGCCGGGCCCGTCCGCGCCGCGGTGCAGCCCGGCGAGCCGCTCGCCGTCGGCCGTGTGCGTGAAAGGCATCAGCTCACTCATACGGTCATTCATGCACGCGGCCCCCGG
The DNA here is from genome assembly GCF_036857595.1 of Streptomyces sp. AHA2. Lineage (NCBI taxonomy): Bacteria > Bacillati > Actinomycetota > Actinomycetes > Kitasatosporales > Streptomycetaceae > Streptomyces > Streptomyces sp. AHA2. Next base: position 484,437 of record NZ_JAUQWJ010000002.1, read on the forward strand.
CCCGCGCGGAGAAAATCACCACAAGCGGGGGCACGTTCCACCCGGGGCGCAGCCGTCACGTCCCGGTCCCGGGCGAAGCCGTCAGGCGCCGGACCCCACCGCGTACCCGGGCACGGACGGCCACCGCACGGTCAGCACCACCGACTCCTCCTCCGCGCGCCAGGAGTGGTCGACGCCCCGTCCCCACACCACGTAGTCGCCCTGCCGTCGCAGCAGCACGCTCCGCCCGGGCAGCTCGACGCGGAAGCGTCCACTGATCAGCACCAGCAGCGCGGTCCGCTGCTCCCCGCGCACCCACTCGGCACGCTCGTCGCCGCGGCGGTGAACGCCCCACTTGATCTCGACGTCGTCGCTGTGCCGAGGATCCCCGGCGGGCTTGAAGTGTCCGAGGATCCACCCTCGGTCCAGCGCGGCGTCCTCGCCGGCGTTGCCCGTGTACACGCTGTCGTCCACGGGCCGGACGCTAACAGGACCGCCCGCTAGAACGGGGGACGGAAGCCGGTGTACCCGAGCAGGACGATCACCGCCGCGACGCAGCCGAGCACCACGGCCGCCGACACCCAGGGGGACCGGCGGCGCCGCCCGCCCGCGTGCCCGGGTTCGGGGCGGAACGGCACCGGCCCGGGCGGGTCGTGCTTCCAGCGGGCGGCGAGCATACGGGCCCGGGCGGACGGCTCCCTGTGCTCGGCCCCGTCAGCCCAGCGGAAGTCGAACTCGCGCTCCTCGTCGTCCCGTTCCGGCATCCCCGCGACCCTTCTCGAACAACCGTCCCGTACCCGATGATCCCCCTTCCGCGCCCGCCTGTGAAGCGCGGCCCGGCACACGACGGTGCCCCCGCCTCCACGGCGGGAGACGGGGGCACCGTACGGGCGGCGGGGGCGTCGATCACACGTCGAAGTACAGCTCGAACTCGTGCGGGTGCGGACGCAGCTGCAGCGGCGCGATCTCGTTGGTGCGCTTGAAGTCGATCCACGTCTCGATCAGGTCCGGGGTGAACACGTCGCCCTGGAGCAGGAACTCGTGGTCGGCCTCCAGGCGGTCCAGGACCGCGCCGAGGGAGGTCGGGACCTGGGCGACGTTCGCGTGCTCCTCGGGGGCCAGCTCGTACAGGTCCTTGTCGATCGGCTCGGCCGGCTCGATCTTGTTCTTGATGCCGTCCAGGCCGGCGAGCAGCAGTGCCGAGAAGGCCAGGTACGGGTTGCCGGAGGCGTCCGGGGCGCGGAACTCGACGCGCTTGGCCTTCGGGTTGGAGCCCGTGATCGGGATGCGCATGGCCGCGGAGCGGTTGCGCTGCGAGTACACCAGGTTCACCGGCGCCTCGAAGCCCGGCACCAGGCGGTGGTAGGAGTTGACCGTCGGGTTGGTGAAGGCCAGCAGCGACGGGGCGTGCTTGAGGATGCCGCCGATGTAGTAGCGGGCGGTGTCCGACAGGCCCGCGTAACCGGCCTCGTCGTAGAACAGCGGCTGGCCGCCGGTCCACAGCGACTGGTGGACGTGCATGCCCGAGCCGTTGTCACCGAAGATCGGCTTCGGCATGAAGGTGGCCGTCTTGCCGTTCTTCCACGCCACGTTCTTCACGATGTACTTGAAGAGCTGGAGGTCGTCGGCGGCGGCGAGCAGGGTGTTGAACTTGTAGTTGATCTCGGCCTGGCCGGCGGTGCCCACCTCGTGGTGCTGGCGCTCGACCTTCAGGCCGGCCCGCTCCAGCTCCAGGGAGATCTCGGCGCGCAGGTCGGCGAAGTGGTCGACCGGCGGGACCGGGAAGTAACCGCCCTTGTAGCGGACCTTGTAACCGCGGTTGTCCTCCAGCGCACCGGTGTTCCAGGCGCCGGCCTCGGAGTCGATGTGGTAGAAGGACTCGTTCGCGCTGGTCGCGAAGCGGACGGAGTCGAAGACGTAGAACTCGGCCTCCGGACCGAAGTACGCCGTGTCGGCGATGCCCGTGGAGGCGAGGTAGGCCTCCGCCTTCTTGGCCACGTTGCGCGGGTCGCGGGAGTACTGCTCACCCGTGATCGGGTCGTGGATGAAGAAGTTGATGTTCAGCGTCTTGTCACGGCGGAACGGGTCGACCCGGGCGGTCGACAGGTCCGCGCGCAGGGCCATGTCGGACTCGTGAATGGCCTGGAAACCCCGGATCGAGGAGCCGTCGAAGGCCAGCTCCTCGTCGGCGTCGAACGCCTCCGCAGGCACCGTGAAGTGCTGCATCACACCCGGGAGGTCGCAGAAGCGGACGTCGATGAACTTGACGTCCTCGTCCGCGATGAACTTCTTGGCCTCGTCGGCGTTCTGGAACATCCAGCTCCTCCTACTCCCGACCGTCCCGCCGGGGTGGTAGTTCGTTCGTGCGGCCAGTGCGGGTGGCACACGCTGTCCTCGACCCTAGGGACGGGTGATTTCTCGGGCGTGACCCGTTTGTTTCGCACAAGTTAACCGGCCCACCTCCCACCGTAGCCCCGACGCACCCCGCCGTGCCCCGGTCACAAGGGGGCGCAGTACCGTGGACGGGTGGACAACAGGCAAGCACTCGGATCGTGGCTCTCTGGGCCCCGCGCGGCCGCGGAGGAGGCCGGTGTCGACTTCGGGTACCGGGGCGAGCAGCTCGGTCTGCCCGAGGAAGGCTCCGGCTCGATCGCCCGCCCGGGCCGGCGGCTCGGCGCCCTGGCCGTCGACTGGGGCCTGAGCCTGCTGATCGCGTACGGCCTGGTCGCCGACAGCTATAACGAGGCGGCGCAGCTCTGGGCGCCGCTGATCATGTTCGCGCTGATGGTGCTCACGGTGGGCACGGTCGGCTTCACCCCGGGCAAGCGCCTGTTCGGCATCCGGGTGCTCGCCCTGGCCACCGGCCGCGTCAGCCCCTGGCGGGCCGTCCTGCGCACGGTCCTGCTGTTCCTCGCGATCCCCGCCCTGGTCTGGGACCGGGACGGCCGCGGCCTGCACGACCGGCTGGCCGGCACGGTCGAGGTGCGCATCTAGGGCCTGTCTCACCTTCCCTCCTGCCTCACGACACCATGCACGCCTCGCCGCACCGGGCGCAGGGCCGAGTACATCCAGGACGACGCTCTACGCCCGGCACGCCGAGAGCACGCACCTGACGCCGCGAGGCCGCCCTCCGGGCGACGGCGGGAACTGTCAGACAGGCCCTGGCGCGCCCGCGCGACGAGCCGTACGGCGCGGACGACGAAGGGGCGCCCGGATCACTCCGGGCGCCCCTTCCACGTACGGGTACGGGTCAGCGGGCCTTCGGTCCGCCCTTGGGCAGGCGCATGCCCTTGGGCATCGGGCCCTTCGGCAGCGGCATGTTGCTCATCAGGTCGCCGAGCGCGCGCAGCCGGTCGTTGGTCGCCGTGACCTGCGGGCCGGTCAGCACGCGCGGCAGCTTCAGCATGGTCGTGCGCAGCTTCTTCAGCTCGACCTGGCCCTCGCCGGTGCCCACCACCAGGTCGTGCACGGGCACGTCCGCGACGATCCGGTTCATCTTGCGCTTCTCGGCGGCGAGCAGGGTCTTCACCCGGTTCGGGTTGCCCTCGGCCACCAGCACGATGCCGGCCTTGCCGACCGCGCGGTGCACCACGTCCTGGTTGCGGTTCATCGCCACCGCGGGGGTCGTCGTCCACCCCCGGCCGATGTTGTCGAGCACCGCCGCGGCGGCACCGGGCTGGCCCTCCATCTGCCCGAAGGCGGCCCGCTCGGCCCGGCGCCCGAACACGATCGCCGTCGCGAGGAAGGCGAGCAGGAAGCCCAGGATGCCGAGATAGATGGGGTGACCGATCAAGAAACCGATCGCGAGGAAGACACCGAAGGTGACGATTCCGACAGCCGCGAGTACAAGACCGATCTTCTTGTCGGCCCTGCGGGTCATCTTGTAGGTCAGGGCGATCTGCTTCAGTCGCCCGGGGTTCGCAGCGTCCGCTGCAGGTTCCTTCCTCGCCATGCCACGAAGTCTACGTGTCCGCACAAGCGCCGACGACGGCAGTGCCGTCCGGGCCCGCGGGGCGGGGGCCGTGGCTCAGGGGCGGGCGGACAGGGAGCGGGAGACGGACTGCTCCAGCACGCGCTGCGCCTCGACCCGGTCCTTGGCGCGCCGGCGGTCCTCCAGCACGGAGGTCCAGGCGTTGCGCCGGGCGGTGCGCTGGCCGCTGCTCATCAGCAGCGCCTCGACCGCGCGCAGGGCGGTCGTGAACGACGGGATCGCGGTGGCGCGGACGGGCGCGGCCTGCATGGGTGAGGTCCCCCCTCGGTCAGGGTGTACGTGCTGTGAGTTCAGCGTCACTGATCGGTGTTACCAGGGCGTGACCGACCGGTCAAACACCCGTGAATCCGGGACGGGAGGCGGCGGAACGCCGACGCGGTCCTGACGTACGCCCTCATCTGCGAGGACGGTCAGGACCGCGTCGAATCGGTCACTACCCGCAGGTAGTCTCAGGTGCGCGAATTCACACGATTGTCTCGCCCCGTGCGGGGAAGGGGCGGTGACGCTCCGTCAGACGGCCTGGGCCGCGACGCGCGCGTCCCGCTGCTCCATGGCCATGCGGTACAGCCGCCCGGCGCGGTACGAGGAGCGCACCAGCGGGCCGGACATCACACCGGAGAAACCGATCTGCTCGGCCTCCTGCTGCAGCTCCACGAACTCGTGCGGCTTGACCCAGCGCTCCACCGGGTGGTGGCGCACGGAGGGGCGCAGGTACTGCGTGATGGTGACGAGCTCGCAGCCCGCGTCGTGCAGCTGCTTCAGCGCGTCGCTGACCTCCTCGCGGGTCTCGCCCATGCCGAGGATCAGGTTCGACTTGGTGACCAGGCCGTAGTCACGGGCCTCCGTGATGACCTTCAGGGAGCGCTCGTAGCGGAAGCCGGGGCGGATGCGCTTGAAGATCCGCGGGACGGTCTCGACGTTGTGCGCGAAGACCTCGGGGCGCGAGGAGAAGACCTCCTCGAGCTGCTCGGGGATCGCGTTGAAGTCGGGGGCCAGCAGCTCGACCTTGGTGTGGCCGCCCTCGCGGCCGGCGGTCTGCCGGTGGATCTGGCGCACGGTCTCGGCGTACAGCCAGGCGCCGCCGTCCTCCAGGTCGTCGCGGGCGACGCCGGTGATCGTGGCGTAGTTCAGGTCCATCGCGACCACGGACTCGCCCACGCGGCGCGGCTCGTCGCGGTCGAGCGCCTCGGGCTTGCCGGTGTCGATCTGGCAGAAGTCGCAGCGCCGGGTGCACTGGTCGCCGCCGATGAGGAAGGTCGCCTCGCGGTCCTCCCAGCACTCGTAGATGTTCGGGCAGCCGGCTTCCTGGCAGACCGTGTGCAGGCCCTCGCTCTTCACGAGGTTCTGCATCTTGGTGTACTCGGGGCCCATTTTCGCCCGGGTCTTGATCCACTCGGGCTTGCGCTCGATGGGGGTCTGGCTGTTGCGGACCTCCAGGCGCAGCATCTTGCGTCCGTCGGGTGCGACTGCGGACACGACCGGCTCCCTAGCGTTGATTCTTCGGCGTCCTCAAGGGTACGCCCGTGGATTTGAATGCCTGTGTGTGGTGTCAGCCCCTCCCCACGGGCATTTATGCCGCCGGTGTCCTCTCGATCTCCCGCGGCTTGAGGTCGGCGTTCTCCAGGACGTCCCGCAGGTGGCGCTCCACCACGGGCAGAACCTCCTCGATCGTCACGTCGCGGCCCAGCTCGGCGGCGAGGGAGGCCACGCCCGCGTCCCGGATGCCGCAGGGGATGATCCGGTCGAACCACTTGTTGTCCGGGTTCACGTTCAGCGCGAAGCCGTGCATGGTGACGCCCTTGGCCACCCGGATGCCGATCGCGGCGATCTTGCGGTCCTCTCGGCGCTGGCCGGCGTTGGACGGGGCGTACTCCGGACCGTTCAGGCGCGGGTCGAACTCCTCGTCGTGCAGGCGCGGGTCGAAGTCCAGCGACAGTCCGCCGAGCGCGGGCCGCTGCTCGACCGGGTCGCCCAGGACCCACACGCCGCTGCGGCCCTCGACCCGGGTGGTCTCCAGGCCGAAGTCGGCGCAGGTGCGGATCAGGGCCTCCTCCAGGCGCCGGACGTGGGCGACCACGTCCACGGGGCGGGGAAGCTTCTGGATGGGGTAGCCGACCAGCTGCCCGGGGCCGTGCCAGGTGATCTTGCCGCCGCGGTCCACGTCGACGACCGGGGTGCCGTCGAGGGGTCGCTCGCTGTCCGCCGTCCGCCGCCCGGCCGTGTAGACCGGCGGGTGCTCCAGGAGCAGTACGGTGTCGGGGACCTCGTCGGCGAAGCGCGCCGCGTGCACCCGGCGCTGCTCGTCCCAGGCCTCCTGGTACTCGACGGCCTCGTCACCGAACCCCATGCGGACGAACCGCAACTCACTCACGGCAAGCGCCTCCCTCGGACGGGTGTGTCAGGCACGTAACGCGCCCAAGCCACTGTACGTCCGGCCCGGACACGTCAGTCCCGGGGTCAATCCTCACACGATCGGATGAATGTCCGGGAAAATGTGTGATGGGGTGCTTACTCTCCGCTACATTCGCGCCGTTCAGCAAGGCATAAGGCCAGCTCACAGGCAATCCGCGCACATCACGAAGGCCGGAAGGCAGGAGACCGCACCGCAGATGACGGAACGACCCGCGCAGCGCACCCCCAACCGACAGCTCGCCGCGCTCATCGCAGAAGCGGGGTTCTCCAACGCGGGACTCGCCCGTCGCGTGGACCAGCTCGGTCTGGAACACGGGCTCGACCTGAGATACGACAAGACCTCCGTCACCCGGTGGCTGCGCGGCCAGCAGCCCCGGGGGACCACACCCGCCCTGATCGCCGAGGTGTTCACCCGCCGCCTGGGCCGCCGCCTCACCGCCCAGGACCTGGGCCTGGACGCCTGCGCCCCGGTGTACGCGGGGCTGGAGTTCGCCGCCACCCCGGAGGAGGCCGTCGACATCGTCAGCGGGCTGTGGCGCAAGGACTCCGGCAGCCACGCCGAGCTGCGCAAGATCGCCTTCACCCCGGCCGGGCTCGTCGTGCCCAGCCGCGACTGGCTGATCGGCCGTGCGGACGAGAAGGTCGCCCGGGGCGAGCCCCACCCCGCCCGCATCCCCGCGCAGGGCCGTCCCGCCCTGCGGCTCCCCGCCGAACAGGGCGTGCCGTCCCTGCCCCGCCAGCGCGGCGGGGCCGAGCGCGGACCCGGCCAGAAGGTCACCGCCGGGGACATCGCCGCCCTGCGCTCGGTCGGCGAGCTGTTCCGCACCCTCGACGACGCCTACGGCGGCGGCCACGCCCGCCAGGCCCTCGTGCGCTACCTGGAGCACGAGTGCGAGCCCATGCTGCGCGGCACCTACGGCGAGCAGACCGGCCGCCGCCTGTTCGCCGCCGCCGCCGACCTGACCCGGCTCGCCGGCTGGACCTCCTACGACATCGCCGCGCACGGGCTCGCCCAGCGCTACTTCGTGCAGGCGCTGCGGCTCGCCCAGGCCGCCGGGGACCGGGCGTTCGGGGCGTACGTGCTGGTCACCATGAGCCGCCAGGCCGTCTACCTGGGGCACGGGCGCGAGGCGGTGCAGCTCGCGCGCGTGGCCCAGCAGGGCGTGGGCACCTCCGGGCCGCCCGTCGTGCAGGCCCTGCTGCACGCCTCGGAGGCGCGCGGGCACGGGGTGCTCGGCGAGGTCCGGGCCTGCACCGCGGCCCTGGTCCGCGCCGAGCGGGCCCTGGAGACGGCCCGTCCCGGGGACGACGTGCCGCACTGGGCGAGGTTCTTCGACGAGGCCCAGCTCGCCGACGAGTTCGGGCACTGCCACCGCGACCTGCAGCAGTTCCGCGCCGCCGCACAGCACGCGGAACGCTCGCTGCAGCTGCGGGCCCCGTCCTACGCCCGCAGCCGGCTGTTCTGCCGGGTCGTCCTCGCCACCGCCCGTCTGGGCCTGGGCGAGCTCGACCAGGCGTGCCAGCTGGCCGCGGAGGCCGCGGGCCAGGCCGCCGAGATGCGTTCCGTGCGGGCGGTGGAGTACGTGCGGGACTTCGAGCGGCGGCTGGAACCGTACAAGGACGCGGCTCCGGTGCGGACCTACCGGGACAAGGTGGCGGCCCTGGGGTGAAACGACCGGGGCGCGGGGGACGGCGCGACCAGCCCCCGCGCACCCGCACCGGGCCCTAGGCCGCCCGCGGCACAGTCGGCAGCGGATCGGCGGCGTGCATCGACCGGCCCGCCCCCAAGTCGGCCAGAATCGCCGCGGACGCCCGGTGCCCGGAGCGCAGAGCGCCCTGGACGGTGCTGGTGTCCCGGTGGTCCCCGCAGACGTACAGCCCCGCGAGCAGCCGCACCGGCCGCCGCAGGTCGTGCGGCGGCCGCATCGCGGGCACCGCCTCGGCCGTGTGGTGCACCGCCAGCGTCTCCCACCGGGCCGTCGACGTCCCGTACAGCCGCGCCAGGTGCATCCGCACGGCCGTGTCGACGTCGCCGGGCGGCCGGCCGAGCACCGTCGACGACACCAGGGCCCGGCCCGCGGGGGCCCGGGACGGGTCGACCTGGCTGAGCACCGCCGTGTGGGCCACCGGGCCGCCGAGGTCCGCGTCGAGCAGCATGGACGCCCCCGTTCCCGGCGGCTCGTCGGTGGTGTGGTGCACCACCGTCACCGGGTGGAACTCCGGCACCCGCAGCCCGGGCAGCAGCACGGCTGCGGCCCGGGCGCCCGTCGCCACCAGCACCGCCCGGCAGCGGATCACCCCGTGCTCCGCGGTGGTCACCGCGGTCGTCGAGACGGAGGTGACGCGCACGCCGGTGTGCACCGACCCCGCGGGCAGGGTCCGCGCCAGCAGCTCCGGCAGGACCTCCGACCCGCCCTCCGGCACGCACAGCCGGCCGCCGGCGAAGGCGCGCAGCGCGAGGTCGGCGCACCGGCTCGACGTCGTCAGGTCCGGGTCGCACAGCAGGGCCGCGAGCAGTGGGCGCAGGAAGCCGTCGATGGTCCGCGAGGGAAGCCCCCGGGCCGTGAGGGCCTGCCCGGCGGGCAATTCGGGGCGCGCCAGCAGCCGTTCGGCCGGGGTGCCGGCCAGCCGGGTCAGGGCCGCGCCCAGCCGGGCCTGGTCGACCGCCGTGCCGAGCGGGGCGCCCGACCGGCTGCGGGGCACCGAGACCTGCCGGCCGGGCACTGCCGCCGGCCTGCGGGGCACCCGTGGGGCGGACGGCGACCGGGGCGCACTCGCCAGCGCACGGACGGCGTGCAGTGCGCCCCGTGCACCCCCCGCGCCGGGCTGGACGCCCGCGTGGTGATGGCGTCCGTCGCCGTGCAGCAGGACGCCCGGGGCGAAGGGGCGCAGCACGAGCCCGTCCAGCCCCGGGGTCCGGTGTAGTTCGGGATACGCCGTGGACAGCAACTGGCCGACCCGGTCGAGCCGGAAACCGTCGACCTTCTCCGTCGCCATCCGGCCGCCGACCTGATGGGCGGCCTCCAGGACCATGGTCGTCACTCCTGCGCTGGACAGCCGATGCGCGGCCGAGAGGCCGGCGACCCCGGCCCCCACGACGACCACGTCCGCCTGGTACGCGGGCTCAAGCACGTGCCCCTCCTCGAGGTTGCGCGGGCGCTGGAGACGTCATGCCCTCAACAGGCGCCAGGGATACGCGAGTTCCGGTCGAGCGTAGGGCCGTGATCGGTCAGGGGGAGTCGCGCATCGACAGGGCACGGTCGCACGGCGGTCGCATACGGACGCCGCGTGGGCATGAAGTGGTCGCGGGGGACTGGTGCGCGGCTGGGGGAAGAAACGCGGAGCGGAGGCCCGCGCCGCCGGCGTGCCGCGTGGGAGGGGAAGCCGGCAGACCTCACAGGGCCGCGCGGATCGCTCCCTCGATGTCCGGGAACGCGAAGCGGAAGCCCGACTCCAGCAGCCGGGCCGGCAGGACCCGGGCGCTGCCGAGCACGTCCCCGGCCATCTCGCCCAGCACGGACCGCAGGACGGGCGCGGGCACGGCGAACACCGTCGGCCGGCGCAGCACCCGCCCCATGGCCGTGGTGATCTCACTGTTCGTCAGGGGATGCGGGGCGGTGAGGTTGAACGGCCCGGACAGGCCGTCGGTGTCGAGGATGTGCCGGATCGCCGCGACCTCGTCGTGCAGCGCGACGAACGACCAGTACTGCCGCCCGTCACCCATGCGCCCGCCCAGCCCGGCCCGGAACAGCGGGAACAACCGACCCCACGCCCCGCCCTCGCGGGACACGACGAGCCCGGTCCGGGCGAACGCGGTGCGGACACCGGCCTCCTGGGCGGGCGCGGCGGCCCCCTCCCACTCCACGCACACCTCGGGCAGGAAACCCGCGCCCGCCGGGGCGCTCTCGTCGACGGCACGGTCCCCGGTCTCGCCGTAGTAGCCGATGGCGCTGCCGTTCACGAAGACCCGCGGCCGGTCCGCGTCGACCAGTGAGGCGACCGCCCGTGCGAGCGCGGCCGTGCCGTTGACCCTGCTGTCGCGGATCCGCTGCTTGTAGGCGTCCGTCCAGCGCCGGTCGCCGACCCCGGCGCCCGCCAGGTTGACCACCGCGTGGCATCCGGCGAGCCCGGCCGCGTCCACGTGCCCGCCCTCCGGGTCCCAGCGGACCTCGTCCGCGCCCCGGGGCTCCCGGCGCACCAGGCGCACCACCTCGTGTCCGTCGGAGGCCAGTGACCGCACCAGGGCGCCGCCGATGAGACCGGACGCACCGGCCACTGCGATACGTGAGCGTTCCATGCCCCCCATCCTGCCCGCGGCCCCCGCAAATCCGCTGTCGGACCACGGGCCCCGCGACCTAGGGTGTCGCCCATGCCCGACCATCCCGAAGTGCGTGTCCGCGTCGCCGTGCCCGAGGACGAGGCGGAACTGGCCCTGCTGGACCGGCGCGCCTGGTCGCCCCTGCACGCCGTGACGCCCGAGCCCCGGCCGCCCTACCCGCCGTTCTTCGGCGAGCGGCACCCCCCGCGGGACTGCCTCGTCGCCGAGGACGACGGCCGCCTGGCCGGTTACACGCACCTCGGCTTCCCCACACCCCTCGCCTCGAACCGGCACGTGCTCCAGATCCAGGGCCTCGCCGTGGCGGAGGAGGCACGCGGCCGCGGGGCCGGCCGGGCCCTGGTCCGGGCCGCCGTCGCGGAGGCGCGGCGGCGCGGCGCCCGGCGCCTGACCCTGCGCGTCCTCGGCCACAACACGCCGGCGCGAAAGCTCTACGAGTCCGAGGGGTTCACGGTGGAGGGCGTCCTGCCCGAGGAGTTCCTCCTCGACGGCCGGTACGTCGACGACGTCTTCATGGGGCGCTTCCTCTGAGCCGCACCCGGTGCGCTCACGCCTCGGTGGGCTCCCCGGTGTCCACCGGCGCCGTCGCCAGCGCCGCGCGTTCGGCGTCCGGGGCGACCTCGTCGGCCGTCAGCACGTACCCCGTCTCGGCGTCCGAGGTCGAGCGGGCGAACACCACGCCGAACACCCGGCCGTCCGTGGTGAGCAGCGGGCCGCCGGAGTTGCCCGGGCGCACCGTGGAGCGGATCGAGTAGATCTCCCGGACGGCCGTCCCGTCGTTGTAGATGTCCTGGCCCGTCGCCCGCACCCGGTTGGCGACCGTGGCCGCCTGCAGGTCCAGGTCGCCGTCCTGCGGATAGCCCGCCACGACCGCCGCGTCACCGCGCCGGGCGTCGTCGTCGAAGCGCAGCACCGGCGCCCGCAGGTCCGGCACGTACAGCACGGCCACGTCCTTCTCCGGGTCGAAGAGCACCACCCGGGCCCCGTACGTCCGCCCGACGCCGCCGATCTGCACGGTCGGCTCGTCGATGCCGGCCACCACATGGGCGTTGGTCATCACGTGCCGGGGCGCGTACACGAACCCGCTGCCCTCGCGCCCCTGCGTGCCCGCGACACCCTCCACCTTCACCGTGCTGCGCTGGGCGGCCCGCGTGGCGGCCCCCGTCACGCTGTCGCCGGTGGGCTCGGCGACCTCCGCCGCCGACTCGCTCTCGAAGGGGTTGAAGACCTGCGGGAAGCCCGCCTGGGTCAGGGCGGACGTGGCCTCCGAGAACCAGGCCGGGGTCGTGTCCGGCATCGTCCGCTGCACCGCGCCCAGCAGCCGCGAGTCGCGGATCGCGGAGGTGACCGTCGGTGACGAGGAGGCGCCCAGGACGCTCGCGGCCACCCACGCCACGATCAGCACGGCCACCGCGTTGGCCACGGCCCCGCCCACCCCGTCCGCCACCCTGAGCGGCCCGCGGTCCAGCTCCCGCCGCAGCCGCAGGGCCAGCCGGCCCGCCAGCTCGTGCACGAGCACCGCCGGCAGCAGCACCGTGAGCACCGCCGTCAGCGTCGCCCGGGTCGTCCCCGGCTCGACCAGGTCCATCACCCACGGCAGGATCCACACGCCGACGACCGCGCCGCCGACGAACCCGGCCAGGGACACGCAGCCGGCCACCAGACCACGCCGGTACCCGGACGCCGCGTAGGTCAGGACGGCCAGCGACAGCAGGATGTCGAGCAGGTCCACGCAACGCCGCCTCTCTCCGGGAACCACTGGTACGTGCGGGAACGCCCCGTTGATCAGTCGCACGGCGGAGCGGACGGGACCGCCCCGCACGGTGCACCAGGAGAAACGCCGCGGACCGTGACGATGGTTCCACCGGGTGGCACATCACACATCGCGGACGGAGCGGAACAGCCCGACAGTGGGACCATGCGTGCCTTCGGAGGTCGGCCAGGGACGCGCAGGCACCGCGCCGCCGGCACGCCCGGCCCGGCGGGCATGCCGCGCGCCGCCCGGCTGCTGCTCGGCTGCCTGCCGGGCGCCGCCGCCGTCGTGGCCCTGGTGCTGTGCGCGCACGGCGTCGAACACGCCGCCGAGGCCGGCGCCCGCGCCGCGCACCGGCCCGCCGCCCCCTACGCCGCCCCGCGCCCGCCCATCGTGCCGCGCTCGCAGTGGCTCGGCGGGGCCGCCCGCACCCAGCCCCGCCCCCGCTACGACGACCGGGTCGCGGCCGTCTTCGTCCACCACACCGACTCGCCCAACGGCTACGACTGCGCCGACGCGCCCCGCATCATCCGCGACGTGTACACCGGCCAGCGCGGCACCCGCGACTGGGACGACATCGGCTACAACTTCGTCGTCGACCGCTGCGGCACCATCTACGAGGGCCGGGCCGGGGGCGTCGAACGCGCCGTCACCGGCGCGCACACCCAGGGCTTCAACCACCGCACCTCCGGCGTCGCCGCGCTCGGCACCTTCACCGAGGGCGTGCCCGTGCCGCAGCCGATGATCAGGTCCATCGCCGCGCTGGCCGCCTGGAAGCTCGGCCTCACCGGCACCGACCCGCGGTCCCGGGTCCGCCTGGTCTCCAGCAACGGCCTGAGCCGGTACGCGGCCGGCACCACCGCCACCCTGCCCGCCCTGGCCGGCCACAACGACGGCTACATGACCAGCTGCCCCGGCGCCGCACTGCACGCCCGCCTGCCGCAGATCCGCGACATGGCGGCCCGGATGCAGGGCAGGCCGGCCCACACGCAGCAGGGCCACAGCCGCCGCGCGGCGTCCTGAGCCCCCGGCCCCGCGGCACCCGCAACCAGGCCCCGGTCCGTCCCTGAACCGCGGTCAGTCCCTGAACCGCTCCCACAGCCGGGGATAACGCTCGGCCAGCAGCCGCTCGTCCTCGAAGTCCAGCGGCGTGCCCTCCGGCTCCGGGGGCGGCGGGGCGATCTCCAGATCGGGGGCGACCACGCCGGTGAGCTGCTCGTACGCCTCGTCCGCCGCGTAGCCGAGCTCCTCGCCGTCGCCGTCGATCTCCTCGTCGAAGTCGTCCAGCAGGTCGGCGAGCGCGTCCGGGTCGTGCAGCGCGCCCTCGAAGACCTCCCGCCCCTGGCCGATCAGCCAGCAGCGGAAGAAGTCGAAGGCGTCGTCGCTGGCCCCGTCCAGCAGCACCCAGGCCGCGCCCCACAGGTCCCAGCGGTAGGCGCGGTTGTAGCGGGACTCGAAGTGCCGGGCGAAGTCCAGGACGGAGTCCGGGTCCAGCCGGGCGAGCCGCTCCACGAGCAGGTCGGCCTGCTCCTCCGGGTCGCCCTCGGCGGCCTCCCGGGCGTCGTCCACCAGCTCCCAGAACTCCGTCTCGTCCATCACGGGTCAAGCATCGGCCCTGGGGCACACGGGCGCACCCGGAGTGGGGGCGGGATCGTCACGCGCCGTCCGTCCGCCCGTAGAGGCGCGCCAGCCGTGCCGCGTCCGCGGCGAACCGCTCGCGCAGACCGGCAGGTTCCAGCACCTCCACCTCGGGGCCCAGCGACGCGAGCTGGGCGTGCGCCACCTCCTCGGACTCCACCGGCAGGTCCACCCGCACCCACCCCTCGCCGTCCGGTTGACCCGCCCCGGCCAGGGCCTCCCGGGCGATGACCGCATCGAGGGCGTACGGCAGGGCGCGGACACCCTCCGGGGACAGCCGCACCACCACCCGCGCCCGCAGGATGGACCGCGCGAACTGCTCGGCCCGCTCCTCCCAGAAGGCGGGCAGGTCGAACTCCGGCTCCCGCTCGAAGCGCTCCGCACCCGCTTCCACCGCCGTGAACCGGTCGATCCGGTACACCCGGAAGGACGCGCCCCCGGCCACCCGCGCGCACAGGTACCAGACACCGGCCTTCAGCACGAGCCCGTACGGCTCCAGCTCCCGCGAGACCTCCTCCTCGCCGCGCCGGTAGCGGGCGCTGATCCGCCGGTCGTCCCACACCGCGTCCGCGACCGCCGGCAGCAGCGCGGGCGTCCTCGGCTCCTTGAACCAGTTCGGGGCGTCCAGGTGGAAGCGCTGCGCCGCCGTCCGGGAGGCGTCCCTGAGGGACGGCAGGAGGGCCGCCGACACCTTCAGGCGAGCCGCCGAGGCCGCGTCCTCCAGGCCCATCTCGCGCAGCGCCCCCGGTACCCCGGACAGGAACAGCGCCTCCGCCTCGCCGCGGTGCAGCCCGGTCAGCCGCGTCCGGTACCCGCCGACCAGCCGGTACCCGCCGGCCCGGCCGCGGTCCGCGTACACCGGCACGCCCGCCTCCGACAGCGCCTGCGCGTCGCGGGTCACCGTCCGCTCCGACACCTCCAGCTCCCGGGCGAGCTCGGCGGCCGTCATGGAGGGCCGGGACTGGAGCAGCAGCACCATCTTGATCAGCCGGGCAGCACGCATGCCCACATCATGCAGCAGGCCCCCGCCGCGGCGGGGGCCTGCCGGTCACGGCCTCACAGGCCGTACTTCTCGCGCGCTTCCTTCACGGACGCGGCCTTGACCTCGCCGCGCTTGGCGAGCTGGGCCAGGGCCGCGACGACGATGGACTCGGCGTCGACCCCGAAGTGGCGGCGGGCCGCCTCGCGGGTGTCCGACAGGCCGAAGCCGTCGGCGCCCAGCGAGGACCAGTCCTGCTCGACCCACTGCGCGATCTGGTCCGGGACCTGGCGCATGTAGTCCGAGACCGCCAGGACCGGGCCCTCGGCGCCCTGCAGCGCGCGCCGCACGAAGGGCACCCGCTCCTCGCCGCGCAGCAGTGCCTCGTCCGCCTCCAGGGCGTCCCGGCGCAGCTCGCTCCAGGACGTCGCCGACCACACGTCGGCCGCCACGCCCCACTCGTCGGCCAGCAGCCGCTGTGCCTTCAGCGCCCAGTGGATCGCCGTACCGGAGCCGAGCAGCTGGATCCGCGGGGCGTTCGCCGGCACGGCCACGCCCGCCGACTCCGCCGTGTTGAAGCGGTACAGGCCCTTGACGATGCCTTCGTCGATGCCGGCGACGGCCGGCTTCGCCGGCTGCGGCAGCGGCTCGTTGTAGACGGTCAGGTAGTAGAAGACGTCCTGGTCCTCGCCCGGGGCGGCCTCGCCGTACATCCGGCGCAGACCCTCCTTGACGATGGCCGCGACCTCGTAGGCGAACGCCGGGTCGTAGGTCAGGGCCGCCGGGTTGGTCGCGGCGATGACGGGGGAGTGGCCGTCGGCGTGCTGCAGGCCCTCACCGGTCAGGGTGGTGCGGCCGGCCGTGGCCCCGACCAGGAACCCGCGGCCGAGCTGGTCGCCGAGCTGCCACATCTGGTCGGCCGTGCGCTGCCAGCCGAACATCGAGTAGAAGATGTAGAACGGGATCATCGCCTCGCCGTGCGTCGCGTACGACGTCGAAGCGGCGATGAAGTCGGCCATCGAACCGGCCTCGGTGATCCCCTCGTTGAGGATCTGGCCGTTCTTGGCCTCCTTGTAGTACATCAGCTGGTCGCGGTCGACCGGCTCGTACGTCTGCCCCTTGGGCGAGTAGATGCCGAGCGAGGGGAACAGCGACTCCATGCCGAAGGTGCGCGCCTCGTCCGGGACGATCGGCACCCAGCGCCTGCCGGTCTCCTTGTCGCGGACCAGGTCTTTGACTAGGCGGACGAACGCCATGGTGGTGGCCACGTTCTGCGAGCCGGAGCCCTTGTCGAAGGAGGCGAACGCCTTCTCCGCCGGGGCGGGCAGCGGCGCGACCGGGTGCACACGACGGGCCGGGGCCGGACCGCCGAGGGCGGCGCGCCGCTCCTGGAGGTAGCGCACCTCGGGGGAGCCGGCGCCGGGGTGGCCGTAGGGGACCACGCCGTCGACGAAGTCGCTGTCCTTGATCGGCAGGCCGAGCAGGTCGCGCATGTTCTTGAACTCGTCCACCGAGAGCTTCTTCATCTGGTGGTTGGCGTTCTTCGACGCGAAGCCCTCGCCGAGGGTGTGGCCCTTGACCGTCTGGGCCAGGATCACGGTCGGCGCGCCCTTGTGCTCGACGGCCGCCTTGTACGCGGCGTACACCTTGCGCGCCTCGTGACCGCCGCGCGAGAGGTGGAAGCACTCCAGGATCTTGTCGTCGCTCAGCAGCTTCGCCATCTCCGCCAGCGCCGGGTCGGCGCCGAAGAAGTCCTGGCGGATGTAGGCCGCGTCGCGCGTCTGGTACGTCTGGATCTGCGCGTCCGGTACCTGGCGCAGCCGGCGTACCAGCGCGCCCGTGGTGTCGAGCTGGAACAGCTCGTCCCAGGCCGTGCCCCACAGCGTCTTGATCACGTTCCAGCCGGCGCCGCGGAACTGGGCCTCCAGCTCCTGAACGATCTTGAAGTTGGCGCGGACCGGGCCGTCCAGGCGCTGCAGGTTGCAGTTGATGACGAACGTGAGGTTGTCGAGCTCCTCACGGGCCGCCAGCGCCAGGGCCGCCGTCGACTCGGGCTCGTCCATCTCGCCGTCGCCGAGGAACGCCCACACGTGCGAGGCGGAGGTGTCCTTGATGCCGCGGTTGGTCAGGTAGCGGTTGAAGCGCGCCTGGTAGATGGCCGACAGCGGGCCGAGGCCCATGGACACCGTCGGGAACTCCCACAGCCAGGGCAGGCGGCGCGGGTGCGGGTAGGAGGGCAGGCCGTCGCCGCCCGACTCGCGGCGGAAGTTGTCGAGCTGCTGCTCGCTCAGCCGGCCGTCGAGGAACGCGCGGGCGTAGATGCCGGGCGAGGCGTGGCCCTGGATGTAGAGCTGGTCGCCGGAGCCGTCGGCCTCTTTGCCCTTGAAGAAGTGGTTGAAGCCGGTCTCGTAGAGCCAGGCGGCGGAGGCGAAGGTGGCGATGTGGCCGCCGACGCCGTACTTGCTGCCGCGGGTCACCATCGCGGCCGCGTTCCAGCGGTTCCACGCGGTGATCCGCTGCTCCATCGCCTCGTCACCGGGCACGGCCGGCTCGGCGGAGGTGGGGATGGAATTGACGTAGTCGGTCTCGAGGAGCTTCGGCAGCGCGATGCCGGCGCCCTCGGCGCGCTCCAGCGTGCGGCGCATCAGGTACGCGGCACGGTGCGGCCCGGCAGCCTTGGTGACCGCGTCCAGGGAGGCCTGCCATTCGGCGGTCTCCTCCGGGTCCCGGTCGGGGAGCTGGTCGAGCTCGCTCGGCTGGATGGCGTGGGGGTCGGTCATGTCGCCGCCTTCCTCAGTCGAAGGGGGTTCCCTCACATACGGGGATCGGGGGTGCCCTTGGTCTTTGGCAGGACAGGGCTGAGGCTTGGGTGGCAAGCCCGTCGGCGACTGTAACTCCCTGATCGATGATCGATCAAAGGGTTGAGGGGCAAAACCTCTTGATCGCGAGAAAGTAGGCACGCGGTGCCTTCGACTGTGGCACGCGGTGACGGGTTTCCGCCTGGTTTTCGCAGGTCGGAGCCGTTTGAGCGAGGGTGCGCTCGGGTGTCACGCCCGCGGCGCGCAACCCAGTACGTGCGCCTTCACCAGCTCCGCGATCCGGGGATCACGCCGCTTGAAGGCGGCGACCAGCTCCTCGTGCTCCTCGGCGTACGACTGCTGGCGCGTGCCCAGCCAGCGGATCGACAGGGCCGTGAACACCTCGATGCCCAGGCCCTCCCAGGTGTGCAGCAGGACCGAGTTCCCGGCGGCGCGGACCAGTTCACGGTGGAAGGCGACGGTGTGGCGCACCTGGGCCGTGCCGTCGGACAGGCGGTCGGCCTCGTACAGGGCGCTGACGTGCGGTTCCAGCGCCGAGCAGTCCTCGGCGAGGCCCTGGGCGGCGAGCTCGGCGGCGATGGCCTCCAGGCCGGCGCGCACCGGGTAGCTCTCCTCCAGGTCGGCGGCCGTCAGGTTGCGCACGCGCACGCCCTTGTTCGGGGCGGACTCGATCAGGCGCAGGGACTCCAGCTCGCGCAGGGCCTCGCGGACCGGGGTCTGGCTGACCTCCAGTTCCGTGGCGATCCGGCGCTCCACGATCCGCTCGCCCGGCTGCCAGCGTCCGCTGATGATCCCTTCGAGGATGTGCTCGCGGATCTGTTCGCGCAGCGAGTGGACGACGGGCGCGGTCATGAGGGCTCCTCGGTCGGGATCGACGCTTAGACAATACGGCCGGTTCGCTGCGCGGGTGGGGCCGACGAGCGTGCTTGCACGCAGGTGAGACATGTTGCACACGGTGTGTCGGCCGCCTGGGAGCTCGGGCTGCTCCGCGTGCGGGCTGCTGCCGGTCGTCCGTGGCTCGTCGCACCCACGCGGCGGAGCCGCACATGTCACGGCCCCGCGCCCTCGGGTACGACGATGCCCCGCCCGGGAGATCCGGACGGGGCATCGATCAGCCGTGGAACCGAAGGTCAGAGACCGAGCTCGACCTCGAACTCGCCGGCCTCCAGGATGGCCTTGACCGCCGTCAGGTAGCGGGCGGCGTCGGCGCCGTCCACCAGGCGGTGGTCGTAGGACAGGGTCAGGTACGTCATGTCCCGGACGCCGATGACGGGACCGTCCTCGGTGTCGATGACGGCCGGGCGCTTGACCGTGGCGCCGATGCCGAGGATGGCGACCTGGCCCGGCGGCACGATGATCGTGTCGAAGAGCGCGCCGCGCGACCCGGTGTTGGAGATGGTGAAGGTCGCGCCGGACAGCTCGTCCGGGGTGATCTTGCTGGCGCGGACCTTGCCCGCCAGCTCCGCCGTGGCCTTGGCGATGCCGGCGAGGTTGAGGTCACCGGCGTTCTTGATGACCGGGGTCATCAGGCCCTTCTCGGAGTCCACCGCGATACCGATGTGCTCGGTGTCGAAGTAGGTGATGGTCCCCTCGGCCTCGTTGATCCGGGCGTTGATCGGCGCGTGGGCCTTCAGCGCCTGGGCGGCGGCCTTGACGAAGAACGGCATCGGGGAGAGCTTGACGCCCTCACGGGCCGCGAACGCGTCCTTGGCGCGGGCGCGCAGCTTCATCAGGCGGGTGACGTCGACCTCGACGACCGAGGACAGCTGGGCCTGCTCGTGCAGGGCCTTGACCATGTTGTCGCCGATGACCTTGCGGATCCGCGGCATCTTGACGGTCTGGCCGCGCAGCGGGGAGGCTTCCAGGGAGGGGGCCTTCTTCGCTGCCGGAGCGGCTGCGGCGGCCGGAGCCGGGGCAGCGGCGGCGGCCTTGGCGGTCTCGGCGGCGGCGACGACGTCCTGCTTGCGGATGCGGCCGCCGACGCCGGTGCCCTTGACGGTGGCCAGGTCGACGCCCTGCTCGGCGGCGAGCTTGCGCACCAGCGGGGTGACGTAGGCGCCGTCGTCGGCCGGCTTCGCGGCGGCCGGGGCCTGGGCCGGAGCCGGGGTCTGGGCCGGGGCGGGCGCGGGAGCGGACGGGACCGGCTCGGGAGCCGGGGTGGTCTGCTGCTGCGGGGCCGGGGCCGAGGGGGCCTGCGGAGCCGGAGCCGGCTGGGCCGGAGCCTGCGGGGCGGGGGCCTGCTGGGCCGGGGCGGGCTGCTGCGGCGCCGGGGCCTGGGCGGGCTCGGGCTGGGCCGGGGCGGCCGGGGCCTCCTGCGCGGGGGCGGCGGCCGGAGCGGCACCCGCCTCGCCGATGACGGCGAGCTTGGCGCCCACCTCGGCGGTCTCGTCCTCGTTGACGACGATCTCCAGCAGCGTGCCGGAGGCCGGGGCGGGGATCTCGGTGTCGACCTTGTCCGTCGACACCTCCAGCAGCGGCTCGTCGGCCTCGACCGTGTCGCCGACCGACTTCAGCCAGCGGGTGACGGTGCCCTCGGTGACGGACTCGCCGAGGGCGGGCAGGACGACGTCCGTGCCCTCGGCGGAGCCGCCGCCGGCGGCGGCGTCGGCGGTCGGGGCGGGCGCCGGGGCGGCCTGCTCGGTGGAGGGGGCGGCCGCGGCCGGCTCCGGGGCGGGCTCGGCGACCTGCTCGGCCTGCGGGGCCTGCTCGGCGGCCGGGGCCTCCTCGGCCGCGGGGGCGCCGGAACCGTCGTCGATCAGCGCCAGTTCGGCGCCGACCTCCACGGTCTCGTCCTCGGCGACCTTGATGGAGGACAGCACGCCGGAGGCGGGGGAGGGGATCTCGGTGTCGACCTTGTCGGTGGAGACCTCGAGCAGCGGCTCATCGGCCTCGACGCGCTCACCCTCGGCCTTCAGCCAGCGGGTGACGGTGCCCTCGGTGACGCTCTCGCCGAGCGCCGGAAGGGTTACGGAAACCGCCATGGTTTCGGTTGCTCCTTACGGAAAGTGCGGAAGTCTGTGTCGTCGCGTTCGTCGACCGAGGGGTCAGTCGTGCGCGTGGAGGGGCTTGCCGGCCAGGGCCAGGTGGGCCTCGCCGAGCGCCTCGTTCTGCGTCGGGTGGGCGTGGATGAGCTGCGCGACCTCGGCGGGCAGCGCCTCCCAGTTGTAGATCAGCTGGGCTTCGCCGACCTGCTCGCCCATGCGGTCGCCGACCATGTGGACGCCGACGACGGCACCGTCCTTGACCTGGACGAGCTTGATCTCGCCCGCGGTGTTCAGGATCTTGCTCCTGCCGTTGCCCGCGAGGTTGTACTTCAGAGCGACGACCTTGTCCGCACCGTAGATCTCCTTGGCCTTGGCCTCGGTGATGCCGACGGAGGCGACCTCGGGGTGGCAGTACGTCACCCGCGGGACGCCGTCGTAGTCGATCGGGACGGTCTTCAGACCGGCCAGGCGCTCCGCCACCAGGATGCCCTCGGCGAAGCCGACGTGCGCGAGCTGGAGGGTCGGGACCAGGTCACCGACGGCGGAGATGGTCGGCACGTTCGTGCGCATGTACTCGTCGACCAGGACGTAGCCGCGGTCCATCGCGACGCCCTGCTCCTCGTAGCCCAGGCCCTGCGAGACCGGGCCGCGGCCGATGGCGACCAGGAGGATCTCGGCCTCGAACGTCTTGCCGTCGGCGAGGGTGACCTTGACGCCGTCCTGGGTGTACTCGGCCTTCTCGAAGAAGGTGCCCAGGTTGAACTTGATGCCGCGCTTGCGGAAGGCGCGCTCCAGCAGCTTGGAGGAGTTCTCGTCCTCGACCGGGACGAGGTGCTTCAGGCCCTCGACGATCGTGACGTCGGTGCCGAAGGACTTCCAGGCGGAGGCGAACTCGACGCCGATGACGCCGCCGCCCAGGATGATCGCGGACTTCGGCACGCGGTCCAGGACCAGGGCGTGGTCGGAGGAGATGATCCGGTTGCCGTCGATCTCCAGGCCCGGCAGCGACTTCGGCACGGAGCCGGTCGCGAGCAGCACGTGGCGGCCCTCCACGCGGCGGCCGTTCACGTCGACGGAGGTGGGGGAGGACAGCCGGCCCTCACCTTCGATGTAGGTCACCTTGCGGGAGGCGACCAGGCCCTGCAGGCCCTTGTACAGGCCGGCGATCACGCCGTCCTTGTACTTGTGGACGCCCGCGATGTCGATGCCCTCGAAGGAGGCCTTCACGCCGAACTGCTCGCTCTCGCGGGCCTGGTCGGCGATCTCGCCCGCGTGCAGCAGGGCCTTGGTGGGGATGCATCCCCGGTGCAGGCAGGTGCCGCCGACCTTGTCCTTCTCGATCAGGGCGACGTCCAGGCCCAGCTGCGCCCCGCGCAGGGCCGCGGCGTAACCACCGCTGCCACCGCCGAGGATCACTAGGTCGAAAACGGTGCTGGCGTCGTTCGCCACGTCACGTCCTCCATGCATGTGCGCCGTGAGCCGGTCGTCGATGACCGGCAGGCGGCTGGTGTCCGGCCGCTCGTTCTTCGGCCCTTCGGTGGGGCCCTGTCCTGCCGAGCCCCATCTTCGCACTTGTCGGCACACAAGGAGACGCCGGGCTGCGGTGTGAGACACCCCACGTTCGGATGAGCCACGCGGCGAAGCACGCCGGAGGGCCACGTGGCCGTGCCTGATCTGCGCCTCGGCGGCCGCGCCCGCAAGGGCCGCGGACCCGGGGGGGCGGGGAACCGCGCGAACAGCCCCCACGCCCCCGCACTCGCCGCACGACCGGCGAGACCGGGCTCTCAGGCGGGGGTCAGCCCAGATCCCCCGCGGCCGTCAGCTCCGCCAGCCGCACCAGCGTCCGCACACCGCTGCCCGTGCCGCCCTTCGGGGTGTACCCGAACGGTCCGCCCTCGTTGAAGGCCGGGCCCGCGATGTCGAGGTGCGCCCAGGTGATGCCCTCGCCCACGAACTCGCGCAGGAACAGGCCGGCGACCAGGCCGCCGCCCATCCGCTCGCCCATGTTCGCGATGTCGGCCGTGGCCGAGTCCATGCCCTTGCGCAGGTGCTCCGGCAGCGGCATGGGCCACGCCGGCTCGCCGACCTCCTCCGCGGCCTCGTGCAGCGCCGAGCGGAACGCGTCGTCGTTGGCCATGATCCCGAAGGTCCGGCTGCCCAGCGCCAGCACCATCGCCCCGGTCAGCGTCGCCACGTCGACGATCGCGTCCGGCTTCTCCTGCGACGCGGCCCACAGCGCGTCGGCCAGCACCAGGCGGCCCTCCGCGTCCGTGTTGAGGACCTCGACGGTCTTGCCGCTGTACATGCGCAGCACGTCACCCGGACGGGTCGCCGAGCCGGAGGGCATGTTCTCGGCGAGCGCCAGCCAGCCGGTGACGTTGACCTCCAGGCCGAGCCGCGCGGCGGCGACGACCGCGGCGAACACCGCGGCCGCGCCGCTCATGTCGCACTTCATCGTCTCGTTGTGGCCGGCCGGCTTCAGCGAGATGCCGCCCGAGTCGTACGTGATGCCCTTGCCGACGAAGGCGAGGTGCTTCTTGGCCTTGGAGGAGGTGTAGGACAGCTTGACCAGGCGCGGACCGGACGCCGAGCCCGCCCCGACGCCGAGGATGCCGCCGTAGCCGCCCTTGACGAGGGCCTTCTCGTCGAGCACCTGCACCTTGATGCCGTGCTCCTTGGCCGCGGCCTGGGCGATGGCGGCGAACGCCTCGGGGTTGAGGTCGTTCGGCGGGGTGTTGATCAGGTCGCGGGCGCGGTTCAGCTCCTCGGACACGGCGACGGCCCGTTCGACGGCCGCCTTGTGCGCCCTGTCGCGGGACTTGCCGCCGAGCAGCGTGGCCTCGCCGAGGGGTGCCTTGCCGTTCTTGGCCCGGGCGTCCTTGCCGTTCTCCTTGTACGCGTCGAAGGAGTACGCACCGAGCAGCGCGCCCTCGCCGATCGCCTCGATGTCGGCGGCGTCGCTCAGCGGCAGGGCGAAGGCGGCCTTCTTGGCACCGGCCAGGGCGCGGGCGGCGACACCGGCGGCCTTGCGCAGGGCCTCGGCGGCGTAGCCGGCGTCCTTCTCGGGCACCGCGCCCAGGCCCACCGCCAGCACGAGCGGGGCCTTGAAGCCGGACGGCGCCGGCAGCTTCGTCAGCTCGCCCTCGGCACCGGAGGCGCCGAGAGTCTCCAGGACGCCGGCGAGCCCGCCGTCGTACGCCTTGTCCACGGCCTCGGCGCCCGGCGCGACGACCGGTCCCTTGGCACCCTTGGCCACACCGATCACGATGGCGTCGGCCCGCAGACCGGGCGCCGCGGCGGTGCTGAGAGTGAGAGCAGTCACGGTGGTGAAATCTCGCTTCCGATGTGAAGTTGCGGTGGTCGAACGGTGTGGGTCGACCGGGCCCGACAGCCGACCCTATGCCGACCTCGGAGCCGGCTTTCGACGGGGCCTTCCCCGGTACGGCGAACACTCGACGACGAGACTACGCGCGTGGCCCGCCCGGCTCATGCCCACGGGCGTTCACCCGCCGGTGGCACATCGGCCACGTCCCGCTCCCCGCACCGGTGAACCCGGCCCGGCCGGGCGGGGGATGATCGTCGGGGACACCCCCGTCCCGCCCCCGATCCCCTGCGGAGAACGCCCCGTGAGACGTCCGTCCCTGCTCCTGGTCCTGCTCGCCCTGCTGCTCGCGGGCTGTTCGCAGCCCCCGGACGACGAGCCCGGCCCGCGCTGGCAGCCCCGCCCGGGCACCGGCTGGCAGTGGCAGCTCAGCGGACGCCTGGACACCTCGGTCGACGTACCGGTCTACGACATCGACGGCTACGACCACTCCGCGGACACGGTGTCCCGGCTGCACGACGACGGCCGCAAGGTCATCTGCTACCTGTCCACCGGCGCCTGGGAGGAGTTCCGGCCGGACGCCAAGGAGTTCCCCGCGTCCGTGCTGGGCCGCGGCAACGGCTGGAAGGGCGAGCGCTGGCTCGACATCCGCCGCACCGACGTCCTGGAGCCGCTGATGGCGGCCCGCGTCGACATGTGCCGCGACAAGGGCTTCGACGCCGTGGAGCCCGACAACATGGACGGCTACAGGAACGACACCGGCTTCCCGCTCACCGCCGCCGACCAGCTCCGCTACAACCGGCTGATCGCCCGCCTGGCCCACGAGCGCGGCCTGGCCGTCGGGCTGAAGAACGACCTGGACCAGATCCCGCAGCTCGTCGGGGACTTCGACTTCGCCGTCAACGAGCAGTGCGCCCAGTACGGCGAGTGCGCGGCCCTGAAGCCGTTCGTCGACGCGGACAAGGCCGTCTTCCACGTCGAGTACGAGCTGCCCACCGGCCGCTTCTGCCCCGACTCCCGCCGCCTGAAGTTGAGTTCGCTGCTCAAGAAGTACGAACTGGGGGCGTGGCGACGGGCGTGCTGAGGCCGATGCCGGTGACCGAGGTGCCCGCCAGCCGGTCCGCGAGCGACCTGCGGCCGGGGGAGAGCACCGGCAGCGCGTTCAGCAGGAACAGCACCACGGCGACCGCCCACACCAGCACCGACAGCACGAGGTGCCCCTCGACCAGCAGCACGCAGGCCACGGCGTACACGGCGACGTCCACGACCGTGGTGACGGCGGCCCGCCGCGCGGCCCGGACCCGGCCCGGCCGGCCGCCGGTGACCTTCAGCCCGGTCAGGGCCTTGCCGACCGTGCGCCCGGCCAGCGACAGGCACGCCCACTGGTAGAGGAACACCGCCAGCACCAGCAGCCCGAAGGCCTGCTCGACGTAGAGCACCGACGTGTCCCACAGCGACAGCCCCAGGCCGGCGGAGGCGTCGACCACGTCGCCGCGCGAGGTCAGCAGGTCCCAGCCGCCCCGCGCGGCCAGCTCCGGCACGTCGGTGACCAGGGCCGAGACCCGGTGGAAGGTGAGCGTCGCGAGCGCCGACGCCAGCACCACCACCAGCGCGAAGTCGACGGACCAGGCCACGGCACGGCGCAGCTTCGGCATGGACGTCCCCCGATCACTTGTGTGTTCGGGTCAGGAAGCTAGCGGCTGCGCGGCCGGTGCAGGAGGGCCGCGCAGGGATCGTTTCAGCCCAGTGACGAAACGATGAGCGCCGTGGCCGCGGACGTCTCCGCCAGCCCGCCGAAGACGTCCCCGGTGATCCCGCCGAAGCGCCGGGTGCAGTGCCGCAGCAGCGCCTCGGCGGCGGCCAGGGCGAGGGCGACGGCGAGGACGGCCCGGACCGCGCCGTACGGCCCGCAGGCGCCGCCCGCCGCTGCCGCCGCCAGTGCGACCAGGAGCGCGGCGGCCGCGGCCCGCCGCACCGGCACCACGCCCGCCACCGCCGCCCCGAGCCCCTCCGGCCGGGCCGCGGGGACACCGGTGCGGGCCGCCAGGGTCAGGGCCAGCCGGGCGACCGTCGCCGACAGGAGCGCGGCGCAGGCACCCCGGGTCCAGGAGGCGTCGTAGGCCTGGGCGAGCGCGGCGGTCTGGGCGAGCAGGACCAGGACGAGGGTGACGACCCCGAACGGCCCGATGTCCGACTGCTTCATGATCCGCAGGGCGTCCGCGGCCGGCTTGCCGCTGCCCAGCCCGTCGGCGGTGTCCGCGAGTCCGTCGAGGTGCAGACCCCGGGTGAGCGCCGCCGGCACGGCGACGGTCGCCACCGCGGCGAGCGGCGCGCCCGCGCCCAGGGCCAGCAGCGCCAGCCCGGCACCGGCCGCGGCGGCCCCCACGGCCAGCCCGGCGAGCGGCGCGCACAGCATGCCGCCGCGGGCCGCCTCGCGGTCCCACCGGGTCACCCGGACCGGGAACACCGTGAGGGTGCCGAAGGCGAAACGGAGGCCGTCGAGAGGCGAGGTTCTGGGCACCGGCGCAGGCTACCCGCCGGTCACGAGAGCCGTGACGGCAGGCGAGGATAAAGTTCCCCTATGGGATGGATGGAGCGGAACATCATCGAACCCGGCAAACTGCCGCTGCTCCTCGCCCTCGTCGCCTTCGTGCTGACCTTCGTGATCACCCGGGTCATCACCCGCCTCATCCGCGCGGGCAAGGGCCCCTTCGGCAACATCAGCAGCGGCGGCGTCCACGTCCACCACGTGGTTCCCGGGATCGTCCTGACCCTCGTCGGCGGCTTCGGCGCGGTGGCGGGCGGGCAGCACGGCTTCGGCTCGTGCCTGGCGGCGGTGCTGTTCGGCATCGGCGCGGGCCTGGTGCTGGACGAGTTCGCCCTGGTGCTGCACCTCGCCGACGTCTACTGGACCCCGGAGGGGCGCAAGAGCGTGGAGATGGTGGTGCTCACCGCCTCCCTCGTGGGCCTGCAGCTGACCGGCTTCTCACCGCTCGGGGTGAACGACCTCACCGAGGACCAGCAGCAGAACCGCGCCGTCGTCGTCGCCAACGTCCTGGTGAACTTCGGCTTCGCCCTCATCGCCCTGTTCAAGGGCAAGGTCCGCATGGCCGTCCTGGGTGTGATCATCCCGCTCGTGGCCCTGGTCGCCGCCGTGCGGCTGGCCCGTCCGGCCTCCCCGTGGGCCAAGCGGTTCTACCGCAACCGCCCTCGCGCCCGGGCCAAGTCCGGGCTGCGCGCCTACCACCACGACCGCCGCTGGGCGGGCCCCCGGCGCGCCTTTCAGGACTGGATCGGCGGCGCCCCGGATCCCGAGCCCGCCCGCGCCCTGGAGCGCCGCTGACGCAGCTCGCCGGCCGCGCACAGCACCAGCACGGCCGCGATCGCGGCGAGGTGCTCCTTGCCCGCCAGGTTCCCCTTCAGCACGACCTCGGCCACCATCGCCGCGATCACCAGCCCGCCGGTGGCATACGCGCGGTAGCGCCAGGAGACGAACACGGCCAGGCCCACCACGGCCGCCGACGGCCCGGTGTCCACGACCCGCGCGTCCGAGGCGGGCAGGCCGAGCGGTGAGTTCGGCCCCAGCCAGATGCCCAGGCGGGCGTAGAGGGTGCCCGCGAGCGTGGCGGCGTAGGCGATCGCCAGGGTCCGCCACCGGCCCAGACACAGCTCCGCGATCCCGAAGACGATCAGCAGCTGCGCGAGCGCGCCCCACACCGGCAGGTCCAGGGCGGGCACGAACAGCGACAGCGGCGTGCGCAGCAGCGCCGACCACATCGGGTCCTCGGCCCGCACACCCCCCGCGTTCTGCACGAACCGGTGGCCCCAGGCCCGGCCGTCGGCGAAGTGCAGCGCGGCCGTCAGGCACACGGCCGTCACCGCCAGCGGCACCGCCCGCCACCGCCGCCGTGCCAGCGGCCCGCGCACCGCGGCGAACAGCGGCCCCCATTCGGCGCGGGCCCAGCGGGCGAGCGTGCTCATCGGGTCGTCCTCGTCGGTGCGTCGGTCGGGTGCGGGTGTCCGCGACTCAGTCAAACCGACACCGTGGTCCGGGACCGACCGGAACGGGACGAGGTTGAGCCGGGCGTGCGTGCCCCGGATCTCCGAAGCGTCTACGACTCGGCGGGAACCTCCGGGGCCCGCGACGCGTCGGCCGCCTCCGACTCCTCGGGCCGCTCGGGCAGTTCCGCGGCCAGCGCGGCCGCCGCCTGCACCAGCGGCAGGGCCAGCAGCCCTCCGGTGCCCTCGCCGACGGTCACGCCGTGGCCGAGGAGCGGCTCCAGCGCCATCCGGTCCAGCGCCTTCGCCTGTCCGGGCTCGCCGCTGTCGTGCGCGGCCAGCCACCAGTCCGGCGCCCGGAACGCGATCCGCTGCCCGACCAGCGCGCACGCGGCCGTCACCACCCCGTCGAGCACCACCGGCAGCTTGCGCACCGCGCTCTGCAGCAGGAAGCCCGTCATCGCCGCGAGGTCGGCGCCGCCCAGCGTCGCCAGCAACCGCATCTGGTCCCCGAGCACCGGCCGGGCCCGGCGCAGCGCGTCGCGCACGGCGGCGCACTTGCGCATCCACGCCAGGTCGTCGATGGCCAGCCCGCCGCGCCCGGTGACCACCGAGGCGTCGACCCCGCACAGCGCGGCGACCAGGACGCCCGCCGCCGTGGTCCCACCGACGCTCACGTCGCCGAGCACCACCAGGTCCGTGCCCGAGTCGGCCTCCTCGTCGGCCACCGCCACCCCGGCCCGGAACGCCGCCTCGGCCTCCTCCGGGTTCAGCGCGTCCTCGACGTCGATCCGCCCGCTGCCGCGCCGCACCCGGTGGCGCACGACGTCCTCGGGCAGGGTCTGCGGATCGCAGTCCAGGGCCATGTCGACGATCCGCACGGGCACGTTCATCCGCCGGGCGAGGACCGACACCGGCCGGCCGCCCTCCAGCACCTCGCGCACCGACTCCGCGGCGCTGCCCGCCGGACGGGCCGAGACGCCCAGGGCGGCGACGCCGTGATCACCGGCGAAGAGCACCACGCGCGGCCGCTCCACCGGCCGCACCGGCACCGCCGACTGCGCCGCGGCCAGCCACTCACCCAGGTCGTCCAGCCGGCCCAGCGACCCGGGCGGCACGACCTGTCGCTCCCGGCGCGCCTCGGCGTCGCGGCGGATCCCGCCGTCCGGACGCTCGATCAGATCGGTGAAGTCGTCGAGATTAAGCGAGCTCATTCGCCGAACAGTACCGGCCGCCGTCGAACGGCAGGGCGCCACGTCGCGACTCCGCCGGGACGGCATCGTTGCACCCGGCATCGGCATCCCATACGTTCCGTTCCGCGTGGATTGTCCTACATGTTCGTCCCCCGGACGTCCCCGCCGTCCTGCCGTACGCCGTCGTGCCCGGGAGCCGCCCATGCCCGCCCGTCCCGCCCCCTCCGCACCCCCCGCCCCCCGCACCAGCACCCCCGTCCACGAACCGCGCCGGGAGGACTGCCCCTGGTGCGGCTCCGCGCGGCTGCGCAACCGGCTGCGCACCGGCGACCTGCGCGAGTACGAACCGGGCGTCTTCACCGTCGACGAATGCCGCGACTGCGGCCACACCTTCCAGAACCCCCGCCTCACGGCCGAGGGTCTCGCCCTGTACCACCGCACCGTGCGCGGGGCGCCCCGGGACCCGGCGAGCGACGGCCTGCTCGCCCTGCGCGCCAGCCCCCGCCGCCACCGCTCGGCCGCCCGGGCGATGCTGCGCACCGGGGAGCCCGAGAGCTGGCTGGACGTCGGCACCGGCCACGCGCGCTTCCCCGCGACGGCCCGGCGGTACTTCCCCTACACCGCCTTCGACGGCCTGGACCCCACGCCCCGGGTGGTCCGCGCCCGCTCGGCCGACCGCGTCGAGGAGGCCCACGTCGGCCGGCTGACGGACCCCCGCATCACCGCCGAGCTGCGCGGCCGCTACGACGTGGTCAGCATGCTCCACCACCTGGAGGGCACGCCCGACCCCCGCGCCGAACTCCGGGCGGCCCTGACCGTGCTGCGCCCGGGCGGTCACCTGATCGTCGAGACCCTCAGCCCCCGCAGCGTCTTCGCCGCCCTCCTGGGCCGCTGGTGGCTCCCCTACGACCAGCCCCGCCACCTGCACCTGCTGCCCCCGCGCAACCTGCGCGCCGAACTGGAGACGGCCGGCTGCGAGGTCCTGACGCTCGACCACCGTCCGGTCCACATCCCGCACGACCTGTCCGGCGCCATGGCCCTGGCCCTCTCGCACGGCATCCCGGCCCCGGACACCCCCTGGCGGGCCGTCCCCCCGCCCCCGCTCCACCGGCACACCCGCTCGGCCCTGCTGCGGGCGGGCATGCCCCTGGTGGCACTGGCGGCGGCGGCGGACCACCTCGTGGCCCCGGTGGCCCGGCGCACCCGCTTCGCCAACACCTACCGGCTGATCGCCCGCACGGCCCCGTAGCGCGCACCCCCGGCACGCTCCCCGGCCCCGCGCCTCCCCGGCCCGTGCCGCCGGGGGAGGGCGCGGCCGGGGGGCCGGTGTCCGTCAGCCCCGCAAGGGCATCGCCTGGCCCGCCACCACCAGCAGTACGTGCTCGCACTCGTCCGCGAACCCCGCGTTCAGGCGTCCGAGTTCGTCCCGGTACCGGCGCCCCGACGCGGTCGCCGGCACGATGCCCGAGCCCACCTCGTTCGTCACGGCCACCACGGTCCGCCGCGTGGCCCGGACCGCCTCCGTCAGCTCCCGCACCCGCTCCCGCAGCGCCTTCTCCCCGCTCTCCGCCCAGACCGCGTCGTCCCACGCCCCGACGCCGTCCATGGCGTCGGTCAGCCACAGCGACAGGCAGTCGATCAGCAGCGGCGGCCCCTCCGCGGCCAGCAGCGGCACCAGGTCGCAGGTCTCCACCGTCTGCCACGACCCCGGCCGCCGGTCCCGGTGCGCGGCCACCCGCGAGGACCACTCGGTGTCCCCGTTGCGCGACCCGCCCGTGGCCACGTACAGCACGTCGGGGAAGGCCTCCAGCCGCCGCTCGGCCTCCACCGACTTGCCCGAACGCGCCCCGCCCAGCACCAGCGTCCGCCGCGGCACGTCCGGTACGTGCTCGTACACCCCCACCGTCAGCGCCACCCCGTCCGGCACGGCCCGGGCCCCGGCCGCGGCCAGCCGCCGCCCCAGCTCCGGCCCGGGCGGCACGTCGTGGTCCAGATGGACGGCGACCACGTCGGTCGTCGGCCCCACGGCCCCCACCGCCCGCAGCTTCGCCAGCGCGTCCGGCCGCCCCACCACGTCCGCGAGGACCATGTCGTACGGCTCGGCCGGCCCCTCGATCCCGGCCGGCGCCCCGCCCGGCGGCAGGTACAGCAGCCGCTGCCCCTCCGGGCCCGTCACCGCGTAGCCCGTGCCCGGCGCGTCGAGCGCCACCGCCCGCACCCGATGCCCCGTCAGCAGTGTCAACTCCCGCCCGTCCGGCACCCGTCCGGGCTGCGGCAGGCCGGCCGGCACCTCCACCGCGGGCCCGTCGTGCGGGTGGGACAGCAGCACCTGCCGCACCCCGGCCAGGGAACGGCCCGCCCTGGCCGCCGCGAACGCCGCCCCGGGCGTCAGGTCGAGCAGCAGCACCCCGTCCAGCAGCAGCGCGGTCGCCGCCCGCGCGTCGGGACCGAGGGCGACCGCACAGGCCGCGCAGGGACAGTCGGGGCGGGGGAGTCCCGCGGGGGCGCCGGTGCCGAGGAGAGTGAGTTCCACGCCCCGATTCTCACCCGCGCGTCCGGGACGCGCGTGACGGAGACGCCCTCAAGGGGCGCGGAGCCGGGACAGCTGCGGCTGTGCCGCGGGGCGCGGCCCTCCACGGCCGTCCGCCCGCACCCGCGCGGCATTCCCGCGGCGACCCGCACGCGCCCCCCACCGCGCATCCGGCCGGCTGTCCCGTCCCACCCGGCGGAGCGCATAGGCTCTGGTCAGGAGCCGGACCCTGTTCCGGCTTCTCGCTGTGCAATGTGCTCACACACATGGGAGGCGTACATGGCGGCATGGACGTGGCGGTTCGAGAAGGCCGACGGGACGGAGGTCCAGCCCGCGGTGACGCCGGAGGACTTCACGACCCAGGGGGACGCCGAGTCCTGGATCGGGGAGCACTGGAAGGACCTGCAGGAGGGCGGCGCCGACCAGGTGCGGCTGTTCGAGGACGACACGGAGATCTACGGGCCGATGAGCCTGCACGCGGCCGAGGCGTGAGCCCGGGGGGCGAGGGCCCGGGCCCTCGCCCCTGTCGCTCGTGTTCCGGCCGGCGGTGTCAGCCCCGCACGCCGCACAGGTGCAGCAGCGCCGCCACCCCGCGGTACGGATCCGTCCGCCCGGCCTTCTCCTCCACCGCGAGCAGCGTCTCCACGTCGGCGGGGATCCCGGCGCCGTCCGCGGCCGTGTCCGTGAACACCCGCACGCCGTACCAGGCGTGCAGCGGCGCCCCGATCCCGGCGAGCGTCGCCGTCAGGTCCTTCAGCCGGTCGGCCCGCACGTCCAGCCCGAGGCGGTTGCGGTAGGCGACCGTGTCGAACGCGGCCAGCGCGCCCGCCCAGTCGCCGGAGAGCCCCGGACGCAGCGCGAGGGCGTCACCGTTGCGCACCAGCAGGGACAGCAGACCGCCGGGCGCGAGCATCCGGGCCAGCCCCGCCAGCAGCGGGTCGGGCTCCTCCACGTACATCAGCACGCCGTGGCAGAGAACCACGTCGAAGCTGCCCGGCATGAAGTGCACGCCGGTGTCCCGGCCGTCGCCCTCGATGATCCGCATCCGCTCCCGGATGCCCTCCGGTTCCCCGGCGAGGGCCTCCCGCGCCACGGAGATCATCTTCGCGTCCTGCTCCAGGCCGGTCACCTGGTGCCCGGCCCGGGCCAGCCGCAGCGCCTGCGTGCCCTGGCCCATCCCCACGTCGAGCACCCGCAGCCGCCGCCCGACCGGGAACCTGGCCACTATCTGCTCGTCCAGCTGGCGGGCCACCAGCTCCTGCCGGACGACATCGCGCAGCCCGCCCAGCTTGTCCAGCCAGGCGTCCGCCGCGCCCCCGGAGAACGGCGTCGTGGTCAGGGCCGCTCTCCGCGCTTGACCTGCGGCTTGGGCAGCCGGAGCCGACGCATCTGGAGGGAGCGCATCAGGGCGTAGGCGACCGCGCCGCGCTTGTTCTCACCGGCGAAGCGCTCGTTCAGCTGCTTCTTCAGGCGGAAGGCCGTGACGAACGAGTCGAGCACGATCAGCACGATCACCACGAGCCACAGCAGCAGCGCGACGTTCTGCAGCGACGCCACCCGCACCATGCTCAGCACGAGGATGATCACGGCCATCGGCAGGAAGAACTCCGCGATGTTGAACCGCGAGTCGACGAAGTCGCGGGCGAACCGGCGGACCGGTCCCTTGTCACGCGCGGGCAGGTACCGCTCGTCGCCGCTGGCCAGTGCCTGGCGCTGGCGCTCGAGGGCGGCACGGCGCTCCTCGCGCTGGCGCTTGGCGGCCTCCTTGCGCGTCATCGACGTGTTGGCCACGCTGCGCCGCTGGCTCTGGGCCTGGCTGCGCTTGGGCGTGGGGCGGCCCTTGGGGGCCTGCGGGTCGCGGGGCTGCTTGGAGAAGTTCACCGGCGCCTTGTCGGCGGCCTGGGCCTTCTCTTCCTTGGCACGGCTACGGAACACAAAACCCAAGGGTACGGGCTTGACGGGCATGGACCCCAGTCCACCGGGGAACGATCCGGCAACACCAGTCGTCTGTAAGGGGACAGACGGGACGTTGTGCACGCACCCGGTCGTTCCCCCGGAGGTACGCCTCCGGTGACCCCGGGTACCACCTACTCCCTACGCCGGATCAGGAGCGCGCGCAGTCGTCCTTGGGGATGAGCGCATCCGTCCCCGAACAGTGCGGTAATGGATGCAGGGCCCGTACTGTGGGTTCTGTCGCAGGAGCTCGAGCCGGAGTCGGTCAGAAGGGGGCGCGCGAAGCCCATGAGCGGTGTCATGAAGCGTATGGGGATGATCTTCCGCGCGAAGGCGAACAAGGCCCTTGACCGGGCCGAGGACCCGCGCGAGACCCTCGATTACTCGTACCAGAAGCAGCTGGAGCTGCTCCAGAAGGTGCGGCGCGGTGTCGCCGACGTGGCGACCAGCCGCAAGCGCCTGGAGCTCCAGCTGAACCAGTTGCAGTCGCAGTCGGGGAAGCTGGAGGACCAGGGACGCAAGGCCCTCGCGCTGGGCCGCGAGGACCTCGCCCGCGAGGCGCTCTCCCGCCGGGCCGCGCTCCAGCAGCAGGTGACCGACCTGGAGACCCAGCACGCCACGCTCCAGGGCGAGGAGGAGAAGCTCACCCTCGCGGCCCAGCGCCTGCAGGCCAAGGTCGACGCCTTCCGCACGAAGAAGGAGACGATCAAGGCCACGTACACGGCGGCCCAGGCGCAGACCCGCATCGGCGAGGCCTTCTCCGGCATCTCCGAGGAGATGGGCGACGTGGGCCTGGCCATCCAGCGTGCCGAGGACAAGACGGCCCAGCTCCAGGCCCGCGCCGGCGCGATCGACGAACTGCTCGCCTCCGGTGCCCTCGACGACCCCTCCGGCATGCACAAGGACGACATCCAGGCCGAGCTGGACCGGCTCTCCGGTGGTACGGATGTGGAGCTGGAACTGCAGCGGATGAAGGCCGAGCTGGCCGGAGGCCCGAGCGCCGGGCAGCAGGCCATCGAGGGCGGCACGAGCGCGCAGCAGTCGCAGCAGCAGCCGCAGGACACCCCGCGCTTCGACAAGCAGTAGGGGTCCACGCCTAGGAGGGCGACATGATCGTACGGATCATGGGGG
The DNA here is from genome assembly GCF_036857595.1 of Streptomyces sp. AHA2. NCBI lineage: Bacteria > Bacillati > Actinomycetota > Actinomycetes > Kitasatosporales > Streptomycetaceae > Streptomyces > Streptomyces sp. AHA2. The sequence goes on from NZ_JAUQWJ010000002.1 coordinate 519,456, forward strand.
AGGGCCAGGTCATCCTGGCCGACGGCCACCTCGCCGAGCTGAACAAGCTGGACGACGAACTGCTCGCGGAAATGGAGAACGGCGACGGCCCCGGCTTCCGGCGCACCCTCCACGCCCTGCTGGCCAGGGTCCGCGACCTCGGCGAACCGCTGCCGGACGACTCCCTGGAGCCGTCCGAGCTGATCCTGCCGTCCCCGGACGCCACGCTGGAGGACGTCCGGGAGCTCCTCGGCGACGACGGCCTGATCCCGGGCTGAGCGCTGCACCCGGCACCGGCCGTCCGCCCGGCCGCACGACGGCGGGGACCCGGCCCCGTCCGGCCGGCCGAGGGCTGGGGGCGCGGCCTCCGGCCCGGATACCGTGAACGCTCGTGAGCACACTCGCACGGGCCAGGTGCCGGGCCAAGGCACACCCTCTGGCCGTGGACGCGGCCCTGGCCGCCGCCGTCCTGGTCTGCATGGTCGCCGGGTCCTTCGTGGAGCCCCGGCATCGTGACGACGTCAGCTGGGGGGTCCTGCGCACCCCGGACACCCTCAGCCTCGTGCTGATGGCCCTGGCCGCCGCGGCCCTCGTCCTCCGCCGCCGCGCCCCGATGCGGGTCCTCGCCGTCACCGGCGCGGCGTCCGTCGTCGAGTCCGTGACCGCCGACCCCCGCGCGCCCGTCGCGATGTCCGCCGTCATCGCCCTGTACACCGTCGCCTCCACCACCGACCGGCCCACCACCTGGCGCGTCGGCCTGCTCACCATGACCGTGCTCACCGGCACCGCCATGGCGGCCGGCAGCCTGCCCTGGTACGCGCAGGAGAACTTCGCGATCTTCGCCTGGACCGGCATCGGCGCCACCGCCGGCGACGCCGTCCGCAGCCGCCGCGCCTTCGTCCAGGCCATCCGGGAGCGCGCCGAACGCGCCGAGCGCACCCGGGAGGAGGAGGCCCGCCGCCGGGTCGCCGAGGAACGCCTGCGCATCGCCCGCGACCTTCATGACGTCGTCGCCCACCACATCGCCCTGGTCAACGTCCAGGCCGGGGTCGCAGCCCACGTCATGGACAAACGCCCCGACCAGGCCAAGGAGGCCCTCTCCCACGTCCGTGAGGCCAGCCGCTCCGCGCTCAACGAACTGCGCGCCACCGTCGGCCTGCTCCGCCAGTCCGGCGACCCGGAGGCCCCCACCGAGCCCGCCCCGGGCCTGGACCGCCTCGACGAACTCGCCGGCACCTTCCGCAACGCGGGCCTGCACATCGAGGTCGCCCGCGCCGACCAGGGCAGCGCCCTGCCCGCGGCCGTCGACCTGGCGGCCTACCGGATCATCCAGGAGGCCCTCACCAACGTGCAGAAGCACGCCGGAGCACAGGCCAAGGCCGAGGTCAGCGTGGTCCGCGTCGGGCCGAACATCGAGATCACCGTCCTCGACGACGGCACCGGCGACAACGAGGCCCCCGGCAGCGGTGGCGGCCACGGGCTGCTCGGCATGCGCGAGCGCGTCACCGCCCTGCGCGGCACCCTCACCACCGGTCCCCGCTACGGCGGCGGATTCCGTGTCCATGCGATCCTGCCCGTCAAGAACCGCACGCCCGACGGGGAGGGCCCCGCATGACCATCCGCGTCCTGCTCGCCGACGACCAGGCGCTGCTGCGCAGCGCCTTCCGCGTGCTGGTCGACTCCGAGCCCGACATGGAGGTCGTCGGGGAGGCCTCCGACGGCGCGGAGGCGGTGCGGCTGACCGGGGAGCACCACCCCGACGTCGTCCTCATGGACATCCGGATGCCCGGCACCGACGGTCTCGCCGCGACCCGCCTGATCAGCGCCGACCCCGAGCTGGCCGGCGTCCGGGTGGTCATCCTGACGACGTTCGAGGTGGACGACTACGTCGTGCAGTCGCTGCGCGCCGGGGCCTCGGGCTTCCTCGGCAAGGGCTCCGAGCCCGAGGAGCTGCTGAACGCCATCCGGATCGCCGCCGGCGGCCAGGCCCTGCTCTCCCCGGCGGCCACCACCGGCCTGATCTCCCGCTTCCTCGCCCAGGAGGACCCGGCCGACGGCGACCGCGACCCCGCTCGCGGCGAACGCCTGGACTCCCTCACCGTCCGCGAGCGCGAGGTGCTGGTGCAGGTGGCCGGCGGCCACTCCAACGACGAGATCGCCGAGCGGCTGGAGGTGAGCCCGCTGACGGTGAAGACGCACGTCAACCGGGCCATGGCCAAGCTCGGGGCCCGTGACCGTGCCCAGCTCGTGGTCATCGCCTACGAATCCGGTCTGGTCCGTCCGAGGGTGGAGTGAGCACTCCCGGGCGTACTGCGGCCGGAGTATGCGCCGGATAAGGAAATGGACCTGGGGCCTACGGGACAGCGTCGTCCCATGGCTCAGGGTGTAGGGACGGGCGCTCGTCCGCGCGCCCGCCGCCGCTTCTGCCGTTAACAGAAGAGAGATCCTCACCCATGTCCTGGCTGTCCAGGTTCAGCCTCGCGCAACGGGCCTTGATCGGGCTGATGTCGATCATCGCGCTCGTCTTCGGGGCGATCGCGATACCCCAGCTCAAGCAGCAGTTGCTGCCCACCATCGAACTGCCCATGGTGTCCGTGCTGGCGCCCTACCAGGGCGCGTCCCCGGACGTGGTCGAGAAGCAGGTCGTCGAGCCCATCGAGGACAACCTCGAAGCCGTCGACGGCATCAGCGGCGTCACCTCCACCGCCAGCGAGGGCAACGCCGTGATCATGGCGTCCTTCGACTACGGCAACGACACCGAGCAGTTGGTCGCCGACGTCCAGCAGGCCGTCAACCGGGCCCGCGTCCAGCTCCCGGACGACGTCGACCCGCAGGTCGTCGCCGGCTCCACGGACGACATCCCGACCGTCGTGCTGGCCGTCACCTCCGGCCGCGACCAGCAGGCGCTGGCCGACCAGCTCGACAAGACGGTCGTGCCGGACCTGAAGAGCATCGACGGCGTCGGTCAGGTCACCGTCGACGGCGTGCGCGACGTCCAGGTCACCGTCACGCCCGACGACGCGAAGCTGGCGCGGGCCGAACTGACCGCCCAGGCGCTCGGCGAGGCCCTGAGGGCGGGCGGCGCGACCGTTCCGGCCGGCTCCTTCGACGAGGACGGCGCCAACCGCACCGTCCAGGTCGGCGGCGGTTTCACCTCCGTCGGGCAGATCAGCGACCTGATGGTCAAGGGCGAGCCGGGCAAGGGCGAGCCGGTGCGCCTCGGCGACGTGGCCACGGTGAAGCAGCAGGAGGCCCCGGCCGACTCCATCACGCGCACCGACGGCAAGCCCAGCCTCGCCGTCGCCGTGACCATGGACCGCGACGGCAGCGCGGTCGCCATCTCCGAGGCCGTCCACGACAAGCTGCCCGGTCTGCGCGAGGACCTCGGCTCCGGCGCGACCCTCACGGTCGTCAGCGACCAGGGCCCGGCCGTGTCGAAGTCCATCGAGGGCCTGACCACCGAGGGCGCGCTCGGTCTGCTCTTCGCCGTCCTGGTGATCCTCGTCTTCCTCGCCTCGGTCCGCTCCACCCTCGTCACCGCGGTGTCCATCCCGCTGTCCGTGGTGCTGGCGCTGATCGTGCTGTGGACGCGCGACCTGTCGCTCAACGTCCTCACCCTGGGCGCCCTGACCATCGCCATCGGCCGGGTCGTCGACGACTCGATCGTGGTCCTGGAGAACATCAAGCGGCACCTCGGCTACGGCGAGGAGCGTCATTCGGCCATCCTCAACGCCGTCCGCGAGGTCGCGGGCGCGGTGACGTCCTCGACGCTGACCACGGTCGCGGTCTTCCTGCCGATCGGCCTGGTCGGCGGCATGGTGGGCGAGCTGTTCGGCTCGTTCAGCCTGACCGTGACGGCCGCCCTGCTGGCGTCCCTGCTCGTCTCCCTGACGGTCGTGCCGGTCCTGTCGTACTGGTTCCTGCGCCCGCCCAAGGGCACGCCCGAGGACGCGGCCGAGGCACGCCGGCTGGCCGAGGAGAAGGAGGCCAGGAGCCGCCTGCAGCGTGTCTACGTGCCTGTCCTGCGCTTCGCCACCCGCCGCCGCCTCACCAGCGTGGCCATCGCGGTCGTGGTGCTGGTCGGCACCTTCGGCATGGCGCCGCTGCTGAAGACCAACTTCTTCGACCAGGGGGAGGTCGAGGTCCTCACCGTCAAGCAGGAGCTGAAGCCCGGCACCAGCCTGACCGCCACCGACGCCCAGGCCAGGAAGGTCGAGCGGCTGCTCGCGGACACCGACGGCGTGAAGGACTACCAGGTCACGATCGGCTCGTCCGGCTTCATGGCCGCCTTCGGCGGCGGCACGGACACCAACCAGGCGTCGTACCAGGTGAGCCTGGAGGACTCCGCGTCCGCCGAGGACGTCCAGGACGACATCGAGAAGGGCCTGGCCGGGCTGAAGGGCATCGGCACCACCACCGTCTCCGCCGGTGACGGCTTCGGCGCCCAGGACCTCAGCGTGGTCGTGAAGGCCGCCGACGCCGGCGTCCTGCGCACGGCGTCCGAGGAGGTCCGCAAGGCCGTCGCCTCGCTCGACGACGTCAGGGACGTCAGCAGCGACCTGTCGCAGAGCGTCCCGCGCATCTCCGTGCAGGCCAACGGCAGGGCGGCCGCGGCCGGTTTCGACGACCAGGCCCTCGGGGCCGTCGTCGCCCAGGCCGTGCGCGGCACCCCGGCGGCCAAGGCCGTCCTGGACGACACCGAGCGCGACGTCGTCATCCGCTCGGCCAAGCCCGCGCGGACCCTGCAGCAGCTCAAGGACCTGCGCCTGGGCGCCTCGGTGAAGCTCGGTGACGTCGCGACGGTGAAGGTGGTCGACGGGCCGGTCTCCATGACCCGGATCGACGGCCAGCGCGCCGCCACCATCACCGCCAAGCCCACCGGCGACAACACCGGCGCGGTCAGCGCCGAGCTGCAGTCGAAGATCGACGCTCTCAAGCTCCCGGAGGGCGCCACCGCGTCCATCGGCGGTGTCTCCGAGGACCAGGACGAGGCGTTCGCCAACCTGGGCCTGGCGATGCTCGCGGCCATCGCGATCGTCTTCATGCTGCTGGTCGGCACCTTCCGGTCGCTGATCCAGCCGCTGATCCTGCTGGTCTCCATCCCGTTCGCGGCCACCGGCGCGATCGGCCTGCTGGTCGCCACCGGAACCCCGATGGGCGTCCCGGCGATGATCGGCATGCTGATGCTGATCGGCATCGTGGTCACCAACGCGATCGTGCTGATCGACCTGATCAACCAGTACCGCAAGCAGGGCCACGGCGTCGTCGAGGCCGTGATCGAGGGCGGCCGGCACCGGCTGCGCCCGATCCTCATGACGGCCCTGGCGACGATCTTCGCCCTGCTGCCCATGGCCCTCGGCATCACCGGCGAGGGCGGCTTCATCGCCCAGCCGCTGGCCGTGGTGGTGATCGGCGGCCTGGTGACGTCCACCCTGCTCACCCTGCTGCTGGTTCCGACGCTGTACGCGATGGTCGAACTGCGCAAGGAACGCCGGGCGAAGAAGCGCGCGGCGAAGAAGGGCCTCACGGACGCCGGCACCGAGGGCGCCGAGAAGGCCGAGCCCGCCAACGCCTGACGGTCCGCTCCCGCGGCGCGGCCGGGCACCCGACCCCTGCGGTCCGGTGCCCGGCCGCCGCCCTGTGCCCTCCCGGGCGCCCGCACGCTGCTCCACCGGCTCGGGCCGGGGGCACGGGGGTCGTCTAAGGGGCCAGGGCGCGGGCCGGGCCGCGAGGTGGCCCTGAAGGTGGCCCTGAAGGTGGTGCACGCCCACCACGCCGCGGACGCGGTGTTCCGTCCGGACCGGCGGCTTTCCGTGCCGGCGCGCGCCGGCCTCCTCCTCTGGGAGACGCCCCCGCGGGCCGCGCGCGACGACGCCGACCGGGGCGCCACCGAGGTGCGGACCCCGACGGCGCCCTGGTCGCCGCCACCCCCGGCGGCACGGTCTTCAGCGTCGGCCCCGCCCGCCTCGGGCGGCAGCCCCACTCCGGGTGACGGCTACGGCAGCGCCAGCATCCGCTCCAGGGCCAGCTTCGCGAACGCCTCGGTCTCCTTGTCCACCTCGATGCGGTTGACGAGGTTTCCCTCGGCCAGGGACTCCAGGGCCCAGACCAGGTGGGGGAGGTCGATGCGGTTCATGGTCGAGCAGAAGCAGACCGTCTTGTCGAGGAAGACGATCTCCTTGCCCTCCGGAGCGAAACGGTTCGCCAGGCGGCGGACCAGGTTCAGCTCGGTGCCGATGGCCCACTTGGAACCGGCCGGGGCGGCCTCCAGGGCCTTGATGATGTACTCCGTCGAGCCGACGTAGTCCGCGGCGGCCACGACCTCGTGCCGGCACTCGGGGTGCACCAGGACGTTCACGCCCGGGATGCGCTCGCGCACGTCGTTCACCGAGTCCAGGCTGAAGCGGCCGTGCACCGAGCAGTGGCCGCGCCAGAGGATCATCTTCGCGCCGCGCAGTTCGTCGGCGGTCAGGCCGCCGTTCGGCCGGTGCGGGTTGTAGACGACGCAGTCGTCCAGGGACATGCCCATGTCCCGCACGGCGGTGTTGCGGCCCAGGTGCTGGTCGGGCAGGAACAGCACCTTCTCGCCCTGCTCGAAGGCCCAGTCCAGGGCGCGCTTGGCGTTGGAGGAGGTGCAGATGGTGCCGCCGTGCTTGCCGGTGAAGGCTTTGATGTCGGCGGAGGAGTTCATGTAGGAGACGGGCACGACCTGCTCGGCGATCCCCGCCTCGGTCAGCACGTCCCAGCACTCGGCGACCTGCTCGGCCGTCGCCATGTCGGCCATCGAGCAGCCGGCGGCCAGGTCGGGCAGCACGACCTTCTGGTCGTCGGAGGTGAGGATGTCCGCGGACTCCGCCATGAAGTGCACACCGCAGAAGACGATGTACTCGGCCTCCGGACGCGCCGCCGCGTCCCGGGCCAGCTTGAAGGAGTCACCCGTCACGTCGGCGAACTGGATGACCTCGTCGCGCTGGTAGTGGTGGCCGAGCACGAAGACCTTGTCCCCGAGCTTCTCCTTCGCCTTGCGGGCGCGCTCCACCAGGTCCGGGTCGGACGGCGAGGGCAGGTCACCGGGACACTCCACGCCGCGCTCGCTCCGCGGGTCGGCCTCACGGCCGAGGAGCAGCAGGGCGAGGGGCGTCGGCTGTACGTCGAGGTCCTGGGTCTGGGCGGTGGTCACCACACGCACCCTTTCTGTTTCTGCGACTTTTCGTCGGTTTGACGCTATCTATCATAAACGCTTCACGTCACTTTGACGATGGCCATAGCGTCTGTGTGACGTGAATCCCGGCCGGTCGCCGTTCATTCCCGGGAAGCCCCGGAAAGAGCCGTTTTCCGCTCCCGGGCGGGTGTGCGAGCATGGCAAGGAGCCGAGATCGAGCGCCCGGTCCCGGAATGAATCCGAGGCCCCGCCGGTTGCAACCGTCGGCAAGCAGTCTCCGTACAACCCGGGAGAGATGTAGATGTCCGTATCGGACGAGACCAGCACCGTCACCGACGGCATCATCCTGACCGACGCCGCCGCGTCCAAGGTCAAGGCGCTGCTCGACCAGGAAGGCCGCGACGACCTCGCGCTGCGCGTCGCCGTCCAGCCCGGCGGCTGCTCCGGCCTGCGTTACCAGCTCTTCTTCGACGAGCGTTCGCTCGACGGCGACGTGGAGAAGGACTTCGGCGGTGTGAAGGTCGTCACCGACCGCATGAGCGCCCCGTACCTGGGTGGTGCCACGATCGACTTCGTCGACACCATCGAGAAGCAGGGCTTCACGATCGACAACCCGAACGCGACGGGTTCCTGCGCCTGCGGCGACTCCTTCAGCTGAGCCGGCCGGCCGCCCCGGCGGCAAGCGGACGCGACGAAGGCGGCGGCCCCCTCCGACGGGGCCGCCGCCTTCGTGGTTCCCGGGCTAGCGCGTGGGCGGAGCGGGCAGCCGCGCGCCCTCCTTGGCCAGCGGCACCGCCTTGCCGTCCGCGTCCACGACCCCGCGCGCACCCAGCGGCTCGTCCAGCTGCACGGTCTTCTGGAACTGCTTGGCGATCATGATGCACACCTTGTCCCGCCACGGGGTCGACGTCACCGTGACCGTCACCTCGTCGCCCTTCTCGGCCGTCTCCACGTCGTAGTCGGCGCACACGCCGCCCGTGAACGTCACCGTCAGCTCCGCGCCCTCGGCCCGGTAGCCGTCCACCTTCACCGCACGCGGCCTGGGCGCCGAGGTCGGCCGCTCCTCCGGCTCGCTCGGCGCGGGCGAGGCCAGGTACCTCGGCTCCACCGCCGGGTACGTCACCGTGAAGGGATCCCGCGCGCCGGGCGCCCGCACCTCGAACAGCCAGGACGGCACCAGCGCCTGACGCCCGTCCACGTGGTGCGCGGCCAGCCCGAACGCCGCGTCCTCGACCGTCACCGTGTCCTTCGCGGGCCCGCCGCCCGACGGCGTGCCGCAGGGCTCCTGAGGGCGGTCCTCCAGCGGAACGGGGGTGGCGCAGCCGCCGGTGCCCGTCCGGTGGTCGCCCTTCGGCTGCCCCTCCATCAGCTCCAGCGCCTTCTCGGCGCCCACCACGGGGTAGGTGTCGCCCTTCACCGGCGTGCGCAGTCGGCCGCTGCCGCCGACGACCTCGCCGTCCGGGCCGACGGTGATCCCGGTCGTCCAGCCGTGCGTGGGCAGGCCGCCGACCCGGGGCTCGGCGTTAACCACCCGCTGGGCGCCCATGACCTGGCTCGCGTCGAGCTTCGCGCCGTCCTGGCCGACCGCCTTCAGTACGGGCGCGGCGGCCTTCTCCGCCTCCGCCTCGCCGACCGGGTCGCCGCCGGCGGCCCGCGGGCCCTTGCAGGTGTCGACGCCCTTGCAGTCGTCGGTGCCCGGTGCGTACCGGCTGAACGTCCAGGCACCGGGCGCCTGCCGGTTCACCTGCAGCGCCGGTCCGGAACCGTCCTGGCCCCCGATCTTCCACGCCTCGCCCTGCGCGACCGGCGTGCCCTCGACTCCGAGCGCCTTCGCCAGCCGGGCCACGTCCTCCTTCGCGACCTCGCCGCCGGCCCGGTACACCGGGGCCTCGCGGGGGCCGTCGGGCAGCTCGCCGTCGACGCGGTAGGTGACGCCGTAGGGGTTGGGCTCACCGGGCGCGATGCCGTTGCCGTCGCCCGGTGCGGACTCGGAGTACCCGTCGAGGGCGAGCGGCGGGGGAGTGCCGTCCCCGCCGGGCGCACCCGGGGCGGCCTTGCCGTCCGTGCCGCCCGACGCGTTCGAGGCGAGCCACGCCCCACCCCCGCCGATCAGCAGCACGGCGGCCGCGACGGAGGCGACGAGCACGGGCGTACGGGACCGGCTGCCGCCGTGCGGGGCCCGGTCCCCGTGACCGCCCAGGGGGGAGACGTCCTGACCCTCGCCGGAGGCGGCCCCCGAGCGTGCTCGCCCGGCCCCGGCAGCATCGATGCGCTCCGCGCTCGCCCCGGCGTCGGCCGCGGACTTCGCGTAGGCCCCGGCATCACGGGTGCGCTCCGCGCTCGCTCCGGCCGCATCGACAGGCTCCGCGCTCGCCCCGGCCGCATCGACAGGCTCCGCGCTCGCTCCGGCCGCATCGACAGGCTCCGGGCTCGTCCCGGTGTCGGCGGCGGACTCCGCGTCGGCCCCGGCGTCACGGGCGTCCGCGCTCGCCCCGGCCACATCGATGCGCTCCGCGCTCGCCCCGGCCGCATCGACAGGCTCCGGGCTCGTCCCGGTGTCGGCCGCGGACTTCGCGTCGGCCCCGGCGTCACGGGCGTCCGCGCTCGCCCGGGCCACATCGATGCGCTCCGCGCTCGCCCCGGCCGCATCGGGGACGCCGGCCGGTGTCGTGCCGGTGGCCGTGGCAGGGCCGCTCGTGTCCGGCTCCTGCGCCCCGGCGCTCCCCGTGGCCCGTGCTGCCCCCGCCTCGGTCGTCTCGCCGGTCCCCGACGACGTCGCGGGCTCGGGGGTCCCGCCCGTCCCGTCGGCCTGGTCCGTCCCGGCCGTCACGGAGTGCCCGGTCCGCCCGGAGACCTCGGAACCCCCGGCACCTTCCGGAGCCCCGGCCGAGCTCGAAGGATCCGGCTTCCCGGACGTCCGGGCGTCGGCGGTGGCGCCCGGTTCCCTCGCGGTGTCGTCGTTCTCGGGTCGCTCGGTGTTCACCGCATCGCTCCTTCGGCTGCACAGCTGTCCCAGGGACCCCTGCCCGGCCGGATCGGGGCCGCCGGTGGGTCGTATCCCGTCTCCCCTTTACGGGGGACGGCGATGGGACGCAGCGGGGGAGCTCGCGGTTCCCGTGCGTGCGCCGTTCAGTCGCCGTAGTCCGACATCGCGTCGAGCAGACGCGCCGACGCGACGGGCACCCGCACCCCGTGGATCCGGGCCGGGGAGACCGGCCGGGAGGCGTCCCGCTCGGGGGCCGCCCAGTGCGGAGCCATCCGCGCCCCCTCACCCGGCAGCGACGCCAGATCGCCTTCGATGTCGACCGGAGCGGTGGTCTGGAGCTCGAGGTTCGTCATGACGGCACCGTATGCACGGCCCGGTCCACGAAGAAAGATCTACTATCGGGTAGTTTCGTTGCCTTCAGAGCGGCCACGCCCACCCGATAGCGTGAGACGTCAAGGTCCGCCTCCCCCAGGAGATTCCACGCCGTGCGCATCGCAGTCACCGGCTCCATCGCCACCGACCACCTCATGACCTTCCCCGGCCGCTTCGCCGACCAGCTCGTAGCGGACCAGCTGCACACGGTCTCGCTGTCGTTCCTGGTCGACAAGCTGGACGTCCGCCGCGGCGGCGTCGCCGCGAACATCGCCTTCGGCATGGGACAGCTGGGCACCCGGCCGATCCTGGTCGGCGCCGCGGGCGCGGACTTCGACGAGTACCGGGCCTGGCTGGAGCGGCACGGCGTCGACACCGACTCCGTCCGCATCTCCGACACGCTGCACACCGCCCGCTTCGTGTGCACCACCGACGCCGACCACAACCAGATCGGCTCCTTCTACACCGGCGCCATGAGCGAGGCCCGGCTCATCGAGCTCAAGACGGTCGCCGACCGGGTCGGCGGCCTCGACCTGGTCTCCATCGGCGCCGACGACCCGGAGGCGATGCTCCGCCACACCGAGGAGTGCCGCACGCGGAACATCCCGTTCGCCGCGGACTTCTCCCAGCAGATCGCCCGCATGGACGGCGAGGAGATCCGCATCCTGCTGGACGGGGCGACCTACCTCTTCTCCAACGAGTACGAGAAGGGCCTCATCGAGACCAAGACCGGCTGGACGGACGCCGAGATCCTGGCCCGGGTCGGCCACCGGGTGACCACCCTCGGCGCGCGGGGCGTGCGCATCGAGCGGGCCGGCGAAGACCCCGTCGAGGTCGGCACGCCGGACGAGGAGCGCAAGGCCGACCCGACGGGCGTCGGCGACGCCTTCCGCGCCGGGTTCCTCTCCGGCCTGGCCTGGGGCGTCTCCCTGGAGCGGGCCGCGCAGGTCGGGTGCATGCTGGCGACCCTCGTCATCGAGACGGTCGGGACGCAGGAGTACCAGTTGCGGCGCGGCCACTTCATGGAGCGGTTCACCAAGGCGTACGGGGACGAGGCCGCGGAAGAGGTCCGGGGGCACCTGGGCTGACCGCCGTCGGCCGCGGGTGCGTGGCGGCTGCGGGGCCGGCCGCGCACCCGCGGCGGCGGCCACAGCGGCACGCCCCCGCGCACCCGCGGCAGCCGCACGGCGACACGCCCCCGCGCCCCCGGGCGACTCAGGTCGCCCGGCGGATCAGGTACGCCGTTCCCCGCTCCGCCGGTTCCTCGCCCACGTACTCCTGGTTCCTCATCTCGCACCACGCCGGGATGTCCAGGCGGGCCGCCTCGTCGTCCGACAGGACCCGGACCAGTCCCCCCACGGGCACGTCACCGATGACCCCGGCGAGTTCGATGACCGGGATCGGGCACCTCTTGCCCAGGGAGTCCACGACGAGCACGTCCTCCCGCACCACCGTCTCCGAAACCGGCGCCCCCAGCTGCTCCCGGACCGCCGTCACCGCCCCGGGCAGCACCTCCAGGAACCTCTCCACATCCTCCTCGGCCGCCCCCATCGGCAGCGAAACCCGCACATTTCCCTCACTCAGCACGCCCATGGCCCGCAGGACGTGGCTGGGGGTCAGGGTGCTGCTCGTGCAGGACGATCCGGACGAGACGGAGAAATCGGCCCGGTCCAGCTCGTGCAGCAGGGCCTCGCCGTCGACGTAGAGGCAGGAGAAGGTGACGACCCCGGGCAGGCGCCGCACCGGGTCGCCGACCACCTCGGCGTCGGGCACCAGCCGCGGCACCCGGGTCCGGATCCGGTCCGTCAGCTCCCGCAGCCGCCGCGCCTCATGGGCGGCCTCGGCCCGTACGGCGCGCAGCGACGCGGCCGCCGCCACGACGGCCGGGATGTTCTCGAAGCCGGGCGCCCGCCCCGACTCCCGCTCGTCCGACGGACCTTGCGCCGCGAAGCGCACCCCCTTGCGCACCACGAGCAGCCCGACCCCGGACGGCCCGCCCCACTTGTGCGCACTGCCCGTCAGCAGCGACCAGTCCCCGTCCACCGGCCCCCAGCCGAGCGACTGCGCCGCGTCCACCAGCAACGGCACCCCGGCCTCCCGGCACAGCCGGGCCACCTCCCCGACCGGCTGCTCGGTGCCCACCTCGTGGTTGGCCGACTGAAGACACGCCAGGGCCGTGTCGGGGCGCAGGGCTTCGGCGTAGGCGGCGGGGTCCACCGCCCCGTGCCGGTCCACCGGTACCTGGCTGACCGAACCGCCCTGCGCCTGGTGCAGTTCGGCCGAATGGAGGACCGAGGAGTGTTCGACCGCTGACACGATCAGGTGGCGTCCGGCCCGGCGCCGTCCGGCCAGCGCGCCCGCGATCCCCGCGTGCACGGCACGCGTCCCGGACGAGGTGAACACCAGCTCGTCCGGCCGGCACCCCACCGCCTCGGCGGCGGCCTCGCGCGCCGCGTCGAGCAGCAGCCGTGCCCGCCGCCCCTCCCGGTACAACCGCGCGGGATCGGCCCACCCCTCGTCCAGGGAGGCCAGCAGGGCCTGCCGGGCAACAGGATGAAGGGGAGCACCGGAAGCAGCATCGAAGTAACCCACACCGCAACGCTAGAACGCCCGGCACCCGGACGTCCCTCGGGGGCGCGGGGAACTGCACGAGAAGCCACGACGACGGCCGCACCCGCCAATCAAGCGAACACCCCACCCCACTAGGCCCCCCTCCCGGAGAACCCCCGAAGGGCGTCGGCTAGGGTTTGGTCCGCATAAACATCCAAACCCCTGCCCGACGCAGGGCGGCGACCGACCAGCGAGAAGGCCAGGCCGCAGCCGATCCGCGCGGGCGAGACTCTCGGGAAGGCGCTACGTGAGTCCCAACGGCTCCGACCGCTCGCCGCGGCGCCCGATGCGGCGGAAGCTGCTGCAGGCACTGACCGCGGGCCTGGTCTTGGCGACGGCCACCGGTTGCTCGTACAACTGGGAAGACTTCCCCCGCCTTGGTATGCCCACCCCGACCACGGAAGAGGCTCCGCGGATCCTCTCCCTGTGGCAGGGGTCCTGGGCGGCTGCGCTCGCCGTCGGCGTGCTGGTGTGGGGTCTGATCCTGTGGAGTGCTTTCTTCCACCGGCGCAGCCGCACCAAGGTCGAGGTACCTCCGCAGACCCGGTACAACATGCCCATCGAGGCGCTGTACACCGTGGTCCCGCTCATCATCGTCTCGGTGCTGTTCTACTTCACCGCCCGCGACGAGTCCGAGCTCCTCAGCCTCAAGAAGAAGCCCGACGTCACGGTCAACGTGGTCGGCTTCCAGTGGAGCTGGTGCTTCAACTACATCGAGCCCGTCTCCGGCACCTCCGGTGACGCGAAGACCTCCAAGGACCTGGACGCGATCCCGGACCGGTTCAAGAAGGACTTCCCGGCCAACGCCGGCGGCACCTACGACTGCGGTACCCCGGGCACCCGGAACCCGCAGACGAACAACCCGGGTCCGACGCTCTGGCTCCCCGAGGGCAAGAGGGTCCGCTTCATCCTGACCTCCCGTGACGTCATCCACTCCTTCTGGGTGGTGCCGTTCCTGATGAAGCAGGACGTCATCCCGGGCCACACCAACGCCTTCGAGGTGACCCCCAACAGGGAGGGCACCTTCCTCGGCAAGTGCGCCGAGCTCTGCGGCGTCGACCACTCGCGGATGCTGTTCAACGTGAAGGTCGTCTCCCCCGAGCGCTACGAGCAGCACCTCAAGGACCTCGTGAAGAAGGGGCAGACCGGTTACGTCCCGTCCGGCATCGAGCAGGCGGGCCACGAGAAGAACCGGGAGTCGAACGTACTGTGAGCATCCTGAATGACCCCAAGGGTGCCGCGGCAGCTGGGTCCCACTACGAGGACGAGCAGCCGGTCCGGCGCCAGAACCGCGGCAGTGTCGTGGTCAAGTGGCTGACGACGACGGACCACAAGACGATCGGCACGCTGTACCTGGCGACGTCCTTCGTGTTCTTCGTCATCGGTGGCGTGATGGCGCTGTTCATGCGCGCCGAGCTCGCCCGGCCCGGTCTGCAGATCATGTCGAACGAGCAGTTCAACCAGGCGTTCACGATGCACGGCACGATCATGCTGCTGATGTTCGCGACGCCGCTGTTCGCGGGCTTCGCGAACTGGATCATGCCGCTGCAGATCGGCGCGCCGGACGTGGCGTTCCCGCGGCTGAACATGTTCGCCTACTGGCTGTACCTGTTCGGCTCGCTCATCGCGGTGGGCGGTTTCCTCACCCCCCAGGGTGCGGCCGACTTCGGCTGGTTCGCCTACAGCCCGCTGTCGGACGCGGTGCGCTCGCCCGGCATCGGCGCCGACATGTGGATCATGGGTCTGGCCTTCTCCGGCTTCGGCACCATCCTCGGCTCGGTCAACTTCATCACCACGATCATCTGCATGCGCGCGCCCGGCATGACGATGTTCCGCATGCCGATCTTCACCTGGAACGTGCTGCTGACCGGTGTGCTGGTCCTGCTGGCCTTCCCGGTGCTGGCCGCGGCCCTGTTCGCCCTGGAGGCGGACCGCAAGTTCGGCGCCCACATCTTCGACTCCGCCAACGGCGGCGCCCTGCTGTGGCAGCACCTCTTCTGGTTCTTCGGCCATCCAGAGGTGTACATCATCGCGTTGCCGTTCTTCGGCATCATCAGTGAGGTCATCCCGGTCTTCTCCCGCAAGCCGATGTTCGGTTACACGGGTCTGATCGGCGCGACCATCGCGATCGCGGGTCTGTCCGTGACGGTGTGGGCTCACCACATGTACGTCACCGGCGGTGTGCTGCTGCCGTTCTTCTCCTTCATGACCTTCCTGATCGCGGTCCCGACCGGTGTGAAGTTCTTCAACTGGATCGGCACCATGTGGAAGGGCTCGCTGTCCTTCGAGACGCCGATGCTCTGGGCCACCGGCTTCCTGATCACCTTCACCTTCGGTGGTCTGACCGGTGTCATCCTGGCCTCGCCGCCGATGGACTTCCACGTCTCCGACTCCTACTTCGTGGTGGCCCACTTCCACTACGTCGTCTTCGGCACCGTGGTGTTCGCGATGTTCTCCGGCTTCCACTTCTGGTGGCCGAAGTGGACCGGCAAGATGCTGGACGAGCGCCTGGGCAAGATCACCTTCTGGACGCTGTTCATCGGCTTCCACGGCACGTTCCTGGTGCAGCACTGGCTGGGCGCCGAGGGCATGCCGCGCCGGTACGCCGACTACCTGGCGGCCGACGGCTTCACCGCGCTGAACACGATCTCGACGATCAGCTCGTTCCTGCTCGGCATGTCGATCCTGCCGTTCTTCTACAACGTCTGGAAGACGGCCAAGTACGGCAAGCCGGTCGGCGTCGACGACCCGTGGGGCTACGGCCGCTCCCTGGAGTGGGCCACCTCCTGCCCGCCGCCGCGGCACAACTTCCTCACCATGCCGCGGATCCGCAGCGAATCCCCGGCGTTCGACCTGCACCACCCGGAGATCGCAGCTCTCGACCAGCTCGAGAACGTGGGCCACGGCGACAAGGCCCTCGCTGGCGGCAAGGAGGCCGGCAAGTGAAGATCCAGGGCAAGATGTTCATGTGGCTGAGCGCCTTCGTGCTCGTCATGGCGGTCGTCTACGGCTTCTGGTCGAAGGAGCCCGCCGGCACCACGGCCCTCTTCCTGGCGTTCGGCCTGTGCATCATGATCGGCTTCTACCTCGGCTTCACGGCCAAGCGGGTGGACGTCGGCGCGCAGGACAACAAGGAGGCGGACGTCGCGGACGACGCCGGCGAGGTCGGGTTCTTCAGCCCGCACAGCTGGCAGCCGCTCTTCCTGGGCATCGGCGGCGCCTTCGCCTTCCTGGCGGTCGCCGTCGGCTGGTGGCTGATGTACTTCTCGCTGCCGATCATCCTGATCGCCGTCTGGGGCTGGGTCTTCGAGTACTACCGCGGTGAGAACCGCACCCAGTAAGCAGGACGCACCGAGCGCCGCAGGGGCCCGGACACTCCGTGAGGAGCGTCCGGGCCCCTGCTCTCGTGTCCGCCGTCCGCCGCAATGCATGTCACTCGTACGAGTCGTCCGGCGTGCCGCGGTTGACGTCGCTTCCTAGCGTGAGGCCATGAGCCACACAGCGAACTCCCGCCCCGTCGTCAGCTGCGCGATGCTGGTGATAGCCCTCTGTGCGGGCGTCACCGCCTGCGGCTCGGACGGCGACCCGCTCTCCGCCCGCCCCTACGACGCGGCGGACCAGATCTCCTTCAACGCCCCCACCGGGGGCAGCAGGAAGGCCGACCCGGACAAGCCCCTCGAAGTGGCCGCCGAGGACTCCGGCGGGCGCATCACCGACGTGACGGCCTACGACGCCTCAGGGCGCTACGTGGCGGGCGAACTCGCCGCCGACGGACGCCGCTGGCACAGCACCTCCCCGCTGGCCGCCGACGCCGGCTACACGGTCCGGGTGAGCACCGAGAACGAGGACGGGGCACCCGGCCGCAAGGTGATCACGTTCACCACCGGCAGGCCCACCGCCAAGAAGCGCCTGGACGTCGCCTTCGGCCCGGAGAAGGGCACCTACGGCGTCGGCCAGCCCGTCACGGCCGAGCTGAGCCAGCCCGTGAAGGACCCCGCCCAGCGGGCCGTCGTGGAGCGCGCCCTCAAGGTCACGTCCATACCCGCCACCGAGGGCGCCTGGCACTGGGTGGACGACAAGAAGCTCCACTACCGCCCCAGGGAGTACTGGCCCGCCCACGCCACCGTCCAGGTCCGCAGCAACCTGGAGGGCATCAAGGTCGGCGACCGCATGTGGGGCGGCAAGTCCGAGCCGCTGACCCTCACCACCGGCGACAAGCTGGTGGCCGTCACGGACGCCGCGGCCCACCGGATGACCGTCTACAGGAACGACGAGGTCATCCGCGAGATACCCGTCACCACGGGCATGCCCGGCTACGACACCCGCAACGGCGTCAAGGTCGTCCTCGCCAAGGAGGGCACCGTCCGCATGACCAGCGCCAGCATCGGCGCCGCGGACTTCTACGACCTGATCGTGCACCACTCGGTCCGGGTCACCAACAGCGGCGAGTACGTCCACGCCGCCCCCTGGTCGGTCGGCTCCCAGGGCTTCGCCAACGTCAGCCACGGCTGCACCGGCATGAGCACCGAGAACGCCGCCTGGTTCTACGACACCGTCCGCGAGGGCGACATCGTCGAGGTGGTCAACTCCGGCGGCGACACGATGGCCCCGTTCGGCAACGGCTACGGCGACTGGAACCTCGACTGGGCGAAGTGGCGCACCGGCAGCGCCCTGGCCGCAGGCGCGTCCGACGGGCCCACGCAGGCCGACACGGCCCGCCTGACGCCGCAGAGCGTGTGACCGGCGGGTGCCGCAGCTCCTAGGCGTGCAGAGCCGCCTTCTCCCGCAGCAGGGACGCCAGCGCGGAGGCGAACTCCACCGGATCCACCGGCAGCGCCACCGCCGCCTCCGCGCGGCTCCACGTCGCCAGCCACGCGTCCTGCGGCCGGGCGATCAGCAGCAGCACCGGCGGGCAGTCGAAGATCTCGTCCTTGATCTGCCGGCAGACGCCCATGCCCCCCATGGGCACGGCCTCGCCGTCCAGGACGCAGACGTCGATCCCGCCCTTGTCCAGCGCCTTCACCACCGCCGCGGGGGTCGCGCACTCCACGAACTCCACCACGGGCACGTCGGGCGCCGGCCGCCGTCCGGTGGCGAGCCGTACCTGCTCGCGGGTGTGGGAGTCGTCGCTGTAGACCAGCACCGTGGCGGTCGGCTGCATTGTTCCTCCGTGACGTCAGCGTCGTAAGGACAGGCCCGTTGGGCCGGATGCTACTCCCTTGAACACCACGTCAACACCGGTACGAACGGTGAAGACACTCCGAACGGCACCCCCCGGAGTGAGGGCGGGATAAGCGACCGACATAATGTCGGTCGTGGCGACAGCAACGACAGTAGAAACCGGGCACGCGCACCCGTCGGTCAACCGGCCGAACCTCACCAGCGTCGGAACCATCATCTGGCTGAGTTCCGAGCTGATGTTCTTCGCGGCCCTCTTCGCGATGTACTTCACCCTGCGATCGGTGACCGGTCCTGACTTCTGGCAGGAGAAGGCCGATGCCCTGAACTTCCCGTTCTCGGCGACGAACACCACGATCCTGGTGCTCTCCTCGCTCACCTGCCAGCTCGGCGTCTTCGCCGCCGAGCGCGGTGACGTGAAGAAGCTCCGGATGTGGTTCATCGTCACCTTCGTGATGGGTGCGATCTTCATCGGCGGTCAGGTCTTCGAGTACACCGAGCTGGTCAAGCACGAGGGCCTGTCCCTCTCGTCCGACCCGTACGGCTCGGTGTTCTACCTGACCACCGGTTTCCACGGCCTGCACGTGACAGGCGGTCTCATCGCCTTCCTGCTGGTCCTGGGCCGGACCTACGCGGCCCGGAGGTTCACCCACGAGCAGGCGACCGCTGCGATCGTCGTGTCCTACTACTGGCACTTCGTCGATGTCGTCTGGATCGGCCTCTTCGCCACGATCTACATGATCAAGTAGCAGGGCCCCCAACCGCGCGTGCTCGACGAAGCGCGCATCCCAGAAGCATCGACGCAGAAGATCCTGACACCGGGGTAATCCGTGAAAAAGCTCTCCGCACGACGACGCCACCCGTTGGCGGCGCTCGTGGTCCTACTCCTCGCGCTGGCATGCACCGGGGGGCTGTACGCCGTGTTCGCACCCGCGGACAAGGCGCAGGCCGACGAAACCGCCCAGTCCCTCACCATCGAGGAGGGCAAGAAGCTCTACGCCGTCGGCTGCGCCAGTTGCCACGGCACCGGCGGTCAGGGCACCTCCGACGGGCCGAGCCTGGTGGGTGTGGGCGCCGCGGCCGTCGACTTCCAGGTGGGTACGGGCCGTATGCCGGCCGCCACCTCCCAGGGCCCCCAGGTCCCGGAGAAGAAGAACATCTACTCGCAGGCCGAGATCGACCAGCTCGCGGCGTACATCGCCTCGCTGGGCGCCGGTCCGTCCGTTCCGACGGAGGAGCAGTACGGCCCCGAGGGTGCCGACATCGCCAAGGGCGGTGAGCTGTTCCGCACCAACTGCGCGCAGTGCCACAACTTCACCGGCAAGGGCGGCGCGCTCACGCACGGCAAGTACGCGCCGAACCTTGAGGGCGTCACCCCGAAGCACATCTACGAGGCCATGCAGACCGGCCCGCAGAACATGCCGTCCTTCCCCGACACGACGCTGTCGGAGAAGAACAAGAAGGACATCATCGCGTACCTCGACGCGGTCAACGGCGAAGAGAGCGAGAGCTTCGGCGGCCTGGAACTGGGCGGCATCGGCCCGGTGGCCGAGGGCTTGTTCGGCTGGGTCTTCGGTCTCGGCGGCCTGATCGCCGTCGCCGTATGGGTCGCCGCTCGGACCGCAAAGGCCAAGAAGTCATGAGTAGCCAAGACATTCCAGAAGAGAACCTGCCTGCCGCGCAGTCCGCAGGACACGACGAGCACGGCGTGGTGAGCGTCGCGGACGAGAAGCACCCGTTCGCCGACCCGGGCCTGCCGCCCCACGAGCACCGGATCCAGGACGTCGACGAGCGGGCCGCCAAGCGGTCCGAGCGGTCGGTCGCCCTGATGTTCACGGTGTCGATGCTGGCGACCATCGCCTTCATCGCCTCGTTCGTGGCGATCCCGGTCGACAAGACGGTGTACATCTTCCCGCTGGGCCACATCAGCGCGCTGAACTTCGCGCTGGGCCTCACGCTCGGCATCGCGCTGTTCTGCATCGGCGCGGGCGCGGTCCACTGGGCCCGCACGCTGATGTCGGACGTGGAGATCGCCGACGAGCGGCACCCGATCGAGGCGGCGCCCGAGGTCCGCGAGAAGGTCTTCGCCGACTTCAAGCAGGGCGCCAAGGAGTCCGCGCTCGGCCGCCGCAAGCTGATCCGCAACACCATGCTCGGCGCGCTGACGCTGGTGCCGCTCTCCGGTGTCGTGCTGCTGCGCGACCTCGGCCCGCTGCCCGGCGAGAAGCTCCGCCACACGCTGTGGTCCAAGGGCAAGCTGCTCGTCAACATGAACACCAACGAGCCGCTGCGTCCCTCCGACGTCACGGTCGGTTCGCTGACCTTCGCCAAGCCCGAGGGCCTGGAGGAGCACGACCACTCCTTCCAGAACGAGATCGCCAAGGCCGCCCTGATGATCGTCCGGATCCAGCCGGAGAACATCAAGGACAAGCGCGAGCTCGAGTGGTCGCACGAGGGCATCGTCGCGTACTCGAAGATCTGCACCCACGTCGGCTGCCCGATCTCCCTGTACGAGCAGCAGACGCACCACGTGCTCTGCCCCTGCCACCAGTCCACCTTCGACCTCTCCGACGGTGCCCGAGTGATCTTCGGCCCCGCCGGTCACGCCCTGCCGCAGCTCCGCATCGGCGTGAACGACGAGGGCTACCTCGAGGCGCTCGGCGACTTCGAAGAGCCCGTCGGCCCTGCTTTCTGGGAGCGCGGATGAGCACTGCACAGACACGCCGCAAGGCACCCGCCGGAGAGCGGGTCGCCGACTGGGCCGACGGCCGCCTGGGGATCTACTCCCTGGCCAAGGCCAACATGCGCAAGATCTTCCCGGACCACTGGTCCTTCATGCTGGGTGAGATCTGCCTCTACAGCTTCATCATCATCATCCTGACGGGTGTGTACCTGACGCTGTTCTTCCACCCGTCGATGAACGAGGTGGAGTACCACGGCAGTTACGTCCCGCTGCAGGGGCAGCTGATGTCGGAGGCGTTCGCCTCCACGCTGGAGATCAGCTTCGACGTCCGGGGCGGTCTGCTCATCCGGCAGATCCACCACTGGGCGGCGATCATCTTCCTCGCCGGCATGTTCGTGCACATGATGCGCGTCTTCTTCACCGGCGCGTTCCGCAAGCCGCGCGAGGTCAACTGGCTGTTCGGCTTCCTGCTGCTCGTCCTCGGCATGTTCACCGGGTTCACCGGCTACTCGCTCCCGGACGACCTGCTCTCCGGCACCGGTGTCCGCTTCACGCAGGGCGCGATCCTGTCCGTGCCGATCGTCGGCACGTACATCTCGATGTTCCTGTTCGGCGGGGAGTTCCCGGGCACCGACTTCGTCGCCCGGTTCTACTCGATCCACATCCTGCTGCTGCCGGGCATCATGCTCGGGCTCGTGGTCGCCCACCTGATCCTGGTCTTCTACCACAAGCACACGCAGTTCGCGGGTCCCGGCCGGACCAACAAGAACGTCGTCGGCATGCCGCTGCTGCCGGTCTACATGGCCAAGGCCGGAGGCTTCTTCTTCCTGGTCTTCGGTGTCATCGCGGCCATCGCCGGCATCGCGACCGTCAACCCGATCTGGGTCCTGGGCCCCTACCGTGCCGACCAGGTGTCGACCGGTGCCCAGCCCGACTGGTACATGGGCTTCGCCGAGGGCCTGGTCCGCGCCATGCCGGGCTGGGAGATCAACTTCTGGGGTCACACGCTCGTCCTGGGCGTGTTCATCCCGCTGGTCCTCTTCGGCCTGTTCCTCGCGATCATCGCCCTGTACCCGTTCATCGAGTCCTGGGTCACCGGGGACAAGCGCGAGCACCACATCCTGGACCGCCCGCGCAACGCCCCGACGCGCACGGCCGTCGGTGTCGCGTGGATCACCGGCTACGTGATCATGCTGATCGGTGGTGGCAACGACATCGTCGCCACCCACTTCCACCTGTCGATCAACGCGGTCACCTGGTTCGTCCGGATCGGGTTCTTCCTCGGCCCGGTCATCGCCTTCGTCATCACCAAGCGCATCTGCCTCGGCCTGCAGCGCCGGGACAAGGACAAGGTGCTGCACGGCCGCGAGTCGGGCATCATCAAGCGCCTGCCGCACGGTGAGTTCATCGAGGTGCACGAGCCGCTCAGCCAGGAGCAGATGTACACGCTCACGGCGCACGAGCAGTACAAGCCGGTCGAGCTCGGCCCGACGGTCGACGAGAACGGCGTCGAGCGCAAGGTGAAGGGTTCCGAGAAGCTGCGCGCCAAGCTCAGCGACGCCTACTACGGCGACGGCTCCCAGATCCC
This sequence comes from Streptomyces sp. AHA2, assembly GCF_036857595.1. Classification (NCBI taxonomy): domain Bacteria; kingdom Bacillati; phylum Actinomycetota; class Actinomycetes; order Kitasatosporales; family Streptomycetaceae; genus Streptomyces; species Streptomyces sp. AHA2. The sequence continues at coordinate 542,014 of NZ_JAUQWJ010000002.1, forward strand.
GAAGCCCACCGTCGAGGAGTACCGGGAGATCACGAGCGGCCACGGCCACCACTGATCACTGCTTCGCCACGCCACTCGAAGGGCCCCGTCCGGTGTTCGGACGGGGCCCTTCGCCCTGTCCGGGGCTGGATAGGGTGGACGCGTCGAGACATTCCGTCCCGCAGTGCGGGACACCTGACCCTGGAGCGGCTTATGAGCGCTGTGACCCCCGCTGGAGGCGACACCGCGGCGGGCCGCTCCTGGCCCGCGCTGTTGAACGGCCTGCTGCAGGGCCGGGACCTGACCGCCGACGACACCGCGTGGGCGATGGATCTGATCATGCGCGGCGAGGCCACGGACGCGCAGATCGCCGGGTTCGTGGTGGCGCTGCGCGCCAAGGGCGAGACCGTCGAGGAGATCTCCGGTTTCGTCCGGGCGATGTACGAGCACGCCAACGTGATCGAGGTGCCCGGGCCGGCCGTCGACATCGTCGGAACCGGCGGCGACGGGGCGAAGACCGTCAACATCTCCACCATGTCGGCCATCGTCATCGCCGGCACGGGCGCCAAGGTCGTCAAGCACGGCAACCGCGCCGCCTCGTCGGCCTCCGGGGCCTCGGACGTCCTGGAGAAGCTCGGCGTCAACCTGGAGCTGCCGACGCACCGGGTGGCGGGCGTGGCCGAGGAGGCCGGGATCACCTTCTGCTTCGCCGCGAAGTTCCACCCGTCGATGCGCTACGCGGGCGCGGCGCGTGCCCAGTTGGGCATCCGCACGATCTTCAACGTCCTGGGCCCGCTGACCAACCCCGCCAAGGTCCGCGCCCAGGCCGTCGGCGTGGCCGACCCGCGGATGGCGCCGATCGTCGCGGGCGTCTTCGCGGGGCGCGGCCACTCGTCCCTGGTCTTCCGGGGTGACGACGGCCTCGACGAGCTGACCACCACCTCCACCTCCCGGGTGTGGATCGTCCGGGACGGCACGGTGACGGAGGAGTCCTTCGACCCGCGGGACGTCGGGATCGACCTGGTCCCGGTCGAGGCCCTGCGCGGCGCGGACGCCTCCTACAACGCCGAGGTCGCCCGCCGCCTCCTGGACGGCGAGACGGGCCCGGTGCGGGACGCCGTCCTGCTGAATTCGGCGGCGGCCCTGGTGGCGCTGGACCCGGGCACGGGGACGCTGACCGAGCAGATCGGCGCCGGCATGGCGAAGGCGGCCGAGTCGATCGACTCGGGGGCCGCCAAGCGCACCCTGGAGCGCTGGGTGGCCGCGACCAACGCCTAGGGTCTGTCCGACGAGCGGCGTCCCGCGATCCGGACCCGGGTTGCGGGGCGCCGATCTTTTCGCGTACGTTCCTGGACAGGTCATGAGTGACAGTCATGAGGCCCCGGCCGACTGTCCGGCAACCCTCCGTCCGTGGCGGGGTGCCCCGGGTGAAGACCGGGCCGCAGGCAGCGAGGTCTGCGGCAAGCGCGGACCCCTCGCGATACCAGGGGTCCTGGTCGTCGAGGAGTTTTCCGTGAGTCAGCGAATGCGATAGGGCCGCAGAGCCCCGCCTCCGCATCCCCTTCCTCCTTCACCCCCGCCGGGAGCCCCTCGGGGCCCGCGGGTGGTTCCGCCTGATCTCACGGGAGTTCACCATGTCCGTCTCCACCGTTGCCGCTGACCAGTCCGTTCGCACCCCGCTGCCCGTTCTGGGCCGGGATGTCACCGTGCCGCTGGTGACCGGCGGAGAGGTCACCTACGCCGCGCTCGACTACGCGGCCAGCGCCCCGGCGCTCCAGCGGGTCTGGGACGACGTCGCCGCCTACGCGCCCTACTACGGCAGCGTCCACCGCGGCGCCGGATACCTGTCCCAGCTGTCCACCGACCTGTTCGAGAACGCCCGGCACACCGTCGCGGAGTTCCTCGGCTGCCGGGACGGCGACCAGGTGGTGTTCACCCGGTCCACCACCGACTCCCTGAACCTGCTCGCCGCCGCCCTGCCGGACGACTGCCGCGTCTTCGTGTTCGAGACCGAGCACCACGCCTCCCTGCTTCCCTGGCGCGACGCCCGGGTCACCTTCCTCGACGCGCCGAGGAGCCACCGCGAGGCCGTCGAGACGCTGGAACGGGCCCTGGCCGACCGCGACCCCCACGGCCCCGCCCTGGTGTGCGTCACCGGCGCCTCCAACGTCACCGGTGAGCTGTGGCCCGTACGGGAACTCGCGGCGGCCGCGCACGCCCACGGGGCGCGGATCGTGCTGGACGCCGCCCAGCTGGCCCCGCACCACCCCGTGTCCGTCGCGGACCTCGACGTCGACTGGGTCGCCTTCTCCGGGCACAAGCTGTACGCGCCCTTCGGCTCCGGCGTGCTGGCCGGGCGGTCCGACTGGCTGCGCGCGGCCGAGCCGTACCTCGCGGGCGGCGGCGCCTCGCGCAAGGTCACGCGCCGGGAGGACGGGGGCGTCGACGTGGAGTGGCACGACGGCGCCGCCCGCCACGAGGCCGGCTCCCCGAACGTTATCGGTGCCTACTCCATCGCCTCCGCCTGCAGGGCCCTCACCGAGGCGGGCTTCGACACGCTGGTCGCCCGGGAGCGCCACCTCGTCGAGAAGGTGACGGCGGGCCTCGCCGGCGTGCCGGAGGTCCGGATCCTGACCCTCTTCGGCGACGACGCCCCGCGCGTCGGCGTCATCTCCTTCGTGGTGGACGGCTGGAACAGCTCCCACTTCGCCGCCGCGCTCTCCGCCGAGTACGGCATCGGCGTACGGGACGGCCTGTTCTGCGCGCACCCGCTGGTGCGCACGCTGCTCGGCGGCGACGCGCGGCAGCAGGGCGAGTGCGGGGCGCCGGAGGCCGCGCCGGGGGAGAAGTCGCTCAACGCCGTCCGGGTCAGCTTCGGCGCGGGCACGCCGGACGAGCACGTGGAGCGGTTCGTGCGGGCCGTGCGGGAGCTGGTGACCGACGGGGCGAAGTGGAACTACCGCACGGAGGACGGCCGTTGCGTGCCGGACACCTCGGCGTGAGGGCCGCCGGCCGCGAGCGGCGGTAGCCGGGAGCCCAGCACGATCATGCGCAGGGCCCGTTCCGTGGCGTCCGTGAGCAGTTCGCTCCCGCGCAGCAGCGCCTCCGCCAGGTCCATCGGGCCGGGCAGGATGCCGTGGCAGGCGTCCACGCCCGGGACCTCGTGCGCGCCCTCGCCGAGGGTGCCCGCCAGGGCGAGGACCGGGCGGCCGTACCGCTTGGCCCGGCGGGCCACCTCGGCCGGGACCTTGCCGCGGGGCGTCTGGTGGTCCAGCGCGCCCTCGGCGGTGACCACCAGGTCGGCGCGGGCGAGCCGGGCGTCCAGGTCGAGATGGCCCAGCAGCACCTCGAAGCGGGGCAGGAGCCGGGCGCCCAGAGCGGCGAGACCGGCGCCCAGTCCGCCGGAGGCGCCCGTGCCCGGCCCGTGGCGCAGGTCGGTGCCGGGCCGGGCGGCGTCCCGGGTGAGGACGGACGCCCAGTTCTCCAGGGCCCCGGACAACTGCTCCACCTGCGCGGGCGTCGCGCCCTTCTGCGGTCCGAAGACCCGGGCGACGCCCCGCTCGCCGCACAGTACGTTGAACGGGTTGCAGGCGACGAGCAGTTCGACCCGGCCCAGGCGCGGGTCCGTACCGGACAGGTCGACGCGGTGCAGCCGTGTCAGCGCCCGGCCGCCCCGCGGCAGTTCCCGGCCCTGCCGGTCCAGCAGCCGGGCCCCGAGCGCCTGCAGCGCGCCCGCGCCCCCGTCGCTGGTGCCGGAGTCCCCGCAGCCGACGAGGATGCGCCGGACGCCCGTGCCGAGCGCGGCGCGGATCAGTTCGCCGACGCCGTAGGTCGTGGTGGCGCCCGGGTCGCGCCGGTCCCGGGGGACCAGGCAGAGGCCGGCCACCGCGGCCATCTCCACCACCGCGGTGCGGCCGTCGCCCAGGAGGGCGAAGTGGGCGGGGACCTCCTGCCCGGCCGGGCCGGTCGCGGGCAGGGCGACGATCCTGCCGCCGGTGGCGGCGGCCAGGGCGCGGGCGGTTCCCTCACCGCCGTCGACCAGCGGCACGAGGTCGAGTTCCGCACCGGGCAGGACCCGGCGCACACCGGCGGCGATGGCGTCGGCCGCGGCCTCGGCGGACAGCGACTCCTTGAAACCACTGGGGGCCACGACGACTCGGGTGGGCATGCGGGTCTCCTTCACGGGGCGGAGCAGCGGGCTCATCGGGTGACGGACACGCCGAGCAGCGGCCACACCGCGACGGCGAAGAGCAGGACCAGCGCGGCGGTCAGCGGTGCGAGGACCGCGGACAGCCGCAGCAGGTCACGCGGGGTGTAGACCGGAGTGCCGGGGAGCTGCGCGAACAGCGCGACCGGCTTGGCCGAGGCGGGCAGGGTGTGGCAGAAGCCCGCGGCGGCGGTGGAGGCGAGCGCGGCGGCGACCGGGTTGACGCCGGCCCCGGCGGAGGCGGCCACGACCAGCGGCACCAGCACCGAGGAACGGGCCGACCGGGACTGCAGGACCAGGTGGGCGCCCGTGCTGACGGCGATGACGACGGCGAGGAACAGCATCGGGGACGTACCCGCCGGCAGCCCGGACACCAGCCACCGGGCCGCTCCGGAGTCGGCGAGCGCGACGCCCATCGCCATCGTCGCCGCCATGAACAGCAGCAACGACCAGGGCACGGTCTTCAGCGCGTCCTTCAGCCGGACGGTGCCCAGGGCGGGCGAGGCGGCGACGACCGCGCCGGTCAGCGCGACCAGGGCGGGCGGCACCCGGTGCAGCGGCTCGCTGCACCACAGCAGGACCACGGTGGCCAGCAGCAGGGCGCAGCGCTTCTCGGCCTGGCTCCAGGGCCCGGTGACCGGCTGCTCGCTGTGCTCCTGGATCCGCTCGGGCGTGATCCGCACCGGCCCGCGGCGGTCCGTGCGCCGGGTCGTGGTCAGCAGGACCAGTTCCGCCGCCAGGTGGGAGGAGGCCACGGCCAGGGGCAACCCGAGCAGCAGCCACTGGGTGAAGCCGATGTGCTGCCCGGTCGTCTCCCACAGCACCGACACGGTGATCAGATGCGCTCCCGCCCCGATCAGGGTCGCCACCGCCGACAGCAGGATCACGGTCGGGAACAGCAGTGCCAGCATCACGACCAGTCGCTTCCGGTCGGCCAGGACCCGGGCGAGGGCGAGGAACACCGGCAGCGCGAGCGCGGCCCGGCCGGAGGTGGCGGGCACGGCGAACGCCGTCACGACCAGGGCGGCCGTCGTCAGGTGCACCAGCTGCCGCACCGTCCGCGCCCCGCTGACCAGGAACACCGCGGCCCGCCCGGCGAGGCCGGTCCGGCCGACCGCGGCCGCGAGCACGAACGCGCAGATCAGCAGCCAGACCGTGGCGTCACCGAGGGTGCCGAAGAGGGTGTCGCTGCTGATCACCCCCGTCACGGTGAGCGCGAGTCCGGCGCCGAGCGCGATGTAGGTGTCGTCGATCGGGGTCCCGATCCATGCGCAGGTCGCCAGAGCGAACACGGCGAGTGTGAAGCGGGCGTCACCGCCGAGCGCCGGGGCGTTCGAGGGGACCGCGAGCAGCGCGCACAGGGACAGAGCCACGCACAGGGCGGTGGTGGAGCGCAGATTCAGGGCCACGGCATCGAGGTTCGGCGGGGGCGGTGAGCCACCCATGAGCCCTGCATGAAGGAGTTCTCACGTGCCCTCGGGAAGGGCGTGCTACGGCAGCCGGTACCCCATCCCCCTTACCGTCTCGACCCGTTCCGCGCCCAGCTTCCTGCGCAGGGTCCGCACGTACACGTCCACGATGTTGGAGCCCGGGTCGAAGTCGTACCCCCACACGTGCGACAGGATCTGCTCCCGGGACAGCACCTGCCCCGGGTGCCGCAGGAACAGCTCCAGCAACACGAACTCACGAGCGGTCAGATCCACCGTCCGCTCCCCGGACCGGGCCCGGCGGGTGCGCAGGTCCAGGCTCAGGGAGCCCGACCTGAGCACCGTCACCTCCGGCGCGCGCGCCGCGGTGCGCAGCCTGAGCCGGACCCGGGCCAGCAGCTCCTCGAACCGGAACGGCTTGGTCATCCAGTCGTCGGCACCGCCCTCCAGGCCGGCCACCGTGTCCCGGACGGAGTCCCGCGCGGTCAGCACGAGCACCGGGACCGACACCCGCGCCTCGCGCAGCTCGCGCAGGACCGTGAAGCCGTCCCGGCCGGGCAGCCCGATGTCCAGGACGACCAGGTCGAAACCGCCGGTCAGGGCGTACTCGAAGCCGGCGTCGCCGTCGGTGACCACGGTGGTGGTGAAGCCGTTGGAGCGCAGGCCCTTCTCGACGAAGGAGGCGATGCGCTCCTCGTCCTCGACGATGAGGATGCGGTTCACGGGGGATCCCCTTCCGGTGCCCGGTGCGTGGGAAGAACGAGGGTGAAGGTGGCGCCGCCCCCGGGTGTGCCGTCCAGCCGGACGTGCCCCCGGTGGCCTTCGGCGATCGCCCTGACGATGGACAGCCCGAGTCCGGCACCGGAGCCCCGCGCGCCGCGGCGCGCCGTGCCGCGCCGGAACCGCTCGAAGATCACCTCGGTGTCCTGCGGCTGCACCCCGGGCCCCGAGTCGGCGACGTACAGCTCCAGGCGGGGGCCGTCGGTGCGCGAGCCGATGCGGACGGTCTGGCCGGGTGCGGTGTGCTGCACGGCGTTCTGGGCGAGCTGCACCATGGCCTGCGTGATCCGCTGCGGGTCCAGCGCGGCCTCCAGGTCGGCGACCGGGTCGAGCCGCCAGTCGCGCTCGCCCAGCGTGCGGGCCTTGACGTAGACGTCGGCGGTGAGTTCGGCGACCTGGACCGGCTCCGGGGTGACGAAGTCGGGCCGTTCGGCCTTGGCGAGCAGCAGCAGGTCCTCGACGATGCGGCTCATCCGGTCGAGCTCGTCGGTGACCAGCCGCACGGTCTCCTCGCGTTCGGCCGGGTCGTCGCCCATCAGCTCCAGGTGGCCGCGCACGATGGTGATGGGGGTGCGCAGCTCGTGGCCGGCGTCGTCGACGAACTCGCGCTGGGCCGCGAAGGCCCGCTCCAGCCGGTCGAGCATGCCGTTGAACGTCTCCGCGAGGGCCGCTATGTCGTCGTGGCCGTGCACCGGGATCCGCCGGGTGAGGTCCTGCTCGGTGAGCTGCGCGGCCGCGGTGCGCACCACGCGCACCGGCCGCAGGATCCGCCCGGCGACGGCCCAGGCGATGCCGACGGTCAGCACCAGCGCCACCCCGGAGATGACCAGCAGGGTGCGGGCCATGCTGTTCACCCGGGCCCGTTCGCGCTCCGGGTGGAAGGCGACGACGAACGCGGCGTCCGGCTCCCGGCCCCGCTGCGCCACGGTCACCTTGGCCCAGCGGATCTCGCCGTCCGGCCGCCGGAGCACCCCGGAGGACGCGGACGCGGCGAAGATGCGGCGCCGGGCCTCGGCGTCCTGGTGCAGGGGCAGGGCGACGGGCAGCTCGTGCGGCTGGCGGATCTGCCGGGGAGCCCCGCCCGGCCCGGCGACCAGGCCGATCAACTCCTCGTCTGCGTCCGGGTACTGGCGTTCCAGGAACACCGTCAGCAGCCGCCCGGCGTCGGTGAACGGGCGGCCCGTGCGCGGATCGCCGCCCCGCTGCACGAAGTTGGCGAACTCGCCGGTCTCCTGGGTCAGCAGCCCGTTGATCCGGTCGTCCACGTCCCGCATGAGGAACGAGCGGGTGGTCATCGCCACCGAGGCGAGCGCGACCGCCATCACGAGCAGCAGCCACAGCAGGATCCGGACCCGGGCGGAGACCCGCCGGCGCCCGCCGTCAGCCGTCGGAGCCGGGGCCGTCGTCGTCGCCCGGTCCGTCGTCCCCGGTGCCCCGGCCGTCGTCGTCGTCATCGTCACTCGCTGGGCTGTCGGTCACCGGGGGCCGCGAGACGACCTCGTCGCCCGGCTGGCGGGACGGCGTGGCCTTCGGCGCGGGATCGTGCGTGGCGGGGGGCGTCGGAGCGGACGGGGACGGGCTCCTGTCCAGCTCCACCTGCTGGGAGGGCACCGCGGGCGGCCGGGGGCTGTCCGCGAGGGCGTAGCTGGTCGCGGCGATGCCGAGCGGGATCAGCACGACCGCGGACAGGGCGGCCATACGACGGGAGAAAGGCATGCGCCCGATCCTGCGGACCCGACCCGGCGCGTTCCATGAACCCCGGATGAAGAACTCTTCATCCGCCACGGCCGGCGGACCGGCCCCCCGCGGGAAACGGCCCGGGGGCCTAGGCGTCCAGGCCGATGGAGAACGCGGCCTCCAGGTCGTGCTGCGAGTACGTGCGGAACGCCACGTGCGTGTCCGTGCCCTCCACCCCGGGGATCTTGCTGATCCGGCCGGGGATGACCTCGGCCAGGTCCTCGTGCCGGCCCACCCGGACCATGGCGATCAGGTCGTAGGTGCCGGTGACGGAGAAGACCTCGCTGACGTTGTCCAGCGCCGCGATCGACTCGGCGATCTCGGGGATCCGGTCCACGCTGGTCTTGATGAGGACGATCGCGGTGATCACGGCTGGTTCTCTCCCTCGGGAGCCGGAGCAGGGGCGGTCCTCACTCTAGTGGGGCCGGTCGGGCGGCCGTAGCGGACGGACGCGTAGCCGAAACCGAGCCCGAACCCGATCAGGTGGGCCAGGTAGGCCACCCCCGGCCCGTCCGAGGCCCGCCCCGCGGCCAGCCACTGCAGGGCCGCCCAGAACGGCAGCACCACCCACGCCGGGAAGCGCACCGGCAGGAAGAACAGGAAGGGCAGGAGACTGGTCACCCGGGCCCTGGGAAACAGGTACAGGAACGCGCCGAGGACCGCGGAGATCGCCCCCGAGGCACCGACCAGGGACTGCCCCGAGTCCGCGTTGGCGACGGCGTAGCCCAGCAGGGCCAGACAGCCGCAGCCGGCGTAGAACAGGAGGAACTGCACCCGGCCCATCCGTTCCTCGGTCATCGCCCCGAAGACGTAGAGGAAGAGCATGTTGCCGAGCAGGTGCACCCAGCTGCCGTGCACGAACAGCGCGGTCACGGGGGTGAGGACCGAGCCGCCGGTGTGCGCCGAGCCGTCGAACAGCTCCGCGGGGATCACGCCCCAGCGGCGGAAGTAGGCACGCTGCGCGGCGAGCAGCTCCTCGCCCGTGCCGTACGCCGGATTCAGGCCCGAGCCGGGTCCGGCCAGGAAGACCAGGCAGCACAGGGCGATCAGCGAGTACGTCACCGGTGCCGACGACCCCCCGGCCGCCCTGCCGGCCCGGACGAACGACGCACTCCACTTGCGGATCATGACTACAGAGCATGACGTAAGGGGACGCAACCGGGCAGACCGCCTCGCCGCCGTGGACACGCGGGCGGCGGGCACCCGCCAGGCCGTAGGGTTACGAGCCACACGCACCGGGGATGCCGGTGGCGTCACGGACACTAGAGGAAAGAGAACAGGTCACGATGACGGTTCCCCTGCCGACCGCCGGGACGCGGTGGCGCTGCACCCTCTGCGGCAACCTCACGCGCTTCGACGTGACCCGCTCGTCGAAGGTCGTCGAGTACGTCCACCTCGACCTGGCCGGAGAGCCGAAGGTCGAGGAGCGCGAGGTGCTCAGTGAGACCATCGAGTCGGTGCGCTGCCGCTGGTGCAACGCGGTGGACCAGGTGGAACTCGTGGACAGGCCGGGCGCCGGCTCCTGACAGGAGCGGGCGTCGCACAGCATTGGGGTGTGACGGATGGTGGAGACCACGGGCGGGGGGCCGGGTGACGGCGCCGCCGAGGTGCTCGACCGTCCGCTGCCCGACGGCGTGCGCCGCAGGGTCGTGCAGATCGTCTCCGACGGCTTCGGTTCGCTGACGGTCGGCGAGCTGCCCGCCCAGCTGCGGCAGTACGCCCGCTTCGCCCCCAACCGGCGGACCAAGTTCGCCGGCAACGCCATGGCCTCGGCACTGGAGACCGACCCGCTGTTCCGCCAGCGCATCGGGGAGAAGCTCAGAGAGGCCCAGCCGGAGCTCACCGGCGCCCTGGACTCCGGCTCCCCGCCCCCGGCCGCGGACCCGCTCGACGTGGCGGCCGCGGCCTACGTACTGCGCCCGCCCGGCTGGGTGAAGCTGGTGGCCGCCGCCGGCGAGGAGGCCCAGCGGGCCGACGCCGAGCGGGCCGGCGAGGAGGCCCGCGCCGAGCTGGAGCGGCTGCGCGCCGAACTCGACCGGGCCCGGGAGCAGACCCGGACCGAGACCGAGCGGCTGCGCGCGGAGCTGGAGTCGGCCAGGAAGGAGAGCGAGGCGCTGCACCGCAAGCTGCGCGCCGCGCTCAGCGACGTCAAGCGCGGCGAGGCCGCCCTGCGCAAGGCGCACGGCGAGATCGAGGCCGTCCGCGCCGAGGGGCACGCCCAGGTGTCCGCCGCCGAGAGCGAGGCGCGACGGCTGAAGTCGCGGCTCGGCGAGGCCGAGGCCGCGCTGGAGGCCGCCCGGCGGGCGGCGCGCGAGGGCCGCAGCGTGGAGGACATGCGGGTGCGGCTGCTGCTGGACACCCTGCTGGACGCCACCCAGGGGCTGCGCCGCGAGCTGGCCCTGCCGCCGGTGTCGGTGCGCCCCGCCGAGACCGTCGACGCGGTCGAGCCGGGCCGCATGACCCCCAAGGACATCGCCGCCCGCGCCCTGTCCGAGAACGACCCGCAGGTCCTCGACCAGTTGCTCGCGCTGCCCCAGGCGCATCTCGTCGTCGACGGTTACAACGTCACCAAAACGGGTTATCCGCAGATGCCGCTGGAGAAGCAGCGCCTCCGGCTGCTCGGGCAGCTGTCCCAGCTGGCCGCGCAGAGCGGCGCCGAGGTCACCTGCGTCTTCGACGGGGCCGAACTGGCCGCTCCGGTGCTGCTCGCGCCGCCGCGCGGGGTGCGGGTGCTGTTCTCCAAGCCCGGCGTCACCGCCGACGAGCTGATCCGGCAGCTGGTGCGCGCCGAACCCCCGGGCCGCCCGGTCATCGTGGCCTCCACCGACCGCGAGGTGGCCGACGGCGTCGCCCGTGCCGGTGCCCGGCCGGTGGCCTCCGCGATGCTCCTCAAGCGCCTTTCGTGACCCCGGGGGACGTACGCCCCATGCGTAACGTCCGGGCGTGATGACCGGATTGGCGCCGGCCTGCGGGCCACCGTGCGTCAAGTGCCTCTCACCGCCTGTGAGTCCGGGGGAAAAGATGGCTTACCGTGACGCGAATTTTCATCTGAGGATTTGAACTGATCACAGGAAGGTCACTAGGGTCGGCCCCAACCTCCGCTCGGGTGATCACTCATCGGGAGAGACGGCGGAGGGGCCAGAAGGAGCTTTTCACCCGTGGCGTCCCACCGTCGTCCGAAGCAGCCCAGCCGCGCACGTGTGACCGTGCTGACCACCGCCGCCGCCGCTGCCGTCGCCTTCAGCTCGCAGGCCGCCAACGCGGCCCCCAGTGAGAAGCCGAGCAAGGACGAGGTCAAGACCAAGGTCGACAAGCTGTACGAGGAGGCCGAGAAGGCCACCGAGAAGTACAACGGCGCCAAGGAGAAGCAGGAGAAACTCCAGAAGGAGATCTCCACTCTCCAGGACAGCGTCGCCCGCGGCCAGGAGGAGCTCAACGAGCTGCGCGACAGCCTCGGCCTCGCCGCGGCCTCCCAGTACCGCACCGGCACCATCGACCCGTCCGTCCAGCTGTTCCTCTCCGCGGACCCGGACGACTACCTCGACAAGGCCTCCACGCTCGACCAGTTGAGCAGCCAGCAGGTCGAGGCACTGAAGAAGGTCCAGGACAAGCAGCGCGAACTCGCCCAGGAGCGCGCCGAGGCCGCCGAGAAGCTCAAGGACCTCGCCTCCACCCGGACCGAACTCGGCAAGAAGAAGCAGGAGGTCCAGGGCAAGCTCGCCGCCGCGCAGAAGCTGCTCAACAGCCTCAGCGCCGCCGAGAAGGCAGCCCTGGCCGCCGAGGAGAACCGCGCCAGCCGCGCCAGCGAGCGCGACGCCCTCGACGTCGACGTGCCGGCCGGCTCGGGCCGCGCCGCCGCCGCGTTCGCCTTCGCCCAGAGCCAGCTCGGCAAGCCCTACGTCTACGGCGCCACCGGCATGAGCTCCTTCGACTGCTCCGGCCTCACCTCCCGGGCCTACGCGGCCGCCGGCGTGCAGATCCCGCGCACCTCCGAGGCGCAGACCGGGGCCGGCACCAAGATCTACTCGGTCAGCCAGCTCAAGGTCGGCGACCTGGTGTTCTTCTTCAACGACCTGCACCACGTCGGCCTCTACGCCGGCAACGGGCAGATCATCCACGCCCCGCGCACCGGCACGGTCGTGCGCTACGAGTCGATGAACACCATCGGCGGCCCCTTCATGTTCGGCGTCCGGGTCTGACCCCCGAGCCGCGCGAACCGGTCCGGCTTCCCTTCCGGGCCGGGAGATCACGTCCGCCGTTCGGGGGAATCCCGACAGCCCCGAGTGAGCCCACGCCCCGCCGGTGACCTGCGTCAGCGGCGGGGCGTCGCGCCGCGTACCCCCGGACGGTCGTTGGCGCTCACCCGCCGCGGGGCTACTGTCTGCCGCGTTCCATTCCGCCAGCGGAAGGAGAGCGGCTTCCCGTGGGGTCCCATCGCCGCCTTGCACCGTCCCGGCCCGACCGGGGCGCCGGTGCCGCGTTCGGTCTGCTGTCCGTGGCGGCCGCCGCCCTGAGCGCGGTCCCGGCCGCCGCCGCACCGCTCGACGACACCCGGGCCACGGTGGACCGCCTCTTCGAGCAGGCGGAGCGGGCGACCGAGGCCTACAACGAGGCCGGCGAACGCGCCGACGCGCTGCGCGAGGAGGTCGGCACCGCCCGGGACCGGATCGCCCGCCAGCAGCAGCGCGTCAACTCCCTGCGTGAATCGCTCGGTTCACTGGCCGGAGCCCAGTACCGCGCGGGCGGTGTCGACCCGGCCGTCGAGCTGCTGTTCTCCGACGACCCGGACGACTACCTCGACAGGGCCGCCCGGCTCGACCGCCTCAACGCCCACCAGGCCGGTGAACTCAAGCAGTTGCAGGGGGCTTTGCGCGAACTCGCCCAGGACCGCGAGGAGACGGCGGACAAGCTCCGCGAGCTGGAGCGCAGCCGCAAGACCGTCGCCGCCCACAAGAAGACCGTCGAGCACAAGCTCGTCACGGCCCGGCGGCTGCTCAACTCCCTGTCCGAGGGCGAACGCGAGGCCTACGACCGCGTCTCCCGCGCCGGCCGTGCCGACCTGCCCGCCCCCGGTGGCGCCCCCGCCTCCGGACGCGGGGCCGCCGCGGTCGCCGCCGCCCGCAGCGCCCTCGGCAAGCCCTACGTCTGGGGCGCGAACGGGCCCACCGGCTTCGACTGCTCCGGCCTGATGCAGTGGTCGTACGCGCAGGCCGGGGTGGCCCTGCCGCGCACCTCCCAGGCCCAGCGGTTCGCGGGACGGCAGGTCCCGCTGTCCGAGGCGCGCCCCGGCGACCTGGTCGTCTACCGGTCCGACGCCAGCCACGTCGGGATGTACATGGGCAACGGCCAGGTGATCCACGCCCCCTACCCGGGAGCGCCCGTGCGCTACGACCCGGTCGGGATGATGCCGGTCTCCTCGGTCACCAGGGTCTGACCGGAGCGGCCCGGCGCCCGTACGATCGGCAGGTGGCTGGTCGAAGGTCGGGGTCCGCGGTGCTCGTGCTCGTGCTGCTGCTCGTCGCCCTAGCCGGCTGCGGCGGGCCGTCCGCGGCCGACGGCACCACCATCGACGTCCAGCGGCTGCTGGACCGCCGGGCCGCGGCCGTCCTGGACCGCGACGCACGGGCCTACGCGCGCACCGGCACCGGAGGCGACTTCGGCCGGCTGCGCGCGGTGCCCGTGACCGCGTGGTCCTACCGCGTGACCGACCTGCGCCGCACGGGCGGCACGGCCACCGCCGACGCCGAACTGCACTACCGCCTCGCCGGGTACGACCGGGCGCCGGTGACCGCCCGCCGCACCCTGCGCCTGAGCCGGGACGCGGACGGGGACTGGACCGTCGACGCCGAGCGTCCGGCGAAGAAGGCCGCGCAGCAGCTCTGGGACCAGGGGACCGTGCGGCTGGCCCGGGGCGAGCGCAGTCTCGTCCTGGGCGTCGGGCAGTCCGGCGGCGCGCTGCGCGACTTCGCCGCACTGGCCGACCGCGCGGTGCCGGCCGTGACGGACGCCTGGGGCACGGACTGGAGCGGCCAGGTCGTCCTCCTCGTGCCGGACTCGCTGACGGGAATGGCGGGCCTGCTGGGCTCGCCCGCCTCCTCCTACCGGGGCATCGCGGCGGTCACCACGGGGGAGACCGGCGCCGCCGGCCGGTCCCCGGCCGACCGGATCATCGTCAACCCGGAGGCGTTCGCCCTCCTCGGCGGCCCCGGCGAGCAGGTCGTCGTCACCCACGAGACCACCCACGTCGCCACCCGCGCCCACACCGGTGCCGCCACCCCCCTGTGGCTGTCCGAGGGGTACGCCGACTGGGTCGGCTACCGCGCCGCGGGCCGGGCCCCCGCCGAGGCCGCCCCGGAGCTGTCCCGGGCCGTGCGCCGGGGCGAGATCCCGGCCGGGCTCCCGTCCGACGAGGACTTCGGCTTCACGGGCGACGCGAGCCGGCTGGCACGGTCCTACGAGAGCGGCTGGACGGCGTGCCTGATGATCGCCGGCCGCTGGGGCGAGGCCCGGCTGGGCGCCTTCTACCGGGCCGTCGGCGAGCACCGGACACGGGAGGGCGCGGTGGAAGAGGCGATGCGGGACGTCCTGGGCACCACGCCGCAGGCGTTCACCCGGGAGTGGCGCTCGTACCTGCGGGATCAGCTGGGCTGACCGGGCGGGAGCAGGTCGCCCGCCTCGCGGCGCGCACCGGCGGGCTCCGGCCCGGCCGGGACCCCGGACCGGTCGCCGCGGGCGGAACCGGCGGGCACCCGGGCGGCAGCCGCGCCGGGGACCGTCGCGCGCCACAGCTCCCGGGCCGCGATCAGTGTGGCGGCCACCAGCAGGCCGTTGCGCAGGAACAGCAGGGTCAGGCCGAGACCGTTGCTCGCCACCACGTCGGCGAAGTACAGCGGGAACTCCAGCACCGTCACCGAGCACGCCACCAGCACCAGCGCCACGGGCAGCCGCATCCGGCTGCCGGGGAAGCACATGCACACCGCCGCCAGGCCGACCAGCCACACCATGTACTGCGGGCTGATCACCCGGCTGGTGGTGGTGAACATCAGCACCGCCACGAGGGCCGCGTCGGCGAGGGTGTGCTCCTCGAAGCGCCGGGCCAGCAGCCGCCACAGCACCAGCCAGCCGAAGGCCGCCCCGGTGAAGAACAGCGCCCCGGTGCTCACCTCGCTCACGTACGGACCGAGGAACTCGATGGAGCCGTAGTTCAGCTTGATCTCGCCCTGCCAGCCGAAGTGCCGGGCCACGTGGAACACCAGCGCGCCCAGCGACTCCACCTCCGTGCCCCGGTCCCGCTGGAAGGTCAGGAACGCGAACGGCCCCGGCATGGTCAGCAGGAACAGGGCCGACACCAGCAGGCCCGTGCCCAGGGCCGTCACCCAGGCGCTGCGGCGGCGGGCGGCCAGCAGCAGCATCGCCGGCCACACCTTCAGCAGCGCGCCGACGGCCGCCAGCGCCCCCAGCGCCCTGGGGTGCCGGGCGCCCGCGAGCAGGGCGGCGACCGCCACCGCCGTGACCATGACGTCGTAGCGCGCGTACACGGTCGGGCCGAGCAGGGGGACGCCGACGGCCCACACCCAGGCGCCGCGCGGGGACCGGCCCGGGCGGCGCCCGGCGCAGGTCAGCAGGGCCAGCACCACCAGGTCGGTGACGCAGACCAGGACGAAGAACGCCGTCGCGTAGTCGAGGAAGGGCAGCAGACCGGGGGAGAGGATCGCCAGGGCCGCGGCGGGCGGGTACTGCCAGGTGACGTCGTCCAGCGGGAACGTTCCGCTGCGCAGGACGTCGTACCAGCCCTGGTAGATCACGTGCACGTCGCTCGTGACGTCCGGGCCGGGGAAGACGTACACCTTCAGCACCCACAGCAGCAGCAGCGTCCGCGTGAGACACCAGATCACCGGCAGCCATGCCAGGGACCGCCTCGTGCCCGTCGTCTCCACGTGAATCCTGTCCGTTCGGCCGCCGGTTTGATGGGGGCATGATGGGCCCGCCGCCTGTGAGCGTGCCACACCCGCCGCCGCGCGTCGCCGTGCGGGGCCGTTCGGTAGGGTCGGCGGCGTGCGCAAGACCCTGATCGTGACCAACGACTTTCCGCCCCGGCCCGGTGGCATCCAGGCGTTCCTGCACAACATGGCGCTGCGGCTGGATCCGCAGCAGCTGGTCGTCTACGCCTCGACGTGGAAGCGCAGCCGCGAGGGGATCGAGGCGACCCGCGCCTTCGACGCCGAACAGCCCTTCACCGTCGTGCGCGACCGTACGACCATGCTGCTGCCGACGCCGGGGGCGACCCGGCGGGCCGTGGAGCTGCTGCGGGAGCACGGGTGCACGTCCGTGTGGTTCGGCGCGGCCGCCCCGCTCGGGCTGATGGCCCCGGCCCTGCGCCGGGCGGGCGCCGAACGGCTGGTGGCCACCACACACGGGCACGAGGCCGGCTGGGCCCAGCTTCCCGCCGCCCGGCAGCTGCTGCGGCGCATCGGCGACGCCACGGACACGATCACCTACCTCGGCGAGTACACCCGCTCGCGGATCGCGACCGCGCTCACGCCGCAGGCCGCCTCCCGCATGGTGCAACTGCCGCCGGGCGTCGACGAGAAGACCTTCCACCCCGGCTCGGGCGGCGACGAGGTGCGCGCCCGGCTGGGCCTGACGGACCGGCCCGTGGTGGTCTGCGTCTCGCGGCTGGTGCGGCGCAAGGGGCAGGACACCCTGATCCGGGCGATGCCGCGCATCCTCGCGACCGAGCCGGACACCGTCCTGCTGATCGTCGGCGGCGGGCCCTACGAGAAGGACCTGCGGCGGCTGGCCCACGAGAGGGGCGTGGCCGCCTCGGTCCGCTTCACCGGTTCCGTCCCCTGGTCCGAGCTGCCCGCCCACTACGGCGCCGGCGACGTCTTCGCCATGCCCTGCCGGACCCGCCGCGGCGGCCTCGACGTCGAGGGGCTCGGCATCGTCTACCTGGAGGCGTCGGCGACGGGCCTGCCGGTCGTGGCCGGGGACTCCGGCGGCGCCCCCGACGCGGTCCTCGACGGCGAGACCGGCTGGGTGGTCCGGGGCGGCTCCCCGCAGGACGCCGCCGACCGGATCACCACCCTCCTCGGCGACGCGGAGCTGCGCCGGCGGATGGGCGAGCGGGGCCGGGAGTGGGTCGAGGAGAAATGGCGCTGGGACCTGCTGGCGGAGCACCTCGAAGAGCTGCTGTAGAGGCGCCGGCCGCACGGGTGCCGGGGCTCACTGGGCGTAGATCGCCTCGATCTCGTGCGCGTAGTCCTTCGCCACCACGTTCCGCTTCAGCTTCAGCGAGGGCGTCAGGTGGCCCGACTCCTCCGAGAACTGGGCGGACAGGATGCGGAACTTGCGCACCGACTCCGCCTTGGACACCGCGGCGTTGCCGTCGTCGATCGCCGCCTGGATCGCGGCCAGCAGGTCCGGGTCCTCGCACAGCGACGCCGCGGTGGAACCGGCCGGCTTGCCGTGGTCGCTGCACCAACGGCCCAGGAACTCCTCGTCGATGGTGACCAGCGCGCCCACGAACGGCCGTCCGTCGCCCACCACCATGCACTCCGCGACCAGCGCGTGCGCCCGGATGCGGTCCTCGATCACGGCCGGGGCGACGTTCTTGCCGCCCGCGGTGACGATGATCTCCTTCTTGCGGCCGGTGATCCGGAGGTAGCCGTCCTCGTCGAGCGTGCCGATGTCACCGGTGTGGAACCAGCCGTCGGCCAGCGCCTCGGCGGTCGCGCCGGGGTTGTTCCAGTACTCCTTGAACAGGTGCTCGCCGTGCAGCAGCACCTCGCCGTCGTCGGCGATGCGGACCACCGAGCCGGGCAGCGGCTGCCCGACCGTGCCGATCTTCTGCCGGTCCCACGGGTTGAACGCCGTGGCCGCACAGGACTCGGTCAGGCCGTAGCCCTCCAGGACCGTGAAGCCGATGCCGCGGAAGAAGTGCCCGAGCCGCTCGCCGAGCGGGGCGCCGCCGGAGATGGCGAACTCGCCCCGGCCGCCGAGGACCGCACGCAGCTTGCCGTAGACGAGCTTGTCGAACGCCCTGTGCTTGATCTTCAGGCCGAACGACGGGCCCGAGGGGGTGTCCAGCGCCTTGCTGTAGGCGATCGCCGTGTCGGCGGCCTTGTCGAAGATCCTGCCCTTGCCGTCGGCCTGCGCCTTGGCGCGCGCCGAGTTGTAGACCTTCTCGAAGACGCGCGGGACGCCGAGGATCAGCGTCGGGCGGAAGGAGGCCAGCTCGTCGGTGAGGTTCTTGATGTCCGGGACGCAGCCGAGCTTGATCGGCGCCATCATGGGCGCGATCTGCACCAGCCGGCCGAAGACGTGCGCGAGCGGCAGGAAGAGCAGCACCGAGCACTCGCCCGTGCGGAACAGCGGACGCAGCCGCTCCACGATGTTGCCGCACTCGGCGAAGAAGCTGCGGTGGGTGAGCACACAGCCCTTGGGGCGGCCGGTGGTGCCGGAGGTGTACACGATGGTCGCCGGGTCGTCGGCCCGGGCGATCGAGCTGCGCCCCTCCACCGTCTCGTCCGTGACGTCCTGGCCCAGCCGGCCCAGTTCGTCGAGGCCGCCGCCCTCGATCTGCCACACGTGCTTGAGCGCCGGCAGCCGGTCGCGCACCGACTCGACGGCGGCGGTGTGGGCGTCGCTCTCCACGACACAGGCGGTCGCGCCCGAGTCGCCCAGGATCCACTCCACCTGCTCCGGCGAGCTGGTCTCGTACACCGGCACGGTCACCGCGCCCGCGCTCCAGATGGCGAAGTCCAGAAGCGTCCACTCGTAGCGGGTGCGCGACATCAGGCCCACCCGGTCGCCCGGCTGGACCCCTGCGGCGATGAGCCCCTTGGCCGCCCGGTGCACCTCGGCGAGGAACGCGGTGGCCGTGACGTCCTGCCAGCCGCCGCCGGCCTTGCGGGCGATCACGGCGACATCCGGGTGCTGCGCGGCGTTTCTGCGGACGATATCGGTCAGATTTCCGTCCGCAGGGACCTCGTACAAAGCCGGAAGGCTGAACTCGCGCAAGACTGCTGCTCCTCATAGGGCGCCGGCGCCACGACGGTGTGTGCTGCGACGGTGCGGTCCAAGGCTCGGGCAGGTACTCAGGCATTCACATGTGAAATGCAGAGCACGACTGGACTGCCCGGACGTTACCCGCCGGTATGGCTACTCCGACAGGGGGTCCCGTCGAGATGTTCGCTGCGTCACACGGTTGGGTATTCCTTCGCGCACAGTAGTCCACGGCGAAATCGACTGGCCAGTAACCGCAGGTAGGACCGCCACTGTTCACAAGCGCAGCCCCCGACCTACTCTTGATCGTCATGGCACCCACACCAGCCGGACGTCCCCGCACCCGCGTGCACGTGGTCAGCGACGTGCACGGCAACGCCCGCGACCTGGCCCGGGCCGGCGAGGGCGCCGACGCCCTGATCTGCCTCGGCGACCTCGTCCTCTTCCTCGACTACGCCGACCACTCGCGCGGCATCTTCCCCGACCTGTTCGGGGTGGAGAACGCCGACCGCATCGTCGCCCTGCGCACCGCCCGGCGCTTCGAGGAGGCCCGCGCGTTCGGCGCCCGGCTGTGGGCCGGCGTCGGCGAGGACCGCGCCGCGGTGATCGAGCAGGCGGTGCGCAAGCAGTACGCCGAGATGTTCGCCGCGTTCCCCACTCCTACGTACGCGACCTACGGCAACGTCGACATCCCGTCCCTGTGGCCGGAGTACGCCGGCCCCGGCACGACCGTCCTCGACGGGCAGCGCGCCGAGATCGGCGGCCGGGTCTTCGGCTTCGTCGGCGGCGGGCTGCGCACCCCGATGCGCACGCCCTACGAGATCAGCGACGAGGAGTACGCCGCGAAAATCGAGGCCGTGGGCGAGGTCGACGTGCTGTGCACGCACATCCCGCCCGAGGTCCCCGAGCTGGTCTACGACACGGTCGCGCGCCGCTTCGAACGCGGCAGCCGGGCCCTGCTCGACGCCATCCGCCGCACCCGCCCGCGGTACTCCCTCTTCGGCCACGTCCACCAGCCGCTGGTGCGGCGCATGCGGATCGGGGCAACCGAATGCGTGAACGTCGGGCACTTCGCGGGGACCGGCACACCCTGGGCGCTGGAGTGGTGAGGACGCCTCAGGTCGGGTGAGATCGGGCGGTCCCGTGCGCGGTAGCCTTCACGCTGCACACACGTGCGCACCACGATCCATACCGGCCCGCATCTGGAGGAGCCACGGCGATGGCGGAACACACCAGCTCGAGCATCACCATCGAGGCGGCCCCGGCCGACGTCATGGCGGTCATCGCCGACTTCGCCCGCTACCCGGACTGGACCGGCGAGGTGAAGGAGGCGGAGGTCCTCAAGAGCGACGCGCAGGGCCGCGCCGAGCAGGTCCGCCTCGTCATGGACGCGGGCGCGATCAAGGACGACCAGGTCCTCGCCTACACCTGGACCGGTGACAACGAGGTGTCCTGGACCCTGGTGAAGTCCCAGATGCTGCGCTCCCTCGACGGCACGTACCTGCTGAAGCCGGCGGGGACGGGCGGCACGGAGGTCACCTACGCCCTCACCGTCGACGTCAAGATCCCCATGCTCGGGATGATCAAGCGCAAGGCGGAGAAGGTGATCATCGACCGGGCGCTGGCGGGGCTGAAGAAGCGGGTCGAGGCCGGCGAGTAGGGCCGCACGGCAGGGGTGTCCGCGCCGGGCCGGGTGCGGGCTCGCCCTGGCCGGTCGCGCCCACGCGGCCGAGCCGCAGGTCCGGCACCCCCCCCGCGGTGGCCGCGGACCGCGCAGCCACGCCGGGCACGTCGTCGACGGCCGGTAGCGTTCACCCCCATGCGCACCCTCCTGATCACCGGCCCCGGCGGCAGCGGTCGTAGCACCCTCGCGGCCGCGACCGCCCTGGCCGCGGCGGCCGGGGGCACCCGCACCCTCCTCGTCGGCGGCGACCGCACCGACACCCTCGGCACCGCCCTCGGCGTGCCGACCGGCCCGGCCCCCGTCGAAGCCGCCCCGCAGCTCACCGTCGTGCGCCCCGACCCGGCGCGGGACTTCCGCCGCGACCTCACCGCCCTCCAGGACCGCGCCACCTCCGCCCTCGACCTCCTCGGCGCCTCCCGCCTCGACCCCGAGGAACTCACCCCCCTGCCCGGGGCGGAGGAACTCGCCCTGCTGCGTGCCCTGCGCGACGCGGCGCTCTGCGAGAGGTACGACCTCCTCGTCGTCGACCTGCCCCCGGCCCCGCAGGCCCTCGCCCTGCTCGCCCTGCCCGAGGAACTCCGCCGCTACCTGCGCCGCCTGGTGCCGCCCGAGCGGCGGGCCGCCCGTGCCCTGCGCCCCGTCCTCGGCCGGCTGGCCGGCGTCCCCATGCCCGCCGAGTCGCTCTACGGGACGGCGGCCCGCTGGGACACGGAACTGGCCGCCGTACAAGCCGTCCTCGCCGGCCGGGACACCGCCGTCCGCCTCGTCGCCGAGCCCGGACCGGCCGGTGCCGACGCCCTGCGCACCACCGGACTGGGACTCGCCCTGCGCGGGCTGCGCACCGACGTCGTGGTCGCCAACCGGGTCCTGCCCGAGGCCTCCCCCGACACCTGGCTGGCCGGCCCGGTCGCCCAGCAGCGCAAGACGCTGGAGGAGTGGCGCCAGGCCCACGACGTCCGCACCGTCGCGCACCTCGGCCGCGACCCGCGCGGCACCGACGACCTCACCGCCCTCGGCGTACCCGGCGCCGGCGCCGCGGCCCCCGCCGTCGAGTGGCCCGTGGCCGACCGGCTCGGCGACGACGGCGTACTGGTCTGGCACATCCCCCTGCCCGGCGCCGTACGCGAGGAACTGGACCTGGTCCGGCGCGGCGACGAACTCGTGGTCACGGTGGGCGCCTTCCGCAGGATCGTCCCGCTGCCCTCCGCCCTGCGCCGCTGCACGGTCGACGGGGCCGCACTGCGCGAGGGCGAGCTGCGCATCCGCTTCGCCCCCGACCCGCAGCTATGGCCACGGGCCCGGTGAGACGGCGCGGTGGCCGGACACGGCCGGTCCGGCCCGTGAACACGGTACGGCCGTTCGGGTAACGTCGTAGGGACGAACCGTAGTCAGGAGTCCGTCATGAGCGAAGAGCAGCCCCCGTTCGACGCCGCGCGCGACGAGGCCGCGGACGAGGCGCGGGCGTTCGACGCCGACGCCTGGTCCAAGGCGTGCGCCGAGGACCTCGAAGCGGAGAGGGCCCGCCGCCGCACCCGGTACGGCACACCCCCGGGCTCCGCGGCCGAGGAACTGAAGAAGCTCGTCGACGCCGTCGCGGACAGGCTGTCGGACATCCAGTCCCCGCTGCTGGGTGCGCTCGCGGGCCCGGCGGCCCAGCAGGCCGTCCGGCAGGTCGTCGAGCAGGCCAGGTCCGCGGTGGAACCGGTCATCGAGCGCAACCCGGACGTCCTGGACCACCTGGCGGCCGCCGGCAACGAACTGCTCGCCGCCTACCGCACCGCCGTACAGGGCCAGGAGCGACGCTGGACCGGTCGCGACGCCGAGGGCGACCCGCGTGACCAGGACGAACGCCGGGACCGCGGCGACGACGGCGGACCCGGCGAGCGCATCGACCTCGACTGAACCTCTCGTTCCGGAGGCGCACGGCACCCCGGGTGCCGCCGCTGGACCCTGCCCGGCCCGCGGACGACCGCGAACCCGGGGCCAGGGGCTCGGGTACCGTTGGCCGTAGCGGGGCTCGACCGAAACTGAGGGATTCATGGGACTCACCATCGGCGTCGACATCGGCGGCACGAAGATCGCGGCCGGCGTGGTCGACGAGGAAGGCAACATCCTCTCGACCCACAAGGTGCCGACCCCGGGCACGCCCGAGGGCATCGTGGACGCCATCGCCTCGGCGGTGGACGGCGCGCGCGTCGGTCACGAGATCGTCGGCGTGGGCATCGGCGCCGCCGGCTACGTCAACCGGCAGCGTTCCGAGGTCTACTTCGCGCCCAACATCGACTGGCGCAACGAGCCGCTCAAGGAGAAGGTCGAGGCCCGCGTGGGCCTCCCCGTCGTCGTGGAGAACGACGCGAACGCCGCGGCCTGGGGCGAGTACAAGTTCGGCGCGGGCAAGGGCCACCGCAACGTCATCTGCATCACGCTGGGCACCGGGCTCGGCGGCGGCATCATCATCGGCAACAAGCTGCGCCGCGGGCACTTCGGGGTGGCCGCCGAGTTCGGCCACATCCGCATGGTGCCGGACGGCCTGCTGTGCGGCTGCGGCTCGCAGGGCTGCTGGGAGCAGTACGCCTCGGGCCGCGCCCTGGTGCGGTACGCCAAGCAGCGCGCCAACGCCACGCCGGAGAACGCCGAGATCCTGCTCGGGCTCGGCAACGGCACACCCGACGGCATCGAGGGCAAGCACATCTCCATGGCCGCCCGCCAGGGCGACCGGGTGGCCGTCGACTCCTACCGGGAGCTGGCCCGCTGGGTCGGCGCGGGCCTCGCCGACCTCGCCTCCCTCTTCGACCCCTCGGCGTTCATCGTCGGCGGCGGCCTGTCCGACGAGGGCGAACTGGTCCTGGGCCCGATCCGCAAGTCCTACAAGCGCTGGCTGGTGGGCGGCAACTGGCGTCCGGTGGCCGAGGTCCGCGCGGCGGAACTGGGCAACAAGGCCGGCCTGGTGGGCGCGGCCGACCTGGCGAGGGAACCCGACCCGATCATGTGAGCGCCCGCACGGGACGCGCCTCGGGGGCGCGGGGAACTGCGCGCCGGACCACGAACGGCCGGCACTCGCGCACGGTCCCCGCGCCCCGGGCTCCCGGGCGTAGATTGATCACATGTCGCTGCTCCCCAACTCGCGTACGGAACCCGACGGTTCCGCAGTCATCAGGGTCCTCGGCTACAACATCCGCTCCTTGCGCGACGACACGGACGCCCTCGTCCGCGTCATCAGGGCGTGCGAGCCCGATCTCGTCCTCCTCCAGGAGGCCCCCCGCTTCTTCCGCTGGCGCAAGAAGCTCGCCCGCCTGGCCCGCGCCTGCGACCTGGTGCACGTCACCGGAGGCGCCACCACCACCGGGCCGGCGATCCTCAGCTCGCTCCGGGTGGGCGTCGAACGCACCGAGGACGTCCTCCTGCCGCCCACCCCCGGACTGCACCGCCGCGGCTTCGCCACCGCGGTCGTCCGGATCGCCGGCACCCGCCTGGGCGTGGTCAGCTGCCACCTGTCCCTGCAGAAGGACGAGCGGTACGCGCAGTCCGGCATGCTCCTGGACCGCCTCGCCGGGATGGGCGTGGAGCACGTGATCGCCGGCGGCGACCTCAACGAACGCCCCGAGGGCCCGGCCTTCCGCCGCCTGGCCGGGCGGCTGACCGACTGCCGGGCCGCCGCGCCCTGGGGCGGAGAGGACACCTGGACCCCCGCCGACCCCCACCAGCGCATCGACGCGATCTTCGCGACGGGCGGCATCGAGGTGCTCGGCTGCGGGGTGCCGTCGGCTCTGCCCGGGGTCACGGACGCAGACCTGAGGGCGGCCACGGACCATCTGCCGGTCCTGGCCGCCCTCAAAGTGCCCGCCGCCTAGACGACCGCCCCGCGCCCGGGGTCGTCGTCCTCCTCGTCGTCCGTGCGCATCCGCATCACCAGCGTCGCGAAGCCGCCGAGGAAACCGCCGATCCCCAGCGTGGCCAGCCACCAGGTCATCTCCCAGCCCAGCAGCACGGCGAGCAGCAGCAGCACCGGGCCGCCCAGCACGCCGAGCCAGGCGAACTTCGCCGTGGGGTCGGCGGTCGGCAGGGGCGGCGGCTCCGGAGGCACGAAGTGCCCCTCGTCGTCCTCGTCGAAGTCCTCCTCGGCGGGCTCCGCCACGCTGTAGTCGCGCGGGCCGACCCCGGGCGCGAACGCCACCGAGCCGCCGAGCGGCTTGACCGGCTCCTGCTCGGACTTGTCGGGCTCCTCCGGCTCGGCGGGCTTCAGCGACTCCCCGGCGGCACCGGCCGTCTCCACCCGGTCGTCGTTGGTCCCGGCCTCCAGCAACGCCAGGTCCTCCACCGGCTTGAACGGCTTCGCGCCGGGCGGGTCCGGCGGCTCCTCGCCGTACCCGGCGACGATCGCGGCCCAGGCGGCGTCCTCGTCGAACGGGACGCCCTTCTCGTCCGGCTCCCGGCCCTCGCGGTCCGAGTCGTGTTCAGCCACCTGCGGTCGTCCCTTCCTTGCCGAGACCGGGCTCCTGGACGAGGCCGGACGCGAGCCGGCCGATGAACGCGAGGCTCTCCTCGTGGATCCGGTCCGCGTCATGGTCCAACGTGGCGACGTGGTAGCTCTGTTCCAGCACCACCTCCGTCACGTCCGTCGAGGAGATGCGGCTCAGGATCCGGGCGGAGTCGGCGGGCGGCACCACGTGGTCCTGCGGGCTGCGCATCAGCAGCACCGGCTGGGTGACCTGGGGCAGCTCCCCGTCGACGATCCGGAAGAACCGGCGCAGGGAGTGCGCCGCGTGCAGCGGGACCCGGTCGTAGCCGAGCTCCCTGCCGTCCGGCCTGGCGATGTCGCTGGCGATGCCCTTCGTCGCGGGGACGAGGTGGCGGACCACGGGCAGGGCGTGCGCGGCCAGTCCGTGCACCTTGTTCGCCGGGTTGACGACCAGCACGCCGCTCACCGCGTCGCCGTACTTGGCGGCCAGCCGCAGGGCCAGGGCACCGCCCATGGACAGGCCGGCGACGAAGACCCTCTCGTGGCGCTCGCACAGCAGGCGCAGCGCGCGGTCCACCTCCGCGTACCAGTCCTGCCAGCCGGTGATCCGCAGGTCCTCCCAGCGCGTGCCGTGCCCGGGCAGCAGCGGCAGGGAGACGGTCAGGCCGTGCTCGGCGAGGTGCTCCGCCCAGGGGCGCAGCGACTGCGGTGATCCGGTGAAGCCGTGGCAGAGGAGGACGGCGACCTCCCCGCCCTCGTGGTGGAACGGCTCGGCTCCGGCGAGGACCGGCACCTTCGGCCTCCAGGTCGTGAGAAGGGACGGACACGATCACTGACGCCACGGAACGTCGTGGAAGGGGTCGCACGGCGTTCGCGGGACCTTCACCGTACGCGACCGCACTGACACCGACCAGGGCCGTCGGCGCCTTCGACGGCACTCCGGGTTATGGTCTGACCGACACACACAGGAGGCACTCGCTTGTTGTACGGCGCGATGAAGGTCGCTGTTGGGGGACCGCTGAAGGTCGCCTTCAGGCCCTGGGTGGAGGGTCTGGAGCACATTCCCGCCGAGGGGCCCGCGATCCTGGCGAGCAACCACCTGTCCTTCTCCGACTCGTTCTTCCTGCCCGCGGTGCTGGACCGCAAGGTCACCTTCATCGCGAAGGCCGAGTACTTCACCACACCCGGGGTCAAGGGCCGGCTGACGGCCGCCTTCTTCAAGGGCGTCGGCCAGCTGCCCGTGGACCGCTCCGGTGCGCGCGGCGCCGGTGAGGCCGCCATCAGGAGCGGCATCGAGGTGCTGGAGCGCGGCGAGCTGTTCGGCATCTACCCCGAGGGCACGCGCTCGCCCGACGGGCGGCTCTACCGGGGCAAGCCCGGCGGCCTCGCGCGCGTCGCGCTCGCCACCGGTGCGCCCGTCATTCCCGTCGCGATGATCGACACGGAGAAGATCCAGCCGCCCGGCAAGGTCGTGCCCAAGCTGATGCGGCCCGGCATCCGCATCGGCGAGCCCCTGGACTTCAGCCGCTACCAGGGCATGGAGCACGACCGCTTCGTGCTGCGCGCGGTGACCGACGAGGTCATGTACGAGATCATGAAGCTGTCGGGCCAGGAGTACGTCGACATGTACGCCACGGCCATGAAGCGGCAGCTCGCGGAGGCGGCGAAGGCGGAGAAGGAGGCCGGGAAGGCGGCCAGGGCCGCGCTCGCCAAGGCGGAGAAGGAACAGGCGGAGAAGGACCAGGCCGAGAAGGACCAGCGGACGCAGGAGCGGCGCACCGAGCCCTAGTCGGGGCCCGGGCCGGGGGGGGTGGGGGAGATGGCCAGGCGCGAGCGTGTCATGAGGATGTCGGTCGAGCAGCCGCTGTGGCGGGCGCTGACCGCCTACCGCGTGCTCACGATGCTCTACGCCATCGGCCTGTTCGCCACCGACCACGACGAGTTCCCGCGCCCCTGGGTCGCCGTCGGCTACTACGTCGTGCTGGCCGGGTGGACCCTGGCCACGCTGACCCGGGTCGCGAACGCCGCCCGCTGCACCAAGCGGTTCCTGGCCGCCGACCTCACCGTCGCCCTCACCGGCATCCTGCTCACGCCCGTCGCCGACGCGCACGAGAGGGTCCAGGCGGGCGGCCCGACCCTGCCGTCGATATGGACCGCCGGCGCCGTCCTGGCCTTCGCCCTCAAGGGCGGCTGGCGCTGGGCGGCCCTGGCCTCCTCGCTGGTGGCCGTCGCCAACCTGGCCGAGCGCGGCAGCCCGGCCCGCGACACCGTCCACAACGTCCTGCTGGTCTGCATCGCCTCCGTCGCCATCGGTTACGTCGTCGAGGTGGCCCGCGCCTCCGAGCGCACCCTCGCCCGCGCCCTGGAGATCGAGGCCGCCACCCGCGAACGCGAGCGCCTCGCCCGGGACATCCACGACAGCGTGCTGCAGGTACTGGCGATGGTGCAGCGCCGGGGTGCCGTCATCGGCGGCGAGGCGGCCGAGCTGGGGCGGATGGCCGGTGAGCAGGAGGTCGCGCTGCGCACCCTGGTCTCCGGCGGGCTCGTGCCGGTCTCCCGGGTCTCGGAGGACGCCGCCGAGGGCGCGCTCGTCCGGGCCGTCGAGGAGGACCCCGGGGACGACGGGCCAGCCGACCTGCGCGCCCTGCTCGCGCCGTACGCCAGGGCCACGGTCAGCCTCGCCGAGCCCGGCGCTCCCGTGCTCCTCGCGCCCGCCGCCGCCCGGGAGGTCGCCGCGGCGGTCGGGGCCGCGCTGGACAACGTCCGGCGGCACGCGGGCGAGGACGCCCGCGCCTGGATCCTGGTCGAGGACGAACCGGACGAGGTGGTCGTCACCGTCCGGGACGACGGGCCCGGCATCCCGGAGGGGCGGCTGGCCCAGGCCGAGGGCGAGGGGCGGCTCGGTGTCGCCCAGTCGATCCGCGGCCGGCTGCGCGACCTCGGCGGCAGCGCCGAGCTGGTCTCGGTGCCGGGTCAGGGCACGGAAGTCGAGTTGAAGGTACCGAAGAGCGTGACGGACACGCGGGGGAAGGCGGAGCGGCGATGACGTCGAGCACCGGGGACGGACGGGACCCGATCAAGGTGATGGTGGTCGACGACCACCCCATGTGGCGCGACGCGGTCGCCCGTGACCTGGCCGAGTCGGGCTTCGACGTGGTCGCCACCGCGGGCGACGGCGACCAGGCCGTGCGCCGGGCCCGGGCCGCCGCGCCGCAGGTCCTCGTCCTGGACCTGAACCTGCCCGGAAAGCCCGGCGTGCAGGTGTGCAAGGAGGTCGTGGCCGCCGACCCCACGCTGCGCGTGCTGGTGCTGTCCGCGAGCGGCGAGCACGCCGACGTCCTGGAGGCGGTGAAGTCCGGCGCGACCGGCTACCTGCTGAAGTCCGCCTCCACCGAGGAACTCCAGGACGCGGTCCGCCGCACCGCCGTCGGCGACCCCGTCTTCACCCCGGGCCTGGCCGGCCTGGTCCTCGGCGAGTACCGCCGCCTGGCCTCCGAACCCGCGCCCGCGCCCGACACCGACGAGCCGAAGGCGCCCCGGCTCACCGAGCGCGAGACCGAGGTGCTGCGCCTGGTCGCCAAGGGCCTGAGCTACAAGCAGATCGCCGAGCGCCTGGTCATCTCCCACCGCACGGTGCAGAACCACGTCCAGAACACCCTGGGCAAGCTCCAGCTGCACAACCGCGTGGAGCTGGTCCGGTACGCCATCGAACGCGGCCTCGACGACGAGTGAGGGCACCGGCCGGGGCCCCGCGGCCCCGGCCGGACCGCGTCACACCGAGGGCGCTCCCGTGCCGCGCAGCTGCCCGATCAGCTCCCGGACGATCCGTGCCCCGTTCAGGGTGAGCACCGACTCGGGGTGGAACTGCACCCCGGCGAACCCCGGCCCGCGCAGGGCGTGCACCTCCCCGTTCGCCGCCCGGCAGACCTCCACCGAGCGGGCGGCCAGCCCGGCCGCCGCCTCGTCGTCGCAGCGCGCGGTGAAGCTGTTGTAGAAGCCCACCGTCTCGCGCCGCCCGAACAACTCGATCCGGGTCTGCGCCCCCTGGTACGGCACGTCCTTCCGGGCGATCTCCAGTCCCAGCTCGGCCGCGATCAGCTCGTGCCCGAGGCAGACACCGAGCACGCCATGCCGCCCGGCGCCGATCACCTCGGCGGTCAGGGCGCGCAGCGTCCGCATCTTCGGATCGGCGGGGTCGGACGGGTCACCCGGCCCGGGCCCCAGCACCACCGGCCCCTCGTGCCCGAGCACCGCCTCGCGCAGTCCGGGTGCGTCGTAACCCCGCACGGTCACCTCCAGTCCGCCCGAGCGCAGCACGTGCGCGAGCATCGCGGTGAAGGTGTCCTCGCCGTCGACGACGAGGGCGTGCCCGGCCGGTTCCGGCGCGCGTTCCTGCATGCGCAGCCAGAAGGGCGCCAGTGACGCCCGGCGTCCGTCCAGCGCGGCCCGCACGCGCGGGTCGTCGGCCAGGCGCGGCCGCGCCTGCTCCACGCGCGGCCGCGAGGGCCGCACGCCCAGGGCCGCCAGCACGCCCGCCGCCTTGGCGTGGGTCTCCGCGACCTCGCTCACCGGGTCCGAGCCGCGCACGAGCGTGGCGCCGACCGGGACCCGCAGTCGCCCGTCCCGGTCGATGTCGGCGGTGCGGATGAGGATGGGGGAGTCGAGCGTCTGGGCCCCGCCCGCGTCCCGGCCGATCAGGGCCAGCGCCCCGGCGTAGTACCCGCGCCCGCCGCTCTCGTGCCGCTCGATCACCCGGCAGGCGTTCTGCACCGGCGAGCCGGTGACGGTCGCCGCGAACATCGTCTCCCGCAGGACGTCCCGCACGTCCAGCGTCGACCTGCCGCGCAGCTCGTACTCCGTATGGGCGAGATGTGCCATCTCCTTCAGGCGGGGTCCGATCACCACCCCGCCCATGTCGCCGACGGTGCACATCATCTTGAGCTCCTCGTCGACGACCATCGACAGCTCCTCGATCTCCTTGCCGTCGGCGAGGAAGTCCAGCAGGTGCTCCGGAGTCGGGCCCTCCGCGGGGTAGCGGTAGGTGCCGCTGATCGGGTTCATGACGACCGTGCCGCCGGACATCCGCACGTGCACCTCCGGACTGGCCCCGACCAGGGTGCGGCCCCCGGTGTGCACGACGAACGTCCAGTACGCGCCCCGTTCGCCCTCCAGCAGCCGCCGGAACAGCGCGAGGGCGTCGGCCCTGCCGAACCCGGGGATCCGGCCCTCGTACGTCCGCCGGATGACGAAATTGGCGCCCTCGCCCCGGCCGATCTCCTCCTCGAGCACCCGCCCGACGATCTGCGCGTACTCCTCGTCGCAGACGTCGAAGCCCCCGTCGTGGACGCGGACGCCGTGCGCCGGGAGCTGTTCCAGGGCCTCGGCGAGAGGGACGGTGTACGTCTCCTCGGGCGTGAGGGCCAGCAGAGGCGTGCCGTCGTCGCGGACGTCGAAGCCGCGCTCGCGGATCTGCCGGAACGGCACGATCGCGAGGCTCTCGCCGGGCAGGCCGGCGAGCCGCTCGTGGGCGGTGACCGGGCCGATCAGGGCCTCGACCAGGTCGTGGTCGTGCCCCGGGGTGCGGCGGCGCAGCAGGGCGAACGGACGCGGGTCGTCCGGCAAGCCGAGCAGGTTCATGGTCCGTGCTCCTTCTCGTGGAACTCACAGGGAGAGGAACGGACCCCGGGAACACCGAAGGCCGCCCCTCGGGCGGCCTTCGCGAAGTCTGGGATACGCGCAGTCAGCGGGCCGCCGGATGAGCGGTCCACCACCAGGTCTGGGTCGAGTGCGCGAACATGCCCCGCACCCTACCCCATGTCCGAGGGGTGTACCCCGCGTCTCATTTGCTGGGCACGGGTCGGGAGGCCCCGTGGGGACCCCGTAGGGTTGAGGACGTGACCGTGAACGCTAAGACCAGCGCGAGTGCTGGCAACACCTGGCGAGACCTGCCCGCGGCGCAGCAGCCCGAGTACCCCGACCCCGAGGCTCTGCGCGCAGTGATCGCGGACCTCGAGTCGTATCCGCCGCTCGTCTTCGCGGGCGAGTGCGACCAGCTGCGCGCCCGGATGGCGTCCGTCGCCAAGGGAGAGGCGTTCCTCCTCCAGGGCGGCGACTGCGCCGAGGCCTTCGACGCGGTGTCCGCGGACCACATCCGCAACAAGCTCAAGACCCTGCTCCAGATGGGCGCGGTCCTCACGTACGCCGCGTCCGTGCCCGTGGTGAAGGTCGGACGCATCGCCGGCCAGTACTCCAAGCCGCGCTCGAAGCCGACCGAGACGCGCGACGGCGTGACCCTGCCGACCTACCGCGGCGACTCCGTCAACGGCTTCGACTTCACCGAAGAGGCCCGCGTCCCGGACCCCGAGCGGCTGAAGCGGATGTACCACGCCTCCGCCTCCACGCTGAACCTGGTGCGCGCCTTCACCACCGGCGGTTACGCCCATCTGCGCCAGGTGCACGCCTGGAACCAGGACTTCGTGAAGTCGTCCCCGTCGGGGCAGCGCTACGAGCAGCTGGCCCGCGAGATCGACCAGGCGCTGAACTTCATGCACGCCTGCGGGGCCGACCCGGAGGAGTTCAAGACGGTCGAGTTCTACGCCTCGCACGAGGCGCTGCTGCTCGACTACGAGTCCGCCCTGACGCGGGTCGACTCGCGCACGGGGCAGTTGTACGACGTCTCCGGCCACATGGTGTGGATCGGTGAGCGCACGCGGCAGCTGGACCACGCGCACATCGAGTTCGCCTCGAAGATCCGCAACCCCATCGGGATCAAGCTGGGTCCGACGACCACGGCCGAGGACGCGCTGCAGTACATCGAGCGCCTCGACCCGGAGCGGGAGCCGGGCCGGCTGACCTTCATCGTGCGCATGGGCGCCGACAAGGTCCGCGACAAGCTCCCCGAGCTGGTCGAGAAGGTCACCGCCTCCGGCGCCACCGTCGCCTGGGTGACCGACCCGATGCACGGCAACACCTTCGAGGCCGCCTCCGGGCACAAGACCCGCCGCTTCGACGACGTGCTCGACGAGGTCAAGGGCTTCTTCGAGGTCCACAAGGCGCTCGGCACCCACCCGGGCGGCATCCACGTGGAACTCACCGGCGACGACGTCACCGAGTGCGTGGGCGGCGGCGACGAGATCTTCGTCGACGATCTGCACCAGCGCTACGAGACGGCCTGCGACCCGCGGCTCAACCGCAGCCAGTCGCTGGACCTGGCGTTCCTCGTGGCGGAGATGTACAGGGACCAGTAACGGGTCCGCCTGTTACCGGGGCGAGCACTGGGGCGCGGATCACACGATCCGCGCCCCACTCCGCTTTTGTGCTCCGAGCCCGACGGGTAAGGTTAGGTTTGCCTCACCGATCAGCGGGGCGGCATTCAGAACGACCCCGTCGGGAGGTGGACCGCGTGTACGTCTGCAGTTGCTTCGGCATCACCGAACAGCAGGTCAAGCAGCACGCGGACAACGGCGCCTGCACCCCCCGCCAGATCGCCTCCGCCTGCAAGGCGGGTACGGACTGCGGCTCGTGCGTCCGCCGGATCCAGGCGATCCTCGGCAGGGGCGCCTGCCCGCGCCGCGAGCTGGCCGACCGCGGCGCGCCGGTCCTCACGGAGCTGGAAGACGCCGCCTGACGGCGTCGCTCAGCTCGGCTGCTCGATCTGCTGCGCGATGTACAGCGCCTCACCCAGCTTCTCGATGAGCTCCAGCTGGGTGTCCAGGTAGTCGATGTGGTGCTCCTCGTCCGCGAGGATGTCCTCGAAGATGTTCGCGGAGGTCACGTCGCCCTTGGCGCGCATCACCTCGATGCCGCGCTTGAGACGGTCGATCGCCTCGACCTCGATCTGCCGGTCGGCCTGGAACATCTCGGTGACCGTCTGGCCGACGCGCACGTGGAAGAGCCGCTGGTAGTTGGGCAGGCCGTCCAGCATCAGGATCCGCTCGGTGATCCTGTCCGCGTGCTTCATCTCGTCGATGGATTCTTCACGCGTGTACTTGGCGAGCTTGGTCCAGCCCTTGTTGTCCTGGATCCGGTAGTGCAGCCAGTACTGGTTGATCGCCGTCAGCTCGCCGGTCAGCTGCTCGTTGAGAAATTCGAGGACCTCGGGGTCGCCCTGCATCGCAGAGGCTCCTTCCACGCGGGGGACTGGCAGGTGCGCCGCATGATTCCACTGCGCGCGAAGATCGTCCAGTAAGTGTTCACTTAGTAAGTTAGGGCATGCTTAGTCCAATTCGTCCGAGTATGGAGCAGGTCCGGTCGGGGGCATCGCTCCGGGTCTGTCAGGATGGAGTCATGGGTCAGCCGCTGGGACACGAATCGGGAGAAGGGCGCGATTCGGCAGGAGCGACGCAGCCGGTGCTGCCCCCGGGACAGCGCATACAGCGCGGCTGGCCGGTCACGCACTACGGCCCCGTTCCCAAGTTCCGGCCCGAACGCTGGGAGTTCCGGGTCTTCGGCGCCACCGCCGCCGGCGGCAAGCACTGCTGGACGCACGAGGAGTTCACGGCCCTGCCGCACACCACCGTGGTGGCCGACCTGCACTGCGTCACCAAGTTCAGCATGCTGGGCGCCGAGTGGGGCGGCATCCCCGCCCGCACGATCCTCGACCTCGCGCCGCCCGCCGACGACGTCACCCATGTGATGGTGTGGGCCGAGTACGGGTTCAGCTCCAACCTGCGGCTGTCCGACTTCGCCTCCGAGCGGACCGTGTTCGCCACCCACAAGGACGGCGAGCTGCTCACCGCCGAGCACGGCTTCCCGGTCCGCCTCGTCGTGCCCCACCTGTATGCCTGGAAGGGCCCCAAGTGGGTGCGCGGCGTGGAGTACATGACCGCCGACCGGCGCGGCTTCTGGGAGGAGCGGGGCTACCACAACATCGGCGACCCCTGGCGCGAGCAGCGCTACTCGTACCAGGAGGAACCGGGGGACGGCCCCGGGCTCTGAGGGCGCCGCGGGCGTCCGTCAGCCGTCGCGCGGCTTCTTCAGCCGTCGCCCGGCCTCCTCAGCCGTCGCGCAGCTTCTTCAGCCGCTCCACGTCCGCCGCGTGCCCCTGCTTGCCGCCCGGCGTCTCGATGACCAGCGGCACGCCCTCGGTCGCCGGGTGGGTCATCAGCGCGCGGAACGGGTCCTCGCCGATGTGGCCGACGCCGATGTTCTCGTGCCGGTCCTTGTGGGCGCCCGCCACGTCCTTGGAGTCGTTGGCGTGGATCAGCTTCAGCCGGCCCTCGCCGACCGTGTCCACCAGCAGGTCCAGCGTCCGGTGCATGCCGCCGGGGCCGGTCAGGTCGTGCCCGGTGGCGAAGACGTGGCAGGTGTCCAGGCACACGCCGAGCCTCGGATGGGCGTCCAGCGCCTCGAAGTACGGGCCGAAGTCCCAGGTGCGCGAGCACAGCGAGGCACCCTGTCCGGCCGTCGACTCCAGCAGCAGGAACGGGTCGTCGTCGT
This sequence comes from Streptomyces sp. AHA2, assembly GCF_036857595.1. Classification (NCBI taxonomy): domain Bacteria; kingdom Bacillati; phylum Actinomycetota; class Actinomycetes; order Kitasatosporales; family Streptomycetaceae; genus Streptomyces; species Streptomyces sp. AHA2. The sequence continues at coordinate 576,732 of NZ_JAUQWJ010000002.1, forward strand.
GGGTCAGTTCGTCCAGCAGCGGCAGCAGGTGCTCCCGGACCTGCCGCAGCGCCACCGGCCGCTCCCGGCCACCCGTCGCGCTGCCGGTGTGGACCACCACGCCCCGCGCGCCGATCGCCCGCGCACGCCGCAGCGAGTGCCGCAGCGACTGCACGGACCGCTCGACGGTCGCCCCGGTGTGGGAACCGAAGTTGATCAGGTAGGGAGCGTGCACGTACGCGGGGATCCCGTCGGCCTCGCAGGCCGCGCGGAACGCCTCGTCCTGCCGGGGGTTCCCGGCCGGGGTGGCCCAGCCGCGCGGATTGGCCACGAAGACCTGCACGGCCTCCGCCGCCAGGTCACGGGCGTAGGACAGGCCGACGCGGTGGAGACCGCCGGCCACGGGGATGTGGCTGCCCACGGGGTTGCGGGACGGGCCGGACAGCTGAGGATTCACCCGTCCAGGGTGGCATGCCCGCGACTCGGCTCCGGCCGCGGGCTCCGTGCCCGCGGCCGTCACCGGATCTCGATTGTGATCGTCGAGCCCTTGGGCGCGCGCTCGCCGCCCTCGACGGACTGTCCCTCGACGGTGTCGCCGAACAGGCCGAGCAGCCCGCGGTCCTCGTCCACCTCGAAGCCCGCCTCCTCCAGCGCACGGGTGGCGTCGTCGACGCCGTCACCCACCACGTCCGGGACCTCGACCATCTCGGGGCCCTTGGACACCGTCAGCGTCACCGTGTCGCCCTCGGCCGCCCGGCCGCCGGCCTTCGGGCTCTGCGCGGCGACCTGGCCCTGCTCGAACTCGGCGGAGGTGACCCGCTCCTCGGCGACCTTCACCTTCAGCCCGGCCTCCTTCAGCTCCGCCTCGGCGTCGGCCAGGTCGTCACCGGTGACGTCGGGCACGTCGACGGGGCTGCCCTTGCTGACGACGAGCGCCACGGCCGTGCCCGCGCGCACCTTGGTGCCGTCCGCCGGCTCGGCGGAGACGACCGCGCCGCGCGGCACGTCGTCGCTGAACTCCCGGGTCACCATGCCGGGCTCCAGGCCGTCGTCCTTCAGCAGGGACCGGGCCTCGGCCAGCTCCCGGCCGGCCAGGGCGGGCACCCGCACGGTCTCGGGTCCGTCGGAGACGGTGATGCTCACCGAGTCGTTGCCGCGGATGCGCGCCCCGGTGCCGGGGTCGCTGCTGATGACCCGGCCGCGCTCGACGGTGTCGCTGTGGGCGTGCTCCACCTTGCCCAGCTCCAGTCCGGCGTCCCGCAACCGGTCCTCGGCCTGGTCCTGGGTCTTCGCCAGCAGCGGCGGGACCTCGGTGAACTGGCCGGAGTTGATGTACCAGAGGCCCGTGCCGACGCCCAGCACCAGCAGGACGGCCACGACGAGCGCCATCGGGCCGCGCGGCACCGCCCGGCGGCCGGCCGGCGCGGCCGGCGGCGGGGACGCCAGACGGCTGGTGCGGTTCAGTTCCGCCTCCGGTGCCGCGCCGTCCCGGCCGGAGGCGCCCGGGCGGGGCGTCGTCAGCGCACGGGGGATCACGCTCGTGCGGTCGTCGGCGTTGTCGTGGTCCGACGTCAGCGCCCGCGGCGGCACCGCGTCCAGCTGGTCGTCGGCGAGGCGGGCCCGCCCGTCGCGGACCCGCGCCAGCAGCGCCACCGCGTCGTACGGGCGGACCTCAGGGGTGCGGGCGGTCGCCGAGGCGACCATCTCGTCCAGCTCGTAGGCCAGGCCCGGCACGGCGGCCGAGGGCGGCGGCACGTCCTCGTGCAGGTGCTTGTAGAGGATCACGGCGGGGGAGTCCCCGTCGTGGGGCTTGTCCCCGGTGAGCATCTCGTAGAGCATCACGCCGCACGCGTACACGTCGACGCGGGGCTCCGCGGTGCCGTTCTCTATCTGCTCCGGGGCGAGGTACGACACCGTGCCGAGGACCGTGCCGGTGGTGTTGGTCACCGTGTCGACGGCCCTGACCAGGCCGAAGTCGGCGACCTTCACCCGGCCGTCGTCCCCTATCAGCACGTTCTCCGGCTTCATGTCGCGGTGCACGAACCCGGCGCGGTGGGCGGCGCCCAGGGCGGCCAGCACCGGCTCCAGGATGTCCAGGGCGGCACGCGGCTGCAGTGCCCCGCGCTCGCGCAGCACGTCCCGCAGGGTGCACCCGGCGACGTACTCCATCGCGAGGTAGACGTACGCGCCGTCGGTGCCCTGGTCGAAGACCTGCACCACGTTCGGGTGGGACAGCCGGGCCACCGACTTGGCCTCGCGGATGAACCGCTCGACGAACGAGGCGTCGACCGCGAGCGAGGGGTGCATCACCTTGAGCGCGAGGATCCGGTCGAGGCGGGTGTCCACGGCCCGGTAGACCGTGGCCATCCCGCCGACCGCGATCCGCGCGTCGATGCGGTACCGGCCGTCGAGCACCTGCCCGACCAAGGGGTCCTGAAGGGTCGTGTCCACGCAGGCGAGTGTACGAGCCGCGACCGACGGGGCCGTCCCCGCGGCTGCCGTCGGGGCGGTACTGCAGCGGACCTGTGACGTGCCCCGCGAGGGCGGACGCACCCCTACCGGAAGGCGGGGCGCTCCGGGTCCAGGGCGGCCATGCCGTCGCCCGGCGACGACGCCCGGGCGAAGTGCCGCCGCGGGATCCGGCCCGCCCGGCGGGCCAGCCGGCCCGCCTCCACGGCGTGCCGCATGGCTTCGGCCATCAGCACCGGCTCCTGCGCCCGCGTCACCGCCGAGGCCAGCATCACGCCCGCGCACCCCAGCTCCATCGCCAGCGCCGCGTCCGAGGCCGTCCCGGCGCCCGCGTCGAGGATCACCGGCACGCGCGCGTGCTCCACGATCAGCTCGAAGTTGTGCGGGTTGCGGATGCCCAGACCCGACCCGATCGGCGAACCGAGCGGCATGATCGCCGCGCAGCCCACGTCCTCCAGCTTCCGCGCGAGCACGGGATCGTCGTTGGTGTACGGCAGCACCGTGAAGCCGTCGTCGACCAGCGTCTCGGCCGCGTCCAGCAGCTCGATCGGGTCCGGCAGCAGGGTGCGCTCGTCGGCGATGACCTCCAGCTTGATCAGGTCCGTGCCGAGGGCCTCGCGCGCGAGGCGGGCGGTGAGGACGGCCTCGCCGGCGGTGAAGCAGCCCGCCGTGTTCGGCAGCACCTTGATGCCCAGCCGGTCGAGGACGGACAGCACCGAGCCGTGCACGGAGGCGTTCACCCGGCGCATCGCCACCGTCGTCAGCTCCGTGCCGGAGGCGACCAGGGAGCGCTCCAGCACGTCGAGGCTGGGCGCCCCGCCGGTCCCCATGATCAGGCGGGAGGTGAAGGACGTGTCCCCGAGGACGAACGGATCGTCGGCCATGGTCAGCCTCCTTGGACGGCGGTGAGGACTTCCACGCGGTCCCCTTCGGACAGGGGCGTGGCGGGCCACTGCGTGCGCGGGACGACGGTTTCGTTGAGGGCGGCGGCCACCCCCGAGGTCGAGGTGGTGAGGGACTTCACCACGGCGTCGAGAGCCGTGCCGGGCCGGACGTGGCGGGGCTCGCCGTTGACGGAGATGTTCATGCGGGCTGCTCCGTGAGTGCGGTGGCGGTGCGGAAGCGCTCGGGGGTGAAGGGACGGGCCTCGGCGGGCAGTTCGCCCGTGGCCAGGGCGTGCGCCAGGACGTCGCCGGTCACCGGCGTGAGCAGCACGCCGTTGCGGTAGTGACCGGTCGCCAGCAGCAGTCCGTCCAGAGCCGTCGGACCGAGCAGCGGGGCGTTGTCCGGGGAGCCGGGGCGCAGTCCGGCCCGGGTCTCGGTGAGCGGCAGTTCGGTGATCCCCGGCACCAGCTCGTGGGCGTCGCGCAGCAGCTCGTACACGCCGCCCGCGGTGACGGTGGTGTCCCAGCCCAGCTCCTCGCTGGTCGCCCCGATCACCAGCTCACCGCTCTCGCGCGGCACCAGGTAGACGTGACTGCCGCGCACGACCGCGCGCACGGTGCGGCTCAGGAACGGCCCGTGCCGCGGCGGCATCGTCAGCCGCACCACCTGGCCCTTGACGGGCCGTACGGGGGGCAGGACCTCGTCCGGGACGCCCGCGAGCCGGCCGCTGAGGCTGCCCCCGGCCAGCACGACCTGTCCCGCGCCCAGCGCGGTCCCGTCGTCGGTGACCACCCCCGCGGCCCGGTCCCGTTCGACGGTGAGCCGCTCGGCCCGGACGCGGTGCAGGACCACCCCCGCCCGCTCGCACGCGGCGACCAGCGCCCCGGCGAGGCGCCGGGGGTCGATCTGGTGGTCGCCGTCGACCCGCAGCCCGCCGCGCACGCCCGGCGCGAGCATCGGCTCCAGCCGGCGGCACTCGCGCCCCGACAGCCACTGCGAGTCCAGCCCGGACCGCTGCTGGAGGGCGTGCAGTTCTCGCAGGTGGGCGCGGTCGTCGGCGTCCAGGGCCACGGCCAGGGTGCCGCAGCGGCGGTAGCCGAGGTCGTGTCCGGTCAGTTCGGTCAGCTCGGCCGTGAAGTCCGGGTAGCGGCCGGCCGAGGCGAGGTTCAGCTGCAGCAGGGTCTGCTCGCCGTAGTGCAGTTCCGTGACGGCGGCCAGCATCCCGGCGGCGACCTGGGCGGCTCCGCCGCCGGGCTCGGGATCCACCAGGGCCGTGGCGAAACCGCGCTGCGCGGCCCGCCAGGCCGTGACCAGGCCGATGATCCCGCCCCCGACGACGAGGACGTCCGACGTGGTGGACGTGCGCGACATGGGCGTCCAGCCCCTCCCTTCGCCGGCATGACCCGGATCAGGTTCGTACGGTCGGAGGCCGCCAGCCTCCCTCTCAGCCCGGTGCGTCCGGGCTCCCGCGAGTGCTCTACGTTGGCCACCCTAGCCCGACCCCGCACGCCGCAGTAAGGGAGCCTCCTTCCATGGCCCGATCCCTCGACGGTCTGGTCCTCGCCCCGGTCGCCGACCAGGCACCCGGCCAGGTCGGGACGTCCACCCGGTTCACCTACCACGAGCGGGAGGGCGCGGTCTGGGCCGACTACGCGGGCGGGGACGTCGTACACGGGCATCTCGTGGGTATCCGGGAAGGTGACAGGCTCGACTTCCGCTACGTCCAGCTCGGGCGGGACGGCACCACCGCCTCGGGGCACTGCGTCTCGACGGTCGTGGAGCTGCCCGACGGGCGGGTGCGGCTGGAGGAGACCTGGCAGTGGGAGTCCCGGCCGGGCAGCGGCACGAGCGTTGTGGAGCAGGTCACGGCGCAGGGGCGCTGACTGACGGAGTGTCAGGTGTCTATGGTGATCAGGTGAGCGAGCAGACGCAGGAAGCAGGCCCGTCCGTGCCGCGGCGCGTGGTCGTGGCGGGCGCGGGCATGGCCGGGGTGCAGACCGCGGTCGCCCTGCGCGAACAGGGCTTCACCGGCACCGTGAGCCTGATCGGCGCCGAACCCCACCAGCCCTACGACCGACCGCCGTTGTCCAAGGCCGTCCTGCTCGGCAAGGCCGAGGGCTCCGCCTTCGACGTGGACTTCGAGGCGCTGGGCATCGAACTGCGCCTCGGCTGCGAGGTGCTGGGCCTGCGCCCGGGCGCCCACGAACTGGACACCGAGGCCGGAGCGGTGCCCTACGACGTCCTGGTCGTCGCGACCGGCGCAGAACCGGTCCGGCTGCCCGGCACGCAGGGAGTGCCCGGCGTGCACCTGCTGCGCACCCTGGACGACGCCGAGCGGCTGCGGCCGGTGCTGGCCGCCCGGCACGAGATCGTGGTCGTCGGCGCGGGCTGGATCGGCGCGGAGTTCGCCACGGCCGCGCGCGAGGCGGGCTGCTCGGTGACCGTCGTGGAGGCCGCCGGCCGTCCCCTCGCCGAAGCCCTGCCCCCCGAGGTCGCCGCGCCGATGACCCGCTGGTACGCCGACGCGGGCGCCTCCTTGCGCACCCACGCGCGCGTGGAGCGGGTGGAGCCCGGCGCGGTGGTCCTGGACGACGGCTCGCGGCTGCCCGCGGAGGCGGTCGTCGTCGGCATCGGCGCCCGCCCCGCCACGGCCTGGCTGTCCGGGTCCGGCGTCGAACTCGGCGCGCACGGCGAGGTGGTCGCCGACGCGCACCTGCGCACCCGCGTGCCGGACGTGTACGCGGTCGGCGACTGCGCCTCCTTCCCCTCGGGCCGGTACGGCGAGCGCCTGCTGGTGCACCACTGGGACAACGCCCTGCAGGGGCCGCGCACGGTCGCCGCGAACATCGTCGGCCGGGCCTCGGGCGAGCCGCCCGCGGTGTACGACCCGGTGCCCTACTTCTGGTCCGAGCAGTTCGGCCGGTTCGTGCAGTACGCCGGGCACCACGCGGCCGCCGACGCGCTGCTGTGGCGGGGCGACCCCTCCGGCCCGGCCTGGACGGTGTGCTGGCTGCGGGGCGAGCGGCTGGTCGCGCTGCTGGCGGTCGGCCGCCCGCGGGACCTGGCGCAGGGCCGCCGCCTGATCGAGTCGGGCACGCCGATGAACCCGGTGCTGCTGGCGGACCCGGCCAGGCCGATGAAGGCGGCCACGGCCTGAGACCGGGGCCGGGGCGGAGCGGGCCGTCGCGCCCGGGTGGACCGGGTCGGCTTCCGACTGTCGGTGGCGGATGGCAGGCTTGTTCCCGTGACCGAGATTGACGCAAAGATCGATGCTCTCGTCCCCGCCTGGCTCACCCTCCCCGACATCGCCGAGCAGCTCGGTGTCGAGGTGACGCGTGTGCGGCAGCTGGTCAAGGAGGGCCAGCTCATCGCCGTACGCCGCGGTGAGAACCGGGCGCTGCACGTTCCCGCCGCCTTCATCGACGGGGACAAGGTCGTCAAGGGCCTCACCGGGACCCTGACGCTCCTGCGGGACGACGGCTTCACGGACGAAGAGATGCTGGAGTGGCTCTTCACCCCCGACCCCAGCCTGCCCGGCACCCCCGCGCAGGCGCTCAGCGAGAACCGCGGCACGGAGGTGAAGCGCCGCGCGCAGGCGCTCGCAGTCTGACCCGGACTCCGCGGGAGGACCGTCCGGCACCGCCCGAGCGGGGCCGGACCCGAACAGCCGCCCGGTGCGGGGCCGTGGCCCACGGGGCCACGGCCCGGGACCGGGCCGTGCTCTTTCACGGGCGGGACGCATCCGGGCCTCGGGCGCGTAAGGTGCCCGGGGCGGTCCCGGACGGGACGCGCCCGCCCGGCCGGAACCGCCCGGCGGGCGGGGCCTTCCGGTGACGGAACCGCACAGCCCCACCCGGCCCTCCCGCCCGCACGCACCCGGAGGTGCACGCGGGTGCCCGCGCCGACCGGCCGGGCGCCGCGCCCCGGCCCACCCACGGCGCACGGGCGAGGCCGCCCGCGCCGACCACCAGGGTCCCGCCGCCCGCACGCTTCGCACCGCACGCGGACGGGGGCCCGCGCCACCGACACCGAGGGGGACTCCCATGACCGGCACCGCGACCTCCGCCGCCACCACCGCCCGGGCCCGGCTCGCCGACGCCCGGCTCTACCTCTGCACCGACGCCCGCAAGCGCCAGGGCGACCTTCCCGCGTTCCTGGACGCCGTGCTGGCCGGCGGCGTCGACATCGTCCAGCTGCGCGACAAGGGCATGGAGGCGGCCGAGGAGCTGGAGCACCTGGAGGTGTTCGCCGAGGCCTGCGCCCGGCACGGCAAGCTGCTCGCGGTCAACGACCGGGCGGACGTCGCCCACGCCGCCGGCGCCGACGTCCTGCACCTGGGCCAGGGCGACCTCCCGGTCCCCGCGGCCCGCGCCATCCTGGGCGACGACGTCCTGATCGGCCGCTCCACCCACGCCGGGCCCGAGGCCGCCGCGGCAGCCGGCCAGGAGGGCGTGGACTACTTCTGCACCGGCCCCTGCTGGCCGACCCCCACCAAGCCCGGCCGGCACGCCCCCGGGCTGGACCTCGTGCGGTACACGGCCGGTCTCGGCACCGACCGCCCCTGGTTCGCCATCGGCGGCATCGATCTCGGCAACCTCGACCAGGTCCTGGATGCGGGCGCCCGGCGGGTCGTCGTCGTACGGGCGATCACCGAAGCCGGTGACCCGGGTGACGCGGCGGCCGGGTTCGCCAAGCGCCTGCGGGAGCGCTGATCCCCGTTGTATCCAAGGAGTGGACAGAAGGACGGACAACTCGTGGACAATAGGTGCAAAACCCTGTGCGCGGTTGGGGGACCGACGCCCCCTGGCTAACCTGCCGGTATGGCCCTCGGCACCGCATCCATCAGATCGGACCACGCCCGCACCGTGCGCGACATGCTCGCGACCGGCAAGACGACGTACTCGTTCGAGTTCTACGCGCCCAAGACCCCGAAGGGCGAGCGGAACCTGTGGAACGCGCTGCGCCGGGTCGAGGCGGTGGCGCCCGACTTCGTCTCCGTGACCTACGGCGCGGGCGGCTCCACCCGCGCCGGGACGGTCAAGGCGACCGAGGCGATCGCCTCCGACACCACCCTCACGCCGATCGCCCACCTCACCGCGGTCGACCACTCGGTGGCCGACCTGCGCAACATCATCGGCCAGTACGCGGACGCCGGGATCCGCAACATGCTCGCCCTGCGCGGCGACCCGCCCGGCGACCCGATGGGCGAGTGGGTGCCGCATCCCCGGGGCCTGGCCTACGCGGCCGAGCTCGTCGAACTGATCAAGGCGTCCGGTGACTTCTGCGTGGGCGTGGCCGCCTTCCCGGCCATGCACCCGCGCTCCGCGGACTGGGAGACCGACGTCCGCCACTTCGTCGACAAGTGCCGGGCGGGCGCCGACTACGCCATCACGCAGATGTTCTTCCAGCCGGAGGACTACCTGCGGCTGCGCGACCGGGTCGCGGCCGCCGGCTGCGAGACCCCGATCATCCCCGAGGTCATGCCGATCGCCAGCGTGCGGACGCTGGAGCGCATCGGCTCCCTGACCAACGCCGCGTTCCCGGCCGCCCTGAAAGAGCGGATCCTCACAGCACAAGACGATCCGGCCGCTGTACGCTCCATTGGGATCGAATTCGCCACGGAGTTCTGTGCGCGGCTGCTCGCCGAAGGCGTGCCCGGGTTGCACTTCATCACGCTCAACAACTCCACGGCGACCCTGGAGATCTACGAGAACCTGGGCCTGCACCACCCACCGCAGGCCTAGACCGTTCGCACCGGTATACGACACACTGCGTAACGGCCACTGGGAGAGGGGCGTACATGGGCTGGGCGGTCCTCTACATCGCGTTCGGCGTCGTCGCGCTGTGGCTGCTGGGCGAGGTGCTCCTGCAGTACAAGGCGCGGCTGCGCTGGCGTCTGCTGGCCTTCGTCGGGTTCCTCGGTGTCGTCGTCGGTGTCCTGATCCCGTCGGTCGTGGTGATCGGCCTGGGCGCGGCCGCCTTCGCGGTCGGGCAGACCTACGTCACCCTGTCGTTCCGCAGCGGCTTCGCGGCCGGCTGGGCGGTCAGCGCGCCGGTGCTCGGCGGCAGCAGGCGCCGCCGCGGTGAGCGCGGGCGCCAGGAGCCGACGTTGGAGGTCTCCGACCTGGAGGCCGAGGGCGGCTACGGCGACGAGGGCACCGGCCACAGCCGGGACACCGACGGCTACGGCCAGGACGACGACCACGACGACGTCTTCACCCCGGTGCGCCACGGCCGCGCGACGGACGACGGGAACACCGCCGTCTACGAGCCGCAGCCCATGCCCGACGACACCGGCAACTACGGCGTGTACGGCGACACCGGCTACCCGGGCCGGTCCCACGACCAGTACGCGGCCCAGGGCTCCGACCAGTCCTACTCCTACGACTACTCGGGCTACGGCCAGCAGCAGGGCTACGACGGCACCGGACAGCAGCAGTACGCGGCCTACTCGGACCCGTACATCGGCTCGTCGAACTACGGCGGGACCGCCTACGACACCGGTTACGGCGACCAGCAGTACCACGGCCAGCAGGGTTACGCGCAGGACGCCTACCCCGGCACCTACGGCGGGGAGACACCGCCCGGCGGGGCGTGGGTGCCACAGCAGCGCAACACCGACGAGTACGGCCAGGAACTCCCGCCCGAGCAGCACTACCCCTACCAGGGGGGCGGGCAGCAGCCGCAGGGCAACGGCTTCGACGAGCAGTACCGTTTCTGAAGCCCGCGGCGGAAGGTCACTGCGAGCCGCGGAACCCGGGCCCCTCCACGATCAGTCCGGCCACCAGCGCCCCCGACATGCCCGCGTGCGGCAGTCCGCCGCCGGGGTGCGCCCAGCCGCCGACGGCGAACAGGCCCGGCACGACGGTGGTGTTGGACGGGTGCAGCAGCCGCCCCCCGGCCGCCGCCAGCGCCGGGACCGGCACCGCGCCGCCCTCCGCGCCCGTCGCGTCCGCGATGTCGGCCGGGGTGCGCAGCTCCCGCCAGAGCACCCGCTCGCGCAGCCCGGGCACGGCGCGTCCGGCCGCCGTCACCATCCGTTCGGCCACGTCGTCCCAGGACCGGTCGGGCCGCGCGGGGACGACCGCGGTCACGGTGACCGCCTCGTGGCCCTCCGGGGCCGACCGCTCGTCACCCGGCCGCAGCACCGTCACCGTGGGCCGCCCGGCCGGCTCCGCCGCGCCGAACAGGGCGTCCAGTTCGGCCTCGCGGTCCGGTGTGTGCACCACCGTGCGGTGGGCCGTGCCCTCGGGGCGGGCGCCGCGCAGGGCCAGCAGGACGGTCAGCCGCGCTGCCGCCGCCGGCTGCGGGCGCACCCCGCCGTCGTCCCGCACCGCCCGGCCCGCCAGCCGGTCCAGCACGCCGGGGGAGACCCCGGCGACGACGTGGTCGGCCTCCACGGCCGTCCCGTCGGCCAGTTCGATCCCCGCGGCCCGGCCGTCCTTCTCCAGGACTCCCGTCACCTCGGCACCGAAGTGGAACACGACCCCGCGGGCCAGGCACCGCTCGTAGACCGCGCGCGCCAGCTCCCGCATCCCGCCGCGCACGTACCAGGTGCCGAACGCGTGCTCCATGTACGGCAGGACCGCCGCGCTCGCGGGCGTGGTCCGCGGGTCCAGGCCGTGGCTGAGGGCGTGACTCTCCAGCAGTGCGGCCAGCCGCGGGTCGCGCAGTTCCCAGGCGCCGACCTCGGCGAGGGTGCCGGCCCTGCGGGTGCGCAGCAGCCGCTTGTGCGGCACCGCCGGGTAGGGCTCGCGCTCGGCCAGCACCTGCCAGTTCGGCCACAGCGGCTCCTCCAGGAGCGGTCGCCGGGTCCGGTCCCAGGCCTCGCGCGCCCGCACCAGGAAGTCGCCCCACCGCTGTCCGGCGCCCGCTCCGAGTCCCTCGTCCAGGGCGGCGACCACACCGGCGCGCGAGGCGTTCGGCAGGGACACCGCCGTGCCGTCCGCGAACACGTGCCGTGACGACGGGTCGACCTGGACCAGTTCGGCACACGCCTCCAGCGGCTCCTTGCCGGTCTTGACGAACAGGTCGCGGTAGACGGCCGGCAGGGGCAGCAGGCCGGGGCCCGTGTCGAAGGAGAACCCGTCGCGTGCGAAGCGGCGCAGCGCCCCGCCGTAGGTGTCCGTCCGCTCGTACACCGCCACCCGGTGGCCCGCGACGGCCAGCCGGGCCGCGGCCGCCATCGCGCCCGTCCCGGCGCCGATCACCGCAATCCGTGCCATGCCAGGGACTTTATCCGCCCTGGTCCGAGCGGTTGCGCGGGCCACCTCGAGTACGGGCGCGGACGTCGTCGTGACCAGGCGGCCGCGGCGCGATCCGGGGGCCGTCGCTCAGCCGTGAGTACCCGTACTCAGACGGGGAGTTGAGTACGCGCGCGGATGGGCGGCCACCTGCGGGAACGGGAGAGTGGAGACACGGAGAGGGGCACGGCTCCGGCACCGGCGGCACGGGGCGCCGGAACGGAGCCGGCCCGCGATCCGCTCCTTCCGCCGGCGCAGCCGGCGGGAGCGAGGCACGGGGGAGTACGACCGGGTGATCCGGGCGGACCGGATCACCCGGGAGAACCGGGGGACGACCGCGAACGGGGGTCCTGCGGGGGGACGCACGGGGGAGCACGGAAGGCGCCGGTTCGGAACGGCCCGCGGGGGACGCGGCCGGACCGGACCGGCGCCTTCGCGTGACACCGATGTCTTCTCGCCCGTGCGCTGCCCCGCCGGTCAGCGGCGGCCGCTCACCCGGCCCTGGAGCAGGCGGGACAGGGCCGCGTGCACGTCGTCGAGGGAACGCTCCGGCTGGAACGACTTCCAGTCGAGGGCCGCCACCAGGACCATGCCGACCAGCGCCGCCGCCGTCAGCGGAACGTCGATCTCCGCGCTGAACTCGCCGTTGCCCACGCCCTCGCGCAGCACGTCCTCCACCACCGCGACGGCCTGCTGCCGGACCACCATCAGCGTCGACTGCCAGGCCCGGTTGGTGCGCCACAGCTCCGCCACGTACAGCTGCGTGAACGCGGGGTAGCGGTCGATGAAGACCAGCCCCGCGCGGATCATCGCGTCCAGGGCGTCGACCTTGCTGCCGCCCCGGCCGGCGGTCTGCTCGGCCGCGTCCCGCAGGGAGGCGGTGAGCAGGCCGACGCCGTGCCGCAGCAGCTCCTCGAAGAGGACGGACTTGCTCGCGAAGTTGTAGTACACCGTGCCCTTCGCGACTCCGGCACGCTCGGCGATCTCGTCCACGGTCGTGGCGGAGAACCCCTGCTCGGCGATGAGCGTGACGGCCGCCTCGTAGAGCTTCTGCCGGGTGGCCTCGCGGCGCGTGCTGCCGCCCGACGCGGCACTGCTGCTTTCCATGGCCCCGATTGTCACAGGAACCTTTCCGGGAGAAGTGACGGAGGCACTCACAGGGTCAGCTCCGGGTGCAGCCGGTCCAGCGTCCACACCTGCCGCCTGCGGGCCGCCACGGCGGTCAGCGCGAGGGCACCGGCGGTGAACGCCGCCAGCACCACGCACGCCTGCCACACCGGCCCGAGGCCGCCGCCCGTGATGAGCCGCCGCAGCGCCTCGACGACGTAGCTCATCGGCAGGTACGGGTGCAGCGCGTTGAAGAAGCCGGGGCTGGTCTGTACGGGGTACGTGCCGCCCGCCGAGGTGAGCTGCAGCATCAGCAGGGCCAGGACGAGGATCCTCCCGGCCGCCCCGAAGCGCGCGTTCAGCCACTGCACGATCGCCGCGAAGCACGCCGTCACCAGGAACAGGAAGGCCACCGTCCCGGCCGCCCGGACCATCTCCAGGCCGACGGCCCAGTGCAGCACGGACATCAGGGCGACGGTCTGCAGCACCCCGATCGCCACCACCGGCAGCCAGCCCGCCAGCGCGATCCGCCAGGCCGGGGCGCCGGCCGCGAGGGCACGCCGGTTCATGGGCGTGATCAGCATGTACGCCACCATCGCCCCCACCCACAGCGACAGCGGGATGAAGTACGGGGCGAAGCCGGTGCCGTAGTTCGGCGCCTTGTGCAGGTCGTGCGAGGCCAGCCGCACGGGGTCGGCCATGACCTCGGTGCGGCGGTCGCGGTCCGGCTTGTCGTAGTCGGGGATCTTCTCCGCCCCGTCGTGCAGGCCCCCGGCGAGCTTCCCGGAGCCGCCGACGAGCTTGTAGAGGCCGCCGTTGAGGTCGTCCGCGCCGGTCTTGAGCTCGCCGACTCCCTCGTCCAGGTCGGCGGCACCGGTCTTGGCCTTGCCGAGCCCCGTGTGCAGCTTCTTCGCCCCCGCGGCGACCTTCGCCGCGCCGTCGTTCAGCTTGTCGATCTTCTCGACGGCGTCGTCGAGGTCCTCGGCCAGGTGCGGCGCGCGGTCGGCGAGCGCCTGGGACTGCTTCTGCAGGGCGGCGAGGTTCTTGTCCAGCCGGTCCAGGTCGCCGTCGTGGTCAGCGACCAGCGTGTCGAGGTCGTCCGCGATGAGGGTGACGTCGGCCGCGGCGTCCTCGGCCTTCTTCAGGTCGGCGCAGGCCGCGTCGGGCAGGGCCGGATCGGCGCAGCGCCGGGCGTACACGTCGGTGAGCGTGGTGGACGCGGCGCGAGCGCCCTTGGCGGCGGTGGGGGCCCTCTTCACCAGGGTGTCCAGGTGCTTGCGCAGCACGCCCGAGGAGTCGGCGACCAGTCGGGCCGTGTCGCCGACGGTCTTCTCGTTGCCCTTCAGGAACGGGCCCGCCTTGGCGGCCGGACCGTTGACCCGGTCGGCGAGCTTCTGCGTGCCGTCCGCGACACTCCGGGCGCCGTCCTGAACGGCACCGGCCCCCTTGGTGAGCTTCGTCAGGGCCGTCGACAGCTCGCCGCTGCCGTCCTTGGCGTCCGACAGGCCGTCGGCGAGGTCCTCGGAGCCCTTCTCGGCCTTGCCGATACCGCCCTTGAGCCGGTCGGCGCCCTGCGCCGCCCTGACGGTCTCGCCGTGGATGCCGGAGAACGACACGAAGATCCTGTCCAGGAAGGTCCGCGAGGTCTTCGTGGACGCGGCCTGCCGGACCTCGGCGAAGACCGTCCGGGAGATCTGCCCGACGATGTAGTTGTTGGCGTCGTTCGTGCGCACCTGCAGGGCGCCGGTCTCGGGCGACTCGCCCGAGCTCGAGGCGATGCGCGCGCTGAAGTCGGCCGGCATCGTGAGCGACAGGTAGTAGGTGCCGTCCTCGACACCACGGCGGGCCTCCTCGGCGCTCACCTCGCGCCAGTCGAAGGTCTTGCTGTCGTGCAGCCGCTCGGTGATGTCGTCGCCCGCGGTGACCTTCCTGCCGTCGGCGGTCGCCCCCCTGTCGTCGTTCACCAGGGCCACGGGGATCCGGTCCAGCCGGCCGTACGGGTCCCAGAACGACCACAGGTACAAGGCCCCGTACAGCAGCGGCAGTACGAGCAGCGCGACCAGTCCCGCCCGCGGCAGCTTCCCCCGGCCGAAGCGGCGCAGCTCAAGCGCGGCGAGTTTCGGCGAGCGCATCGCCCTTCCCCTCTTCCGGGCCGGCCGGGCCGTCCCCGGCGGTGGCGGTGCCGTCCGCGGTTCCGGCGGTGCCGGCAGTGGTGGTTCGGGTGGGCCCGGCGTCCGGCGCGTTCCCGGCGTCCGGTTCGTTCCCCGGGGCCCGTGGGTCACCGTCGTCCGTGCCGCCGCCCTCGCCGTCGGGGTCCGTGTGCGTGGAGAGCCGGACGGTTCCCTCCGGCGCCTCGCTGCACACCGCCACCACCGTCGTCCCCGCGTCGGCGAGGGACCTCAACAGCTCCCACATCCGGGCTCGTTCGGCGTCGGCCAGCTTCAAGTCCGCGTCGTCGACGCCCAGGAGGCGTGGCCGGACGATCAGCGCGAGGGCGACGGACAGCCGCAGCGCCTCCAGGCGCTCCAGGTCGCGCACCGCCGTGCGCGGGCCCTTGGGCAGCGCCTTCGGAGCGAGTCCGGCGGCTTCCAGCGCCTCGTCGACGCGGCGCTGCGACTCCGCCGCCCGCTCACGGCGAGGGCGCAGCAGCCCGCGCAGCGAACCGCCGAACCGCCGCTGGAGCAGAGCCCGTTCGCGCAGGTGCTCGCCGACGGTCAGGGCGGGGTCGAGGTCGGTGACCCCCGGCACGTGTGCCAGCGCGCTGAAGCGGCGGACCGCCGGCAACTGCTTCGGCAGCCGCGCCCCGCCCACCTCCGCCGTGCCCTCCGTGACCTTCATCCGCCCCGTCAGCGCCAGCAGCAGGCACGTGCGGCCGGACCCGGACGGGCCCTCGATCGTGACGAGCGATCCCGGTCCGGCGTCGACGGACGCCCCGCGGACCGCCCAGCCCCGCGGCCCCTTGACCCCGAGGCCGTCGGCGACGATCCGCGCCCCTCCCGTCCGTTCCCCCACGAGACTCCCCACCATTTGAACTGACTGGTCAGTGCAAAAACTACTCCGAACCTACGAACGAGGCAAAACCGCAGGTCGGATCGGATTGTCAGTGCCATACCGCACGATGGGGGCATACGGCACTGACGTGCCGTCACACAGACGACAGGAGGTTCGTCATGGCCAGCTATCACGCAGCAGCCGCCCGCCGGCGCCGCGCCTCCGGCCCTGCCCCCTCACTGACCGGCCCGGCGAGCGACGTCCACCCCGTGCTGCGCAGGGCCTCGGCCCCGCCGGCCGCCCTCGACCTGCTCGCCCAGGCGCGCGCGGGTCTCGACGAGGCCACCGTCCTGGAAACCCCCAACGAGCGCTACGCGACGGCCCATCTCGCCGCGCTGCGCACCGCCGCCGCCGTGCTCGCCGCCCGGGGCCGGCCCGAGACGTCACCCCGGGCCCGGGCCAAGATCCGAAGTGCCTGGGAGGTGCTCCCGGAGATCGCGCCCGAACTGGCGGAGTGGAGCGCCCTCTTCGCCTCCGGCGCCCGGCGCCGCGCCCGTGCCGAGGCGGGCATCCAGGGCGCGGCCTGCGACCGGGACGCCGACGACCTGATACGGGACGTGTCGATGTTCCTCCGCCTCGTGGAGCGCATGCTGGTCCTCCAGCCGGTGCTCCCGCAGCCCCGCGCGGACCAGGACCGCCCGGAGGGCCCGAACCCGGAGCGGGACATGCCGGACGCGGGCTGACGGACCCCGCGGCGGATCGGGACGTGCCGGACGGGACCCGACCGGCTCCCGTACCGGGCGGGGGCATACCCGGCGCGGACCGATCGGGTGCCCGGGCCGGGCGGGGCCTGCCGGGGCCCGTGCCGGACTCCGGCGTACCCGCGTGCGTGGTGCACGGCCCGGGTGGGCGGGCCGGTGTTCCCGCCGCGCGGACCTCCCCGGACCGGGGCATGCCGGTCGTCACGGCCGAGGCAATAGGGTGGGGACGCCTGAGGTCTTCCCCGCCCGTTCTTCACGGCGCCGGGGGAGGCACCCCGTTCGCGCCGCCGTGCAAGAGGCGGTGCCGCGCCGAGGAGTCAACTGCCGTGCCGGACCCGATGCGCCCCCGCGCCTCACTCCGTACCGCCGTGGTCTGGGAGGTCCTCCAGGACGCCCTCGACCGCCGGGTCAAGGCCACGGGCAGGGAATCGCTCGACGTCCTCGACACCGGGGGCGGCAGCGGCAACTTCGCGGTGCCCGCCGCCCGCCTCGGTCACCGGGTCACGGTCGTCGACCCCAGCCCCAACGCGCTGTTCGCCCTCGAGCGCCGCGCCGCCGAGGCGGACGTCGCCGACCGGGTCAAGGGCGTGCAGGGCGACGCCCACGGACTCCTCGACGTCGCCGAGCGCGGCGGCTACGACGTGGTGCTGTGCCACGGCGTCCTGGAGTACGTCGACGACCCGGCCGAGGGCATCCGCAACGCCGTGGCCGCCCTGCGCTCCGGCGGCGTCCTCAGCCTCCTGGCCGCCGGTCTCGGCGGTGCCGTGCTCGCCCGGGCCCTCGCGGGGCACTTCAAGGAGGCCCGGCAGGCCCTCGACGACCCGAACGGACGATGGGGCTCGGGTGACCCCGTGCCGCGCCGCTTCACCGCCGAGCAGCTCACGGACCTGGTCGAGGGCGCGGGCCTGCGGGTCGGGTCGGTCCACGGCGTGCGGGTCTTCGCCGACCTCGTGCCCGGCGTCCTCGTGGACACCGAGCCGGGAGCCCTGGAGGCGCTGCTGAAGCTGGAGGAGGCCGCGGCCGGACTCCCCGCGTTCCGTTCCGTCGCCACACAGCTCCATGTCCTCGCCGAGACCACGGAGACCACCGGATCGCCTGGGGCCGGTGAGAACAGCGCGGAGCACTGAGACAGACGATGCCGGTGAGGCTCCCGGTACCGCCGGGAGTCGAACAGCCTCCTGAGGCACCGCCGCTGATCAGCGGCGCGGCTGCGCATGGAGTACGCCACAGGCCCCCCGAATGGGGGCTTCGCGCCGTATGATCGAGGGAGACCGTTCCGGCATGACGGATCGGCCGCCGGGGAATGGAAGCCTCAGCGAGCCGGACGTCCGTGGCGGGTGCCGGTTGGCCAAATGGCGCAGAGGGGCGGGTTTCACGGGGGCGATTCCCTGCCTATCCTGAAGGGACCCCCCGGGTCGCCCCGGCGACTGCACGATGAGGAGGACTCCGTGCCGCTCTCGGAGCACGAGCAGCGCATGCTCGAGCAGATGGAGCGAGCGCTGTACGCCGAAGATCCCAAGTTCGCGTCGGCGCTCGAGGGAAGCGGGCTGCGTACGTACACCCGGCGGCGGGTCTACCAGGCGGTCGCGGGCTTCCTCGTAGGTATTGCGCTCCTCATGGCCGGTATGGTCGCCAAGCAGGTCTGGCTCAGTGTCGTGGGTTTCCTCGTCATGCTGGGCTGCGCCGTGCTCGCGGTGACCGGCTGGCGCAAGGCGCCCAAGCCGGGCGAACAGGCCGCCGGTGCCGCCGGAGGGCCGCAGGCCCGCCGTCAGGGCCGTTCGCGGCGCTCCATGATGGACCGCATCGAACAGCGCTGGCAGAAGCGCCGTGACGAGCAGGGCGGCCATTAGCCCCGCGGCCGGCCCGCCCACGTGATCCCGTGCGTCAGGGGGTGACCACCCACCCGGTGGTCACCCCCTGACGCACGTCCGCACACCGACCGGATCCGAACGCCACCCACGCGCCGGCCCGTGCCGACCTGCTGCTGGGGCGCGGGCCGCAACCGGGCCGCCCGCCGGACCAGGGCTGCATCTCCGCACCGGGCCGGGCACCTCTGCGCGGGAGAGAGCGGCCGGCCCGCGTACCGAGCCCGGGCCGGCCGCCCCTACCGGACCGGGGCCCGGCCCGACGCGTCCTCGCGCGCGGTCGGCCCCGGCCCCGGTCACTGCCCTCGACTCGCCTCGGACTGTTCCCGAGCCGCCTCAGCCCTGCTGTCCCGACGTCTTCCGCCAGGTCGGGCGCAGCGCCGCAGCCCGTTCCCGTACGCCGGACCACCAGGCGGATGCCGCCCACACCACCCGGGCCGTGGAGCGGGGGGCCAGGAGGGCCCGCAGCCGGGTGGTGCGGCCGGCCGCCGCGCCGAGGCCCGCCGCCGCCCGGCGGACGTCCTCCGTGAGGCCCGCCACCGGCCGGGGCCGGGGCGCGTACAGGACCTGCTCCACCGCGTCCGCCACCCGGTGCACCGAGGCCGCCGCCGTGTCGTCGAGCCGTCCGAGCCGGACGATGCGGGCGGCCGCCTTGCGCGGGGTCCGGGACTCCTCCGGGACGATGCCGAAGTCCCACGCCGTGTCGGTCAGCTCCTGCCACAGGGCCAGCGTGTGCGGCACGGCGTCCGCCTCACCCCGCCCGTGCGCCCCCAGCCGGACGGCACGGGTCCGCAACCGCCACAGCATCGGCGCCAGCGGCAGTGCCAGGACCGCCAGCCCGGCCAGCGCCCAGAGCCCGAGCGCGTACCACTCGGGGCCGTCGCCGTCGACGGGCAGCGCCGCCTGCGGGGACTCGCTCGCGCAGCCGCCGTCCAGCTTCTTCTGCTCCGGCGTGCAGCCCTCGCTCCGCGAAGGCGCCACGGACGGCGCGGCCGACGCGGACTCCGACGGGAGCGGATTCTCCGGCACCGAGCTGTCCGGGGTGTCGGGCAGGGTGTAGTTCGGCATCGAGCCACGGTTCGGCGTGGGCTCGAAACGGGTCCAGCCCACGCCCTCGAAGTACAGCTCCGGCCAGGCGTGCGCGTCCCGCAGCCCCACCGAGACCGAACCGTCCGCCTGCGGGGAACCCGGCGCGAAGCCCACCGCGACCCGGGCCGGTATGCCCAGGGAGCGGGCCATCGCGGCCATGGCGAACGAGAAGTGCACGCAGAAGCCCTGCTTGTCGCGCAGGAAGCGGGCGATGGCCTGGGAGCCGCTGCCGACCTGCACCTGCGTGTCGTACTCGAAGCCGCCGGTCACCGCGAACCAGTCCTGCAGCTTGACCGCCCGGGCGTACGGGTCGTCCGCGCCCGCGGTGACCTTGCGGGCGGTGCGCGGCACCGACGACGGCAGGGAGTCGGGCAGCTCGGTGAAGTCCCGCAGGACGTCCGCGGGCGGCGGCCCGGCCGAGGCCAGCTGCTCCGCCGTCGGCCGCACGTCGAGGCTCTCGACCTGGTAGGTCAGCCCGCGGGTGTTCTGCCCGTGGTCGCCGACCAGGGTCATCCCCTGGGGCTCGTAGCGCCAGTTGCCGCTGATCCGCACGCCGCTCGGCGGGTACGGCATGGGCAGCCAGTCCTGGGCGTACCAGTCGGCCGCCGAGATCGTGGTGGCGACCTCCGAGCGCTTCACGTCGGGGCCGAGACCGATGGGCGTGGGGAACGGGCCGTCCGGGACGGCCGTGATGGACCGGCGGGACGGCTTCCACGTGGTGCCGTCGAAGTCGTCCAGCGACACGATCCGCAGGTAGAGGTCCGAGACGTCCGGCATCTTCGTCCGCACGGACAGCACCTGCCGGTCCTCGTCCGCGTTCAGGTTGTCCCGCAGCGACACCAGGGGATTGACGGCGGAGATCGTGCCGCCTCCGCCCGTGCCGCGGCCCGCTCCCGTCCCGACCGACTCCAGCAGGCCGCCGTTCATCGCGGGCAGGCCGAGCGGGACCACCAGGGCGATGCCCAGCGCGACCACGCCGATGCGCCGGCCGGTGCGGACGGGGGCGACGGTGCCGCTGTGCTCGGCTCCGGCCGTGCGCGAGGGCCCGCCGAAGACGCGGCCCCACTGGGAGAGCCGGTCGCGGCCCTCGGCGAGCAGCAGCATCAGGTAGCCGGCGGCGGCCACCACGAACCACAGCCAGTCCGTGCCGCCGTCGGAGAGCCCCGCCGCCACCGAGTACAGCGCGAGCAGCGGGAGCCCGGCCGGGGCGGCGCTGCGGAAGGTCACCGCCAGGGTGTCCACCAGGAGACCGATGATCAGCACCCCGCCGATGAGCATCAGCCGGATGCCGTCGGAGTCCAGGGGTGCCGGGATCGCGTAGCGCGCTATGTCGTCGCCGCCCTGCTGGAGCAGGACCGCGAAGCGGTCCAGGGCCTGCGGACCGGGGATCAGCCCGGCCAGGGCCTGTTCGCGGGCGAACAGGAAGGTCAGCAGGACGACCGTCACCGCGGCCTGGGCGGCGACCGTCAGCGGCCGGGGCAGCGGCACCCTGCGGGCCGCCGTGCCGACGGCGGCCTGCACGGCGAGCAGGAACGCCGCCTGCACGATCCACGTGGCCGGCTGGACGAGCGGCAGCAGGGCGCACGCGGCCGTCAGCGTGGCCGCCCAGGCCCCCAGCGTCAGTCGTATCCGCCCGCTCATCACGGTCCCTCCCCGCCGCCCGCGGCGGCCACGCCCCGGCGCTCCCGGTCCGCCTGCCGCCACAGCTCGTCCAGCGGCGCGCCCCGCGGCACGCCCAGGGCCGTCCAGCCCGAGTCGCGCAGCATGCGCAACCGCTCCCCGCGTGCGTCCAACGGACCGGGCACGTCGCTCGGTTCCCGCACCCAGGTGCGGCTGTCCAGCACGAAGGCGACCGCACCCGGGCTGCGCTGGCGCATCCGGCCCAGCACCGCGGCCTGTTCCTCGTCGAGGTCGCCGAGGAAGGCCACCAGCAGCCCTTCGTTGCCGCCGCGCAGCACGTCGTAGGCGCGGGACAGGCCCGCCCCGTCGGAGTGGTCGATCACCGCGAGGGTGTCCATCATCAGCCCGGCCGCGTCCGCCGACTCCTGGCTGGCGCCGGCGAAACCGTCACCGCCCTCGCCCGGCACCGTGCTGCCGGTGTCCGTGAGCAGCCGTACCGAGTAGCCCCGCTCCAGCATGTGCACCAGCACCGACGCGGCGCCCGTGACGGCCCATTCGAAGGCGGAGTCCGGACCGGCGCCCCGGTAGGCGATGCCCCGGGTGTCGAGCAGCACCGTGCAGCGGGCGCGCTGGGGCTGCTCCTCGCGGCGCACCATCAGCTCCCCGTAGCGGGCGGTGGAACGCCAGTGCACCCGGCGCAGGTCGTCGCCGTAGCGGTACCCGCGCGGGATCACGTCGTCCTCGCCGGCCAGGGCGAGCGAGCGCTGCCGGCCGTCGCCGTACCCCTTCGCCTCACCGCTCAGCCGCACCGGCGCCAGCGGCTCCACCCGCGGGATCACCGTCAGCGTGTCGTACGAGGAGAAGGAGCGGGTCAGCTCGCACATGCCGAACGGGTCGGTCAGGCGCAGCTGGAGCGGGCCCAGCGGGTAGCGGCCGCGCAGGTCGGAGCGGACGCGGTAGGACACCTCGCGCCGGCCGCCGGCCTCCACCCGGTCGAGCACGAAACGGGGCCGCGGGCCGAGCACGTAGGGCACCCGGTCCTGGAGCATCAGCAGGCCCGTGGGCAGCCGGGAGACGTTGTCCATCCGCAGGTGCACCCGGGCCTCGCTGCCGGCGGGCACGCGCGCGGGGGAGAGGCGGCGGCTGCCCGCCACCCGGTAGCGGGTGCGGTGGAGCACCGCCGCGCACACCAGCGGCAGCACCGCCAGGAGCAGGCCCACCCGCAGCAGGTCGCCCTGCCCGAGCACGTAGCTGCACACGGCGGCCGCGACACCGGCGGCCAGGAAGGAGCGTCCGCGGGTGGTCAGACCGCCCAGGGCGGTGCGGATGCCGCCCTTCTCACCCCGGTCGGCCACCGCCTGCCCCGTCCCCGCGGTGCTGCTCATCACAGCCTCCGCGGCGGGTGCGAGGGATACGCGGGCGCGGCCCGGCCCACGGCGCCGTAGCCGTTCTGCTGCGGCGCGGAGGGGACCGGGGTGTGCTGGATGATCTCCTCGACGACCTGCTCGGCGGTGCGGCGGTTGAGCTGGGCCTGGGCGGTGGGCAGCAGGCGGTGCGCCAGGACGGCGACGGCCAGGGCCTGCACGTCGTCCGGCAGGGCGTACTCCCGGCCGCTCAGGGCGGCGGACGCCTTCGCCGCGCGCAGCAGGTGCAGCGTCGCGCGCGGGGAGGCGCCCAGTCTCAGGTCGGGGTGCGTGCGTGTGGCGCCGACCAGGTCGACCACGTAGCGCCGGACCGGCTCGGCCACGTGCACCCCGCGCACCGCCTCGATCAGCTTGAGGATCTCGTGCGCGTGCGCCACGGGCTGGAGGTCCTCGAGCGGGGAGACGCCGCCGTGCACGTCCAGCATCTGCAACTCGGCCTCCGCACTCGGGTAACCGACCGAGACGCGGGCCATGAAGCGGTCGCGCTGGGCTTCCGGCAGCGGGTAGGTGCCCTCCATCTCGACCGGGTTCTGCGTCGCCACCACCATGAAGGGGCCGGGCAGCTCGTAGGTCTTGCCGTCGATGGTGACCTGCCGCTCCTCCATGGACTCCAGGAGCGCGGACTGCGTCTTGGGCGAGGCGCGGTTGATCTCGTCGCCGATCACCACCTGCGCGAAGATGGCCCCCGGCTTGAACTCGAAGTCGCGCCGTTGCTGGTCCCAGATGGACACACCGGTGATGTCCGACGGCAGCAGGTCCGGCGTGAACTGGATGCGCCGCACCGAGCAGTCGATGGACCGCGCCAGCGCCTTCGCCAGCATCGTCTTGCCGACACCGGGGACGTCCTCGATGAGCAGATGTCCCTCGGCGAGCAGCACGGTCAGCGAGAGCCGTACGACCTCGGGCTTGCCCTCGATCACGCCTTCCACCGAATCCCGCACGCGCTCCACCACGGCGGTCAGATCAGTGAGGCTCGCTCGATCGTCATAGGTCGTCACCCGGCCCTCCTCGGCCTTTCCCGCTCTCCAGGGAGCACGGGATACCCCAATTTCCCGGGCCGACGCCGCATGACGCGGGCCGGCCCACCCCGAACCACGGGCACCACGCGCGCACAACCCCGCGCGACGCCACTCCCGCATTCTTGCTGCCGTTACCGATTCGTGTCACTCGACTGTGGACAACTGGCCGCGATATGTCGGTCTTGGTGCCATTCGAACATGTGACTGACAGGACTTCGACAGCAGCGGTGGCTGTGGTTCCGGGGCGGGCGGGCCCGTCACCCCGGCGGCACGTCCCGGTCAGGAGGCCGGGTCGACCTCGCGCAGCAGGCCGGTGCGCACGTCGAGGACGAAGCCGCGCACGTCGTCGGTGTGCGGCACGAACGGCGAGGTCCGCACGCGCTGCATCGACTGCCGCACGTCCTGGTCCACGTCCCGGAAGCACTCCACCGCCCACGCCGGACGCTGGCCGACCTCGGCCTCCAGCTCGTTGCGGAAGTCCTCGGTGAGGCTCTCCAGGCCGCAGCCGGTGTGGTGGATGAGCACCACGCTGCGCGTGCCCAGCTTGCGCTGGCTGATGGTCAGGGAGCGGATCACGTCGTCGGTGACGACACCGCCCGCGTTGCGGATGGTGTGGCAGTCACCGAGCTGCAGGCCGAGGGCCTCGGGCAGGTCGAGACGGGCGTCCATGCAGGCCACGACGGCGACGTTCAGAACGGGGCGGGCGTCCATCCCCGGGTCGGTGAAGGAGGCGGCGTAGCGGGCGTTCGCCTCGACGATACGGTCGGTGACCGTGCCGCCGCTCTTCGCGTTGTTCTCCGAACCCGTGGGGACCGATGCAGAAGTCGTCATAGTCATGACGTTACTGGTCGCACCCCCTGCGGACCTCTTGTGAGAGCGGACAAAAATGCCAGTCGGACGGGGTTGTGAGGTAACGCACAGCGGCGGCCCGGCGGGTCGCGGCGCCGGCGGCTGCGACGCGCAGGCCGGTTGATTGACCGCGAGACACCGTGGACTAAAGTGACGCGAAGCGGGAGGCGGGACCTCCTCGCTGCACTGATTTCCCCGGAGATTCCCGGCGACGACCGGAGATCTCCCCGCGTGCGCGGCGCGTACGTACGGCTCGGCCTCCTCCCGCTCCCGGTCGGCTGACGCCCCCGGCGCCGGCGGGCCTCCCCCTCACCGGGGGTCCCCAGCCCGGGGGAGGGCGGGGACCCGGCGGTGCGTACGGGCCCGCCGGATCTGAGAGGGCCCCTTGAGCCAGAGTCGACACGTCCCGGTGATGCTCCAGCGGTGCCTGGATCTGCTGGCACCCGCCCTGGAGGGCCCGGACGCGGTCGTCGTCGACTGCACCCTGGGCCTCGGCGGCCACAGCGAGGCCCTGCTGGAGCGGTTCCCCGGCGTCCGGCTCGTCGCCCTCGACCGCGACAAGGAGGCGCTGCGCCTGTCCGGCGAGCGCCTGGCACCCCACGGCGACCGCGCCACCCTGGTGCACGCCGTCTACGACGAACTGCCCGACGTGCTCGACCGGCTCGGCATCGCGCGCGTGCAGGGCGTCCTGTTCGACCTGGGCGTGTCCTCCATGCAGCTCGACGAGGCCGACCGCGGCTTCGCCTACGCGCAGGACGCCCCCCTCGACATGCGCATGGACCAGACGGCCGGCGTGAGCGCCGCCGAGGTCCTCAACACCTACCCGCCGGGCGAACTCGTGCGCATCCTGCGGGCCTACGGCGAGGAGAAGCAGGCCAAGCGGATCGTCTCCGCGATCGTGCGCGAGCGCGAGAAGGAGCCGTTCAGCACCAGCGCGCGGCTGGTCGAGCTGATCCGCGACGCCCTGCCGCAGGCCGCCAAGCGCACCGGCGGCAACCCGGCCAAGCGCACCTTCCAGGCCCTGCGCATCGAGGTCAACGGCGAACTGTCCGTGCTGGAGCGGGCGATCCCGGCCGCGGTGAAGGCCCTGGCCGTGGGCGGGCGGATCGCCGTGCTGTCGTACCACTCGCTGGAGGACCGGCTGGTCAAGCAGGTCTTCGCGGCCGGCGCCGCCACCACCGCGCCGCCCGGGCTGCCCGTCGTGCCCGAGCGTTACCAGCCGCGGCTCAAGCTGCTGACCCGGGGTGCCGAACTCCCCACGGAGGAGGAGATCGCCGAGAACCGGCGCGCCGCGCCCGCGCGACTGCGCGGAGCCCAGCGCATCAGGGAGGACGTCGGGTGAGCCGCGGGTGGCCGCCCCGGACCGAGGAGCGTGAGTGAGCAGCAAACCCGAATTGAAGGGCAGAGCGGCCCGTCTCGCGCGGCTCTTCCCGAACGGCCCGGGCCAGGCGGCCCGCACGCCCTTCGTCCTCCTGGTCGTCCTCCTGCTCGGCGGCGGCCTCATCTGCCTGCTGGTGCTGAACTCCGCCCTGAGCGAAGGCGCGTTCAAGCTCGACGACCTCCAGCGCGAGACCAAGGGCCTCACCGACGAGGAGCAGGCCCTCCAGCGGGACATCGACGCCTATTCCGCCCCCGAGGCCCTCCAGCGCCGCGCCCGTGAACTCGGCATGGTCCCCGGCGGCGACCCCGCCTTCCTCGGCCCCGACGGCAAGGTCAAGGGCGTCCCGGGCCCCGCGTCCGGCGTCCGGCGCACCGACACCCACATCCCCCCGGTCCTCGCCCCCGAGGCCATGACCGACGGCCCCACCCAGACCCCCGGCAGGTGACGGAAGTGTCCGACAGGGAACCGCCACGCCGTCGTGTGCCCGGCCCCGCCAGGCCCGCCCGCCCCGACGCCCGGCGCCGCCCCGGCCCGGGCGCCCGTCCCGCGCGGCGGCCGTCACCGGGCCGGCGTCCGGCGCCTCCCAAGCAGCTCCGCCTCGGCAGCCCCCGCCCGCGCCTGCGCCTGGTGGGGCTCGCGCTGACCCTCGTCCTGACCGCCTTCGTGGTGCGGCTGTTCCAGGTGCAGGCCGTCGACGCGAGCACGTACGCCGCCAAGGCCGAGCAGAACCGCTACGTCGGGCAGGTGCTGGCAGCCGACCGCGGCGAGATCACCGACCGCTCCGGAGTGGCGCTCGCGACCAGCGAGGACGCCTACGACATCACCGCCGACCCGACCATGTTCGCCCCGGCCACGCTGAAGATCGACGACGGGCCCGAGCAGGCGGCGGCCCTCCTCGCGCCGATCCTCGGGCAGGACCAGGAGGAGCTGGTCGCCAAGCTGCGGCCGAAGAACGAGGCCCTGCGCTACGTGAAGCTGGCCTCCCGGCAGACCCCGCAGGTCTGGAAGCAGATCAAGGACCTGAAGTCCGCGCTCGCCGAGAAGGCCGAGACCGACAAGTCCGCGCGCAACGTCCTCGGCGGTGTCTTCTCGGTCGCCACCAGCAAGCGGGTGTACCCCAACGGCGACCTCGCCGCCGGGATACTGGGCTGGGTCAACGCCGAGGGCAAGCCCGGCGGCGGCATCGAACTGCAGCTGGACAAGCGGCTGGCCGGCAAGGACGGCAAGATCCGCTACGCCCAGTCCGGCGGCCGGCTCGTCCCCACCGCGGGGGGCGCCACCGAGACCCCCGCCGTCCCGGGCAGCGACGTCGAGCTCACCATCGACCGGGACATCCAGTGGGCCGCCCAGAAGGCGATCAGCGACCAGGTGAAGGAGTCGGCGGCCGACCGGGGCTACGTCATCGTCCAGGACACCCGCACCGGGCAGATCCTCGCCATGGCGAACTCGCCCGGCTTCGACCCGAACGACCTGTCCGGGGCCGACCCCGCCGCGCTCGGCAACGCGGCCGTCCAGGACGCCTTCGAGCCCGGCTCCACCGCCAAGGTCATGTCGATGGCCGCCGTGCTGGAGGAGGGCGTGGCCACCCCGATGACCCACGTCGTGGTGCCCAACCGGCTGCACCGCGGCGACCGGCTGTTCAAGGACGACATCGACCACCCCACCTGGTACCTGACCCTGAACGGCGTCCTGGCCAAGTCCAGCAACATCGGCACCATCCTGGCCACCGGCCAGCTGGGCAAGACCCAGGCCCGCTCCAACGAGGTCCTCTACGACTACCTGCGCAAGTTCGGCCTCGGCCACTACACCGGCCTGGGCTTCCCCGGCGAGACCCCGGGCATCCTGGCCCCGCCGTCGAAGTGGTCGACCTCGCAGCAGTACACGATCCCTTTCGGCCAGGGCGTGTCCATCAACGCGATGCAGGCGGCCTCCGTGTACTCGACCATCGCCAACGGCGGCGTGCGCGTCGAGCCCACGCTCGTCCGCGGCACCAAGGGACCCGACGGCCGCTACACCCCCGCCCCGAAGCCGGAGAAGACACGGGTCGTCAGCGCGAAGACGGCGAAGACCCTCGCTCGGATGCTGGAGTCCGTCGTGGACGACCAGGAGGGCACCGGCACCAAGGCGCGCATCCCCGGGTACCGCGTCGCGGGCAAGACCGGCACCGCCAACCGCGTGGATCCGGCCACCGGCAAGTACCACGGCTACACCTCGTCGTTCGCCGGGTTCGCTCCCGCCGACAAACCCCGCATCACCGTCTACTGCGCCATCCAGAACGCCACCCAGGGCAGCTACTTCGGCGGGCAGATCTGCGGGCCGGTCTACAAGCAGGTCATGGAGTTCGCACTGAAGTCCCTCCAGGTCCCGCCGACCGGCGCCGCGCCCGCGAAACTCCCCGTCACCTTCAAGCGCTGACGGGCCCCAGGCCCAGGTCAGCACGGAACACACCAGGAACCACCTCGTGACGACGATCACTCCCGGCCCCGGGAACCACCACAGCCCCGGCCCCTCACTTCGCCCCGAGACGGGTACGCCCGGTACGCTCACCGCCGTGCCACACGCTGATCAGTCCCAAACCACCCAGAAGGGCCATCCCGTGACGTATCCCGGGCCGCCCAGGCCGGTGCAGGTCTCCGCCACACCCCTCGCGGAACTCGCCCGTCAGCTGGGTGCTCCCGCGCCGCAGGGCGCCGCCGAGGTCACGGGCATCACCCACGACTCGCGCGCCGTCCGCCCCGGCGACCTGTACGCCGCCCTGCCGGGCGCCCGGCTGCACGGTGCGGACTTCGTCACCCAGGCCGCGGGCCTCGGTGCCGCCGCCGTGCTGACCGACCCGACCGGCGCCGAGCGCGCCGCCGCGTCCGGACTGCCCGTCCTGGTCGCCGACGACCCGCGCGGACGGATGGGCGAACTGGCCGCCACGATCTACGGCCACCCCGGCCGGGACCTGCTCCAGATCGGCATCACCGGCACCTCCGGCAAGACCACCACCGCCTACCTCGTCGAGGGCGGGCTCAGGACGGTCCGCTCCACCGGTCTGATCGGCACCGTGGAGATGCGCATCGGCGACGAGCGCATCAAGTCGGAGCGCACCACCCCAGAAGCCACCGACCTGCAGGCCCTGTTCGCCGTCATGCGCGAGCGCGGCGTCGAGGCGGTCGCCATGGAGGTCTCCAGCCACGCCCTGGTCCTCGGCCGGGTCGACGGCTGCGTCTTCGACATCGGCGTCTTCACCAACCTCAGCCCGGAACACATGGAGTTCCACTCCGACATGGAGGACTACTTCCGGGCCAAGGCGCAGCTGTTCACCCCCGCACGCGGCAAGCTCGGCGTGGTCAACGTCGACGACGAGTACGGCCGCAGGCTGGCCAACGAGGCCACCGTCCCCGTCGTCACCTACTCCGCCGAGGGCCACCCCGACGCCGACTGGCGCGCCGAGGACGTCGAGATCGGCCGGCTGGACTCGACGTTCACCGTCGTCGGCCCCAAGGGCGAGCGGATCGCGGCCAAGTCGCCGCTGCCCGGCCCGTTCAACGTGGCCAACACCCTCGCCGCGATCGTCGCCCTGGCCGTCGCCGGGCTCGACCCGCAGGCCGCCGCCGACGGCGTCGCCGCCGTCCCGGGCGTGCCGGGCCGCCTGGAGCGCGTGGACGCCGGCCAGCCCTACCTCGCCGTCGTCGACTACGCGCACAAGACCGACGCCGTCGAGTCCGTGCTGCGCGCCCTGCGCAAGGTCACCGAGGGCAAGCTGCACATCGTCCTGGGCTGCGGCGGCGACCGGGACACCACCAAGCGCGAGCCGATGGGCGCCGCCGCGGCCCGGCTCGCCGACACCGCCGTGCTGACCTCCGACAACCCCCGCTCCGAGGACCCCCTCGCGATCCTCGCCACCATGCTCCAGGGCGCGGCGTCCGTGCCGGCGCACGAGCGCGGCGAGGTGCAGGTCTTCGAGGACCGGGCCGCCGCGATCGCCGCCGCCGTCGCCCGCGCCGAACCCGGCGACACCGTGCTGGTCGCGGGCAAGGGCCACGAGCAGGGCCAGGACATCGCCGGGGTGGTCCGTCCCTTCGACGACCGCCAGGTGCTCCGCGAAGCCATCCAGAAGACCCAGGGATGAAAATCCAGAAGACCCAGGGGATGAACTTGTGATCGCCCTCTCCCTCGCCGAGATCGCAGAAGTAGTCGGCGGGCAGACGCACGACATACCGGATCCGTCCGTCGAGGTCACCGGCCCGGTGGTCCGGGACTCCCGCGAAGCGGGGCCGGGCAGCCTGTTCGTGGCCTTCGCCGGTGAGCGCGTGGACGGCCACGACTTCGCCGCGGCCGTCGTCGAGGCGGGAGCGGTGGCCGTCCTCGGCACCCGTCCCGTCGGCGTGCCCGCGATCGTCGTGGACGACGTGCAGAGCGCCCTCGGCGCCCTCGCCCGGCACGTCGTGGCCCGCCTCGGCGCCACCCTCGTCGCCCTCACCGGCTCGGCCGGCAAGACCAGCACCAAGGACCTCATCGCGCAGGTGCTGCAGCGCAAGGCCCCCACGGTGTTCACGCCGGGCTCGCTCAACAACGAGATCGGGCTGCCGCTGACCGCGCTCAGCGCCACCGAGGACACCAGGTTCCTCGTCCTGGAGATGGGTGCCCGCGGCATCGGGCACATCCGGTACCTCACCGGCCTGACACCCCCGAAGGTCGGTCTGGTGCTCAACGTCGGCAGCGCCCACATCGGCGAGTTCGGCGGCCGCGAGCAGATCGCCCAGGCCAAGGGCGAACTCGTGGAGTCCCTCCCCGCCGAGGCCGACGGCGGCACCGCGATCCTCAACGCCGACGACCCCTACGTCCGGGCCATGGCCTCCCGTACGAAGGCGAAGGTGCTGTTCTTCGGAGAGTCCGGCGAAGCGGACGTTCGTGCCGAGAACGTGCGACTCACGGACACCGGACAGCCCTCGTTCCGGCTTCACACACCCTCCGGTGCAAGTGATGTGACCATGCGCCTGTACGGTGAGCACCACGTGTCGAACGCGCTCGCCGCGGCCGCCGTCGCCCACGAGTTGGGCATGTCCGCAGACGAGATCGCCCTCGCGCTCTCCGAGGCGGGCTCCCTCTCCCGCTGGCGGATGGAGGTCACCGAGCGCCCGGACGGCGTGACGGTCGTCAACGACGCCTACAACGCGAACCCCGAGTCCATGAAGGCCGCGCTGCGCGCGCTGGTGGCCATCGGCAAGGGGCGTCGTACGTGGGCGGTGCTCGGCAAGATGGCCGAGCTCGGGGACGAGGCTCTCGCCGAGCACGACGCGGTCGGACGGCTCGCCGTCCGGCTCAACGTCAGCAAGCTCGTCGCGGTCGGTGGCAGGGAAGCCGCCTGGCTGCAACTGGGCGCATATAACGAGGGTTCGTGGGGTGAGGAGTCGGTGCACGTGTCCGACGCACAGGCGGCGGTCGACCTGTTGCGCAGCGAGCTGCGCCCGGGGGACGTCGTGCTCGTGAAGGCGTCCCGTTCGGTCGGGCTCGAGCGTGTGGCGCAGGCGCTGCTCGAGACCGGTGCCGAGGGTGAGGTTTCCGCCCGATGATGAAGCAGATCCTGTTCGCAGGAGTCATTGGTCTCTTTCTCACGCTGATCGGCACCCCGCTGCTGATCAAGCTCCTCGCGCGCAAGGGATACGGCCAGTACATCCGCGACGACGGCCCGCGCGAGCACGCCAGCAAGCGCGGTACGCCGACCATGGGCGGTATCGCCTTCATCCTGGCGACCGTCGCCGCGTACTTCCTGGCCAAGGTCATCACCGGGTACGTGGACCCGGACGTCGACGCGGCGCCCACCTTCTCGGGCCTGCTGGTGCTGGGCCTGATGGTCGGCATGGGCCTGGTCGGCTTCCTCGACGACTACATCAAGATCGTCAAACGGCGTTCGCTGGGCCTGCGGGCCAAGGCGAAGATGGCCGGCCAGCTGATCGTCGGCATCGGGTTCGCCGTGCTGTCCCTGCAGTTCGCGGACAACCGCGGCAACACCCCGGCCTCCACCAAGCTGTCGTTCATCACGGACTTCGGCTGGACGATCGGCCCCGTGCTGTTCGTCGTCTGGGCGCTGTTCATGATCCTCGCGATGTCGAACGGCGTGAACCTGACCGACGGTCTGGACGGTCTGGCCACCGGCGCCTCGGTGCTGGTCTTCGGCGCCTACACCTTCATCGGCGTCTGGCAGTTCCAGGAGTCCTGCGCCAACGCGCAGACGCTCACCAACCCCGGCGCGTGCTACGAGGTGCGTGACCCGCTCGACCTCGCGGTGGTCGCCTCCGCGCTGATGGGCGCCTGCCTCGGCTTCCTGTGGTGGAACACCTCGCCGGCCAAGATCTTCATGGGCGACACCGGTTCGCTCGCGCTCGGCGGTGTGCTCGCCGGCCTCGCGATCTGCTCGCGCACCGAGCTGCTGCTCGCCATCCTCGGCGGCCTGTTCGTCCTGATCACCATGTCCGTGGTGATCCAGGTCGGTTCGTTCCGCCTCACCGGCAAGCGCGTCTTCCGGATGGCGCCACTGCAGCACCACTTCGAACTCAAGGGCTGGTCCGAAGTCCTGGTGGTGGTCCGCTTCTGGATCATCCAGGGCATCTGTGTGATCGTCGGACTGGGCCTCTTCTATGCGGGATGGGCAGCGGACAAGTGACCTCCTCGGAGCCCTTCGACTTCCAGGGCAAGCACGTCACCGTCGCCGGGCTCGGCGTCTCCGGCGTCCCGGCGGCCAAGGTGCTGCACGGCCTCGGTGCGCGCGTCACGGTCGTCAACGACGGCGCGGACGAGCGCGCGCGGGCGCAGGCAGCCGAGCTGGAGGCGCTCGGGGTCACCGTGCGCCTCGGCGACGGGGACAGCCTCCCGGAGGGCACCGAGCTGATCGTCACCGCGCCCGGATGGAAGCCGGACAAGCCGCTGTTCGGGGCGGCGGAGCAGGCGGGCGTGCCGGTCTGGGGCGACGTCGAGCTGGCCTGGCGCCTGCGCGGCCCCGACGCGGCTCCCTGGCTGGCCGTCACCGGCACCAACGGCAAGACCACCACCGTCCAGATGCTGGCCTCGATCCTGAAGGCGGCCGGGCTGCGCACCGCCGCAGTCGGCAACATCGGCGTCTCGCTGCTGGACGCGGTCCTCGGCGAGGAGACGTACGACGTCCTGGCCGTGGAGCTGTCCAGCTACCAGCTGCACTGGGCGCCCTCGCTGCGCGCCCACTCCGCCGCCGTGCTCAACCTCGCCCCCGACCACCTCGACTGGCACGGCTCCATGGAGGCGTACGCCAAGGACAAGGGCCGCATCTACGAGGGCAATCGGGTCGCCTGCGTCTACAACGTGGCCGACAAGGCCACCGAGGACCTGGTCCGCGAGGCCGACGTGGAGGAGGGCTGCCGGGCCGTCGGCTTCACCCTGGGCACGCCCGGGCCCTCCCAACTCGGCGTCGTCGAGGGCATCCTGGTCGACCGCGCCTTCGTGGAGAACCGGCACAAGAACGCCCAGGAGCTCGCCGAGGTCGCCGACGTCACCCCGCCGGCCCCGCACAACGTCGCCAACGCCCTCGCGGCGGCGGCCCTCGCCCGCGCCTACGGCGTCCCCGCCGGGGCCGTGCGGGACGGCCTGCGGGCCTTCACCCCCGACGCGCACCGCATCGCGCACGTGGCCGAAGTGGACGGCGTGGCCTGGGTGGACGACTCCAAGGCCACCAACACCCATGCCGCGGAAGCCTCGTTGGCGGCCTACGAGTCCATCGTGTGGATCGCGGGCGGACTCGCCAAGGGAGCCACCTTCGACGAACTGGTGGCCAAGTCCGCCACCCGGCTGCGCGGTGCCGTCCTCATCGGCGCCGACCGCGCGCTCATCCGCGAAGCCCTGGCGCGACACGCCCCGGAAGTACCCGTCGTCGACCTCGACCGGACCGACACTGGGGCGATGCGCGCGGCGGTCGAGGAGGCCCGGCGGCTCGCCCGCCCCGGCGACACGGTGCTGCTGGCACCGGCGTGCGCGTCCATGGACATGTTCGTCAACTACAACAAGCGCGGGGACGCTTTCGCGGACGCCGTCCGTGAACTCGGCTCCGCCGAGGGCTGACCCGGGTTCCGCCTCGCCCGGCGGGGACGCCGGGCGTACCTGGGAGGGACGCGTGACACGGATGCGGCTGGTGCCCGAGCGGCGGCCTGACGGCCCGCACGGCAAGGCGATCCCGTCCGGCACGGCGGGGTGAGCGCGATGCCCACCAGCCGCACCGGACGGCCCCCCGTGGCGCGCACCCCCAAGCGCCCCGCCCCGTCCCGCTCCCTGCGCGACAACCCCGTTCTGGCCTTCTACGGCCGGGCGCGCAGGGGCTGGGACCGGCCGCTCACCGCCTACTACCTGATCCTCGGCGGCAGCGCGCTGATCACCGTGCTGGGGCTGGTGATGGTCTACTCGGCCTCCCAGATCACCGCGCTGCAGATGTCCCTGCCGGGCTCCTACTTCTTCCGCAAGCAGCTGCTCGCGGCCGCGATCGGCACCGGACTGCTGCTCGCCGCCTCGCGCATGCCGGTGCGGCTGCACCGCGCGCTGGCCTACCCCATCCTCGCGGGCGCCGTGTGCCTCATGGCCCTGGTGCAGGTGCCGGGGATAGGGGTCTCGGTCAACGGCAACCAGAACTGGATCGCCCTCGGCGGCTCCTTCCAGCTCCAGCCCAGTGAGTTCGGCAAGCTGGCTCTGGTGCTGTGGGGCGCCGACCTGCTGGCCCGCAAGCAGGACAAGAGGCTGCTGAACCAGTGGAAGCACATGCTGGTGCCGCTGGTCCCGGCCGCGTTCATGCTCCTCGGGCTCATCATGATCGGCGGCGACATGGGCACCGCGATCATCCTCACGGCCATCCTGTTCGGCCTGCTGTGGCTGGCCGGGGCCCCCACCCGCCTGTTCGCCGGTGTGCTGTCGGTCGCCGCCGTGCTCGGCCTGATCCTCATCAAGACCAGCCCCAACCGCATGGCCCGCCTGCAGTGCCTGGGCGCCACCGAGCCCCAGTCCGGCCCGGTCGACTGCTGGCAGGCCGTGCACGGCATCTACGCCCTGGCCTCCGGTGGGATCTTCGGATCCGGGCTGGGCGCGAGCGTGGAGAAATGGGGCCAACTACCCGAAGCCCACACCGACTTCATCTTCGCCGTCACCGGTGAGGAACTGGGCCTCGCGGGGACGCTGTCGGTCCTCGCCCTCTTCGCGGCTCTAGGCTATGCGGGTATCCGCGTGGCCGGACGCACGGAGGACCCCTTCGTCAGGTATGCCGCGGGAGGCGTGACCACCTGGATCACGGCCCAGGCCGTGATCAACATCGGTGCGGTGCTCGGTCTGCTGCCGATCGCCGGTGTCCCCCTCCCGCTGTTCTCCTACGGGGGATCCGCCCTGCTGCCGACCATGTTCGCCATCGGGCTGATGATCGCCTTCGCACGCGACGAGCCCGCTGCGCGGGCGGCGCTTGCGATGCGGCAACCCCGCTTTGGTAGAAAGCGGGGGGCTGGGGGCACCCGTTCCGGTCGGAGTCCCCGGAGATGGAACACGATGCGACGGCGCGCCTCGGCGGCGCGTCCGTCCGGAGAGCGGTGAATTTCGGTGCATGTCGTACTCGCCGGCGGAGGAACCGCGGGCCACATCGAGCCCGCGCTCGCCCTCGCGGACGCCCTGCGCAGGCAGGATCCGACCGTGGGGATCACGGCCCTGGGCACGGAACGCGGGCTCGAGACCCGTCTCGTACCCGAGCGCGGGTACGAACTGGCGCTGATCCCGGCCGTACCGCTGCCGCGCAAGCCCACCCCCGAGCTGATCACCGTCCCGGGCCGGCTGCGCGGCACCATCAAGGCCACCGAGCAGATCCTGGAGCGCACCAAGGCGGACGCCGTGGTCGGCTTCGGCGGCTACGTCGCCCTGCCCGGCTACCTCGCGGCCAAGCGCCTCGGCGTGCCGATCGTCATCCACGAGGCCAACGCCCGCCCGGGCCTGGCCAACAAGATCGGCTCGCGGTACGCCAGCCAGGTCGCCGTGTCCACCCCGGACAGCAAGCTGCGCGGCGCCCGGTACATCGGCATCCCGCTGCGGCGCTCCATCGCCACCTTGGACCGGGCCGCCGTACGCCCCGAGGCCCGGGCCGCGTTCGGGCTCGACCCCAACCTGCCCACGCTGCTGGTCTCCGGCGGCTCCCAGGGCGCCCGCCGGCTCAACGAGGTCGTGCAGACGGTCGCGCCCTGGCTGCAGCAGGCCGGGATCCAGATCCTGCACGCGGTCGGACCGAAGAACGAACTGCCGCAGGTCCACCAGATGCCGGGAATGCCCCCGTACATCCCGGTAAGTTACCTGGACCGGATGGACCTCGCGTACGCCGCGGCCGACATGATGCTGTGCCGCGCGGGCGCGATGACCGTCGCCGAACTCTCCGCCGTCGGGCTCCCGGCCGCCTACGTCCCGCTGCCCATCGGCAACGGCGAACAGCGGCTCAACGCCCAGCCGGTGGTCAAGGCCGGCGGCGGACTGCTGGTCGACGACGCGGAGCTGACCCCCGAGTGGGTCCAGCAGAACGTCCTGCCCGTGCTCGCCGACCCGCACCGGCTGTACCAGATGTCCCGCGCCGCCGCCGAGTTCGGCCGCCGGGACGCCGACGACCTCCTCGTCGGCATGGTGTACGAGGCGATCGCCGCCGCTCGTGCACATCGCTAGGCCCGTATGACGGAAGGCAGGGGAGCGTGGCCGGATCGACCACCGCCGAGCGCGGGGAACGCCAGCAGAGGTCGTCCGGCCCGCCGCCCGCAAGGCGCCTGCGGCGGCGCCACGTTCGTGTGATCGTCATCCTGGGTCTCGCCCTGGTCTTCCTCGGCATCCCGGGCCTCTGGCTGTTCTACGGCTCCGACTGGCTGCGTGCCGAGCACGTCTCGGTGTCCGGCACCCGGGTCCTGACGCCGGCGCAGGTCAGGTCGGCCGCGGACGTCCCGCTCGGCGACCCGCTGATCTCCGTCGACACGGACGCGATCGAGGCGCGGCTGCTCCGGGAACTGCCCCGGATCGACTCGGTCGAGGTGGCCCGTTCCTGGCCCCACGGAATCGATCTGGAAGTGGTCGAGCGGACACCGGTTCTGATGGTCCGCACAGGCGGCGAGTTCGTCGAAGTGGACGACGAGGGTGTCCGTTTCGCCACGGTTTCCCGGGCGCCGAAAGGTGTCCCCGCACTGGAATTGACGCTGTCCAGGTCGGGTTCCGCGGCCGCGAGCCTGCGCCGCTTCGGCGAGCCCCGGCTGGTGCGCGAGGCCGTCGCCGTCGCGCGCGCCGTCCCGGCCGCCGTCGCGCGCGACACACGGACCGTCAAGGTCCGTTCCTACGACGACATCTCGCTGGAGTTGCGGGACGGCCGCACGGTCGTCTGGGGGAGCAGTGAGAAGGGCGCCGCGAAGGCCCGTACCCTCACCGCCTTGATGAAAGCAACGCCCGAAGCGGGGTACTTCGACGTGAGTGTGCCCACCGCCCCGGCGTCATCGGGGAGTTGACGCACATCCGCGCAGGCCAGCACCCTGGTTGGGCACTGCTACGGCTGATCACATAGGGTGAAAAGAAAAACGGGAGGTTCGGCGTGTTCGTTGAACGTGCGCCACTTGTCGACTTAGTGTCCTGTTCAGAAGACTCCAAGGAACGGACACACTGGTAACCCTAAACTTCAGGGTTAGGGTTCGGGTCGGCGATACGGACCGTCCCATTCGGCATCAGTCGTCGGGTCGCGGGGCGCAGGGCGTCACGGTGACCGGGCGACACGTAACTCGAGGCGAGAGGCCTTCGACGTGGCAGCACCGCAGAACTACCTCGCAGTCATCAAAGTCATCGGTGTCGGCGGCGGTGGTGTCAATGCCATCAACCGGATGATCGAGGTCGGTCTCAAGGGCGTCGAGTTCATCGCCATCAACACCGACGCGCAAGCTCTGTTG
The DNA here is from genome assembly GCF_036857595.1 of Streptomyces sp. AHA2. NCBI lineage: Bacteria > Bacillati > Actinomycetota > Actinomycetes > Kitasatosporales > Streptomycetaceae > Streptomyces > Streptomyces sp. AHA2. The sequence continues at coordinate 614,350 of NZ_JAUQWJ010000002.1, forward strand.
ATGAGCGACGCCGACGTCAAGCTGGACGTCGGCCGGGAACTCACCCGCGGACTCGGCGCCGGAGCCAACCCGGCCGTGGGCCGCAAGGCCGCCGAGGACCACCGCGAGGAGATCGAGGAGGTCCTCAAGGGGGCCGACATGGTCTTCGTGACAGCCGGTGAAGGCGGCGGCACCGGCACCGGCGGCGCACCCGTCGTGGCCAACATCGCCCGCTCCCTGGGCGCCCTCACCATCGGCGTGGTCACGCGCCCGTTCACCTTCGAGGGCCGGCGCCGCGCGAACCAGGCCGAGGACGGCATCGCCGAGCTCCGCGAAGAGGTCGACACCCTCATCGTCATCCCCAACGACCGGCTGCTGTCCATCTCGGACCGCCAGGTCTCGGTCCTCGACGCCTTCAAGTCGGCCGACCAGGTCCTGCTCTCCGGTGTCCAGGGCATCACCGACCTGATCACCACCCCGGGCCTCATCAACCTCGACTTCGCCGACGTCAAGTCGGTCATGTCCGAGGCCGGCTCGGCCCTCATGGGCATCGGCTCGGCCCGCGGCGACGACCGCGCGGTGGCCGCGGCCGAGATGGCGATCTCCTCGCCGCTGCTGGAGGCGTCCATCGACGGCGCCCGCGGTGTGCTGCTCTCCATCTCCGGCGGCTCCGACCTCGGCCTGTTCGAGATCAACGAGGCCGCCCAGCTGGTCAGCGAGGCCGCCCACCCCGAGGCCAACATCATCTTCGGTGCGGTCATCGACGACGCCCTCGGCGACGAGGTGCGGGTCACCGTAATCGCCGCCGGGTTCGACGGCGGCCAGCCCCCGGCCCGCCGGGACAACGTCCTCGGGTCCTCCTCCGCCAAGCGCGAGGAACCGGCCCCCGTCCGGCAGGCCGAGAGCCGCCCGTCCTTCGGATCGCTCGGGAGCGTGACCCCGAAGGAAGACCCGGAGCCCGCGCCGAAGCCGGTCGAGGACATCCCGGTCGCCCCGCCGGTCCCGCCGGCGCCGCGGTCCTACTCGGACAGCGCGGCCGAGGAACTGGACGTACCGGACTTCCTCAAGTGATCCTTCTGACGTGATAGGACAGCGCGAGAGCGTGAGCGGCGCGCACTTCGCCTTCACCGACCGGTGGGGCGGGGTGAGCGCCGCTCCGTATGAGGAGCTCAACCTCGGCGGAGCGGTCGGTGACGACCCCGGCGCCGTACGGACCAACCGGGAACTGGCCGCCAAGTCCCTGGGCGTCGCACCCGACCTGGTCGTCTGGATGAACCAGGTGCACGGCGCGGACGTGGCGGTGGTCGACGGCCCGTGGGGACCGTCGGCCGGCCTGCCGTCCGTCGACGCGGTCGTCAGCACGCGCCCGGGTCTCGCCCTGGCCGTGCTCACCGCGGACTGCGTGCCGGTCCTGCTCGCCGACCCGGTCGCGCGGGTGGCCGCCGCGGCCCACGCGGGCCGGCCGGGCATGGTCGCCGGGGTGGTCCCGGCCGCGGTTGGCGCGATGATCGAACTGGGGGCCGAGCCCGCCCGTATCGTCGCCCGCACCGGACCCACGGTCTGCGGCCGGTGCTACGAGGTGCCCGGTGAGATGCGCGCCGAGGTGAGCGCCGTCGAGCCGGCGGCGTACGCCGAGACGAGTTGGGGCACGCCGGCGGTCGACGTGAGCGCCGGGGTGCACGCCCAGCTGGAACGGCTCGGGGTGCGCGACCGGGAGCAGTCGCCGGTGTGCACGCTGGAATCGCGCGATCACTTCTCGTACCGCCGCGACCGCACCACCGGTCGGCTCGCGGGCTATGTGTGGCTGGACTGATGGGCATGACGGAGCGCAAGGACGAACTCGCCGCGAACCTGGCGAAGGTGGAGCGGCGTATCGCCGGGGCGTGCGCGGCCGCGGGGCGGGCACGCGAGGAGGTGACCCTGATCGTGGTCACCAAGACCTACCCCGCGAGCGACGTCCGCTTCCTCGCGGAGCTCGGCGTGCGGCACGTCGCCGAGAACCGCGACCAGGACGCCGCGCCGAAGGCCGCCGCCTGCTCGGATCTGCCCTTGATCTGGCACTTCGTGGGTCAACTCCAGACCAACAAGGTGCGGTCCGTGGTGAATTACGCGCATTTCGTGCAGTCCGTCGACCGGGCCAAGCTGGTCGCCGCGCTCTCGAAGGAGGCCGTGCGGTCCGGGCGCGAGCTGGGCTGCCTGCTGCAGGTCGCGCTGGACGCCGGGGAGAGTGCCCGGGGGGAGCGGGGCGGCGTGGCGCCCGACGGGATCGGGGAGTTGGCCGATCAGGTCGCGGGTGCTCCGGGGCTGCGGCTCGCCGGACTCATGACGGTCGCGCCGCTCACGGGGGAGTACGCGGGACGCGAACAGGCGGCGTTCGGGCGGTTGATGGATTTGTCGACCGACCTGCGCCGGAGTCATCCGGCTGCCACCATGGTCTCGGCAGGGATGAGTGCGGACCTCGAGCAGGCCGTGGCGGCCGGAGCGACACATGTGCGCGTCGGCAGCGCGGTACTCGGAGTCCGCCCCAGGCTCCGGTAACGTCGCCAAGAAGTCGGACCACAGCAGAAAATATGGTCATTGCCGCCGAAAGGTGGATTCAAGGACCACGTGGATCGCAGGCACTTGGCAGTCGTCAGCCGATCCACCACAGAGCGGAGGACTCAGAGCATGGCCGGCGCGATGCGCAAGATGGCGGTCTACCTCGGCCTCGTGGAGGACGATGGGTACGACGGCCGCGGGTTCGACCCCGACGACGACTTCGAACCCGAACTGGACCCGGAGCCCGAGCGGGACCACCGACGGCACGAGCCGTCCCACCAGTCGCATATCTCACATCAGCCCCAAAGGGACGAAGAGGTACGAGTCGTACAGCCGTCCGCCCCTCGCGAACCGGCCGCCCGCTCCGCTTCGCTCCCCGCGGAATCCAGCCGTCCGGCGCGTATCGCGCCCGTGGCATCCATCACACAAGAACGCGCAAACCTGGAGAAGAACGCACCGGTGATCATGCCCAAGGTCGTGTCCGAACGAGAGCCTTACCGGATCACCACACTCCACCCGCGGACCTACAACGAGGCCCGTACCATCGGGGAACACTTCCGTGAAGGCACCCCGGTGATCATGAATCTGACTGAGATGGACGACACAGACGCGAAGCGACTTGTCGACTTTGCGGCCGGTCTGGTGTTTGGTCTTCACGGCAGTATCGAGCGGGTGACGCAGAAGGTGTTCCTGTTGTCGCCTGCTAACGTCGATGTCACGGCGGAGGACAAGGCCCGCATCGCAGAGGGCGGGTTCTTCAACCAGAGCTGAGACGCACCACCGGAAACATCAGTACACAGCGCAACACAGCAGGGCACAGGGGAGAGGGAAGCAAGAGGTCATGAGCGTGGTCTTGGATGTCGTCTACATCGCGCTGATGTGCTTCCTCATCGTGCTCATCTTCCGGTTGGTCATGGACTACGTCTTCCAGTTCGCCCGCTCGTGGCAACCCGGCAAGGCGATGGTGGTCGTTCTGGAGGCCACCTACACTGTCACCGATCCACCGCTCAAGCTTCTGCGGCGGTTCATTCCGCCGCTGCGTCTCGGGGGCGTGGCGCTCGACCTGTCCTTCTTCGTACTGATGATCATCGTCTACATCCTGATCTCGATCGTGAGCCGGCTGTGAGCGATGTGAACCATGGTCTTGCCGAATGCCGACGACTACGTTGAGGTGAAGAGATGCCGTTGACCCCCGAGGACGTGCGGAACAAGCAGTTCACGACCGTCCGCCTCCGAGAAGGCTATGACGAGGACGAGGTCGATGCCTTCCTCGACGAGGTCGAAGCCGAACTGACCCGCCTGCTCCGGGAGAACGAGGACCTGCGCGCCAAGCTGGCCGCGGCCACGCGTGCCGCCGCGCAGAACCAGCAGAACATGCGCAAGCCTCCGGAGCAGCAGGACCAGCAGCAGCAACAGCAGCAGGGCATGCGCGGTCCGGGTGGTCCCGTCCCCGCCGGCATATCGGGCCCGCCGCAGCAGCAGATGGGTGGCCCCATGGGTGGTCCGCCCCAGCTGCCGAGCGGTGCACCGCAGCTGCCCGCCGGTCCCGGCGGTCAGGGCGGCCCCCAGGGTCCCGGCCCGATGGGCCAGGGTCCGGGTCCCATGGGCCAGCCCCCGATGCAGCAGATGGGCGGCCCGATGGGCGGCCCCATGGGCGGTCCGATGGGCGGCCCCGGTCAGCAGGGTCCCGGTGGCGACAGCGCCGCCCGTGTCCTGTCGCTGGCCCAGCAGACCGCCGACCAGGCGATCGCGGAGGCCCGTTCCGAGGCCAACAAGATCGTGGGCGAGGCCCGTTCGCGTGCCGAGGGTCTGGAGCGTGACGCCCGTGCCAAGGCCGACGCCCTGGAGCGGGACGCGCAGGAGAAGCACCGCGTCGCGATGGGCTCCCTGGAGTCCGCCCGCGCCACGCTGGAGCGCAAGGTCGAGGACCTGCGCGGCTTCGAGCGCGAGTACCGCACACGTCTGAAGTCGTACCTGGAGTCGCAGCTGCGCCAGCTGGAGACCCAGGCCGACGACTCGCTGGCCCCGCCGCGCACCCCGGCGACCGCGTCCCTCCCGCCGTCCCCGGCGCCCTCGATGGCACCGGCCGGCGCGAGCGCCCCGTCGTACGGCGGCAACCAGACGATGGGCGGCGCCCCTTCGCCGTCCGCTCCGTCCTACGGCGGCCAGCAGCAGATGTCCCCGGCGATGACCCAGCCCATGGCGCCGGTGCGTCCGCAGGGTCCGTCGCCGATGGGTCAGGCGCCCTCGCCCATGCGGGGCTTCCTGATCGACGAGGACGACAACTGACGGCCTGATGGCCCGTAGTACGGCGTAGCGGTCGGCAGCGTTCAGGGCGAGGCCCCGGGATCATCCCCGGGGCCTCGCCCTTGTGCTACGCGCGTTCGCGCCCTGCGTTCGCCGGCACGCACTCCCCGTTGCGCGGGTGCGACGCCGAAGGCCCGGTGCCGCCGAGGATCTCGGCGGCACCGGGCCTTCGGTCCGTGGGCGCTACGCCTTGCGCAGGCGGAAGGTGAGGGTCAGGCCCTCGTCGGTGAACGGCTCGCCGTACGTGCCGTCCGCCTCGCCCTGGGCGAAGTCGGTGGCGAGCACCTCGTCGGCGATGAGACCGGCGTGGTCGGTCAGGGCATCCACCGTCGCCCGGTCCGTGGCGGTCCAGCGCAGCGCGATGCGGTCGGCCACGTCGAGGCCGCTGTTCTTGCGGGCCTCCTGGATCAGGCGGATCGCGTCACGGGCCAGGCCCGCACGGCGCAGCTCCTCGGTGATCTCCAGGTCCAGGGCGACCGTCGCGCCCGCGTCGGACGCTACCGACCAGCCCTCGCGCGGGGTCTCGGTGATGATGACCTCGTCGGGGGCCAGCGTGATGGTCTCGCCGTCGACCTCCACCGACGCCGTGCCCTCCCGCAGAGCCAGGGACAGGGCGGCCGCGTCCGCGTTCGCGACGGCCTTGGCGACGTCCTGGACGCGCTTGCCGAACCGCTTGCCGAGCGCGCGGAAGTTGGCCTTGGCCGTGGTGTCCACCAGGGACCCGCCGACCTCGCTGAGCGTCGCCAGGGACTCGACGTTCAGCTCCTCCGTGATCTGCGCGCGCAGTTCGGTGTCCAGCGTCTCGAAGCCGGTCGCCGCGATCAGGGCGCGGGACAGCGGCTGCCGCGTCTTGACGCCCGACTCCGCGCGCGTGGCGCGGCCCAGCTCGACCAGGCGGCGCACCAGCACCATCTGCTTCGACAGCTCCGGGTCGATGGCGGACAGGTCCGCCTCCGGCCAGGACGACAGGTGCACCGACTCGGGGGCGCCCGGGGTGACCGGGACGATCAGGTCCTGCCACACCCGCTCGGTGATGAACGGGGTCAGCGGGGCCATGAGCTGCGTCACGGTCTCGACGACCTCGTGCAGCGTGCGCAGGGCCGCCTTGTCGCCCTGCCAGAAGCGGCGACGGGAGCGGCGCACGTACCAGTTGGACAGGTCGTCGACGAACGCGGACAGCAGCTTGCCGGCGCACTGGGTGTCGTAGGCGTCCAGCGCCCCGGTGACCTGGTCGGTCAGGGCGTGCAGCTCGGACAGCAGCCAGCGGTCCAGGACCGGGCGGTCCGCCGGGGCCGGGTCGGCCGCGGACGGGGCCCAGTTCGACGTACGGGCGTACAGGGCCTGGAAGGCCACCGTGTTCCAGTACGTCAGCAGCGTCTTGCGGACGACCTCCTGGATGGTGCTGTGACCCACGCGGCGGGCCGCCCAGGGGGAGCCGCCGGCGGCCATGAACCAGCGGACCGCGTCGGCGCCGTGCTGGTCCATGAGCGGGATCGGCTGCAGGATGTTCCCCAGGTGCTTGGACATCTTGCGGCCGTCCTCGGCGAGGATGTGACCGAGGCAGACCACGTTCTCGTAGGACGACTTGTCGAAGACCAGCGTGCCGACCGCCATCAGCGTGTAGAACCAGCCGCGGGTCTGGTCGATGGCCTCGCAGATGAACTGCGCCGGGTAGCGGGCCTCGAACAGCTCCTTGTTCTTGTACGGGTAGCCCCACTGCGCGAACGGCATCGAGCCCGAGTCGTACCAGGCGTCGATCACCTCGGGCACGCGCGTGGCGGTGCCGCCGCAACCGTCCTGCGGGCAGGCGAAGGTGACCTCGTCGATGAACGGGCGGTGCGGGTCCAGGCCCGACTGGTCCGTGCCGGTCAGCTCGGTCAGCTCGGTGAGGGAGCCGACGCAGGTGAGGTGGTCCTCCTCGCAGCGCCAGATCGGCAGCGGGGTGCCCCAGTAGCGGTTGCGGGACAGCGCCCAGTCGATGTTGTTGTTGAGCCAGTCGCCGTAGCGGCCGTTCTTGACCGTGTCCGGGAACCAGTTGGTGTTCTCGTTCTCCGCGAGGAGGCGGTCCTTGATGGCCGTGGTGCGGATGTACCAGGACGGCTGGGCGTAGTAGAGCAGTGCGGTGTGGCAGCGCCAGCAGTGCGGATAGCTGTGCTCGTACGGGACGTGCTTGAAGAGCAGGCCGCGCTCGTCGAGGTCGGCGGTGAGCTTCTCGTCGGCCTTCTTGAAGAAGACGCCGCCGACGAGCGGGACGTCCTCCTCGAAGGTGCCGTCGGGGCGGACCGGGTTCACCACGGGCAGGCCGTAGGAGCGGCAGACCTTGAGGTCGTCCTCACCGAAGGCGGGGGACTGGTGGACCAGGCCCGTGCCGTCCTCGGTGGTGACGTACTCGGCGTTGACGACGAAGTGGGCCTCGGCCGGGAAGTCGACCAGCTCGAAGGGGCGCCGGTAGGTCCAGCGCTCCATCTCGGCGCCCGTGAAGGTCTGCCCGGTGCTCTCCCAGCCCTCGCCGAGGGCCTTGGCGAGCAGCGGCTCGGCGACGACGAGCTTCTCCGTGCCTTCCGGGCCCTTCGTCGCGACGACGTAGGTGACCTCGGGGTGCGCGGCGACCGCGGTGTTGGACACCAGGGTCCAGGGGGTGGTCGTCCACACCAGCAGCGCGGCCTCGCCGGCGAGCGGGCCGGAGGTGAGCGGGAAGCGGACGAAGACCGAGGGGTCGACGACCGTCTCGTAGCCCTGCGCCAGCTCGTGGTCGGACAGGCCGGTGCCGCAGCGGGGGCACCAGGGGGCGACGCGGTGGTCCTGGACCAGCAGGCCCTTGGTGAAGATCTCCTTCAGCGACCACCAGACCGACTCGATGTACTCGGGGTCCATCGTGCGGTACGGGTCGTTCAGGTCGGTCCAGTAGCCCATGCGGGTCGTGAGCTCTTCGAAGGCGTCCGTGTGCCGGGTCACCGACTCGCGGCACTTCTCGTTGAACTCGGCGATGCCGTACGCCTCGATGTCCTGCTTGCCGGAGAAGCCCAGTTCCTTCTCGACGGCGAGCTCCACCGGGAGGCCGTGGCAGTCCCAGCCGGCCTTGCGGGCGACGTGGTAGCCGCGCATGGTGCGGAAGCGGGGGAAGACGTCCTTGAAGACGCGGGCCTCGATGTGGTGGGCGCCGGGCATGCCGTTGGCGGTGGGCGGGCCCTCGTAGAACACCCACTCGGGGCGGCCCTCGGACTGCTCCAGGCTCTTGGCGAAGATCTTCTGCTCGCGCCAGAAGTCGAGCACGGCGTGCTCGAGGGCGGGCAGGTCGACCTGTGCGGGTACCTGGCGGTACGTCGGCGATGTCATCAGCGGGCTTCCTCCGGCGGACTTGCTGCCTTCCGTCCGGAGGGACGAGAGCTACGTCTGCCTGCGCCGCCTTCGGCGCGCTCCCGCGGTACCACCCTCCTTGGCCCCCCGGCACGGGGTGTGCGCCGGTGAGCCCCCTCATTGGGGTCGCGATGCCGGGTCTACTGGCCGCTGCCTGTCGCTGCGGCGTTCTTCCGGCGGCTCCGGGGTGATCTTCGCGTCGGGCTCGCCCCCGGGCTCACACCGTCCCCGGGTCGCTCTGGGCTGCGTACGCCGCTACTCGTCCCCATCCACGCTTTTCGCTCCGCCCAGTGTACGGCGCCGCGCGGGCGGCGGCCGACCGCTTTCCGGGCCGGGCGTGGGCCGGGTGCGGGCCGGGGAGGGCGGCGGGGACGAGATGGGTTTGATGACCCGAATGGACAGGGTATGGGTGTTCGGATCCTGGGACGCCCTGACCGGCGGATTACCGGGCGGGGAGCTGGGCACAACGGATGCAGGTCCGCCGCGCGGCGTGCGCGGGGCGGGCGAATCGGGCGGTGTGCCCCGTTGCCGCGGGACTCGAGTCGATTTATCGTCCCAGCACGATTCACGAGCAAGATCACAATATGTGAAGGGGCCGCGGCCATGGTGGCGAAGAAGTCCGCCGTACAGCAGCCGGCGTCCGGTGGGTCCGCAGGGGCCTCCGGCGGCGCGGCCGAGGACGCCGGCGGGAAGAAGTCCGCGCAGGCGGGCCCGGCGGGGCGGGCGGCGAAGGGGGCGGCGCAGAAGGCGACCGAGGGCGCGAAGGCGGTCGTCCGCAAGACGAAGGCGGCGGTGAAGAAGGTCCCGGCGGTCGAGAAGGACACCGCGGGGACGGCCGCGGCCGGAAGGACGGCGGCCGGAACCGGGGAACCGGTGGCCGGGAAGGCGGCGACGGAGACCGGGAGGCCCGCGGCCGGCGGGGCGGCCGGCAAGGCGTCTGCGAGGAAGGCGAGCGGGGGACAGGACAGGCCGGCCTCCAGGAGGACGGCGCCCACGAAGGCGGCCACGGGGAAGCCCGCCGCCGGGAAGACGGCGGCCCCGGAGTCCCCCGCCGGGAAGACGGCGGCCCCGGAGTCCCCCGCCGGGAAGACGGCGGCCCCGGAGTCCCCCGCCGGGAAGACCGCGGCCCCGGAGTCCGCCGCCGGTAAGGCGACCGCCAAGAAGACCACCGCCAAGAAGGCGGCGGGGAAGCAGGCGGCGGGGAAGACGGCCGCGGCCCGGAAGGCCGCGGGTGGGACGCGGGCGGCGCGGGCCGGGGAGGCCGTCGCGCGGGGGAGCGCCCGGGGGGTCGCCGGCCAGGACGCCCGGGGCACGAGCACCACCACGAAGGACGCGACCGGGAAGGGCACCACCCGGACCGGCGCGGTCACACAGGACACGGCCGGGAGCAGCACGGCCAAGAAGGCGGGCGCGGCCCACGCCGCGCAGCAGACGGGAGCGACCACGGTGGGTGCGAAGAAGACTCCTGGCACGGCGACGGCGGCCAAGACCGCGGTGCCGAAGGCGCGCGGCGCGGCCGAGCCCGGCGAGCTGGCGGTACGTCCGGGTGAGGACCCGTGGACGGCGGAGGAGGTCGACGAGGCGCGGTCGGAGCTGATGTCGGAGGAGACGCGGCTGCGGGAGGAGATCACGTCGTCGGAGCGGTCGCTGGCCGGTCTGATGCGGGACTCCGGCGACGGCGCCGGGCACGACGAGGCCGACACCGGCAGCAAGAACATCACGCGCGAGCACGAGCTGGCCCTGGCCGCCAACGCGCGCGAGATGCTCGACCAGACCACGCGCGCGCTGGAGCGCCTCGACGCGGGCACCTACGGCCTGTGCGAGAACTGCGGCAACCCCATCGGCAAGGCCCGGATGCAGGCCTTCCCGCGGGCCACGCTGTGCGTGGAGTGCAAGCAGAAGCAGGAGCGCAGGTACTGACCGGGGCCGAATGCCTCCTGAGCACGTGGATCGCGGCGGGCGTGTCGTACCCTCGTCCTCAGTCAGGCACCTAGGCGAGGGACTCACGTGGCAGAGGCGGAGCGCATCATCGGTACGCCGGAGACCCCGGACGCGGCCGGGGACGGGCAGGAGCGGCCCGGCGAGGACGCGGCGCCCGCCGGTCGCGCCGGTTCCGAGGGCGCTCCCGCCGCCGGCACCGACCGGACCCCTCCGGCCGCCGCGGCGGCCGGGCCGGACGGCGCCGCCGAGCGGCCCCGGGGCAAGCGCCGCATCGCCGTCCTGTTCGCGGTGGCCGCGTTCGCCTACGCCCTCGACCTGATCAGCAAGCTGATCGTGGTGGCCAAGCTGGAGCACCACCCGCCCATCGAGATCATCGGGGACTGGCTGAGGTTCGAGGCGATCCGCAACGCGGGCGCGGCCTTCGGCTTCGGCGAGGCCTTCACCGTCATCTTCACGGTGATCGCGGCGGCCGTGATCGTGGTGATCGCCCGCCTGGCCCGCAAGCTCTACAGCCTGCCCTGGGCGATCGCGCTGGGCCTGCTGCTCGGCGGTGCGCTGGGCAACCTCACCGACCGGATCTTCCGGGCGCCGGGCGTCTTCGAGGGCGCGGTCGTCGACTTCATCGCGCCCAAGCACTTCGCCGTCTTCAACCTGGCCGACTCGGCGATCGTGTGCGGCGGCATCCTGATCGTGCTGCTGTCGTTCAAGGGGCTCGATCCCGACGGGACCGTCCACAAGGACTGAGCGCGCGTACGGCCGCGTCGGACCCGTCCGGCATACTCGACGGGTGAGCACGATTCCCGAGATCCGTACCCTGCCCGTGCCCGACGGCCTGGAGGGCGAGCGCGTCGACGCCGCCATCTCCCGCATGTTCGGCTTCTCCCGCACCAAGGCGGCCGAGCTCGCCGCCTCGGGGAAGGTCACGGTCGACGGGTCGGTGGTCGGCAAGTCGGAGCGCGTGCACGGCGGCGCCTGGCTGGAGGTCGAGATGCCGCAGGCGCCGGCGCCGGTGCAGGTGGTGGCCGAGCCGGTCGAGGGCATGGAGATCGTCCACGACGACGACGACGTGGTCGTCATCGTCAAGCCGGTCGGCGTGGCCGCGCACCCCTCGCCCGGCTGGACCGGGCCGACCGTCATCGGCGGTCTCGCCGCCGCCGGGTACCGGATCTCGACGTCCGGGGCCGCCGAGCGCCAGGGCATCGTGCACCGCCTGGACGTGGGCACGTCCGGGCTGATGGTGGTCGCCAAGTCGGAGTACGCGTACACCTCGCTCAAGCGCCAGTTCAAGGAGCGCACGGTCGACAAGCGGTACCACGCGCTGGTCCAGGGCCACCCCGACCCGACCAGCGGCACCATCGACGCGCCCATCGGCCGGCACCCCCAGCACGACTACAAGTGGGCGGTCACCGCCGAGGGCAAGCCGTCGGTCACCCACTACGACCTCATCGAGGCGTTCCGCGCGGCGTCCCTGCTGGACGTGAAGCTGGAGACCGGCCGCACCCACCAGATCCGCGTCCACATGGCCGCCCACCGCCACCCCTGCGTCGGTGACCTGACCTACGGCGCCGACCCGACGCTCGCCAAGCGCCTGCGGCTGACCCGGCAGTGGCTGCACGCGGTGCGCCTCGGCTTCGAGCACCCCGGGGACGGCCGGTGGGCCGAGTTCTCCTGCGACTACCCGGAGGACCTGCAGCAGGCCCTGGACCAGGTCCGGGAGGAGACGTACGCGTGAGCACCCCGGGTTACGCGGTGCGGGTCGCCGAGGACCCGGCCGACCGCGAGGCGTGCTTCGCGGTGCGCAAGGAGGTCTTCGTCGGTGAGCAGGGCGTGCCGGAGGACCTCGAGTACGACGCGTACGACGCCGGGGCCGTGCACGTGCTGGCCGTCCGGGAGGACGGGGTGCCGCTCGGGACCGGGCGGCTGCTGACCGGGGCGGCGGCCGTGGCGCAGACCGGCGCGGACCCCTCGGTGGGGTGTCTCGGCAGGCTGGCGGTGGCGGCTCACGCGCGCGGGCTCGGGGTCGGCGCCGCCCTGGTGCGGGCCGTCGAGGACGCGGCACGCGCACGCGGACTCGCGGCCATGGACCTGCACGCGCAGACCCACGCGCTCGGCTTCTACGAGCGGCTCGGCTACCGGGCCTACGGGCCGGAATACCTGGAGGCCGGGATTCCGCATCAGGGGATGCGGCGCTCGCTCTGAGCCGTTCCGGGCGGTGCCCCGGCGGGTGCGGAAACGGTTTGCCCGGGCAGGTGCGTGGCAGTCTTGAGATCAGTCGTGTGCACCTCTGACCTCCCGGAGCGCTGACCGTGGATCAGCTGGCCCTGCTGTTCGTCCTGCTGCTCGGGGCCGTGATCAGCGTGCCGGTCGGGGACCGGCTCGGCGTCCCCGCTCCGGTGCTGATGACGCTCCTGGGCATCGCCCTCGCCCTGCTCGAGTTCGTGCCGAACGTCGAGATCCCGCCGGACCTCATCCTGCCGCTGCTGCTGCCGCCCCTGCTGTACGCGGCCGTGCGGCGTACCTCCTGGCGGCAGTTCACGGCGAACAAGAGACCCATCTTCCTGCTGGCCGTGGCGCTGGTCTTCGTCACCATGGCCTGTGTGGCCGCCGCGGCCGACGCGATCGTGCCGGGCCTGCCGCTCGCCGCCGCGTTCGCGCTCGGGGCGCTGGTCGCACCGCCCGACCCGGTCGCCGCGACCGCCGTCGCCGGGCAGCTGGGCCTGCCCCGCCGTCTGGTGTCGATCCTGGAGGGCGAGGGGCTGTTCAACGACGTGACGGCCATCGTGCTCTACCACGTCGCGATCGCCGCCGCCGTCAGCGGGACGTTCTCGCCCTGGCAGGCCGGCCTGGACCTGGTGCTGTCGGCCGTCGTGGCGGTGGCGGTCGGGCTCGCGCTGGGCTGGGGCGCCAACAAGCTGATGGACCTCCTGGGCGACGCGACCCTGCAGATCGGCCTGACCCTGCTGGTTCCCTACGCCTCGTACGTGATGGCCGAGGAACTGCACGGCTCCGGTGTGCTCGCCGTGCTCACCACCGCGCTGTTCCTCGCCGAGCACGGCTCCGACGCCGACGACGTCATGACGCGGCTGGCCGGGCACACCTTCTGGAACATCGTCGACACGCTCGTCACCGGCGTCGCCTTCGGCCTGGTCGGCCTGGAGCTGCACAACGCGATCAACACCGCGTCCGGGCGGTGGGGCGAGCTGCTCGGGTGGGCGGCGCTGGTGGTGTGCGTGGTGGTGCTGGTAAGGCTGCTGTGGCTGCTGCCGGCCACCTGGCTGACCAAACGGCTGCACGCGCGGCGGGACTACGACGAGGACATCCCGGTCAGCTGGCGCGAGACCGTCGTCATGTGGTGGGCGGGGATGCGCGGGGTCGCCTCCGTCGCGCTGGTGCTGGCGATCCCGCTGGAGACCGACAGCGGCGCCCCGTTCCCCAGCCGCGACGAGATCATCTTCATCGCCTTCGGGGTGATCATGGCGACGCTGGTGCTGCAGGGCCTGACCCTGCCCTGGCTGGTGCGGCGCCTGGGCGTGAAGGCCGACACCGACCACGAGAAGGAGTTCGCCAAGGCCCTGGCCCTGCGCGCGGCCAAGGCGGCCAAGCTGCGGCTGCTGGAGATCGAGCAGGACGAGGAGCTGCCCGAGGAGCTGTCCGAGCAGATGCTGCGCCGGGCCATGGACATCGCGGTGCGCATCAGCCCGGAGCTGGCCGAGGACGAGCGGCGCGAGGCGTACCGGGAGCGGGCCCGGCGCGTGAAGCGGGTGCGGCGGATCCAGCAGCAGATGCTCAGCGCGGCACGCCACGAGGTGCTGTCGGCGCGCAGCGAGCCGGGAGCCGACCCGGAGGTGGTGGACCGGGTTCTGCGGCACCTGGACGTGCGCAGCCTGCGCTGAGCTCGCGCCCGCCGGCTGACGGGCCGTAAGGTCGACCGCATGGCACGCAACGTGGTGATCAGTGGTGGAGGCACGGGGATCGGTCTCGCGACCGCGCGGGTGTTCGCGGCGGACGGCGACCGGGTGCTGCTGCTCGGCCGGCGGGCCGAGGTCCTGGACGACGCCGGGGTGCCGGGCGCACTGACGTACGCGGCCGACCTCGCGGAGCCGGACGACGTGCGCGGTGTCGCCGCCTTCGTGCAGCAGGAGCTGGGCGCCGTCGACGTGCTCGTCCACGGCGCCGGGGGCAACGGCCTGCTCGAACCGGACGCCGGGACGGACGACGAACCGCTGCGCGGCGTCGCCCGCACCTGGGCCGTGAACTTCCGGCTCAACCTCCTGACCGCCGTGCTGCTCACCGAGGCGCTGAAGACGCGCCTGGCCGAGCCCGGCGGACGGGTGCTGTTCCTCGGCTCGATCGCCGCCTACCGGGGATCGGGGAGCGGGGCGTACGCGGCGGCCAAGGCCGGACTGCACCCGTACGCCCACCAGCTGGCCCGGGAGCTGGGCCCGCGCGGCATCACCGTGAACGTCGTCGCGCCCGGCTACGTCGAGGACACCGAGTTCTTCGGGGACGCGATGGGCGCCGAGCGGCGGGAACGGCTCATCGCCGAGACCTCCACGGGACGGGCCGGGACGCCCGGTGACGTCGCCGGGACTCTGCACTGGCTGGCCTCACCGGGGGCGCGGCACGTCACCTCCCAGATCATCCAGGTCAACGGGGGCGCCGAGCGCGGACACTGACCCGGCACGCGCGAAAGGGCCGCCCGCGCAGCGCGGGCGGCCCTTTCGCGCGGAGCGCGGGCCGGGGCCGGTCGCTCAGCGCTCCGTGCGGCTCACGCCGTGGTACCGGCGCTGCTGCACCGGTACCGGGTCGTGGGAGTGACGGTGGCCGTTGCGGGACGGGGGCAGCACCGCGTCGGCGGTGTTCACCCGGGGCAGGGCGTAGGGGTGCTCGGCGGTCAGCCAGCGGATCATCTCCTCGCGGACGGTGACCCGGACGGTCCAGATGTCGTCCGCGTCCTTGGCCGTCACCAGCGCCCGCACCTCCATGGTGCTGGGGGTGCTGTCCGTGACGGACAGGCTGTAGGCGCGCCCGTCCCAGGCCGGGCACTCGCGCAGGATGTCGCGGAGCTTGTCGCGCATCGCCTCCACGGGGGCCGAGTGGTCGACGTGCCAGAAGACGATGCCGGTCATCTGCGGGGTGCCGCGCGACCAGTTCTCGAACGGCTTGGACGTGAAGTACGACACCGGCATGGTGATCCGGCGCTCGTCCCAGGTGCGGACGGTCAGGAACGTCAGGGTGATCTCCTCGACCGTGCCCCACTCGCCGTCCACCACCACCGTGTCCCCGATGCGCACCATGTCGCCGAAGGCGATCTGGAAGCCCGCGAACATGTTGCTCAGCGTCGACTGCGCGGCGACACCGGCGACGATGCCGAGGATCCCGGCCGAGGCCAGCAGCGACGCACCGGCCGCCTTGAACGCCGGGAAGGTCAGCAGCATGCTCGCCGCGGCCACCACGCCGACGATCGCGGACACCACCCGCATGATCAGCGTCACCTGGGTGCGCACCCGGCGGACCCGGGCCGGGTCACGGTGGGCCCGGGCATGGGCGTACCGGCTGTAGGACGTCTCGACGATCGCCGCCGCGATCCGGATGACGAGCCAGGCGGTGGAGCCGATCAGCACCAGGGTCAGCGTCCTGCCGACGGCCTCCTCGCGGCTCTGCAGCAGCTGCGCCTGGTCGTAGGACCCTCTCAGCAGGGCGGCGCACAGCACGAGCTGGTAGGGGATGCGGGCACGGCGGAGCAGACCCCACAGCGGGGTGTCGTGGTGCCGTTCGTCGGCCTTGCGCAGCAGGAAGTCGGTGGCCCAGCCGATCACCAGCGTGAGCACGACCGAGCCACCGACCACGATCAGCGGTCGTAGCAGGTTCTCCATGCCACCGAACCTAACCGGCTCCCCGGGGGCATGAACATGTGACTTCCGCTGCGTCCTGGGTACTGCCGCGATCCCGGGCCGCCACACCCGGCTGGCACCATGGCCCCATGAACATCATGCTCTTTCACTCGACCTACGGGTTGCGGCCCGCCGTGCACCGGGCCGCCGACCGGCTGCGGTCCGCCGGGCACGAGGTGTGGACGCCCGACCTCTTCGAGGGACGTACGTTCGACACGGTCGAGGAGGGCATGGAGCACAAGGAGGGGATCGGCAAGGACGAGCTGCTGAAGCGGGCGGTACTGGCCGCGGCGCCCTACTCGGAGCGCGGACTGGTCTACGCCGGGTTCTCGCTCGGTGCCTCCGTCGCCCAGACCCTCGCCCTCGGCGACGACAAGGCGCGCGGCCTGCTGCTCCTGCACGGCACGTCGGACATCGCCCCGGGGGTGACGGCCGAGGACCTGCCGGTGCAGCTGCACGTGGCGGAGCCGGACCCCTTCGAGACGGACGACTGGCTCAGCGCCTGGTACCTGCAGATGGGCCGCACCGGCGCCGACGTCGAGGTGTACCGGTACGCCGGGGCAGGTCACCTCTACACCGACCCCGACCTGCCGGACTACGACGCGGAGGCCGCCGAGACCACCTGGCGGGTGGCACTCGGCTTCCTCGACAGCCTCTGAGGGACGGCTCAGACCGGGTCGTGGACGCGTTCCAGCTTCTGCGTGCCGCTGCGGGTGCGGTAGGAGCGCGCCCACTTGGCGGTCGCCTCGCGCCGGGCGCGGTCGGAGACGACGTAGTAGTCCATCTGCGCGCGTTCGGCCGTGAGGTCCAGGACGCCGAAGCCGTGGCGGTCGGTGTCGACCCAGTGGACGTGCCGGTTGGCCGCGCGGATCACGGGCGAGGCGACCGCGGAGACCGTGCCCTCCGGGACCTTCACGATGTCGTCGAGGTTGTCCGAGGTGACCGAGGTGACGACGAACTCCGTGGCGGCCGACGGGGACAGCGGGTAGGTGCCGGCGTCGACCGGCACGTCGTTGGCCCACGCCATGTGGATGTCGCCGGTGAGGAAGACCGTGTTGCGGATGGCGTGGGACCGCAGGTGCGCCAGGATCTCGCGGCGGTCGTCGGTGTAGCCGTCCCACTGGTCGGTGTTGAGGGCGAGGCCCTCCTGCGGCAGGCCCAGCAGCTTGGCCAGTGGCTTGAGCAGGTCGGCGGAGAGCGAGCCGATGGCGAACGGCGAGATCATCACCGAGTTGCCGACCAGCCGCCAGGTGGTGTCGGACGCCTTCAGGCCCGCCTTGAGCCAGTCGAGCTGGGCGCGGCCGGTGAGGGTGCGGTCCGGGTCGTCGACCTCGCCGTTGCCGACCTTGACCTGCTGGGAGCGGAAGGTGCGCAGGTCCAGCAGCGACAGGTCGGCCAGCTTGCCGAAGCGCAGCCGGCGGTAGGTGGTGCCGGCGATGGCGGGACGCACCGGCATCCACTCGAAGTAGGCCTGCTTGGCGGCCGCCTGACGGGCCGACCAGGTGCCCTCGGCGCCCTCCGTGTGGTTCTCGGCACCGCCCGACCAGGCGTCGTTGGCGAGCTCGTGGTCGTCCCAGATCGCCACGACCGGGGCCGCGGCGTGCAGCGCCTGCAGGTCCGGGTCGGTCTTGTAACGGGCGTGCCGGATGCGGTAGTCGGCCAGCGTGACGATCTCGTGCGCCGGGGCGTGCGGGCGGACGACCGTGCCGCGGGTGCCGTACTCGCCGGTGCCGTACTCGTAGATGTAGTCGCCCAGGTGCAGCCAGGCGTCCAGGTCGCCGCGGGCCGCGAGGTGCCGGTACGGGGAGAAGTAACCCGCCTCCCAGTTGGCGCAGGACACCACGCCGAAGCGCAGCCCCGGGACGGCCGCGTCGTGTGCGGGGGCGGTGCGGGTGCGGGCGGCGGGGGAGTCGGTGCCGCCGGCGGAGAATCGGAACCAGTAGTCGGTGGCCGGCTCCAGACCGCGGATGTCGGCCTTCACGGTGTGGTCCGATGCGGCCGTCGCGAGGGCGGAGCCCTTGGCGACGACGTCCATGAACGCCTTGTCCCTGGCGACGGTCCAGCTCACCTCGGTGTCCGGGCCGAGCCCGGAGCCCGGTATCGCCTCCGGGACGGGCGTCACGCGCGTCCACAGCAGGACGCCGTCCGGCAGGGGGTCGCCGGAGGCGACGCCGTGCAGGAAGGCGGGTGCCTGGTCGACGGCGCGCGCGGGCAGGGTTGCCGCCAGCGGCCCGGCCAGGACAGCAGTCGCCGCCGCGGCCTTGACGACCGTACGGCGGCGCGGAGCGAGGGAGTTGAGGCCCTCGGACGTGTTCGATGATCTGTATCGACTGGTCACGGCCGATCAGGTTACCGGTCGGTATGACCCACAGCGGGCGAACTCCGGAAGTTCGCCCGCTGTTTGAGTAGTGGCTCCTCGCATTCACCCGGCCTGCCCGCACGAGGAGTCGTCCTGTGCTACGGCGGACCGGGCACGCGAACGGCCGGGAGGCCCCGGCTACTTCTTGAGGGCCGCGTCGATCGCCTTGTTGAAGTCGTCGGGGGTCATCGGGGTGTTCTTGCCGTCGCTGCCGGTGATCTTCTTGCCGTCCATGAGCAGCGTGGGCGTGCCCTGGAAGCCGTACTTGTCGCCGTCGGCGTCGAACTTCTCGCTCATGACCAGCGCCCACTTGTCGTAGGTGCCGTTCTTGACGGCCGTCTGGAACGTCTTGTTGCCCTTGAGGCCGTCGACGGAGTTCGCCACCTCGATCAGGTAGTCGTCGTCCTTGAACTTGTCCTCGGTCTCGCTGGGGTGGTACTTCGCCGAGTACAGCGCCGTCTTGTACTTCAGGAAGGCCTCGGGGCCGACGTTCAGGGCGGCACCGAGCGCGCTGAGGGCGTTCTTGGAGCCCACTCCCGGCACGTTGCCGTCGATGAACGTCGCACCGACGAACTGGATCTTGTACTTGCCGTCCTCGACGTCCTTGTCGACCGTCGAGCCGACGGACTGCTCGAACGCGGCACAGGCCGGACAGCGCGGATCCTCGTACATGACGAGGGTCTTCTCGGCGCTGTCCTTGCCGATGACGACCGTGGTGCCGTCCTTGCCCGAGGTGTTCGCCGGCTTGACGAGCTTGGCGTCCTTCGCGGCGTCCCATCCGTCGGGCTTGTTGGCCTGCACGACCGCGTAGCCGATGCCGCCGGCTATCGCCAGGACGGCGACGATCGAACCGGCGACGATGATCTGCCGCCTGGTCTTGGCGCGCTTGGCCTCGCGCTCGCGCTCGACGCGCAGCCGCTCGCGGGCCGCCGTCTTGGCCGCCTGGCTGTTCCGCTTGCTCATGGTGGTGTTCTCCAGTGGGGACGCGCACACGCCGGTGCGCGGAATACGTCAGGGGGACTGCGGGTGCTCGGGAGGTGCCTCAGACGAGGGCGGGCGAGCACGGCGGTCCACGCCGTCCCAGGGAGTACGCGAGGATCCGGCCGCGGGTGCCGGCCCCACGGCGGGCGGCGGGGGCGGACAGCCGGCGTCCGGCCGGGGCCCGCTCCACCGTGACCGCGGCGACCGCCAGCAGCAGCGGCCGGAAGGTCGTCGCCGCCACCGCGCGCAGCAGCTGCGCGAGGGCCCGCTCGCCCCGGCGCAGCCAGAGCGCGGCGGTGAGGCCGACGCCGAGGTGCGCGCCGAGCAGCAGCCAGGCCGTGGCCGGGTCGGCGTGGGCGATCGCGACGGCGAGCCGCTCGGTGCCGGTGGCCCCGGCCACCCGGGCCAGCGGACCACCGATCTCGCCGCCGCCGCAGAGCACCTCCAGCCCGACCGAGCGCAGCGGGCCCGCGACCGGGCCGCCCGCCCGGCCGTAACAGGCGTGCTGGCCCGTGGTGAACACCGTGTCGGCGGCCAGCTCCAGCGGGATCAGCAGGGCCGCGATCCGCGGGAAGGAGCGTTCGCGGCCCGCCAGGGCGAACGCGATGGCGAACACCGCGGCGGCGACCGCGGCCACCGTGCCCACCGGCAGCGGGACCCGCGACAGCAGCACGTGCGACGCGGTGCTGAGCGTCACGACCACGGCCGTGAACAGCGCCGCGCGCACGGCTCTGAGCGGGATCCCGGATATGTCCATAGCGATAGGAGAGTGTGTCACGGGGTCCGGTAAGAGACCCCTAAAGGGTGCCTGTGAATGGTGCCGTTCGTCACACCCCCGGGATGCGGCCGTTGCGGAACAGGTCCACGAAGATCTGGTGGTCGGCCCGCGCCCGGGCGCCGTAGGCGTGAGCGAAGTCCACCAGCAGGGGCGCGAAGCCCTCCTCGTCGGCCGCGATCGCCGCGTCGATGGCCCGCTCCGTGGAGAACGGCACCAGGGACTCGCCGGACTGGTCGTCGGCCGCCGCGTGCATCGCGGCCGTCGCCCGCCCGAGGTCCGCCACCACCTGGGCGATCTCCTCCGCCTCGTCGATGTCGCCCCAGTCGAGGTCCACCGCGTACGGCGAGACCTCGGCGACCAGCTGGCCCGCGCCGTCCAGCTCGGTCCAGCCCAGCCACGGGTCGGCGTGGGCCTGCAGGGCCCGCTGGGAGATGACCGTGCGGTGCCCCTCGTGCTGGAAGTAGTCGCGGATCGCCGGGTCGGTGATGTGCCGGGAGACCGCCGGGGTCTGGCCCTGCTTGATGTAGATCACCACGTCGTTCTCCAGGGCGTCGCTGTGCCCCTCCAGCAGGATGTTGTACGACGGCAGCCCCGCCGAGCCGATGCCGATGCCGCGCCGGCCCACGACGTCCTTGACGCGGTAGGAGTCCGGGCGGGCCAGGGAGCTGTCCGGGAGCGTCTCCAGATAGCCGTCGAAGGCGGCGAGCACCTTGTAGCGCGTGGCCGCGTCCAGCTCCACGGAGCCGCCGCCGGGCGCGAAGCGGCGCTCGAAGTCACGGACCTCCGTCATCGACTCCAGCAGCCCGAACCGGGTCAGCGAGCGGGCGTCGCGCAGCGCGTCCAGCAGGGGGCCCTGCGCGGTGTCCAGCGTGAAGGGCGGCACCTCGTCGCTCTTGGCGCCGGTCGCCAGCGCGCGGATCCGCTCCCGGTAGGCGACCGCGTAGACCGTCACCAGCTCGGAGATCTGCTCGTCGCTGAGCGCCTTGGCGTACCCGATCAGCGCGACCGAGGCGGCGAAGCGCTTCAGGTCCCAGGTGAAGGGACCGACGTAGGCCTCGTCGAAGTCGTTGACGTTGAAGATCAGGCGGCCGGTGGCGTCCATGTACGTGCCGAAGTTCTCCGCGTGCAGGTCGCCGTGGATCCACACGCGCGAGGTGCGCTCGTCCAGGTACGGCAGGCCGAGGGTCCTCCCGGCCCGCCCGCCGTCCTTCTCCTCGTCCAGGTCGTGGTAGAAGAGGCACGCCGTGCCGCGGTAGAAGGCGAACGCCGAGGCGGCCATCTTGCGGAACTTCACGCGGAACGCGGCAGGGTCGGCGGCCAGCAGCCGGCCGAAGGCGGTGTCGAAGACGGCGAGGATCTCCTCGCCGCGACGCTCGTCGCTGAGCTGCGGGAACGACATCGCTGGGTGCCTCCTGGTGCAGACGTCTGCGGGCGGCAGGTCCGCCCCTTGCCTAACGTGCGGCGGCCGGCGGGAGTGCCCCCGGCCCACACCGAGAAGGTACGCGGGTCCGCCCTCCGGGTGTCACCGCCGAGGCATAGACTTCGACGCTGTCCCCCAGACTGTCCGCAGCCTGTCGGGCCCCGTCCGCCCACGTCTTCCCTGGAGGCCGCAGCCGTGTCGAAGCCGCCGTTCACGCACCTGCACGTCCACACCCAGTACTCGCTGCTGGACGGTGCCGCGCGGCTGAAGGACATGTTCGACGCGTGCAACGAGATGGGCATGTCGCACATCGCGATGTCCGACCACGGCAACCTCCACGGGGCGTACGACTTCTACCACTCCGCGCAGAAGGCCGGGATCACCCCGATCATCGGGATCGAGGCGTACGTCGCGCCCGAGTCCCGCCGCAACAAGCGCAAGATCCAGTGGGGCCAGCCGCACCAGAAGCGGGACGACGTCTCCGGCTCCGGCGGCTACACCCACAAGACGATGTGGGCGGTGAACAAGACCGGGCTGCACAACCTCTTCCGGCTGTCCTCCGACGCCTACGCGGAGGGCTGGCTGCAGAAGTGGCCCCGGATGGACAAGGAGACCATCGCCCAGTGGTCCGAGGGCATCGTCGCCTCCACCGGCTGCCCCTCCGGCGAGGTCCAGACCCGGCTGCGCCTCGGCCAGTTCGACGAGGCACTCAAGGCCGCCTCCGACTACCAGGACATCTTCGGCAAGGACCGGTACTTCCTGGAGCTGATGGACCACGGCATCGAGATCGAGCACCGGGTCCGCGACGGCCTGCTCGAGATCGGCAGGAAGCTCGGAATCCCCCCGCTGGTCACCAACGACTCGCACTACACCTATGCGCACGAGGCGGGCGCCCACGACGCGCTGCTGTGCATCCAGACCGGCAAGAACCTGTCCGACCCGGACCGCTTCAAGTTCGACGGCACCGGCTACTACCTCAAGTCCACGGACGAGATGTACGCCATCGACTCCTCGGACGCCTGGCAGGAGGGCTGCGCCAACACGCGCCTGATCGCCGAGATGGTCGACACCACCGGCATGTTCGAAAAGCGCGACCTCATGCCGAAGTTCGACATCCCCGAGGGGTACACGGAGGTCAGCTGGTTCCGCGAGGAGACCATGCGCGGCATGCACCGCCGCTTCCCGGACGGCATCCCGGACGACCGCATGAAGCAGGTCGAGTACGAGATGGACACCATCATCTCGATGGGCTTCCCGGGCTACTTCCTCGTGGTGGCCGACTTCATCATGTGGGCCAAGAAGCAGGGCATCGCGGTCGGCCCCGGCCGTGGTTCCGCGGCCGGCTCGATCGTCGCCTACGCCCTCGGCATCACCGACCTCGACCCCATCCCGCACGGCCTGATCTTCGAGCGGTTCCTCAACCCCGAGCGCATCTCCATGCCCGACGTCGACATCGACTTCGACGAGCGCCGGCGCGTGGAGGTGATCCGGTACGTGACGGAGAAGTACGGCGCCGACAAGGTCGCCATGATCGGCACGTACGGCACCATCAAGGCCAAGAACGCGATCAAGGACTCCGCGCGCGTGCTGGGCTACCCGTACGCGATGGGCGACCGCATCACCAAGGCCATGCCCGCCGACGTCCTCGGCAAGGGCATCCCGCTCTCCGGCATCACCGATCCGAACCACCCGCGCTACAGCGAGGCCGGCGAGGTCCGCGGGATGTACGAGAACGAGCCGGACGTGAAGAAGGTCATCGACACCGCCCGCGGTGTGGAGGGCCTGGTCCGGCAGATGGGCGTGCACGCGGCCGGCGTGATCATGTCCAGCGAGACCATCACCGACCACGTCCCGGTCTGGGTCAGGCACACCGACGGCGTGACCATCACGCAGTGGGACTACCCGAGCTGCGAGTCGCTCGGCCTGCTGAAGATGGACTTCCTGGGCCTGCGCAACCTCACGATCATGGACGACGCCGTCAAGATGGTGAAGGCCAACAAGGGGATCGACATCGATCTCCTGAGCCTGCCGCTCGACGACCCCACGACCTTCGAACTGCTCCAGCGCGGCGACACCCTCGGCGTCTTCCAGTTCGACGGCGGCCCCATGCGCTCCCTGCTCCGGCTGATGAAGCCGGACAACTTCGAAGACATCTCCGCCGTGTCGGCCCTGTACCGCCCGGGCCCGATGGGCATGAACTCCCACACCAACTACGCCCTGAGGAAGAACGGCCAGCAGGAGATCACCCCGATCCACCCGGAGCTGGAGGAGCCCCTCAAGGAGGTCCTGGACGTCACCTACGGCCTGATCGTCTACCAGGAGCAGGTGCAGAAGGCCGCCCAGATCATCGCCGGTTACTCGCTGGGCGAGGCCGACATCCTCCGCCGCGTGATGGGCAAGAAGAAGCCCGAGGAACTGGCGAAGAACTTCGTCCTGTTCCAGGAGGGCGCCCGCAGGAAGGGCTTCAGCGACGAGGCCATCCAGGCGCTGTGGGACGTGCTGGTCCCCTTCGCCGGCTACGCGTTCAACAAGGCGCACTCCGCCGCGTACGGACTCGTCTCGTACTGGACGGCGTACCTCAAGGCGAACCACCCCGCCGAGTACATGGCCGCCCTGCTCACGTCCGTGAAGGACGACAAGGACAAGTCGGCCGTCTACCTCAACGAGTGCCGCCGCATGGGCATCAAGGTGCTCCCGCCGAACGTCAACGAGTCGATGTCCAACTTCGCCGCGCAGGGCGACGACGTGATCCTCTTCGGCCTCTCCGCCGTCCGCAACGTCGGCACGAACGTGGTCGAGTCGATCATCCGGTGCCGCAAGGCCAAGGGGAAGTACACGTCCTTCCCGGACTACCTGGACAAGGTGGAGGCGGTGGTCTGCAACAAGCGCACCACCGAATCCCTGATCAAGGCCGGCGCCTTCGACTCCCTGGGCCACACCCGCAAGGGCCTCACCGCCCAGTACGAGCCGATGATCGACAACGTGGTCGCGGTCAAGCGCAAGGAGGCCGAGGGGCAGTTCGACCTCTTCGGCGGCATGGGCGAGGCGGAGACCAGCGAGCCCGGCTTCGGACTCGACGTCGAGTTCTCCACCGACGAGTGGGACAAGACGTATCTGCTCGCCCAGGAGCGGGAGATGCTCGGTCTGTACGTCTCCGACCACCCGCTGTTCGGGCTGGAGCACATCCTGTCCGACAAGGCCGACGCGGGCATCTCCCAGCTGACCGGCGGCGAGCACGCGGACGGGGCGGTCGTCACCATCGGCGGCATCATCTCCGGTCTGCAGCGCAAGATGACCAAGCAGGGCAACGCCTGGGCCATCGCCACGGTCGAGGACCTCGCCGGTTCCATCGAGTGCATGTTCTTCCCGGCGACCTACCAGCTCGTCTCGACCCAACTCGTCGAGGACGCCGTGGTGTTCGTCAAGGGCCGCCTCGACAAGCGCGAGGACGTGCCGCGGCTGGTCGCCATGGAGCTGATGGTCCCGGACCTGTCCAACGCCGGCACCAACGCGCCCGTGGTCCTCACCATCCCGGCCACCCGGGTCACCCCGCCGCTGGTCAGCCGCCTCGGCGAGGTGCTCAGCCACCACAAGGGCGACAGCGAGGTCCGGATCAAGCTCCAGGGACCGACCAAGACGACCGTGCTGCGCCTGGACCGGCACCGGGTCAAGCCCGACCCGGCGCTCTTCGGCGACCTGAAGGTGCTGCTCGGCCCGTCCTGCCTGGCGGGCTGAACCGGCCGGCGCGGGCCGCGCACACGCGTGAGGGGCGTACCCGGTACCTGGTACGCCCCTCGTGCACGTGTGTGGGGGGTCGGCGAACCTGGGTCGGCAAACCCTTCACACAGACGTCAGTTGTGGCCGAAGCTGCGCTTGCGCTTGCGGGTCGCCACGTCGCCGGGGGTCAACTCGACCTCGGGCTGGGCCTCCGTCTCGGCCGCCGGACGGCGGTCCGCCCGCTGCCCGCGGTCGGTCGGACGCTGCTGCTTACGGTCACGGTTCTTGTTCTTGGCCATGGTGATGCCTCCTGTGGGGGATCTAGGGGCCAGGGCCGGGATCAGATTCACACAGGCCGACGACGCTCGCATGTCGAGCAATCACCCTGCGTGACAGGGGTAGTCGGAGAAGGGCGGGGCGAAACGCCACGCCGAAGATCGAGTTCCGGCCGTTAACCTCCGCGCCGTCGGGCAGACTCGAAGCGAGCCCCGAAGCAAACCTCCTGGGAAGAGGGTGAGTCGCGTGGACCGCTGCATCGTCCTGGTGGACGCCGGATATCTGCTGGGAGCCGCGGCGAGCCTCCTCGCCGGGGAGCCCTCGCGGTCCCGCATCACCGTCGACCACGCCGCCCTCATCCAGGCGTTGCGCGAACGCGCCGAATCCGAGACCGCGCAGCCCCTGCTGCGCATCTACTGGTTCGACGGCGCCCCCGACCGCGTCCCGCAGCCCGAGCACCGCCGGCTGCGCGTGATGCCCCGGGTCACCGTCCGCCTGGGCGCGCTGACCCGCAGTGACGGCCGCTGGGCGCAGAAGGGCGTGGACGCGGCGATGCACGCCGAGCTCACCGAACTGGCCCGCAACCGCGCCTGCTCCGACATCGTCCTGGTCACCGGCGACGGCGATCTGCTGCCCGGCATGATGGCCGCCAAGGAACACGGGGTGGCGGTCCACCTGTGGGCGGTACAGGCCGCCGACGGCGACTACAACCAGTCCGAGGACCTGGTCGCCGAGGCCGACGAGCGGCGCGTCCTGGACCGGACGTGGATCACCAAGGCCGTCCGCGCCAAGGAGCACACCGGGGTGTGCGCGCCGCAGCCCGCACCCCGGCCCGAGATCGCCGCGATCCTCTCCGCGCCCCTGCCCGACTCCGCCCTGTCCGCACCGCCCGAGCGGCCCGCCCCGCAGCCCGACCACCAGGCCGCCGCCCCCGTCCCCGACGGCACCGGCGAGCGGGTGCCCGCCGCCGCCAAAGGAGGGGTCCCCACGCCCAAGGACCTGGCAGCCCTGCGGGCCCCCGGCACCCAGCACGAACGGCAGCCCGCCTCCGCCACCCTGCGCTGGTCCTCCGACAAAGGGTGGGTCGACCGGCCCGCACCCGAGCCCCCCGAGGCCGCCTCGATGCCGACGCTCGCCCAGCTGACCACCGCCGAGCAGCGCTGGGCCGACCGCGAGGAGGACATCACCACGGTCGGCGGCGACCCCTACGAGGTGGGCCAGGTCTTCGCCCGGCGCTGGGTCGAACGCCTCGGGGACCACAGCCACCTGCAGAAACTGTCCGGGATGTACCCCCGGATCCCGCACCGCGTCGACGGGGAGCTGCTGCGCTACGCCGCCCGCTTCGGCCTGCTCGCCCACAAGGACGACCAGATCGACGAACGGGACCGCTACGCCATCCGGGCCGGCTTCTGGAAGGAGATCGGCGTCCGCA
The DNA here is from genome assembly GCF_036857595.1 of Streptomyces sp. AHA2. Classification (NCBI taxonomy): domain Bacteria; kingdom Bacillati; phylum Actinomycetota; class Actinomycetes; order Kitasatosporales; family Streptomycetaceae; genus Streptomyces; species Streptomyces sp. AHA2. Next base: position 641,329 of record NZ_JAUQWJ010000002.1, read on the forward strand.
CGGGAGTGGAGCACGCCCCGGTCGGCGACTGAGAATCCCGCGGGCGCATTTCCCCTCACCGGCCGCCCCGGGAGCGGGCCGGGGTCCCCGACCCCGTAGTCTCGTCCCTTGTGAGTACGCGCGCGGCACAGGCATTTCGGCACGATGGGGACATCGTGTGCGCGGTGCGCGGGCTGACCAAGACCTATCCGGCGGTCCGGGGCCGGCGCGGAGTGCCCGCCACCGCCGAGGTCCGGGCCACGGACGACGTGCACCTGGACATCCGCCGCGGCGAGATCTTCGGTCTGCTCGGGCCGAACGGCGCCGGCAAGTCCACCCTCGTCCGGCAGCTCACCGGACTGATGCGGCCCGACAGCGGCAGCGTGGGGATCCTCGGCCACGACATCGTGCGCCATCCCGAACGGGCCGCCCGGATCCTGGCCTACCTGGGGCAGGAGTCGACCGCGCTCGACGAGCTGACCGTGTCGCTCGCCGCCGAGACCACCGGGCGGCTGCGCGGACTGGGCGCCGGGCGGGCCCGCGCCGAACGGGACGCCGTCCTGGACGAGCTGGGGCTCACGCCCCTGGCCGGACGGCCGCTGAAGAAGCTCTCCGGGGGTCAGCGGCGCCTGGCGTGCTTCGCGGCGGCCCTGGTGGGCGAGCGCCCTCTGCTGGTGCTGGACGAGCCGACCACGGGCATGGACCCGGTGGCGCGGCGGGCCGTCTGGTCCGCGGTCGACCGGCGGCGCGCCGAGCACGGGACGACGGTGCTGCTGGTCACCCACAACGTCATCGAGGCCGAGACCGTGCTGGACCGGGTGGCCGTCCTGGACCGGGGGCGGGTCATCGCCTGCGACACCCCGGCCGGGCTCAAGGAGCGGGTGGCCGGTGAGGTGCGGGTCGACCTGGTGTGGCGGGAGAGCGCGCCGCTGCACGTCCCGGAGGTGGCCGCACTGCGGGACCGCGCCGCCGAGTCGGGCCGCCGCTGGACGCTCCGGCTCGGGCCCGAGGAGGCCCGGGCGGTCGTGGCGACCGTCACCGGCGGGGCCGCCTTCGCCGCGCTGGACGACTTCACCCTGACCACGCCCAGCCTGGAGGACGTCTACCTGGCGCTGGGCGGGGCCGCACAGCAGGGACTGGTCAAGGCGTGAGCGGCACCCGGGCGGCGAGCGCCCACGCCCCGATCGCCAAGGCCCCGGGTGCGGGGGGCCCCGGACGGGCCGGGCTTGAGCAACCGGGCCTCCGCGTACGTACCGACTGCCGCAGTGGACCCGACGAAGGGGAGCAGCGCGACGTGAGTGTCGTACCCGCCGATGTCCTGCCGGGCGGTGCCCTGGCCGCCGAGGAGCCCGCCGGGGGCGCGGCCGAGCTCGGCCCCCGGGCGCGGCTGTGGCCCTCGCTGGCGGCCGTGTACCGGGCGCAGCTGTCCCGTGCGCGGGTGGCGCGGATCCCGCTGCTGTTCGTGGCGACCTTCCAGTCGGTCGGGATCATGATCCTCATGCGCGGGGTCGTGGACGACGGCGGTGAGGCGCAGGCGGTCGTCGCCGGCTCCTCGGTCCTGGTCGTCGCCTTCGTCGCGCTGAACCTGCTCGCGCAGTACTTCGGGCAGCTGCGGGCCAGCGGCGGGCTCGACCACTACGCGACCCTGCCGGTGCCGCCGGCGGCCGTGGTGCTGGGCGCGGCGGGCGCGTACGCCTCGTTCACCGTGCCCGGGACGGTCGTCACGGCGGTGTTCGGCTGTGTGCTGTTCGGGCTGCCGCTGGCCCATCTGTGGATCCTCATCGGCGTCATCCCGCTCGCGGGCGCCGCGCTCGCCGGCCTGGGGGCGGCCCTCGGGCTGCTCGCGCCCCGGCCCGAGCTGGCCACGCTGCTCGGGCAGCTGGGCATGTCGGCGGCGCTGCTGCTGGGGGTGCTGCCGGCCGACCGGATGCCGGAGTTCGTGCGGTTCGCGCGGGACCTGCTGCCGTCGACCTACGGGGTGGAGGCGCTCGCGCGGACCTTCGGGCCGGATCCCGACTGGGCGTTCGTGCTGGGTGACCTCGCCGTGTGCGGGGCCGTGGGCGTCGTCTCCCTGGCCGTGGCGACCTGGGCGTACCGCCGGGCGGCCGTCCGGTGAGCAGGGACGGATCGTCCGGTGACGCGGTGCACAGGCGCACCTGGCACGATGACAGGGTGACCGCACCGCTGACTCCGCCGCCACCACCGCACGAACACTCCGCCCAGGGCCCGTGGCAGCCGCCGGCCACCGGGCCCGTGGCACCGGGCTCCGAGCACGCCGAGCACCGCGGAGACGGCTGGTACGGACAGGACGGCCCCGGGATGAGGACGGAAGTACGCGAGGCCGGTGTGGTGGCCGTGGCCGTGGCCCTCGGCGGGGTGCTGCTGGGCCTGCTGTGGTGGTGGTTCGCACCGCACGTCCCGCTGGTCGGGGACGTGACGGGCGGCAACTGGGTCGTCTACCTCAAGGACACCGAGGGCGAACAGGCGATCGGGGTCGACGGCACGTTCGTGCTGCTCGCGCTGGGCTTCGGGCTGATCAGCGCGCTGGCGGTGTTCCTGCTGCGGCGGCGCGGCGGCGTGCCGCTGGTGGTGGGACTGGCGGTCGGCGGGCTGCTCGGCTCGCTGCTCGCCTGGCGGGTCGGGGTCTGGCTCGGACCCGCCCAGGACGTGATCGCGCACGCGCGCGAGGTCGGCAAGGGGGTGACGTTCTCCGCGCCGCTGAAGCTCGGGGCCAAGGGGGCGCTGCTGGCCTGGCCGCTCGCCGCGCTGGTGGTGCACCTCGGGCTCACGGCCCTGTTCGGCCCCCGGGACCCCGAGCCGGAGTTCGCGGACGGGCCGTACGGGGCGCAGCCGCCGCCCGCCACGTAGCCGACCGGCGCCGGGCGGGCGGGGAGCCGACCGCACGCCGTCGGCCACGCCGGCCCGGGGCCGGACCCGCCGTGGCTGCCGCCGGCCGCCGAGCGTCGTGGCGTCGCGCGGCCGCCCGCGCCGCGCGTCCGTCCGCGGCCCGGGCCGGGTGCGGCGGTTCTCAGGCCGGGCGGCCGATGGGGGCCAGGACCGCCTGCGTCAGGTCCGCGAGGGTCTGCGGGGAGAGCTCCACCTCAAGGCCCCTCCTCCCGGCCGAGACGCAGATCGTCGCGTGGTCCGACGCCGACGCGTCCAGGACCGTGGGCAGCCTCTTGCGCTGGCCCAGCGGGGAGATGCCGCCCCGGACGTACCCCGTGGTGCGTTCGGCGAGCGCCGGGTCGGCCATGGCCGCCCGCTTGCCGCCCACCGCCGTGGCCAGCGCCTTGAGGTCCAGCTGGCCCGCCACCGGGACCACGGCGACGGTCAGCGTGCCGTCGACGTCCGCGACGAGGGTCTTGAAGACCCGGTCGGGGGAGACGCCCATCGCCTCGGCGGCCTCCTCGCCGTAGGAGGGGTGGGCGGGGTCGTGGTCGTAGGAGTGGACCGTGTACCGCGCTCCCGCCGCCGTGAGGGCCACCGTCGCGGGCGTGCCGCCCTGCTGTTGCTGCTTCTTCGCCTTCTTCGCCATGCCGGTCCGCTCAGTTGAGACTCATCGGGCCGCGCGTCAGTTCCGACGCCGGCAACGACGGCAGGTTACGGATGATCGCCGTCTCGGCGCGAAGGAGTTTCAGCTCGTCCCGCAGGCGCGAGGCCGTGTCGGGGGCCTGGAGCAGCCGTTGCTTGGTCGGGGTGTCGAGCATCATCGCGGCCGCCACGAGGTAGGACACCACGCCCGGTTCGTCGGGCAGTTCCGCCCCGGTCGTCAGCGACCTCTCCCGCGCGCCCGCCAGGCGCTTCTGGTACTGGCGGAAGGAGCGCAGCACCCCCTCCGCGAGCGGCGGGGCCTCGTCGCCCGGTTCCTCGGCCAGCGGCTCCAGTTCGGCCGTCAGGAAGGGGCCGGACGCCTCGACCGACAGCAGCTTCACCCGGGTGGTGCCGGTCGCCAGCACCTCGAAGGAGCCGTCGGTGCGCTCCCGGACGGTCGCCGCGTCCGCGATGCAGCCGACCTTGTGGAACGCCTTGACGGGGTCCGGGCCGAAGCCCGCCAGCGGCCCCCGCTCGGGCAGGGCGGTCGGATCGGGCATGCCGGGTGAGCTCGGGGCCACCTCGTGGCCGTCGCGGATCGCCACGACGGCGAACCGGCGCGGTTCGTCCTCGGGCGTCTTCAGCAGCTCGCGCATCATGGCGCGGTACCGCTCCTCGAAGACGTTGAGCGGGAGCACGAGCCCCGGGAACAGCACCGAGTTCAGGGGGAAGAGGGGGAGCCGGACGGTGGTCACGACGCAAGAGCCTAATGGTCGCCGCCGCGGACCCGTCCGCCCCGTTCACCCTGTGGATGCCCGGGCGGCTGCCCGGCCGCCGCGGCCCGGACCTGCTCGCGCACGGCCAGGAAGTGGCCGAGCGGGTCGTCCGACACCCGGTCCCAGGGGAACGAGGTGGCGTACGGGCCGTTCAGCCGGAGCTGTTCGCGGGCGTCCTGCCAGCGCTCCAGGCGCACCAGGACGAAGACCAGCAGGTTGCGCATCCGGGCGGGCCAGGGGTCGGCCGCGGGCAGCAGCGGGGACAGCGCGATCGCCCGGTCGGCCGCCGCGTCCAGGCGTCCACGCGGCACCTCGGGCCCGCAGCCGTCGGTGAGGTAGCCGAAGGCGGCCCTGACCGGGAGGGCCTGGACGAGGGTGCCGGCGGGGGCGTCCTGGGCGGCCCGGTCGGCGAAGTCGAAGCACTCGCGGTGCGAGCCGTGCCAGGAGGCGGCCAGGTAGCGCAGGGCCGCCACGTGGCAGCCGTAGTGGTGCGGGGCCCGCCGGACGGCCGCCGCCCACAGTTCCTCGAAGTAGGTGTGGCCGGCCTGGGCGCCCCGGGCGTGGTCGAGTGCCAGACGCCAGGGCACCGGGTCGCGCTGGTCCGCCCGGGCCGCCGCCGTGATCAGCGGGCTCACCTCGCGCAGCAGCTCGGCCCGGGCCGGCGAGCCCCAGGCGCGGTCCACCGCGAGCTGGGCCCCGACCACGAGCGCGTCGGGGTCCTTCGGGGCGAGGGCGAGCCAGGCGTCCAGCCATTCGGGGCGCGAGCGGGCGAAGGCGGCCAGCCGGGTCACGTACCGGTCGCGCCGCTCCCACTCGCCGGCCGTCCGGGTGGCGAGGAGCAGAGCGGCGGCCGGGCCGTGCTCGCCGCGGGCGGCGGCGACCAGCGCCGGGCTCAGCCGCGCGTCGGGCGCGTCGAGCAGCACCTCGTCGTCGTCCGGGCGGGCGGCGGGGTGGGGGGTCCTTGTCATCCGGCTCGCGCGGATGAACGGCAACTGCATCGCCATGGTGCCGACCATTGAAAGTCGGCTGCTCGCGGCGGCGCCAGATCGTTCCGGCACATTGCGAAAAGTTGTACGGCTTTCGGTCAAGAGAAGGTAAAAACATGACAGCTCTTCACCTTCGACCCCAGGGGACGCCTCAGTTGCGCCGCAACAGCCGGGTCGCGCCCGCCGCGACCGTCGTCGCCAGGATCCAGCCGAGCAGGATCATGACCGTCGCCAGCCACTGCCACCCGCCGCGCAACTGCCAGAAACCCACCTGGCCCAGGTCGATGACGGGCAGCAGCAGGTCGAGGGTGAAGAGCACCGGGCTCCACTCGGGGTGCTCGCCCCGCTTCATCGGCGGGTGCCCGGCCTGTGCGAAGGCGACCGACCCCGCCGCCCACAGCACGGCCATCCACACCGCCGCCCGGCCCGGCCGGTACCCGTAGGCGACCGTCCAGTCCTGCGCGTAGCCCCACATCTTGGCCGCGAGCGGCAGGCTCTCGCGGTGCCGGCGCTGCTTGGCGAGCAGCACCTCCCGGGCGTGCTGGTCCTCCCCGCCCGCCCGCAGCACGGCCGCGAGCCGCTCGTACGGCTCCGGGTTGTACTCGGCGGTGGCCGCCGCGACCCACTCCAGCCGCTCGTCCAGCGGGAACGGCCCGCGCGGCACCAGGTTCTCGTAGGTGAAGCCGCCCATGTGCAGCCGGCCGGGGCCGGGCCAGGCGTCGGCCCGGTCCATCAGGTTGACGACCTTCGCGCCGGAGAGCACCACCCGGCCGCGCGCCGGCCGTTCCCCGAGGAACCGCAGCTCCGGCGTCTGCACCCGGCGCAGCGACAGCTCCTGTCCGTCCGCGAGGGTGAACCGGGCCAGCTCGAAGTCGACGGCGTCGCCGAAGCGCCCGTCGTCCAGCCGCATGCCGCCCTCGCAGGCGAACCGCTGGATCCGGGTGCCCTCCGCCGGGGTCATCCCGCTCATCGCCTGCGCCCCCACCCCCGCCGGGGTCAGGTAGAGGCTGCGCTCGACGGTCAGCTGCGGGGCGTTCAGCGCCAGCCGGGCGTACGGATTGGCCAGACGGGCCCCGCGCAGGCTCAGCGACACGCCGACGGTGGCCGCGCGCAGGCTCAGCTCGCCGTGCGATTCCAGCAGCTCGGCCTGGAGGTCCTGGCCGACGGTCAGGCCGTCCGCCGCGACCGACCGGCCGCTGCGGTCCCGGTGCACGACCGCCTGGTTCAGCATCAGGTCCGTGCCTATCTGCGCGTCCGTGAGCCGGATGCCGTGGTGGAAGCGGCAGCGCGGCAGGTGCAGGTCGCCCTCCGTCTGCACCCGGGCCGCCTCCAGCCGCGGCACCGAGCAGTCCACCATCCGCAGGGTCGTGAAGCGGGCCTCCGGCAGCAGCACGTCCTGCTCGAACCGGCAGCGGCGCAGCTCCACGTACGGCTCCACGGTGCCACCCGCCAGGTCCAGTGAGCCGCTGACCTGCACGCCGACGAGCTTCAGCGACGCCACCCGCCCGGCCAGGGCGGGCGGTCCGTCGAGCAGCAGCCAGCAGACGATCCGGGCCCGCACGGTCCGCTCCTCGTCCCACGGCCCGCCGGCGTGCGGATCGTCCGCCACGGCGTCCCCGCTGCTCAGGTCGTACACGCTGCCGTTGCGGAACGCCTGCCACATGCCTGCCTCGGCGGCGGTCAGGTCGTCGGGCAGCTCACCGGCGCGGACGCCGTCCCCCTCGGTCACCGCTCTCCCTTCTCCCCGCGGATACGCGCGCGGGTCGGTTCCTCGTACAACTGTTCATGCCCGAAGAGTGACGACTCGAAAGCGAAGAGTGAGGAGTGTTCCACCGGATTCCGCGGCGCGCCGTATCAGCCACTGATACGTGCGGACAGTGCCTCACCCGGGTCTGAGAGAATTGAGCACGTGATCTCCCGAATCGATCTGCGCGGCGACGCCCTCGTCGAGGGCCCCGCCCTGCGTGACCTGCTGCCCCGAGCCGACTTCGACGTACAGGCCGCCCTGGACAAGGTGCGTCCGATCTGCGAGGACGTGCATCATCGGGGCGACGCGGCGCTGATCGACGCCGCCGAGCGGTTCGACGGGGTCAGGCTCGACCAAGTGCGGGTCCCCGCCGCCGCGCTCACGCGTGCGCTGGAGGAGCTCGACCCGGCCGTGCGCGCGGCCCTGGAGGAGTCCATCAGGCGGGCCCGGACCGTGCACCGCGCCCAGCGCCGGTCCACGCACACCACCCAGGTCGTGCCCGGCGGAACCGTGACCGAGAAGTGGGTTCCGGTCGAGCGCGTCGGGCTGTACGCGCCCGGTGGCCGGTCGGTCTACCCGTCCTCCGTGATCATGAACGTGGTGCCCGCCCAGGAGGCCGGCGTGGAGTCCGTCGCGCTCGCCTCGCCCGCGCAGGCCGACTTCGGCGGCCTGCCGCACCCGACCATCCTCGCCGCCTGCGCCCTGCTCGGCGTCGACGAGGTCTACGCGGCCGGCGGCGCCACGGCCGTCGCGATGTTCGCCTACGGCACCGAGTCCTGCGCCCCCGCGAACATGGTCACCGGCCCGGGCAACATCTGGGTCGCCGCCGCCAAGCGCTACTTCACCGGCAAGATCGGCATCGACGCCGAGGCGGGCCCGACCGAGATCGCGGTTCTCGCCGACGACACGGCCGACCCGGTGCACATCGCCTCCGACCTGATCAGCCAGGCCGAGCACGACCCGCTGGCCGCCGCCGTCCTGGTCACCGACTCCGCCGACCTCGCCGAGGCCGTCGAGAAGGAGCTTCAGCCGCAGGTCGCCGCCAGCAAGCACGTCGAGGACCGGATCGTCCCGGCCCTGTCCGGCCGGCAGTCGGCGATCGTCCTGGTCGACGGCATCGAGGAGGGCCTGAAGGTGGTCGACGCCTACGGCGCCGAGCACCTGGAGATCCAGACCGCCGACGCCGCCGCCGTGGCCGACCGGGTCAGGAACGCCGGCGCGATCTTCATCGGCCCCTGGGCGCCCGTGTCGCTGGGCGACTACGCGGCCGGGTCCAACCACGTCCTGCCCACCGGCGGCTGCGCCTGCCACTCCTCGGGCCTGTCCGTGCAGTCCTTCCTGCGCGGCATCCACATCGTCGACTACACGCGCGAGGCGCTGGCCGACGTCGCGCACCACGTCGTCACGCTGGCCGAGGCGGAGGACCTGCCGGCCCACGGCGCGGCGATCAAGGCGAGGTTCGACTGGAAGGTTCCGCAGGGCAAGTGAGCGACGTACGCATCGACGATCTCCCCGTACGCGACGAGCTGCGCGGCAAGTCCCCCTACGGCGCGCCCCAGCTGGACGTCCCCGTACGGCTGAACACCAACGAGAACCCCTACCCGCTGCCCGAACCGCTGGTCGAGCGCATCGCCGAGCGGGTCCGTCAGGCGGCCAGAAACCTCAACCGCTACCCCGACCGGGACGCGGTCGAGCTGCGCACGCGGCTGGCCGAGTACCTGACCGACACCTCGGGACACCGGGTCGGCGTGGCCAACGTCTGGGCGGCCAACGGCTCCAACGAGGTCATCCAGCAGCTGCTGCAGACCTTCGGCGGTCCGGGCCGCACGGCGATCGGCTTCGAGCCGTCGTACTCGATGCACGCGCTGATCGCGCGCGGCACCGGCACCGGCTGGATCTCCGGGCCGCGCGGCGCGGACTTCTCGATCGACCTCGCCGCCGCCGAGCAGGCCATCGCCGAGCACCGGCCCGACGTGGTCTTCGTCACCACCCCCAACAACCCCACCGGCAACGCCGTCCCGCGCGAGACCGTCCTCGCGCTGTACGAGGCCGCGCAGGCGGCGAAGCCGTCGATGGTCGTGGTCGACGAGGCGTACATCGAGTTCAGCCACGGCGACTCGCTGCTGCCGCTGATCGAGGGGCGCCCGAACCTCGTCGTCTCGCGCACCATGTCCAAGGCGTTCGGCGCGGCGGGCCTGCGCCTGGGCTACCTGGCCGCACACCCGGCCGTCGTCGACGCCGTCCAGCTGGTCCGGCTGCCGTACCACCTGTCCGCCGTCACCCAGGCGACCGCCCTGGCCGCCCTGGAACACACCGGCACGCTGCTCGGTTATGTGGAGCAGCTGAAGGCCGAACGGGACCGCCTGGTCACCGAGCTGCGGGCGACCGGCTACGAGGTCGTCGAGTCCGACGCGAACTTCGTGCAGTTCGGGCGCTTCGACGGCGAGGGCGGCGCGCACGCGGCGTGGCGGAAGATCCTCGACCACGGGGTGCTGGTGCGGGACAACGGCATCCCCGGGTGGCTGCGCGTGTCGGCCGGAACCCCCGAAGAGAACGACGCGTTCCTCGACGCGGTCCGTGCACTGAAGAAGGAGCAGAGTCAATGAGCCGCATCGGACGCGTGGAGCGGACGACCAAGGAGACCTCGGTCCTCGTCGAGATAGACCTCGACGGCACCGGCAAGACGGAGATCTCCACCGGCGTCGGCTTCTACGACCACATGCTCGACCAGCTCGGCCGGCACGGTCTGTTCGACCTGACCGTGAAGACCGAGGGCGACCTGCACATCGACTCGCACCACACGATCGAGGACACCGCCCTCGCCCTCGGTGCCGCCTTCCGGCAGGCCCTCGGCGACAAGGTCGGCATCTACCGCTTCGGCAACTGCACGGTCCCGCTGGACGAGTCCCTCGCCCAGGTCACCGTCGACCTGTCCGGCCGCCCCTACCTCGTGCACACCGAGCCCGAGAAGATGGCGCCGATGATCGGCGAGTACGACACCACCATGACCCGGCACATCCTGGAGTCCTTCGTGGCCCAGGCGCAGATCGCCCTGCACGTGCACGTGCCCTACGGGCGCAACGCGCACCACATCGTGGAGTGCCAGTTCAAGGCGCTGGCCCGGGCCCTGCGCTACGCCTCCGAGCGCGACCCGCGCGCGGCCGGCATCCTCCCGTCCACGAAGGGCGCCCTGTGAGCGGCATCTCGACCCTGCTGATCGTCGTCGGCCTGTTCCTCGCCGGCGGGGTCTACTCGTTCGCCAGGCAGAAGATGCCCAAGGGCCTGATCGTGCTGCTGTCGATCGGCGCGGCGATGTGCCTGGCCGCCGGTGTCCTGAGGCTGGAGGTGTGGAATTGAGCAGCCCGCGAAAGAAGGTCGTCGTCTTCGACTACGGCTTCGGCAACGTCCGCTCCGCCGAGCGCGCCCTCGCCCGCACGGGAGCGGACGTCGAGATCACCCGTGACTACGACAAGGCCATGAACGCGGACGGCCTGCTCGTGCCCGGCGTCGGCGCGTTCGCCTCCTGCATGACGGGTCTGCGCGAGGCGCGCGGTGACTGGATCATCGACCGCCGGCTGTCCGGCGGCCGGCCGGTCATGGGCATCTGCGTCGGTATGCAGATCCTCTTCGCGCGCGGCATCGAGCACGGCGTGGAGAGCGACGGACTCGACGAGTGGCCCGGCTCGGTCGAGCCGCTGCAGGCCGAGGTGGTGCCCCACATGGGCTGGAACACCGTGGATGCGGCGCCCGGTTCGCGGCTCTTCGCCGGCCTGGACGCGGACGCGCGCTTCTACTTCGTGCACTCCTACGCGGTCCACGACTGGTCGCTGGAGACGCACAACCCGGCGATGGAGGCCCCCAAGGTCACCTGGTCCACGCACGGCAAGCCGTTCGTCGCGGCCGTCGAGAACGGCGCCCTGTGGGCCACGCAGTTCCACCCCGAGAAGTCCGGCGACGCCGGAGCCCAGCTGCTGAACAACTGGATCGGAACCCTCTGATGGCTTCGAAGCTCGAACTCCTGCCCGCCGTCGACGTCCGTGACGGCCAGGCCGTCCGCCTGGTGCACGGCGAGTCCGGCACGGAGACCTCCTACGGCTCCCCGCTGGAGGCCGCCCTGGCCTGGCAGCGCTCCGGCGCCGAGTGGCTGCACCTGGTCGACCTGGACGCCGCCTTCGGCACCGGGGACAACCGCGAGCTGATCGCCGAGGTCGCCAAGGCGATGGACATCAAGGTCGAGCTGTCCGGCGGCATCCGCGACGACGACACCCTCGCCGCCGCCCTCGCCACCGGCTGCACCCGCGTCAACCTGGGCACCGCCGCCCTGGAGACCCCGGAGTGGGTCGCCAGGGTCATCGCCGAGCACGGCGACAAGATCGCGGTGGGCCTGGACGTCCGGGGCACGACCCTGCGCGGCCGCGGCTGGACCCGTGACGGCGGCGACCTGTACGAGACGCTGGAGCGCCTGAACAAGGAGGGCTGCGCCCGCTACGTCGTCACCGACATCGCCAAGGACGGCACGCTGCAGGGCCCCAACCTGGAGCTGCTGAAGAACGTCTGCGCGGCCACCGACCGCCCCGTCGTCGCCTCCGGGGGCGTGTCGTCCCTGGACGACCTGCGCGCGATCGCCGGTCTCGTACCGGCCGGTGTCGAGGGCGCGATCGTAGGGAAGGCGCTGTACGCGAAGGCGTTCACCCTGGAAGAAGCCTTGGAGGCTGTGTCGTCATGACGTCCGAAGCCGTACGGCGTGTGCAGAGCGGAAGTCCCTGGGAAGATTCCTTCGGTTTCGCACGGGCCGTGGCGGCGGGTGACCGTGTGCTCGTCGCGGGCACGACCGCCTTCAAGGGCGACGTGCTCTACGGCGAGGGCGACCCCTACGAACAGGCCAAGGTGGCCTTCGCCACCGCCCTGGAGGCGATCGCCGAGTTCGGCCTCACCGCCGACTCGGTGATCCGCACCCGGGTGTACCTGGCCCACGCGCGGGACGTGGACGCGGTGGGGCGGGCCCACAAGGAGATGTTCGACGCCGTACGCCCGGCCACGACCCTGCTGGTCGTGCAGGGGTTCATCGACTCCCGGGTCCTGGTGTCGGTGGAAGTCGAAGCATTCAGAGGCACTCCCTCAGCGGAACACTAGAGGAGCACGATTCATGACCCTGGCGGTCCGAGTCATCCCCTGCCTGGACGTGGACAACGGCCGGGTCGTCAAGGGCGTCAACTTCCAGAACCTGCGCGACGCGGGCGACCCCGTCGAGATGGCCAAGGTGTACGACGCCGAGGGCGCCGACGAGCTGACGTTCCTGGACATCACCGCCTCGTCGGGCGACCGCGAGACCACCTACGACGTGGTGCGCCGCACGGCCGAGCAAGTGTTCATCCCGCTCACGGTCGGCGGCGGCGTGCGCACGGCGGAGGACGTGGACAGGCTGCTGCGGGCCGGCGCGGACAAGGTCGGCGTCAACACGGCGGCCATCGCCCGCCCGGAGCTGATCCGCGAGATCGCCGAGCGCTTCGGCCGCCAGGTCCTGGTCCTGTCGGTCGACGCGCGCCGCACCGAGTCCGGCTCCTTCGAGGTGACCACCCACGGAGGCCGCCGCGGCACCGGCATCGACGCGGTCGAATGGGCGCACCGGGCCGCCGAGCTGGGCGCGGGCGAGATCCTGCTCAACTCGATGGACGCGGACGGCACGAAGGACGGCTACGACCTGGAGATGATCCGGGCCGTGCGCAAGCACGTCACGGTCCCGGTCATCGCCTCGGGCGGCGCGGGCGCCCTGGCCGACTTCCCGCCCGCGGTCGAGGCGGGCGCGGACGCGGTCCTGGCCGCATCGGTCTTCCACTTCGGCGACCTGCGCATCGGCCAGGTCAAGCAGACCCTCGGGGAAGCGGGCCACCCGGTGCGATGACACCCCGCCGCTGAGACCCCGCCCCCTGAAGCCCCGGCCGCGCAACGCGGCCGGGGCCTTCCCGTGCCGGGTGCCGAACGGACGTTGCGCAAAAAAGGAGTTGTGCAACATTCCTTTCCTTTCTACGGTCATGGGCATGGCAGGCGAGGAGCGGGACCGCCGCATCACCGACGTGGGCACCCTCAAAGCGCTGGCCCATCCGCTGCGCATCCGGCTGATGCGCTGCCTGAGACTCTCCCGGGTCGCCACCGCCTCGCACCTGGCCGAACAGGTCGACGAGGCCGTCTCGCTGGTCAGTTACCACCTGCGCAAGCTGGCCGAGCACGGCCTGATCGAGGAGGCCGAGCCGCAGAGCGCCGACGGGCGGGAACGCTGGTGGCAGCCGGCCTCGGACGGGGTGAGCATCCACGACGAGGACTTCCGCGACGACCCCGAACGGGCCGCGGCGCACACCGCGGCCGGCCGTCTCCTGTTCGACCAGCAGGCCGGCATGTACCGGCGATACCTCGACGAACGCCCGCACTGGGCTCCCGAGTGGAGCACCGCGGCGGAGTCCTCCGAGTCGGTCCTGCGGCTCACGGCGCATGAACTTGCCGAACTGGCCGAGGAGTTGCGGGCGCTGGCCCGCAAGTACCAGGAGCGGGGGCGTGCGGCCGAGGCAGCCGGGAACACCGAGGGGCGCGAGAACGTCGCGCTGCACACCCATGCCTTCCCCTTCCGTGACTGAGACCGCCGCCCACCGCGACCCGAACGTGCTGCGCTGGCTCGGCGCGTACACGGCGTCGGCGGTCGGGGACACCGTCTACTACGTCGCCCTGTCCTGGGCGGCCGTCCAGGCCGGAAGCCCTGCCCAGGCCGGGCTGGTGACGGCGCTGAGCGCCGCGCCGCGCGCCCTGCTGATGCCGGGCGGAGGAGTGATCACCGACCGCTACGGGCCGCGCCGCGTGGTCCTCGGCAGCAGCGCCCTGCGCTTCCTGCTGGTCGTCGCGGCGGCCGGAACGCTGCTCGTGACCAGCCCGGGTCTGTGGGCGCTCGGCACGACGGCACTGCTGTTCGGGATCGTCGACGCCGTCTTCCTGCCCGCCGCGGGCGCACTGCCCGCGCGCATCACCGGACACGGCCAGCTGGCCCGCGTCCACGGCCTGCGCGGTCTCGCCACCCGCCTCGCCACGGTCCTGGGCGGCCCGCTCGCGGGCCTCGGCATCGCGCTCGGCGGCACGGCGGGGGCGTTCGCCCTGGCGGCGCTCCTCATCGGCGGATCGCTGCCCGTCCTGCGGGCCGTGCGGACCACGCGAGAGGCGGAGGCGGCGGGGAGTTCCGCACCGCCACCCGGGCCCGCAGCCACCGGTCCGGCGCGCTCACCGGCCGCCGTGCCGAGCGGCACCGAGGGCTCACCGGGTGCCGCGCCGGCCGGGGGCGGTCACTCGCCGAAGGCCGTCCCGGCCGATGCCGCACCTTCGCCGGAGACCGCGCGGGGCGACTCCCCGCACCCGCCGGGTGCCACGCCCGGTGGTCTGCGGGACGGGGTGCGTCACATCGGGCGGCACCGCGTCCTGCGGCCGCTGGTGATCGCCACGGCCCTGGCGGACCTCGGCTTCGTCGGGCCGATGAACCTCGGGCTGATCCTGCTGGCCGAGGAGAAGGGGTGGGGCTCGGCCGGCATGGGGTGGGTGCTCGCCGGGTTCGGCGCCGGGGCCGGGGCCGCCTCGCTGCTGCTCACCCTGCGCGGCCGCGTCCCCCGCGCCGGGCTCGTCATCGCCGGGGGAGAGATCGTCGGCTCCCTGGCGATCGCCGGGCTCGCGCACACCCCGTCGGCCCCCACCGCGACCGCCGTCACCCTGGTCGTCGGCCTGGCGGCGGGACTCGGCGGTGCCCTGCGCGGGGCCCTGCTCCAGGTCACGGCGAGCCCGGCCCACCTGGGCCGGGTCACCTCCGTCGCCACCCTGACCGGGTTCGGCATCGCCCCGCTGACGTTCCCGCTGGTCGGCGCCGCGGTCGAGCGGTGGTCGACCGGCCCGGTCTTCGCGGTGTGCGCGGCGATCTGCGGCCTGGGCGCCCTGGTCACCCTGTGCTCCGCCCCGCTGCGACGCGCCGAACTCCCGCGCTGACCGGGTCCCGGCCCACAAACGCCGGACCGCTCAGATCCCCAGCTGCTTCGACCGCCGGAGTTCGGTGATGGCGTTCTCGTCGCCCGCCAGGTCGACCTTGGCGGCGCTCTGGCGGCCGTAGGAGAACAGCACCAGTTCGGACGGCTCGCCGGTGACCGTGACGACCGGGGTGCCGCGGTGGGCGACCGCCGTCTGGCCGTCGGGGCGGCGCAGCACCAGGCCCGTCGGCACGCCCCGGCCCATCAGGCGGGCCGTGCGCTCCAGACGGGACCACAGGGCGTCCTGGAAGACCGGATCGAGTTCGCGCGGCGACCAGTCGGGCTGGGCGCGGCGTACGTCCTCGGCGTGGACGTAGAACTCGACGATGTTCGAGGCCTCGTCGACGGGCTTGAGGGAGAACGGCGAGAAGCGCGGCGGACCCGTGCGGATCAGCTGGATCAGCTCCTCGTACGGCTTGTCCGTGTACTCGGCCATGACCCGGTCGAGCCGGGGCGCGAGCTGCTTGATCAGCATGCCGCCGGCGGCGTCCGGGCGGCGCTCGCGCACCACCACGTGGGCGGCGAGGTCCCGGGTCCGCCAGCCCTCGCACAGGGTGGGCGCGTCCGGGCCCGCGGTCTCCAACAGGTCGGCGAGGAGAAGTCGTTCACGCTTGGCATGGGTCGACATGCGGCCAGCCTACGGCCGGCCCCCCGGTCCGCCCAGCGGACGTGCCGGTCGAGGCCGCCGCGCCGGTCCGCCCAGTGGACACGGAACCGGGTCCGGCGGCGCGGCGCGGCACAATGGTCGGCATGACCAGCACGTCCGACCGATCCGGCCGCCTCGACCCGGAGATCGCCGCGCGCCTCAAGCGCAGCCCCGACGGCCTCCTGCCCGCCATCGCCCAGCAGTACGACACCAAAGAGGTGCTGATGCTCGGCTGGATGGACGACGAGGCCCTGCACCGCACCCTGACCACCGGCCGGTGCACGTACTGGTCGCGCAGCCGCCGGGAGTACTGGGTCAAGGGCGACACCTCCGGCCACGTCCAGTGGGTGAAGTCCGTCGCGCTGGACTGCGACGCCGACACGATCCTGGTCCAGGTCGACCAGGTCGGCGCCGCCTGCCACACCGGCGCGCGCACCTGCTTCGACGAGGACGTGCTGCTGAAGGACGGCGGCACCGGCGACCCCGCCACGGATCAGTAAGGTCACTCGCCATGGACCTCGAGACGTTCCGCAAGCTCGCCACCGACCGGCGGGTCATCCCCGTCACCCGCAAGCTCCTCGCCGACGGCGACACCCCGGTGGCGCTCTACCGCAAGCTCGCCGCGGAGCGCCCCGGCACCTTCCTGCTGGAGTCGGCGGAGAACGGCCGCTCCTGGTCCCGGTACTCCTTCGTCGGCGTCCGCAGCGCCGCCACCCTGACCGAGCGCGACGGCCGGGCCCACTGGCTCGGCGCCCCGCCCGTCGGCGTCCCCACCGGCGGTGACCCGCTCGCCGCGCTGCGCGCCACCATCGAGGCCCTGCACACCCCCCACCAGGAGGGCCTGCCGCCGTTCACCGGCGGCATGGTCGGCTACCTCGGCTACGACATCGTCCGCCGCCTGGAGAAGATCGGCCCCGGCGAGCGCGACGACCTCCGGCTGCCCGAGCTGACCATGCTCCTGACCAGCGATCTCGCCGTCATGGACCACTGGGAGGGCTCGGTCCTGCTGATCGCCAACGCGATCAACCACAACGACCGGGACACGGGCGTCGACGAGGCCCACGCGGACGCCGTGGCCCGCCTCGACGCCATGCAGGCCGACCTGACCCGCCCGGTCGCCCAGCCCCCGGCCGTGCTCCCGCCCTCCGAACTGCCCGAGTACACCGCGCGGTGGGGCGGCCCCGACTACCAGCAGGCCGTCGAGGACATCAAGGAGCGCATCCGGGCCGGCGAGGCCTTCCAGGTCGTGCCGTCCCAGCGCTTCGAGACGCCCTGCACGGCGAGCGCCCTGGACGTCTACCGGGTGCTGCGGGCCACCAACCCCTCGCCGTACATGTACCTCTTCCGCTTCGACGGGTTCGACGTCGTCGGCTCCTCGCCCGAGGCGCTGGTCAAGGTCGAGGACGGCCGGGCCATGGTGCACCCCATCGCGGGCACCCGCCGGCGCGGCGCGACCCCGCAGGAGGACCAGGCCCTCGCCGAGGAGCTGCTGGCCGACCCCAAGGAGCGCGCCGAGCACCTCATGCTCGTCGACCTGGGCCGCAACGACCTGGGCCGGGTGTGCGAGCCCGGCTCGGTCGAGGTCGTCGACTTCATGTCCGTCGAGCGCTACTCGCACGTGATGCACATCGTCTCGACCGTCACCGGCCGCGTGGCCCCGGGCCGCAGCGCCTTCGACGTCCTCACCGCCTGCTTCCCCGCCGGCACCCTCTCCGGTGCGCCCAAGCCCCGGGCGATGCAGATCATCGACGAACTCGAACCGTCCCGGCGCGGGCTGTACGGCGGCTGCGTGGGCTACCTCGACTTCGCCGGCGACTCCGACACCGCCATCGCCATCCGCACCGCCCTCCTGCGCGACGGCACCGCGTACGTGCAGGCCGGGGCGGGTGTCGTCGCCGACTCGGACCCGGTCGCCGAGGACACCGAGTGCCGCAACAAGGCGGCCGCGGTGCTGCGCGCCGTGCACACGGCCAACCGTCTGGACGGGGCCTGAGACGAACCCCGGGTGACGTATCGCCCGGGGTTCAGGCGATAGTGGAGTACGTGACTGCCGTACCTCACCCCCCTTCCCGAGCCGCCGGACCCTCCCGGGCCGGCCGCCTGAGCCTCGCCGTCGCCCTGCCGGCCGGCGCGCTCGGCGCGGCCGTGGCCCTGCTCGCCACCCGGCAGCAGTGGTCGGAGGGCACCGCGACGGTGGCCGGCGGCGCGTTCCCCCTCACCGCCAAGGGCAGCGACGTCACGGGTGTCCCCGCGGCGCTCGCCATAGTGGGCCTCGCCGCGCTCGTCGCCGTCTTCGCCGTGCGCCGCGCCGGCCGGCTCGTCGTGGCCGGGCTGCTCGCCCTCTCCGGCGCGGGCATCGTCGCCGCGGCCCTGCTCGGCGCCTCCGACAGCTCCGCGCTCGACGAGCAGGCCGCCCAGGCCACCGGCGACACCTCCGCCTCCGTCGGCGCCCTCAGCCACACCGCCTGGCCCTACGTCGCGGCCGTCGGCGGCGTCCTGATCCTGCTCGCCGGACTGCTCGCCCTGCGCTACGGCCGCCTGTGGCCGGGGATGTCCGGCCGCTACGAGCGCGGCGGCAGCAGGCCCCGGCCGCGCCGCGCGGCCCCGGCCGTCGACCCCGACCGGCCCGAGGACCTGTGGAAGGCACTGGACCGGGGCGAGGACCCGACCGGCGCCTGAGCCGCACGGGTGAGGACGGGGCGCACCCCCGGTGACCCGGCGAGTGCGCGTGCGGAACAATGGCCCCGAGCGTCCTGCTCAGACACGCACACAGCAACGAGGAGCAAGCAATGGCGGGCAGCAGCCACGGTCACACCCCGGCCGCCTGGACCGGTGTCATCATCGCCTTCATCGGTTTCTGCGTCGCGGGCGCCTTCATGGTGATGGACCACCCGGTGGGCTTCTGGGCGGGCATGGCGGTCGTGCTCCTCGGCGGTGTCGTCGGCGGCATCATGCGCATGATGGGCCTCGGCCAGCCCAAGGAGCACGGCCAGCCGCACCAGACGACCGGCGACCGCGAGCCGGCGGGCGCCCAGGGCTGAGCCCGGCGCACCAGGCGTCCCCGCGCGAGGGGCGGCCGGCACGCACGTGCCGCAGCCGCCCCTCGCGCGTGTGCGGGGCACAATGCCTGCTGTGAACACCGACCACCACCGGGTGACGGCCGGCCACCGCCGGGCGACGACCGGCCTCGCCGGCCGCCTCGCGATCCCCGCCGGGGTGCTCGCGGCGGCGGCCGCGGCCTTCGCCTACGTCGGCGCGGTGGACCCCAACGAACCCGGCCACTACCCGGCCTGCCCGCTGCTGCGGTACACGGGCCTGTACTGCCCGGGCTGCGGCGGACTGCGCAGCGCCCACGCCGTCGTCCACGGCGACCTCGCCGCCGCCCTCCAGGACAACGCCGCCGCCGTCGCGGGCTACCTCGCCTTCGCCGTGTTCTGGACCGTCTGGGTGGTCCACGCCGTCCGCGGGCGCCCGTTGCGGATCGACCCCCCGGCCGGGCTGGTGTGGAGCCTCGGGGCGTTGCTGCTGGTCTTCACGGTTGTCCGGAACCTGCCCTTCGGTGGCTGGCTCCATCCTTGATCATCTTGTGTACGTCCAGGTAGTGGGACCGGCGTCAACCGGATGCGAGGCCTACGCCCCGCTGCGGATACCATCGCAGTGACCATCGGCTTCCGATCGGTCGCTGGAACTGTCAAGAGTCTGGAAGGGGGCCGCTCGCGTGAGTGTGCTCGACGAGATCATCGACGGAGTCCGAGCCGACCTCGACGAGCGGCAGGCGCGCGTCAGCCTCGACGAGCTCAAGGAGCGCGCGGCGAAGGCTCCCGCCGCCAAGGACGGCGCGGCCGCACTGCGCGGCGACGGCGTCAAGGTCATCTGCGAGGTCAAGCGCTCCAGCCCCTCCAAGGGCGCCCTGGCCGCCATCGCCGACCCGGCCGGCCTCGCCGCCGACTACGAGGCGGGCGGCGCCGCCGTCATCTCCGTCCTCACCGAGCAGCGCCGCTTCGGCGGCTCGCTCGCCGACCTGGAGGCCGTGCGCGCCCGGGTGGACATCCCGGTGCTGCGCAAGGACTTCATCGTCACCTCCTACCAGCTGTGGGAGGCCCGCGCCTACGGCGCCGACGTCGCCCTGCTGATCGTCGCCGCCCTCGACCAGCCCGCCCTGGAGTCCCTCATCGAGCGCGCCGAGTCCATCGGGCTCACCCCGCTGGTCGAGGTGCACGACGAGGACGAGGTGGAGCGCGCGGTCGACGCGGGCGCCCGGGTGATCGGCGTCAACGCCCGCAACCTGAAGACCCTCGAGGTCGACCGCGGCACCTTCGAGCGCGTGGCCCCCGAGATCCCGGACCACATCATCAAGATCGCCGAGTCCGGCGTCCGGGGCCCGCACGACCTCATCGCCTACGCCAACGCGGGCGCCGACGCGGTCCTGGTGGGCGAGTCCCTCGTCACCGGCAAGGACCCCAGGACGGCGGTGTCCGACCTGGTGGCGGCCGGTGAACACCCCGCACTCCGGCACGGCCGGAGCTGACCTCCCGCTAGGCTTGCCCCGATGACCACCACCCTGACGACCGTGGACCGGTACGCCCGCCTCGCGCGCGGCTGCCGCCCCCGCGGCTGCCGTGCGCCCGCCCGCCGGGTCCACGGCCGCCGCGTCCGGTACGTCATCGGCGACGAACCGGGCCAGGTCAACGGCATGCGATGGCAGCGCGCCCGTTAGGGCGCGGGGCATCATCTGACGTGCGGCTGCCGCCGCGCGGACGCGACGAGCCACATACGGCCCGCGGTCGACAGCGAAGCCCTGCCCCCACGGCGATCAGTGCATCCCACACCCACTCACCGTGAGGTATCCGCATGCCCAGCCAGTTCTTCATCCCCGACCCCGAGGGGCGGACCCCGACGCCCGAGGGCTACTTCGGCGCGTTCGGCGGCAAGTTCATCCCCGAGGCCCTCGTCGCCGCCGTCGACGAGGTGGCCGTCGAGTACGACAAGGCCAAGCACGACCCCGAGTTCGCCAGGGAACTCGACGACCTGCTGGTCAACTACACCGGCCGCCCCTCCGCCCTGACGGAGGTGCCCCGCTTCGCCGAGCACGCCGGCGGCGCCCGCGTCTTCCTCAAGCGCGAGGACCTCAACCACACCGGCTCCCACAAGATCAACAACGTGCTCGGCCAGGCCCTGCTCACCAAGCGCATGGGCAAGACCCGGGTCATCGCCGAGACGGGCGCCGGCCAGCACGGCGTCGCGACCGCCACCGCCTGCGCCCTCTTCGGTCTCGACTGCACCATCTACATGGGCGAGATCGACACGCAGCGCCAGGCCCTCAACGTGGCCCGCATGCGCATGCTCGGCGCCGAGGTCATCGCCGTGAAGTCCGGCAGCCGCACGCTGAAGGACGCCATCAACGAGGCCTTCCGGGACTGGGTCGCCAACGTCGACCGCACCCACTACCTGTTCGGCACGGTCGCCGGACCGCACCCCTTCCCGGCCATGGTCCGCGACTTCCACCGAGTCATCGGCGTCGAGACCCGACGCCAGCTCCTGGAGCGCGCCGGGCGCCTGCCCGACGCCGCGATCGCCTGCGTCGGCGGCGGCTCCAACGCCATCGGCCTCTTCCACGCCTTCATCCCCGACGAGAGCGTGCGCCTCATCGGCTGCGAACCCGCCGGGCACGGCGTCGACACCGGCGAGCACGCCGCGACCCTGACCGCGGGCGAGCCGGGCATCCTGCACGGCTCCCGCTCCTACGTCCTGCAGGACGAGGAGGGCCAGATCACCGAGCCCTACTCGATCTCGGCCGGCCTGGACTACCCGGGCATCGGCCCCGAGCACTCCTACCTGAAGGACTCCGGCCGCGGCGAGTACCGCGCGGTCACCGACGACGCGGCCATGCAGGCGCTGCGCCTGCTGTCCCGCACCGAGGGCATCATCCCGGCCATCGAGAGCGCCCACGCCCTGGCCGGTGCCCTGGAGGTCGGCAGGGAGCTGGGCGAGGACGGGCTGATCGTGGTCAACCTCTCCGGCCGCGGTGACAAGGACATGGACACCGCAGCCCGCTACTTCGGCCTGTACGACACCGACGCAGAGGTCGCCGAGGACGCCTCCGGCACCGCCGAGATCGAGGGGGACGCCAAGTGAGCGGCAACCTGCAGCTGTTGAGCGACACCCTCGCCGCGGCCAAGGCGGAGGGGCGTGCGGCCCTCATCGCCTACCTCCCGGCCGGCTTCCCGACCGTGGACGGCGGCATCGAGGCCGTCAAGGCCGTCGTCGCCGGCGGCGCCGACGTCGTCGAGGTGGGCCTGCCGCACAGCGACCCCGTCCTGGACGGCCCCGTCATCCAGACGGCCGACGACATCGCCCTGCGCGGCGGCGTCCGGATCGCCGACGTGATGCGCACCGTCCGCGAGGCCCACACCGCCACCGGCAAGCCCATCCTCGTCATGACGTACTGGAACCCCATCGACCGCTACGGCGTCGAGCGGTTCACCGCCGAGCTGGCCGAGGCGGGCGGCGCCGGGTGCATCCTGCCCGACCTGCCCGTGCAGGAGTCGGCGCTGTGGCGGGAGCACGCCGACAAGCACGGTCTCGCCACCGTCTTCGTCGTCGCCCCCAGCAGCAAGGACGAACGGCTCGCGCAGATCACCGCGGCGGGCAGCGGCTTCGTCTACGCCGCCTCCCTCATGGGCGTCACCGGCACCCGTGCCAGCGTCAGCAACCAGGCGCAGGACCTGGTGGAACGCACCCGGGGCACCGGGACCGACCTGCCGGTCTGCGTCGGGCTCGGCGTCTCCAACCCCGCCCAGGCGGCCGAGGTCGCCGGCTTCGCCGACGGCGTGATCGTCGGCTCGGCCTTCGTCAAGGCCATGCTCGACGCCCCCGACGAGGCGGCCGGCGTCGAGGCCGTGCGCGCCCTCGCCGGTGACCTCGCCCAGGGCGTGCGCGGACGGGCGTGACGACGCCGGAAGTCATACGGGTCCCTCGTACGGGTGGACCTGGGGCCGGGGAGGCGCGGTGCGTCTCCCCGGTTCGTTTCCGGGGTGTGAGCGAGAAGAACCGTGAGGGAAAGCGCACCGCCCGTGAGCGACTGGCGGTCGAGCGCGAGAAGCAGAAGTCCGCGGACAAGCGCCGGCGCGCGCTGATCGTGGGCGGTGCCGTCGTCGCCGTCCTGGGACTCGCGGCGGTGATCGGCGTCGTCGCGGCCAACGCCGGCAAGGACGACGGCGGCGAGGCCTCCGGCCCGGTCGTGGCGCCCTCGGGGGCGCAGGGCAAGGACGGTCTGGCCATCCAGGTCGGCAAGGACGGCGCCAAGTCGACGCTCACGGTGTGGGAGGACTTCCGCTGCCCCGCCTGCAAGTCCTTCGAGACCGTCTACCGGCCGGTGATCCACGAGCTGACCGGGGCGGGCCGGCTCAAGGTCGAGTACCACCTGGTCACCCTCATCGACGGCAACATGCGCGGCACCGGCTCGCGCAACGCGGCCAACGCGGCCGCCTGCGCCCAGGACGCCGGGAAGTTCGCCGCGTACCACGACGTGCTCTTCGACAACCAGCCGCAGGAGGTCGACGACGCCTACGCGGACAACGGCAAACTGATCGAGCTGGCCGGCAAGGTCGACGGCCTGGACACGCCCGCCTTCCGCAAGTGCGTCGAGGACGGCACGCACAACAGCTGGGTCGCCAAGTCCCACCAGGCGTTCGACAAGGGCGGGTTCTCCGGCACCCCGACCGTGCTGCTCGACGGCAGGAACATCTACCAGGACCGCACGATGACCCCGGCCAAGCTCAAGCAGATGGTGCAGAAGGCGAATCAGGGATAGGGAATTCAGCCGCCCCTGTTATGGACCCGTAGCCGGGCCGCCCGCCCCGGGCCCGGTCCGGCACGGTAGCGTCGACCTTGCCATGGAACTTGCCTTCATTCCCAGCCCGTCGCGCGGGGTGCTGTACCTCGGCCCCGTTCCGCTGCGCGGCTACGCGTTCTGCATCATCATCGGCGTCTTCGTCGCCGTCTGGCTCGGCAACAGGCGGTGGATCGCCCGGGGCGGGCGGCCCGGCACGGTGGCCGACATCGCGGTCTGGGCCGTCCCCTTCGGCCTGATCGGCGGCCGCCTCTACCACGTGATCACGGACTACGAGCTGTACTTCAGCGAGGGCCGTGACTGGGTGGACGCCTTCAAGATCTGGGAGGGCGGCCTCGGCATCTGGGGTGCTATCGCGCTGGGCGCGCTGGGTGCCTGGATCGGCTGCCGCCGCCGCGGCATCCCCATGCCCGCCTACGCCGACGCCGTCGCGCCCGGCATCGCGTTCGCGCAGGCCATCGGCCGCTGGGGCAACTGGTTCAACCAGGAGCTGTACGGCAAGCCCACCGACCTGCCGTGGGCCCTGGAGATCACCTCCTCCTCCGACGGCCGGATCCCGGGCACCTACCACCCGACGTTCCTGTACGAGTCGCTGTGGTGCGTCGGCGTGGCCCTGCTGGTCATCTGGGCCGACCGCCGCTTCCGGCTCGGGCACGGCCGGGCGTTCGCCCTGTACGTCGCCGCGTACTGCTCGGGACGCGCGTGGATCGAGTACATGCGGGTCGACGACGCCCACCACGTCCTGGGCCTGCGGCTCAACGTGTGGACCGCGATCCTGGTGTTCCTGCTCGCGGTGACCTACCTCGTGGTGTCGGCGAAGAAGCGGCCCGGCCGGGAGGACGTCGTCGAGCCGGGGGCCGCCGCCCCCGTGGTCGAGGCCGGCGAGGCGGGAGCCGGTGGCGAGGAGAAGACCGAGGCCGCGGACAAGGCGGACGAGCCCGCGGAGAAGGCCGGTGGCGCTTTCGCCGGTGAGGCCGGGCGGGAGGAGACCGGGGACGAGGCGAGGAACGAGGCCGGGTCGGGCAAGAAGACCTGACCGGCTCTCCTCCACGGCATCGCGGGCGCCCCGGAACCGTCCGGGGCGCCCGCGCCGCGTTCCGCCGACGGCGCGCGAAGACCCACGGCCCGCGAAGACCCTGGGACCACTTCCGGACGGGACCGGTGGGCCCTCACCGGTGACCCGCCCGCGACCCTCAGCGGCGGCGGGCCCACCGGGGACGTCTGCGCCGTGCCGGGTGCGACCGTGTGGCCGCCGGGTCCCCGAGCGGCCGGCCACGGGGCCCGAGCGGCGACGGGACGGGACCCTCGGTGGTGGCGACTTCGGTGGGCTCCCGCCCCCCGGGCGGGGTCGGGCCCTCGGCGGCCACGGGCCGCGATGGTCAGCGGTGGCGGGTCAGGGAGAGGGTGCGCTGGGCCGCCGTCACCATCGCCGCGTCGATGAAACGGCCGTCGGGCAGGGCCTGGGCACCCGGGTCGCTCGCCGCCGCCTTGAGGACCGACTCCGCCCGCTCGATCTCCTCCTCGGTGGGCAGGTAGGCGCGCTCGATCACCGGAAGCTGCCGGGGGTGGATCGCGGCCCGGCCGAGGAAACCCAGCGCGCGGCCGTGCGCGCAGGAGGCGGCCAGGCCCGGCAGGTCGCGGATGTCGGGGTGGACCGACTGGGCAGGCGGGGGCAGACCCGCGGCCCGGGCGGCCACGATCACCCGTGACCGCGACCAGTCCAGACCCCGGTCGTCGCGCACGCCCAGGTCGGCCCGCAGGTCCGCCTCGCCGAGGGAGATGCCGCGCAGGCCCGGGTGGGCGGTGGCGATGACATACGCCAGTTCCACGGCGAGGGCCGACTCCACCAGGGCGTGCAGGCCGGTCGCGACCCGGCTCCCGACCTGGATGATCTCCGCGGGCGAGGTCACCTTGGGCAGGCGCAGCCCGGACAGGCCGGGCGCCCGCGCGAGGGCGGCGACGTCCTCCTCGCCCCACTGACTGCCGAGGGCGTTGACGCGGACGTGGACCGGGACCGGCGGCGGCTCGGCGAGGAACTCGGCGGTGGCGGCCCGGGCGTACGCCTTGCGGTCGGGGGCGACGGCGTCCTCCAGGTCGACCACCACCGCGTCGGCACCGCGGGTGAGGGCCTTCGCCACCACGTGCGGCCGGTCGCCCGGGGCGTAGAGCCAGGTGAGGGGGTGGCGCGTCACAGGGCGCCCTCGGTGCGCAGCGCGGTGAGGTCGGCCGGGGTCAGACCCAGTTCGGTGAGGACCTCGTCGGTGTCGGCGCCGTGCGGCCGGCCGGCCCAGCGGATCGCGCCGGGCGTGGCGGACAGGCGGAAGAGGACGTTCTGCATGCGCAGGGGACCCAGCTCCGGGTCGTCGACGGTGGTGACGGTGCCCAGGGCCTGGTACTGCGGGTCCGCCATCACGTCCCGGACGTCGTAGATCGGAGCCGCCGCCGCCTCGGCCTTCTCGAAGGCGGCCAGCACGTCGGTGCGGGTGCGCGCGGCGATCCAGGAGCCGACCGCCTCGTCCAGGACGTCGGCGTGGCGGGCGCGGTCGGCGCCGGTCGCGAACCAGGGCTCGTCGATCAGCTCCGGGCGGCCGACCAGGTGCATCACGCGCTCGGCGACCGACTGGGCGGAGGTGGACACCGCGACCCAGGAGCCGTCCGCGGTGCGGTAGACGCCGCGCGGCGCGTTGTTGGGGGAGCGGTTGCCGGTGCGCGGCTGCACGTGCCCGAGCTGGTCGAACCAGAGGGGCTGGGGGCCGAGCGCGGCCAGGATGGGCTCGATCAGGGCCGTGTCCACGACCTGGCCCTCGCCGGTGCGCTCCCGCGCCGCGAGGGCCGTCATCACGGCGTACGCCGTCGTCAGCCCCGCGATGGCGTCGGCCAGGCCGAACGGGGGCAGGGTCGGGGGCGCGTCCGGTTCGCCGGTGATCGCGGCGAAGCCGCTCATGGCCTCGGCGAGGGTGCCGAAGCCGGGCCGGTGGGCGTAGGGGCCGAACTGGCCGAACCCGGTCACGCGGGCCAGCACCAGCCGGGGGTTGGCGGCCGACAGCTCCGGCCAGCCGAGGTCCCACTTCTCCAGGGTGCCGGGGCGGAAGTTCTCGACGATCACGTCGGCGGTGGCGGCGAGGCGCAGCAGTGTGGCGCGGCCACCGGGCTTGGACAGGTCCAGGGTGATGGTGCGCTTGTTGCGGCCGAGCGTCTTCCACCACAGGCCCACGCCGTCCTTGGCCGGGCCGTGGCCGCGTGAGGGATCCGGCTTCGCGGGATGCTCGACCTTGACGACCTCCGCGCCGAAGTCGCCGAGCAGGGTGGCGGCCATCGGGCCGGCGAAGAGGGTGGCGAGGTCGAGAACGCGCAGACCGGACAGGGGCGCGGGCTGAGGCGCTGTCATGAGCGGTGCATCTCCCGGTGCGTGAGGTGGGCGAGCGTGTCGAATCCGATGCCGTTGAAATCGCCCACCGACGTGGACAGGCGGTTCTTCAGGGGTGCCGTCCAGTGGTCCGGCAGCGCCGCGGGGTGCCCGGCCAGCAGGCCCGCGATGCTCCCGGCCGTCGCTCCGACCGAGTCCGTGTCCCAGCCGCCGCCGACCGCGCGGCTGATCGAGCCGCCGAAGTCACCGTCGGCGTGGGTGAGCGCGGCCGCGGTCAGGGCCGTGTTGGGGACGGCGTGCACCCAGTGGTGGCCTTCGGCGTGCACGGCGTGCAGCTCGTCGACGACCGTGTCGAAGTCCTCGTGCTCGCGCGCCAGCCGCACGGCGTGCCGGACGGCCGCGGCGAGGCGGGAGCGCGGGGGGACGACGGTGAGGCCGGCGCGCAGGCAGGCGTGGACGTCGTGGTCGCCGGTCGCGGCTGTCGCGATCGCGACCGCGGTGAACATCGCCGCGTAGACGCCGTTGCCGGTGTGGGTCAGCGTGGCGTCCCGGTGGGCCTGTTCGGCGGCGGCGGCCGGGTCGCCGGGGTGGGTCCAGCCGTGCACGTCGGCGCGGATCAGGGCGCCGATCCACTCCCGGAACGGGTTGCGGTGGCGGGCGGTGTGCGGGGGCTCCAGGCCGCAGAGCAGATTGCGGTAGGCGACGCGCTCGGCGGTGAAGGTGCGGCCCGCGGGGAGTTCGTCGAGCCAGGTGCGGGCCACGTCGGCGGTGGTGAAACCCGTGCCGTGGCGCCGGAGCAGGATCAGGTTCAGCAGGGGGTAGTTGAGGTCGTCGTCCTCGGGCATGCCGTCGATGTTCTCGGCGAGGGAGGTGGCCGCCGAGCGGCGGTTCCAGGGGTGTTCCCGCAGCAGGTCCGGCGGCACACCGCGGGCGGTGAAGTAGCCGGCGAGGGGCCAGTTGCCGGTGGCGCGGGCGAGCCGGCGGACGGCGTCGAGGGGCAGTTTCTCGACCGGCTTTCCCAGCAGGCAGCCGGCGGCCCGGCCCAGCCAGGCGGCCTCCAGGCGGTCGGTGGTGGTGGCCGAGCGGGCCGAGCGGGCCGAGGGGGCCGGCCAGTCGGGGCAGGCGGCCCGGATCGCCTCCAGGCCGGTCGGCTCGTCGTCCGCCAAGGCGCTGGGCAGGTCGGCCAGTTCGTCCAGGAGGTCCTCCGCCAGGCGGCGCAGGGAGCGGGAGGCCGGGGTGGGGGACGCCCCGGCCGCGAGGGGGGCCGGTGCGCCGCCCGCGGCGCGCCAGCGGGCCGCGATCCGCGACGGTTCCCGGCCGTCCTGGGCCGCCTGGCGCAGCTCGTGGCCGATCAGGTCCTCCGGCTGCACCCAGGTCAGTCGCAGCATTCCCGGCCTCCGAGGGAGGCGAACGCCCGCTCGTGGGCGCGGCGGCGGGCCACGTCCTTGGCGAAGATCTCGCGGGTCACGGCCGTGAGCGTCGCCGCCGGCTCCCACAGGTCCAGACGGCTGGCCTCCGCCACCGTCTTCGCCCACTCCTCGGGCACCGGCGAGCCGAGGGCGCCGGCCAGGGCGCCCGCCATGGTGGCGATGGAGTCGCAGTCGCGGCCGTAGTTCACCGCGCCCAGGACCGCGTGGCGGTAGTCGCCGCGCGCCACGAGCAGCATGCCCAGCGCGACCGGGAGTTCCTCGACGGCGTGCAGCCGGGACGGGCGGCGGGCGCCCAGGGAGGGCGCGCGGTAGTCGGGGCCCACGGTGTCGAAGGGGGTGACCGCCTCGCGCAGCGGGGCGAGCGCCGACTCGAAGTCCGTGTGGCGCGAGGCCTCCTCGCAGACCTGTTCGATCGCCGCGCGGGTGCCGTCCTTCGCCAGGGTCAGACACGCCGAGACGACCGAGTCCGGACTCGACCCGGGGGTGCAGGCGGCGGCCACGGCGGCGGCCAGCACGCCCGCCGCCTCACGGCCGTACGACGACTGGTGTGCGCCGGCGACGTCCAGGGCCTCGGCGTACGCCGCCCGCGGGTCGGCCGCGTTGACCAGGCCCACCGGGGCCGCGTACATGGCCGCGCCGCAGTTGACGATGTTGCCGGTGCCGGCCTCGCGCGGATCGGCGTGGCCGTAGTGGAGCCGCGTGACCAGCCACTTCTCGGCGAGGAAGAGGCGCTGCAGGGGGAGTGCCTCGGTCTCCAGCTCGGGGATCCAGCGGGGTTCGGTCATCAGGTCGGGGACCAGGTGGTCGGCGATCGCGTAGGCGTCGAGGTGGTCGCGGACCCGGGCGTAGACGCGGATCAGGGCGTGCGTCATCAAGGTGTCGTCGGTGACGTGGCCGTCGCCCTTGTGGTACGGGGCCAGGGGGCGGGCGGTGCGCCAGTCGTCACCGTGCCAGGGGCCGACGACGCCGTGCACGCGGCCGCCGTGGCGTTCCAGGATCTGCTCGGGGCTGTAGCCCTCGACGGGGCCGCCGAGGGCGTCGCCGACGGCCGCGCCGACGAGGGCGCCGGTGATCCGCTCGTCCAGGGTGGCGTTTTGGTGTGATTCGGGCTGCATGGCCGCATCATCCTCCCGGTCGGGCCGGTTGTGCTGCTTCCAGCAGCCCGGCGAGTTCCACCAGGTCGGTGCCGGTGAGGCGGGGCAGGACGCAGCCGGAAAGGGTGCGGCAGGTCTCACGCCAGGACGCCGGGATCGACGCGCCGCCGCCCAGGGCGCCGGTGAGGGCCCCGGCCAGGGCCGGGGCGGAGTCCGCGACGCGGGACAGGCAGGCCGCGGCCGGGACGGCCTCCGCGATGCGGCCGCGGGCGGCGGTGGCCAGGGCGAGGGCGACCGGCACGGTCTCGGCGGCTGCGATGCCGTAGCTGTAGACGTGGTCGACGATCTGGTGCTCCAGGGGCGGGACCAGGGCGAAGGTGCCGTCCGCCGCGGCGGCCAGGCGCAGGGCGTGCCGGGCGTTGCGGCCGATCTCCGTGGTCTCGGGCAGTTCGGCCAGGGCCGCCGCGACGCAGGCGCCGACGTCCGCGCCGGCCAGGGCGAGGGCGAGGGCCGCCGCCATCGCGCGGGCGCCGTGCACGCCGTCGCCGTCCTGGATGTAGCGGGCGTCGAACTCGGCCAGGGCGGCGGCGCCGGCCGGGTCGCCGGGGTGGGCCGCGGCCAGGACGCAGGCGCGGACGCAGGCGGCGTCGTCGAAGTAGTGCGGGTTGTCGTGGCCGGTGGCGGGCGGGCGCAGACCGGTGGCGAGGTTGCCGAGGCCGGCGCGGACGGAGATGCGGGCCCGCAGGGGCAGGACGGCGGACTCGATCTCCGGGGCGCGGTCCGCCGCGGCGGCGACCTCCCCGGCGACGGCGTTCCAGGTGAGGTCGATGGCGGCCCGGATACGGCGGTCCCGGCCGAGGTCGTCGAGGACCGTGTCCGCACCGGCGCTCAGGAGGGCCTCGGCGGCGAAGGCCGCCCATTCGGCGTCGTCGGAGGGGCCGAGGCGCAGCGGCTCGGGGGGCTGGTTCAGGGCGATGGGGACGGGCAGGGTGGTCGTGGCGTTCTGCTCGGCGAAGGTGTCCAGTTCGCGGGTGAGGCGGCGGGTCCAGTCGGGCATGCGGGCGGCTCTGTGCCGGGCGGCGGGCCAGCCGGCGGCGTCGCCGGCGGCGAGGCCCAGCAGGAGCCCTTCGGTCCGGCTGCCGGCCCCGGCCTCGCCGGCGGCCCCGGTGTCCTCCGCCCACGCGCCGCCCGCGACCGTCACTCGAGCGGTCCCGGTCTCCCGTGGGGCGTGCGCGCCGAGGGCGGCCGGCGGGTCGTGCTGTGCCGTGGCTGCCTGCCGCGCAGTGCCGGGCGGTGTCATCTCGTCCGTCGTCATGGGGACGCCTCCGATTCGTCTCCCGCCGCCAGGACGAAGTCCGCCGGGGCCGGCCCGGGGTCCGTCGGGGCCGGTTCCCGGGAGGGGGGCTGCGGGGTCAGCAGGTCCGCCACGTCCAGGACGTGGTAGCCGGCCATCGCCGGGAGGCAGCTGCCGCGGACCGGGCCGATGGGGGCCGCCCAGCCGGCCGGGATCGCCGACACCCCTTGCGTCGCCCCGGCCAGCGCTCCCGCCACCGCCGCCGTCGTGTCCGCGTCGCGGCCCATGTTGACCGCCGTCAGGACGGACTGCTCGAAGTCGCCGTCGGCCGCCGCGTACGCGCCGAAGGCGAGCGCGACCGCCTCGGGGGCCAGGTCGGTCCAGGGGTAACCGCCGATGACGACCGCGGAACGCACGGCGCGTTCGCCGCGGTGGGCGGCCGTCACGGCCCGGCGCAGGCAGCGCGCGGTCCACGAGTCGTCGGGCACGACCGCCAGGGCAGCGGCCACGACCGCGATCACCTGGGCGCCCGCCATCGCCGCGGCGACGCCCGCCGCCACCGCCCGGCCCCCGTAGATGCCCTCGCCGTCGTGGCTCACCGAGCCGTCGATCGCGACCAGCCGGGCCGCCTCCGCCGGGCGGCCCGCGGCGAAGACGCCGAAGGGCGCCGCGCGCATGGCCAGGCCGTCGCTCCAGGCGTGCCGGTGCTGGGCGGAGATGGGGGCGGCCAGGCCCCGGCGCAAGTTCTCCAGCGTGCCGCGTTCGCTGAAACCGGCACCGCGGAACGGGCCCTCGTGGCGGTCGGCGATCAGTTCGTGCCAGGCCGTCTCCACATGGGCCGGGGTCAGCGCGGAGCCGTGCCGGGCCAGCAGGAGACCGGAGAAGATCGCGTACTCGGTGTCGTCCGTGCCCGCCGGGTTCTCCGCCACGTACCCGGTGATGCGCCCCCAGCGCGCCCGGATCTCGGAGGGCTTCATGTTCTCCGCGGGCGCCCCGAGCGCGTCACCGACGGCCAGGCCCAGCAGGGCGCCCCGGGCCCGGGCGCGGAACCCGGCGGCGTCCGGCGGTTCCGGGGCGGAGGGGGTGCGGGCGGTCGATGCCATGCGGCATGTGTCCCACCCGGGCGGGCGGCGCGAGCACGAGGAGCCCCAGCGTCACCCGGTCGACGCCCGGGCAGCAGAATGGGCGGAGAGGCCGCCGGAGGGTAAAAGCGCAGGTTAGCGCAGCCTTTCCTTGCTGGCGGGGACGGAATTCCGAGCGTAGTTTGGGGGTTGTACAAATCTGGAACTAGTCCAGACAAGGGGAGCGGATCTTTCATGGCGATCATCGACACCGAGGCGGCGCTGCACGAGGCGCACCGGGACAACCACACGCACCGGGACGTGAACGGCGGCTGGCTGCGTCCGGCGGTGTTCGGTGCCATGGACGGCCTCGTCTCCAACCTCGCCCTGATGACCGGTGTCGCCGGCGGGGCGGTCGGCCAGCACACCGTCGTCCTCAGCGGACTGGCGGGCCTGGCGGCCGGCGCCTTCTCCATGGCCGCGGGCGAGTACACCTCGGTGGCCTCCCAGCGGGAGCTGGTCGAGGCCGAGCTGGACGTGGAGCGGCGCGAGCTGAAGAAGCACCCGAAGGACGAGGAGGCCGAGCTGGCCGCGCTCTACGCGGCCAGGGGCGTCGAGCCGCGGCTGGCCGAGGAGGTCGCCCGGCAGCTGTCGAAGGACCCCGAGCAGGCACTGGAGATCCACGCCCGGGAGGAACTGGGCATCGACCCCGGGGACCTGCCCTCGCCCACCGTGGCCGCGGTGTCGAGTTTCGGCTCCTTCGCGCTGGGCGCCCTCGTCCCGGTGCTGCCCTACCTGCTGGGGGCGACCACGCTCTGGCCGGCCGTCCTGCTCGCGCTGCTCGGGCTCTTCCTGTGCGGCGCGGTCGTGGCCAAGGTGACGGCCCGGACCTGGTGGTACAGCGGGCTGCGGCAGTTGCTGCTGGGCGGCGCGGCGGCCGGTGTGACGTACGCCCTGGGCACCCTGTTCGGAACGGCCGTAGGATAGGGCGGCTCGGACCTATGCAAGGGACCGCATAGGTAGTCGTTACTCGCTGGTTTCGGGGGCGCAACGACCGGGCATGAGCCGTAAGCGCCGCGGGCAACGACGCCCGCCGCGCACTCGACGGGGTGGGCGACGGCGCCCGCTCCGCCCCCTCGGGCCGACGCAGGCCGATCCGACCGATCGATCCGTCCGGCCCCCCACACAGCCTCCACCGCCGGTTCGGTGACCCGTCCGCACAGCCGGGGTGTCCGCATGGTGGAACGGATTATCCCGCTTCCCGAGAACCGCTCCATCATGTAACCTGCACGAAATTTTGCGATCACGCGAGGGCCAACGTCGTCCCTCGGCACCTGCACATGCCACCTGACGACGACGGGAGAGCCGATGCGTACGCCGCGCCAGCCGTCCCAGCACTCCACGAACGGCCGGAACTGGTCGTTCATGGATGCTCGCCCTGCTGCGCAGGGTATGTACGACCCCCGCAACGAGCACGACGCCTGCGGCGTCGGCTTCGTCGCCACCCTCACCGGCGAGGCGTCCCACACCCTGGTGGAACAGGCTCTGACCGTCCTGCGCAACCTGGAACACCGGGGCGCCACCGGCTCCGAGCCCGACTCCGGCGACGGCGCGGGCATCCTGTCGCAGGTCCCGGACGCCTTCTTCCGCGACGTCGCCGGCTTCGAACTGCCCGCGGCGGGCTCCTACGCCGTCGGCATCGCCTTCCTCCCGGAGGACTCCACCGCGGACGCCGTCTCGCAGATCGAGACGATCGCCGCCGACGAGGGCCTCACCGTCCTCGGCTGGCGCGAGGTGCCGGTCGCGCCCCAGCTGCTGGGCGCCACCGCCCGCTCGACCATGCCGGTCTTCCGTCAGCTCTTCGTCGCCGACGGCACCTCCGCGGGCATCGCCCTGGACCGCAAGGCGTTCGTGCTGCGCAAGCGCGCCGAGCGGGAGGCCGGCGTGTACTTCCCGTCGCTGTCCGCGCGGACCGTCGTCTACAAGGGCATGCTGACCACCGGCCAGCTGGAGCCGTTCTTCCCGGACCTGTCCGACCGCCGCTTCGCCTCCGCGATCGCGCTCGTGCACTCCCGGTTCTCGACGAACACCTTCCCGTCCTGGCCGCTGGCCCACCCCTACCGCTTCGTCGCGCACAACGGTGAGATCAACACCGTCAAGGGCAACCGGAACTGGATGGTGGCCCGCGAGTCGCAGCTCGTCTCCGACCTGTTCGGCGGCGACGGCAAGTCGATCGACCGGATCTTCCCGGTCTGCACGCCCGACGCCTCCGACTCCGCCTCCTTCGACGAGGTCCTGGAGCTGCTCCACCTGGGCGGCCGTTCCCTGCCGCACTCCGTGCTGATGATGATCCCGGAGGCGTGGGAGAACCACGACTCCATGGACCCGGCCCGGCGCGCGTTCTACCAGTACCACTCCACGATGATGGAGCCCTGGGACGGCCCGGCCTGCGTCACCTTCACCGACGGCACCCAGGTCGGCGCGGTCCTCGACCGCAACGGACTGCGCCCCGGCCGCTACTGGGTCACCGACGACGGCCTGGTCGTCCTCGGCTCCGAGGTCGGCGTCCTGGACATCGACCCGGCCAAGGTCGTCCGCAAGGGCCGCCTGCAGCCCGGCCGCATGTTTCTGGTGGACACCGCCGAGCACCGCATCATCGAGGACGACGAGATCAAGGCCCAGCTCGCCGCCGAGAACCCCTACGAGGAGTGGGTCGAGGCCGGCGAGATCGAGCTCTCCGACCTGCCCGAGCGCGAGCACATCGTCCACACCCACGCCTCGGTCACCCGCCGCCAGCAGACCTTCGGCTACACCGAGGAGGAGCTGCGCGTCATCCTCGCGCCGATGGCCAAGGCCGGTGCCGAGCCCATCGGCTCCATGGGCACCGACTCGCCGATCGCCGCGCTCTCGGACCGCCCGCGCCTGCTCTTCGACTACTTCACGCAGCTGTTCGCGCAGGTCACCAACCCGCCGCTGGACGCCATCCGCGAGGAGCTGGTCACCTCCCTGCGCAGCTCCCTCGGCCCGCAGGGCAACCTGCTGGAGCCGAACGCGGCCTCCTGCCGCAGCGTCCTGCTGCCGTTCCCGGTGATCGACAACGACGAGCTGGCCAAGCTCATCCACATCAACGCCGACGGCGACATGCCCGGCTTCAAGGCCGCGACCCTGTCCGGCCTGTACCGGGTGCACGGCGGCGGTGACGCGCTCGCCGCCCGGATCGAGGAGATCTGCGCCGAGGCCGACGCGGCCATCGAGAACGGCGCCCGTCTGATCGTCCTGTCGGACCGCCACTCCGACGCCGAGCACGCGCCGATCCCGTCGCTGCTGCTCACCGCGGCCGTCCACCACCACCTCATCCGCACCAAGCAGCGCACCCAGGTGGGCCTGCTGGTCGAGGCCGGCGACGTCCGCGAGGTGCACCACGTCGCCCTGCTCATCGGCTACGGCGCCGCCGCGGTCAACCCCTACCTGGCGATGGAGTCCGTCGAGGACCTGGTCCGCGCCGGCACCTTCCTGCCCGGCATCGAGCCCGAGCAGGCCATCCGCAACCTCATCTACGCCCTCGGCAAGGGCGTGCTGAAGGTCATGTCCAAGATGGGCATCTCGACCGTGGCCTCCTACCGCGGCGCCCAGGTCTTCGAGGCCGTCGGTCTCGACGAGGCCTTCGTCGAGAAGTACTTCAACGGCACGGCCACCAAGATCGGCGGCGTCGGCATCGACGTCGTCGCGAAGGAGGTCGCCGCCCGGCACGCCAAGGCCTACCCCGCCTCCGGCATCGCCCCGGCGCACCGCGCGCTGGACATAGGCGGCGAGTACCAGTGGCGCCGCGAGGGCGAGCCGCACCTGTTCGACCCGGAGACGGTCTTCCGCCTCCAGCACTCCACGCGCTCCGGCCGCTACGACATCTTCAAGAAGTACACCGAGCGCGTGAACGAGCAGTCCGAGCGCCTGATGACGCTGCGCGGCCTGTTCGGCTTCACGTCCGACCGCAAGCCCATCCCGATCGACGAGGTCGAGCCGGTCTCCGAGATCGTCAAGCGCTTCTCCACGGGCGCCATGTCGTACGGCTCCATCTCGCAGGAGGCGCACGAGACCCTCGCCATCGCCATGAACCAGCTGGGCGGCAAGTCCAACACCGGTGAGGGCGGCGAGGACCCGGAGCGCCTGTACGACCCGGCCCGCCGGTCGTCCATCAAGCAGGTCGCCTCCGGCCGCTTCGGCGTGACCTCCGAGTACCTGGTCAACTCCGACGACATCCAGATCAAGATGGCCCAGGGCGCCAAGCCCGGCGAGGGCGGCCAGCTGCCCGGCCACAAGGTCTACCCGTGGGTCGCCAAGACGCGGCACTCGACGCCCGGCGTGGGCCTGATCTCCCCGCCGCCGCACCACGACATCTACTCCATCGAGGACCTCGCCCAGCTCATCCACGACCTGAAGAACGCCAACCCCCAGGCGCGCATCCACGTCAAGCTGGTCTCCGAGGTCGGCGTCGGCACGGTCGCCGCGGGTGTGTCCAAGGCGCACGCGGACGTCGTGCTCATCTCCGGCCACGACGGCGGCACCGGAGCCTCGCCGCTCACCTCGCTGAAGCACGCCGGCGGCCCCTGGGAGCTGGGCCTGGCCGAGACCCAGCAGACCCTGCTGCTCAACGGCCTGCGCGACCGCATCGTGGTGCAGACCGACGGCCAGCTGAAGACCGGCCGCGACGTGGTCATCGCCGCGCTGCTCGGCGCCGAGGAGTTCGGTTTCGCCACCGCGCCGCTCGTCGTCTCCGGCTGCGTCATGATGCGCGTCTGCCACCTGGACACCTGCCCGGTCGGCATCGCCACGCAGAACCCGGTGCTGCGCGAGCGGTACAACGGCAAGGCCGAGTACGTCGTGAACTTCTTCCAGTACATCGCGCAGGAGGTCCGCGAGATCCTCGCCGAGCTGGGCTTCCGCTCCATCGAGGAGGCCGTCGGCCACGCCGAGGCCCTCGACGTCACCCGCGCGGTCGACCACTGGAAGGCCCAGGGCCTGGACCTGGCTCCGCTGTTCCACGTGCCCGAGCTGCCCGAGGGCGCCGTGCGCCACCAGGTCGTCTCCCAGGACCACGGGCTGGAGAAGGCCCTCGACAACGAACTGATCAAGCTCGCCGCCGACGCGCTCGCCGCGCCCGGGGCAGGCGAGGCCCAGCCGGTGCGCGCCCAGGTCGCGATCCGCAACATCAACCGCACGGTCGGCACCATGCTCGGCCACGAGGTGACGAAGAAGTTCGGTGGCGCGGGCCTGCCCGACGACACCATCGACATCACCTTCACCGGCTCCGCGGGCCAGTCCTTCGGCGCGTTCGTGCCGCGCGGCGTCACGCTGCGCCTGGAGGGCGACGCCAACGACTACGTCGGCAAGGGCCTCTCGGGCGGCCGGATCATCGTCCGCCCGGACCGCGCGGCCGACCACCTCGCCGAGTACAGCGTCATCGCCGGCAACACCATCGGCTACGGCGCCACCGGCGGCGAGATGTTCCTGCGCGGCAAGACCGGTGAGCGGTTCTGCGTGCGCAACTCCGGCGCGACGGTCGTCTCCGAGGGCGTGGGCGACCACGGCTGCGAGTACATGACCGGCGGTCACGCGGTGGTGCTCGGCGAGACGGGCCGCAACTTCGCGGCCGGCATGTCCGGCGGCGTCGCCTACGTCATCGACCTCGACCGGGACAACGTCAACGCCGGCAACCTGGACGCGGTCGAGGCGCTGGACGACACCGACAAGCAGTGGCTGCACGACGTGGTCCGCCGCCACCGGGAGGAGACGGGCTCCACCGTCGCCGAGAAGCTCCTGGCCGAGTGGGACACCGCCGTCGAGCGCTTCAGCAAGATCATCCCCAGCACGTACAAGGCAGTGCTCGCCGCCAAGGACGCCGCCGAGCGAGCCGGTCTCTCCGAGACCGAGACCCACGAGAAGATGATGGAGGCGGCGATCAATGGCTGACCCGAAGGGCTTCCTCAACCACGGGCGCGAAGTCGCCAAGTCCCGCCCCGTCGAGGAGCGCGTCCGCGACTGGAACGAGGTCTACGTCCCCGGCTCCCTGCTGCCGATCATCAGCAAGCAGGCCAGCCGGTGCATGGACTGCGGCATCCCGTTCTGCCACAACGGCTGTCCCCTCGGAAACCTCATCCCCGAGTGGAACGACTACGCCTACCGCGAGGACTGGTCGGCCGCGCAGGAGCGCCTGCACGCCACCAACAACTTCCCGGAGTTCACGGGCCGCCTGTGCCCCGCTCCCTGCGAGTCGGCGTGTGTGCTCGGCATCAACCAGCCGCCGGTCACCATCAAGAACGTCGAGGTCTCGATCATCGACAAGGCGTGGGAGACCGGCGACGTCGCCCCGCAGATCCCCGAGCGCCTGTCCGGCAAGACCGTCGCGGTCGTCGGCTCGGGCCCGGCGGGTCTGGCCGCCGCCCAGCAGCTGACCCGCGCCGGCCACACCGTCGCCGTCTACGAGCGCGCGGACCGCATCGGAGGCCTCCTGCGATACGGCATCCCCGAGTTCAAGATGGAGAAGCGGCACATCAACCGCCGTATCGAGCAGATGCGCGCGGAGGGCACCCGCTTCCGCACGGGCGTCGAGATCGGCCGCGACCTGAAGGCCACGGACCTGAAGAAGCGCTACGACGCGGTCGTCCTGGCCGTCGGCGCGACCACGGCCCGTGACCTGCCGGTGCCGGGCCGGGAACTCAAGGGCATCCACCAGGCCATGGAGTACCTGCCGCTGGCCAACAAGGTGCAGGAGGGCGACTTCGTGGCGCCCCCCATCTCGGCCGAGGGCAAGCACGTCGTGGTCATCGGCGGCGGCGACACCGGCGCGGACTGCGTCGGCACCGCCCACCGCCAGGGCGCGGCCTCCGTCACGCAGCTGGAGATCATGCCCCGCCCGAACGACGAGCGGCACCCGATCGCCCAGCCCTGGCCGACCTTCCCCATGCTGTACAAGGTCACCTCGGCCCACGAGGAGGGCGGCGAGCGGGTCTACTCGGTCTCGACGACCCACTTCGAGGGCGACGAGGACGGCAACGTCCAGTGGCTGCACCTCACCGAGGTGGAGTTCGTCGACGGCAGGCTGACGCCCAAGCCGGGCACGGAGCGCAAGATCCCCGCCCAGCTGGTGACGCTGGCGATGGGCTTCACGGGCACCGACCGCGAGAACGGCCTGGTCGAGCAGTTCGGCCTGGAGCTCGACGAGCGCGGCAACATCGCCCGCGACGGCGACTACCAGACCAACGTGCCGGGCGTGTTCGTCGCCGGTGACGCCGGCCGCGGCCAGTCGCTCATCGTCTGGGCGATCGCCGAGGGCCGTTCGGCGGCGCGCGGGGTGGACCGCCACCTCACCGGCGCCAGTGACCTGCCGGCCCCGATCCGCCCGACGGACCGCGCGCTGATGGTCTGAGCGCACCCCGAGAACGTCCCGCACAAAGGCGTGCGGAACACCGACGGCGCCTGCCCCACTGTCCCCGACCGGACGCCCGGGCAGGCGCCGTCGAACCTTCCCGGCCCTCCCGCAGCGGGCCGGGCGTCGTCGCCCCGCCCGTCCCCGCCCGGTCTCAGCCGTCCCCGTCCCCGCCGTGGTCCGGCCGCACCTGGATGTGGTCCTCCTCCAGCTCCAGCAGGACCCGGTCGCGCATGTCCAGGGCCGCCGTGTACTCCGACGGCAGCTGCAGCCGGCCGGCCCGGTCGAGCATCGCGTACTCACGGGCCACCCAGGACTCCCGGCCCGCCGCGTCGACCTCGGTGCGGCGCAGCACCTCCGTGGACGTGCGGCCGTCGCGGATCGCCACCGTGCGGCGGACCTCGCCGGCGACCGCCTGGTCGTGCGTGACGACCACGACCGTCGTGCCCAGTTCCTCGTTGGCCCGGCGGAACGCCGCGAAGACCTGCTGGCCGGTCGCCGAGTCCAGCTCGCCCGTCGGCTCGTCGGCGAGCAGGACGGCCGGGTCGTTGGCCAGGGCCACGGCGATCGCCACCCGCTGCTGCTGGCCGCCCGACATCTGCCGCGGCCGCCGGTCCCGGCAGTCGGCGACCCCGAGCAGCGACAGCAACTCCTCGGCGCGTCCCGCCCGTTGCCGGCGCGGACGCCCGGCGAGCTGCATCGGCAGGACGACGTTCTGCGCCGCCGTCATGTACGGCAGCAGGTTGCGGGCCGTCTGCTGCCACACGAAACCGACCACCTCGCGGCGGTAGCGCAGGCGCGCCTCGGCGTCCATCGCCAGCAGGTCGCGGCCCGCGACCCGCGCCGTCCCGGCGGTGGGTACGTCCAGGCCCGCGAGGATGTTCATCAACGTCGACTTGCCGCTGCCGGACGCCCCGACCAGCGCCATCAACTCGCCCTCGCGCACCAGCAGGTCGAGTCCCTGCAGCGCCTGCACCTCCACGCCGTCCCCGCCGCCGCGCCGGCTGAAGATCCGCACCAGCCGGTCGCAGGCGATCAGGGCGTCGTGCCCGTAGGCGGGCCGGTCGCGGTGGTGTGCCGCCCGCTGCTCCAGCTCCGCGAGCGACCGGTTCGTAGCGCTCATCGCAAGTCTCCTGCCCTGAGATGGGTGATCGGTGTGCGGCGCCCCGCCCACCAGGCCTGTGCCACGGCCACCGCCCCCGCCAGCAGCAGCGCTCCCGCCGCGGGCAGGGCCAGCGACCACACGTCGGCCCGCAGCACGGCACCGCCCGGCACCCTGACCCCGTACGCGTCGGCCAGGGCGAGGCGGTCCAGGTCGATACCGGGTGCGAGCAGCCGGACCGCCGCCCAGCCCACGGCCACGCCGCCGCCGGCCGCGAGCAGCGCCAGGGGCAGCGCCTCCAGGCCCAGCAGCCGCCGCCCCTGACGGGCCGTCAGGCCCAGGGTGCGCAGCCGGGCCAGCAGGGCCGCCCGTTCCGGAGCGGTCCGCGTCATGCCGAGCACC
This sequence comes from Streptomyces sp. AHA2, assembly GCF_036857595.1. Classification (NCBI taxonomy): domain Bacteria; kingdom Bacillati; phylum Actinomycetota; class Actinomycetes; order Kitasatosporales; family Streptomycetaceae; genus Streptomyces; species Streptomyces sp. AHA2. Next base: position 682,067 of record NZ_JAUQWJ010000002.1, read on the forward strand.
AGGGACAGCAGGGCGTAGCCGGTGCTCGCGGCGACCGCCCACAGGTAGATCCGTTCGGCGCCGGACTGCAGCGGCGAGTCGGACAGCGCCGCGCGTTCCTCGCCGCGCAGGGTGACCGACAGCCCCGTCCCCGTGCCGCGCACCGCCGCCCGCAGCGCGGCCCCGTCCAGTCCGGGGCCGGCCGCCAGCAGCGACGTGGCACCGGCCAAGCGGGGCAGGCCGGCCGCGTCGACCAGCAGGAATTCACCCTCCGGGATCGCCGGTGTGCGCGGCCGCACGGCGGTGATCCGCACCGTGACGGGCCCGCCGTCGGCCCCGATCCGGTGCGGTGCGCGCCCGAGCCGCTCGGCGACCCCGGGAGAGGCGACGGCGCCGAGCACCCCGTCCCCGCGCGCCAGCCGGTCGGCGGTGAAGCCCCCGAGGCCGGTGCGCCGGGCCAGTGCCGCGTAGGCGCCCGGCTCCACGGCGACCACCGTCAGCGACCGCTTGTCCTGCGACACGCGCTCGGAGGCGTAGGAGACACCCACGGCGGCCACGTCGCGTACGCCCGGCACCTCCCGCACCGCCCGCTCCAGCCCCGCCGGGAGCGCGGCACCGTCGGCCGTGTCCACCCGTGCGTCCGCGCCCGTCCGCAGCAGCGCGGCCCGGTCCCGGGCGTCGGCCACCCCGCTCAGCACCGACCCGCCGAACGCGGTCGTCGTCAGGGCCGTCAGCAGGGCGAGCAGCGGCAGCGCGGCGACCGCCGCCGGCGAGCGGCCCGCCCGGGCCAGCGCCAGGAACCCCACCACCCCGCGCAGCCGCCCGGCCGGACCGGCGGCCCACCGCAGGGGGAGCGGATACAGCCGGACCAGGACCAGCGCGGCGACCAGCCCGACGAGCACCGGGGCGGCGCTCACCAGCAGATCGGCCGTCCCTCCGGTGCCCCGGCGGCGCAGGGCCGCCACCGAGCCCGCGGCCAGCACCAGCAGGGTCAGTTCGGCGACCGTCCGGCGCCCGCCGGGCCTGGCGAGCGTGAGGTCGCCGCGCTCCGGGTGCGCGCGCGGCCTGCGGTGCGCCACCACCGCGCGCACCGGCAGCGCGGCGCAGGCGAACAGGGCCACCCCACCCGCCCCGAGCACGGACGGCAGCAGCCGGGCCTCGTCCACGGCGAGCACGGCCAGCAGCAGACCGCAGGCGGCGGCCGGCACAGCGGGTACGGCGCTCTCGGCCAGCAGCCGCCCGCCGATCCCGGCCAGGGACCCGCCGCGGGCACGCAGCAGGGCCAGTTCGGTGTCCCGGCGGGCGGCGGCCAGACCACCGCTCATCACCAGGACGATCACGGCGACCGCGGCGATCCCGACGGCCCCGACGGCGACCACGGGCGTGATCGCGTCCCGGGTCCGCCCGTACCCGGCCACGACCTCCTCCAGGCCGGTGAACAGCTGCGCCGTCGGACCGGCGGCGCCACGCATCCGCACCAGCCCCGGGCCGTCCTCCAGGGACGCCACCCGGTCGGCCAGCGCCCCGGCGTCCGCCGCCGTCAGGCTCCGCGTCGCGGGCGCGAACCGCCAGTACCGCTCGGGCTCGGCCTGCCCGCCGAGCAGCGCCGGGGCCGCCTCCGGCGCCAGCAGGAGTCCCGCCTCCCAGTAGAACTGCGGCGGACGGCCGCCGTCGCTCGCCAGGGCCGGTGTGCGCAGGATCGGCTCGGCCGACCAGTAGCTCCGCTCCGGGTGCCGCGGTTCGAGGACGCCGGTGACCCGGACGGTCAGCGGCCGGTCCGGGAACCCGGCCAGCGTGAGCGTGGAGCCGGCCCGCAGCCGCAGCGCCCGGGCCGTCTCGGCGGTCACCGCGCCCTCCACCGTCCTGGTGTCCGCGCTCACCGGGCCGTCGGCGGCGGGCAGCCGCCCCTCCCGCACCCCGGCGTGCCCGGCCGCCCCGGACTGCGCGAGCAGGGTGAACCGGGGCGGCAGCCCGTCCGGCCGGGGCAGCCACGGGTCCACGGCCTGCACGCTCTCACCGGTCCGCACCCCGTGCGCCGACTGGGCCCGGTCCACGCGCAGCGGATCCGGCAGCAGCGCCCGCGCCCGGGCGTCCACCGCGGCGAGCGCCGCCGGCCGGACCTCGTCCTCCCGCACCCGCTCCGGCTGTTCCAGACCGGGCTGTGCCGCCTTCAGCTCCAGCACGGTCGACCCGGGCGCGGCGGAGGCGACGGCCTCGCGCAGCCCGTGCGTCTCGTACGCCTCCACGGCCCGGGGCAGCACCGCCGCGAGGAAGGCCGTGACCAGCACCAGCACCCCGAAGGCCACGGTGGCCCAGGGCGCGGTCCGCAGCCGGGTCCGCACCCAGGAGGCTCCCGCGTCGCGCCTGTCCCACCGCATGTCAGTCCTCCCCCTGGTGGCGCAGCGCGACCGCCGGCTCGGCGCGCGGCAGCGCCGACGCGGCCGTGATCAGCGCCAGCGGAGCGGCCACCCCGGCCACGAGCAGGGCCACCTGCCCCACCGGCAGTTCCACGAGAACGGGCGGGACGGGCCGCGCGGCCCCGGACGTCAGCACGATCAGCGGGACCACCGCCCGGGTCACCACCGTGCCCAGCGCCAGCCCGGCCAGCAGCCCGACCCCGACGAGCAGGCTCTGCTCCATGGCGACGAGCCGCGCGAGGTCCCGGCGGGGCGTGCCCAGGGCCCGCAGCACCGCGAACTCCGCCGACCGCTCCCGGCGCGCTCCCGCGGCGCTCACCGCGAAACCCCCGGCGGCCAGGGCCACCGCGGCCACCGCCACCGCCGTCAGGGCCGAACGCGGCCCGGCACCCAGCGGATCGCGCAGCAGATCCGCCGCGGTCTCGTCGCGCACCAGCACCTGCTGCGCCTCCAGGTCGGGACGCGCCCGCAGTGCCGCGGCCACCTCGGCGGCCCTGCCCGGCTCGGCGCTCACCCACCACTCGGTGGGCGTGAGCGCCGTGGTGCCCCGCTGGGCCAGCACGGCGTCGACGGCCCGCAGATCGAGCAGCAGCGCCCCGCCGGACACGCTCTGCCCGGCCGTGCCGGTGGCTGTGGTGGGCAGTTCACGCACGGACCGGACGATCCGCACCCGCAACTGCTCCCCGGACAGCGGGACGTCGACGGTGTCGCCGGGCGCGGCACCCGAGGCCCGCAGGAAGTCCCGCGTGGCCACGGCGGTCAGGGTGCGGGGAGCCCCGGCTCCGGCGGTGTCGGCCCGCACGGTCCACACCGGCACCGCGCCGTACCCGTCGTCACCACCGGCCCCGGTCGCGTACGACAGGGACAGCGGCGCGGTGTCCGACGCGGCCGGTTCGGCGGAGGTGCGCGAGAGGACCTCACCGTTGCGGGTCACGGTCCGGCCGCCCTGCCAGCGGGTTCCCCGGTCCACCCGCACGGTCCGCGCGGAGCCCTCGGGGCCCGTGGCGAGGAGCCGTTCGACGGTGAGACGGTGCCGTTCGGAGCGGTCGGCGGGGACGGCGTCGTCGAGCTGAAGTCCGGTCAGCCGCAGTGGTCCGGCCGGCGCGGCGCGGCGGCCCGTCGCCGTCCGGTCCAGCTCCAGCGTGACGCGGTGCACCCGGCCGTCGACCGGGACGCTCCCGGCGCCCAGCCGGTAGGCGATGCCGTAGCCGTCCTCGACGACCACCGTCAGCAGGGGTGCACGGCCCGAGGGGGAACGCCCCGTGCGGGCCCCCTCGTCGGTGATCCGCACGTCCAGACCGAGGCGCCGGGTGCCGCCGGGAAGCCGCACGGCCCGGTTCTCGTCGGGCGGGGGCGGGACCAGGGCCCGCAGCAGCTCGCCCGGAGGCTCGTCGGCGAGGTCGCCGCGCATCAGCATCCCGTCCCCGGCACGCGAGGTGTCCAGCGCGAGGACCGTCGCCTCACGGTCCCCGGACAGGCTCAGTGCGGCGCGGTGCGCGGGGGCGGCCTCGCGGGCCCCGGGCAGCGCCGCGTAGAGCCCGGTCTGCCCGGGGCTGCCCGGCCGGGGGTCCAGGACGCGGACGTCGGCGCCCGTGCGGAAGTCGGCCTGGTCGCCCTGCGACCGGTCCCAGGACGCGCCGTGCCCGACGGCCAGCATCCCGGTCGCGACGGCGACGATCAGCAGCAGCACCGGACCCGCGCCGCGCAGCGGACGCCGGCTGAACTGCCAGCCCGCCAGCGCCGCGGGGAGCCCGCGTCCGCTCGCCGACCAGCGCTCCGCGAGCCGCGCCGCGAACGGCAGCACCCGCAGCGTCAGCACCGTGCCCGCCAGCAGCGCCAGCGCGGGAGCCGCCACCAGCAGCGGATCCAGGCCCAGCCGCCCGGCCCGGTCCCGGCCGACCACCCCGCCGTCCGCCGCACCGGTCTGCCGCTGCAGCTGCCAGTACGCCACGCCCGCGATCAGCAGCAGCGCCACGTCCGCGCCCGCGCGCACCGGGGCGGCCGACGTCGCCGCCCTCACCCGCCGAAGCCGCGCCGGACCGTCCGCCGCCCCCGTCAGCGCGGGCGCCACCACCGCCGCCGCGCACACCAGCGCGACCCCGCCCGCCACCAGCCAGACCCCGCCCGACGGGGCGGTGCCGAGCCGCAGCCCGATCCGCTCGAGCGAGGACCACCCGGCGAGCAGCCGCGCCAGCGGCCCCGCCAGCAGCGCCCCACACACCGCGGCGGGCACCGCCAGCAGCAGCGCCTCCAGCCCGGCCAGCGACGCGATCCGGCCCCGCGAGGCGCCCCGGGCCCGCAGCAGCTGCGTCTCGCCCGCCCGTTCGCTGCTCAGCAGCCGTGCCACCAGCAGCAGCGCGTACCCGGCGAGCAGCACCAGCTGCAGGGAGACGATCAGCAGGGTGGAGCGGGACACCAGCAGGGCCCGCTCGGTGCGGTCCAGGACCTCGGGCAGCCCCGTGCGCACCTCCGCCGAGCCGCCCAGGGCGGACTCCTCGCGCAGCCCGGCGGCCGTCCGCACGGCCGCCGCGCGCAGGGAGGCCAGGGAACCGGTGGTCAGTCCGCGGTGGTCGGCCGTCGCCACCCAGCCGGTGCCGCCCGTCGTGACGCGGCCCGACGCGAGCACCGCCGCGTCCGCCAGCAGCGGCCCGTACGTGGTGAAGGCGACCGTGCGCACCCCCTGGCCGCCGAGCGTGTCGGCCTGCCAGTACGGGTCGGAGCCGTCGGCCGCCCGGTACACGCCGGTCACCTCCACCCGCACCGGCTCGCCGCCCAGCCGGTCGGCGAGGGTCAGGCGCGCCCCGGGCCGCAGCTTCAGCCGGTGGGCGGCCGGCTCCGGCACGGCGACGGGCACGGTGCCGGTTGCGGACGCCGGCGCCTTGCCGGGCAGCGTGCCCGCGACCAGCTCGACCCGGGACCTGTCCAGGGCGGCGAGCAACGTCAGATCGGGCTGCCCGGCCCGGGCGTCCGCGCTCCGCAGCGAACGCGGCAGTGCGTACGGCCCGGACCGCTCCAGCCGCCGCACGGTCACCGGCAGCCCGTCGAACGCCTCGCGCGCCCCGCGCTCCACCGCCCGCTGCGCCGCGTCCCGCTGCTGCCGGGGCACGTCCGCCTCGACCACGAGGGAGGCGGCGGACCGGGACCGGCCGTCCAGCGTGGAGCGCAGCGCGGCGTCCCCGACGGAGCCGGAGAAGGCCGCGAGAGCGGCGAGGACCGAGGTGGTCAGCAGTGCGGCGAGCAGTGCGGCGGCGATCAGCAGCCGATGCGCGCGCAGGCGCAGCAGCACCAAGCCTGTCACTGTTTCCCCACCCCGTCAGCCGATCCGCTCCCTCCCCGAACCCGCCATGCATATCACGCGGTCGGCGGCCCGGCACACGCGTTCGAGGGGGAGTTGTTCCACTCTTGACCATCGAGGCGATTGCGTATGGGATGCCGTGATGACCGAGAACACCAGCCCGGGAGCCGGCGCCGCTCTCGCCGACGGCCCGCCCGGCGAGCCGATGCTCCGGGTCGAGGACGTGCACCACTCCTACGGCACCGGCGCCGCCGCCGTGCACGCCCTGCGCGGAGCGTCGTTCAAGGTACGGCGCGGGGAACTCGTCGCCCTCAAGGGCCGTTCGGGCTCGGGCAAGACGACGCTGCTGCACCTGATCGGCGGCCTGGACTCCCCGCAGAGCGGCCGCGTGGTCGTCGACGGCACGGACCTGTCGGCGCTGGACGAGAGCGGACTGCTCGCCCTGCGCCGCGACCGGATCGGCTTCGTCTTCCAGTCGTTCGGGCTCATCCCCATCCTCACCGCCGCCGAGAACGTGGGGGTGCCGCTGCGGCTGCGCCGGGCCGGGGCGCGCGAACGCGAGGAACGGGTGGCGCTGCTGCTGGCCCTGGTGGGCCTCGCCGGCCACGAGGCACAGCGGCCCGCCGAGCTGTCCGGCGGCCAGCAGCAGCGGGTCGCCATCGCCCGGGCCCTCGCCAACCGCCCGGCCCTGCTCCTCGCCGACGAGCCGACCGGGCAGCTCGACGCCGCCACCGGCCTGGCGGTGATGGAACTGCTGCGGGCCGTGGTGCGCAGCGAGGGCGTCACGGCCCTCGTCGCCACCCACGACCCCCAACTCCTCGGCCTGGCCGACCGGGTGCTGGAACTGAGCGACGGGGTGGTCGTCGAGCAGTGAGAGAGTGAGGCCATGGCCGCGATCAGTCCCGACAAGGTGCAGCGAAGCGCTCCCGCGCTGGTGCACCTCTACCGCAGCGCCGGGGTGTCCCTCGTCAAGCACGGGCTGGACGGGCTGCGGGCCGCGGTCTACCTCGTGCTCGACTACTCCGGCTCCATGAAGCCCTACTACACGGACGGCACCGTGCAGGCGCTCGCCGACCGGGTGCTCGGACTGTCGGCGCACCTCGACGACGACGGGACCGTGCCGGTGGTGTTCTTCTCCACGGACGTCGACGCCGAGACCGAGATCGCCCTGGCCCGGCACGAGGGACGCATCGAGGAGATCGTGGCCGGACTCGGGCACATGGGCAGGACCAGCTACCACCTGGCGATGGACGCCGTCATCGACCACTACCTGGACAGCGGGACGGCCGAGCCCGCGCTGGTCGTCTTCCAGACGGACGGCGGACCGATCAACAAGCTCGCCGCCGAACGGTACCTGTGCAAGGCGGCGAAGCTGCCGCTGTTCTGGCAGTTCGTCGGCTTCGGCGACCCGCACGGCAAGCAGTTCGACTTCCTGCGCAAGCTCGACGAACTGGCCGTACCGGGCAAGCGGGCCGTCGACAACGCCGGCTTCTTCCACGCGGGCGCCGACCCCCGCACGGTGCCGGACGCCGACCTGTACGACCGGCTGGTGGCCGAGTTCCCCAGGTGGCTGGCGGCCGCCCGGGCCGCCGGCATCGTCCGGGACCGCGGCACCCGCTGAGCCGCCCCGCCCCTCGGCGCCGACCCGAGCCTTCGATCAGCGCCGCGTCACGTGTCGCACTCCAGGACGCTGCGGCACAGGGCGCAGCGGGCACGCACCCGGCCCCCGACCGGCACCCTGATCCGCTGCTCGCAGGTCGGGCAGGGGAACGAGACCCGCAACCGCCCGCCCGCGTCCGGCGAGAAGGCGTAGCGCACACCCGGCTGCGGCCCCTGCGGCGCGTGCCGCCGGTCCCGGGCGTAGCGGCGCCGTCCCGCCCAGCCCGCCGCGGTCAGCGGCGGCTGCCGCCCGTCCCGCCGGGCCAGCTCCATGCCCTTGCCGTACGCCGTGTACGCCTGCGCGCTGGTGAACCACACCGACGGGTCCTCCCCGAACACCAGCGCCCGCTTGGCCAGCACGTACCCGAACTCCTCCGGCGTGAGATAGCCCAGCTTCTGCGACGACGCCCCGTCCTCCCGGTAGGCGTCCAGCAGCAGCCAGCCCGCACCCAGGTACGCCGCCGCCGTGTCCGTGAGGATCTCGTTGTCCCGCACGCCCGGGAGCGACAGGTCCAGCCGGTGCAGGAACACGTGCGTCACCTCGTGCGCGAGCGCTGCCCCGATGTCCCGCCGATGCCCGCGGAACCGGTCGTTCAGCTCCACGAAGTACTCCGGTCCCGCCGTCAGCTCCACGTTCGCCGCGTGCCGCATCTCGCGGAAACTGACGATCAGCCGCGCGTCCGGCAGCCGGTAGTGCCGCACCAGCTCGTGCGCCACCCGCTGCGCCCCCAGATACAGGTCGTCCGTGTCGCAGAACGCCACGTCCGCCGGGGCCACACTCGCCGCGAACGTCCGGACCGTGACGTACGACAACCGCCGGTACAGCGCCGTGACGGCGGCGCGCACCGTCTGCAGATGCGGGTAGCCGTGCTCGACCGGCCCGTCGTTCGCCACGCCTCACCCCCAGGACTCCCGGGAACCCCGTTCCACTGTACGAGGACGCACGCCCCCCGGGCCGCCGAGGCGTGAGACGCCCCGCGACCGGACGCTGCGGTCCCCGTAGGCTTCCGCCCCATGACCACCAGCACCACCGGTACCGACGACGCCGGGCCCGGCGTCCGCGAGGAACTCGCGCGGCTGCGCGACAGCATCGACAACATCGACGCCGCCGTCGTGCACATGCTCGCCGAGCGTTTCAAAGCCACCCAGCAGGTCGGCCTCCTCAAGGCCCGGCACCAGCTGCCGCCCGCCGACCCCGCCCGCGAGGCCCGCCAGATCGCGCGGCTGCGCGCCCTCGCCGAGGACGCCAAGCTGGACCCGGCCTTCGCCGAGAAGTTCCTGAACTTCATCGTGGCCGAGGTCATCCGCCACCACGAGCGCATCGCGGAGGAGGCGGTCAACGGCCCGGCCGTCCCCGCCGAGGCCGGCACCGCCCCCGGCGATCGGCCGCGGGGGGAGTGACACGGCGGCCCGCGCCGGGCATGCTGCGCTGAGCACAGCATGTCAGCCGGCGCGTACTGCGCGTCAGCGTCCCGGACTTACTCTGGTCCTCCACGAGGGAGGGGCGTCGGGCCATGCCGTCGGATACCAGGATCCTCATCGTCGACGACCACGAGGACACGCTGTACGCGCTGGAGAGCGCCCTGGCCCCCCTGGGCCACCGGATCAGCCGCGCCACCGGCGGCGACGAGGCACTCAAGCAGGTCCTGCGCGGCGGGGTGGGCCTGCTCCTGCTCGACGTGCGCATGCCCGGCGTCGGCGGCCTCGAGGTCGTGCGCTACATGCGCCGCGTCGAGCAGACCCAGCACATTCCGGTCATCCTGCTGACCGGTTTCGGCGTCGACCACGCCCTGGCCACCGCCGCGTTCCGCCTCGGCGTCGCCGACCTCCTGCTCAAACCCGTCGACCCCTGGGCCCTGCGGACCAAGGTCCGCTACCTCCACGAGGCCCACCGCCGCCACCTCGCCCTGGAACGCGAGGTCCGCCGGCTGCGCACCCTGGTCCGCGAGCACCCCGGCACCCCCGCACACCCCGCGAGCCCCGTCCTGCCCCACCCCGACGCGCACGTACCCCTCCAACGGCCCCAGGGGGCGCACGCCGGGGAGCTCGAGAAGGACCGCGGCTGAGACCGGACATTGCGCACGTACCGATCCGCCTCTGTGCCGTGCCGACGCCATCAGGCAGCATGTCCTGCATGTCCGTACTGACGCGCGACGAAGCGCAGGCCCGAGCAGAGCTCCTCGACGTCCACCGCTACACCATCGAACTCGACCTGACCGGCGGTGACGAGACCTTCGGCTCGCGCACCCTGATCAGGTTCGCCGCCCGGGCGGCCGGGGACACCTTCGTCGAGGTCAAGCCCGCCGAGCTGCGCTCCGTCACCCTCGACGGACAGCCCCTGGACCCGCAGGCCCTCGACGGCAACCGGCTCCCGCTGAAGAACCTCACCCCCGGCGAGCACGAACTGCGCGTCGACGCCCGCATGCGCTACTCCCGCACCGGCGAGGGCATGCACCGCTTCACCGACCCCACCGACGGCGAGACCTACGTCTACACCCAGCTCTTCCTCGACGACGTCCAGCGCGTCTTCGCCGCCTTCGACCAGCCCGACCTGAAGGCCGTCTTCGCGCTGTCGGTCACCGCCCCGCAGGGCTGGAGCGTCCTCGCCAACGGCGTCACCGAGCACACCGACGGCGTGTGGCGGGCCGCCCCCACCCCCCTGATCTCCACCTACCTCGTCGCCGTCGCCGCCGGCCCCTGGCACTCCGTGCGCACCGAGCACCGCGGCCTGCCCTTCGGCCTGCACTGCCGCCGCTCCCTCGCCCCCTACCTGGACGCCGACGCCGACGAACTCCTCGACGTCACCCGCGCCTGCTTCGACCGCTACCACGAGAAGTTCGACGAGCCCTACCCCTTCGACTCCTACGACCAGGCCTTCGTCCCCGAGTTCAACGCGGGCGCCATGGAGAACCCCGGACTGGTCACCTTCCGCGACGAGTTCGTCTACCGCTCCGCAGTCACCGACACCGAGCGGCAGACCCGCGCGATGGTCATCGCCCACGAGATGGCCCACATGTGGTTCGGCGACCTCGTCACCCTCAAGTGGTGGGACGACATCTGGCTGAACGAGTCCTTCGCCGAGTACATGGGCTACCAGACCCTCACCGAGGCCACCCGCTTCACGGACACCTGGACCGACTTCGCCGTCACCCGCAAGTCCTGGGGCTACGACGCCGACCAGCGCCCCTCCACCCACCCCGTCGCCCCCGAGGCCGTCGACGACACCGCCTCCGCCCTGCTCAACTTCGACGGCATCTCCTACGCCAAGGGAGCCAGCGCCCTGCGGCAACTCGTCGCCTGGCTCGGCGAGAAGGACTTCCTCGCCGGCATCAACACCCACTTCGCCCGGCACCGGTTCGCCAACGCCACCCTCGCCGACTTCATCGACAACCTCGCCGCCGCCACCGACCGCGACGTCCACGCCTGGGCCGACTCCTGGCTGCGCACCACCGGCGTCGACACCCTCACCCCGCGGATCGTCCCCGGCGAACAGGGCCTGTGCGCCCTCACCACCGACCGCGCCGGCAGCCGCCCGCACCGCATCGCCGTCGGCCTGTACGACCGCGACCTCGGCGACGACGGCGGACAGCTCGTCCTGCGCGAACGCCTCCACCTGGACCTCCCGCAGAGCGGGGACCACCCCATCGGCAAGCGCCCCGCCCTGCTCCTGCTCAACGACGGCGACCTCACCTACGCCAAGGTCCGCTTCGACCCCGAGTCCTTCGACACCGTCCGCAAGGACCTGTCCGGCCTGCCCGAACCGCTCACCCGCGCGGTCGTCTGGAACGCCCTGCGCGACGCCGTCCGCGACGGCGAACTCGCCCCCGCCGCCTATCTGGAGACGGCCCGGGCCCACCTGCCGCTGGAGACCGACCTGGCCGTCGTCCAGGGCGTGCTCGCCTTCGCCGCCACGTACATCACCGACCGCTACCTCACCCCCGGGGAACGGCCCGCCGCGCTCGCCACCCTGTCCGAGCTGTGCCGCGACCTCATCCGCCGCACCGAGGACGGCGACAACCCCGGCCTGCGCCTGATCGCGGTCCGCCACCGCATCGACGTCGCCGCACACCCCGACACCATCGCCGCCTGGCTCGCCGACGGCACCGTCCCCGGCGGACCCGAGCTCGACCCCGAGCTGCGCTGGCGCGTGCTCGCCCGGCTCGCCGCCCTCGGCGCGACCGACGAGGCCGCCATCGACGCGGAGCTGGAACGCGACCCCAGCGCCACCGGCCGGGAGGGCGCCGCCCTGTGCCGCGCCGCCCTGCCCGACCCGGACGCCAAGGAACGCGCCTGGCAGGCGATGTTCGGCTCCGACGACCTGTCCAACTACCTCTTCACCGCCACGGCCCGCGGCTTCTGGCAGCCCGAACAGGCCGACCTGGTCGGCCCGTACGTGCCGCGCTTCTACTCCGACGCCGTCGCCCTCGCCGACCGGCGCGGCCCCGCCATGGCCGAGGCGGCGGGCCGCTGGGCCTTCCCCGCCCACGCCGTCGACCCGGACAACCTCCACCTCGGCGAACAGTGCCTGACGGAAGCCACCCCGACCCCGGCCCTGCACCGCAAACTCACCGACCAACTCGACGACCTCAGGCGAGCGCTGCGGGTGAGGGACGCGCACCGAGGCTGACGCCGGGCGCGGCCCCTCCCGTACCACGGTCAGGGCCGGCCCCGGTCGCCCTCCGGGCGCACGCCCCCCGGGCAGCGGCCCCACCCGCAACCGACACCGAGCGCAGGAACACCTCCGGCCGGGTTGCGTCGTTGGGCTGTCCGGGCGGTTCGCCCCGTGTCCCGGAGGTCAGCTCATGCGCACGCCGTCCCTCGCCTCGGGCCCCCAAGGGCCCCGCGCCCTGCGGCCGCTGCTCGCCACCGTCCTCGACGCGCTCGACACCGGTGCCCGGGCCCGCGGCGGGCCGCTGCCGGCGGGCGGGCCGCAGGCGGTCGCCGCGCGGCTGCGCCGGACGGTCGGGGAGATCCTCCCCGACCGCGGCGACCCGCAGGCGCTGCACACCCTGGTCCGGGCCCTCGCCGAGGGCGCCGCCGACCCCGCCCACCCCCACTGCGCCGCCCACCTGCACTGCCCGCCCCTGGCCGTCGCCGCCGCGGCCGACCTCGCCGCCTCCGCCCTCAACCCCTCCCTGGACTCCTGGGACCAGGCCCCGGCCGCCTCCGCACTCGAGGCGATGGTCACCCAGGCCCTCGCCCGGGAGATCCACGGGCCCGGCGGCAGCCCGGACGCGCTCGTCACCACCGGCGGCACCGAGGCCAACCAACTCGCCCTGCTGCTCGCCCGCGAAGCCGGCGGCCCAACCGTCCGGCTCGTCGTCGGCGGCAACGCGCACCACTCGCTGCCGCGCGCCGCCTGGCTGCTCGGCCTGCCCCACCCCGTCGTCGTGCCCGCCCCCGGCGGCAGGCTCGACCCCGCCGCCCTCGACACGGCCCTCACCCGCACACCCGGCCCCCTGCTCGTCGCCGCCACCGCCGGCACCACCGACGCCGGCCTGATCGACCCACTGCCCGAGATCGCCGCCCGCTGCGCCACCCACGGCGCGCGGCTGCACATCGACGCCGCCTACGGCGGTGCCCTGCTGTTCAGCACCCGGCACCGCGCCCTGCTCGACGGACTCGACGCCGCCGACACCGTCACCCTCGACCTGCACAAGCTCGGCTGGCAACCCGCCGCCGCCGGCATCCTCGCCGTCCGCGACCCCCGCGACCTCGACGCCCTGCGGCACCGCGCCGACTACCTCAACGCCGACGACGACACCGACGCCGGACTGCCGGACCTGCTCGGCCGCTCCCTGCGCACCACCCGGCGCCCCGACATCCTCAAACTCGCGGTGACCCTCAAGACCCTCGGCCGCGAGGGTCTCGGCGCACTCGTCGACCAGGTGCACGCCCAGGCGCAGGAGTTCGCCGCCCTCGTCCGCGACCACCCCGGCTTCGACCTGCACGCGCCGCCCGCCCTCAGCACCGTGCTGTTCCGTCCCGCCGGAGCCCCGGACACCACCGTGGCCGCCGTGCGCCGCGCCCTGCTCGGCGACGGCACGGCCGTCCTCGGCCGGGCCCGCCTCGACGGCCGGCTCTGGCTGAAGGCCACCCTGCTCAACCCCGCCACCGGCCCCGACGACCTGGCCGCCCTGCTGCACCTCGTGGCAGCGCGCCGAGCGACCCTCGCGGAAGGACACACCCCCCGATGAACCCCGACCACACCCCGGCGCCCCACCCGCACCACGAGTCCGGCGCCCCCCGCGACCTCGTCGGCATCGGCATCGGTCCCGCCAACCTCTCCCTCGCCGCCCTCGCCCACCCCCTCGGCGACCTCGACACGGTCTTCTACGACCAGCGCCCCGCCTTCGGCTGGCACCCCGGACTGCTCATCGACGGCGCCACCATCCAGGTGCCCTACCTCGCCGACCTGGTGACCCTCGTCGACCCCACCAGCCCCTGGACGTTCCTCAACTACCTCAGGTCCCGCGAACGGCTCTTCCCCTTCTACTTCGCCGAGCGCTTCCACATCCACCGCGCCGAGTACGACGCCTACTGCCGCTGGGTCACCGAGAACCTGCCCGGCCTGCACTTCGGCCACCAGGTCGACGCCGTGCGCTGGAACCCCGAACGGGACCTGTTCGAAGTCGACTTCACCCAGCTCGACACCGACGGGGAAGCCGAAGCCCTCGGCCGCACCCACACCCGCAACGTCGTCCTCGGCATCGGCACCGAACCGCACGTCCCCGACCCGCTCAAGCCCCTCGTCCAGGCCCCCGCCGTGCCCGTCGTGCACGCCGCCGACTACCTCGACCACCGCGACACCCTGCTGGCCGCCGGGCACGTCACCGTCGTCGGCACCGGCCAGTCCGGCGCCGAGATCTTCCTCGACCTGCTTAGCAACCGGCCCACGGGCCGGGAACGACTGCACTGGCTGGGCCGCACCGGCGCCTTCGCGCCCATGGAGTACTCCAAGCTCGGCCTGGAGCACTTCACCCCCGACCACACCCGCTACTTCCACGCGCTGCCCGAGTCCACCCGCGACCGGCTCGTCGCCGGGCAGTGGCAACTGCACAAGGGCATCGACGCCGCCACCATCGCCGCCATCCACGACGAGCTGTACCGCCGCAGCCTGCACGGCGGCTGGCCCGACGCCGTCCTGACGCCCGGCGTCCACGTCCGCACCGCCGGCCGCGTCGCCACGACGAAGGTCGAACTGCACCTGGAACACGAACTGCAGGGCAGCCGCTCCCGCCTCACCACCGACGCCGTCGTCCTCGCCACCGGCTACCGCGAACGCCCCCTGGACCGGCTCCTCGCCGGCCTCGACCCCTACCTGCGCCGCGACAACGCCGAGCGGCCCCGCATCGACGAGGACCACCGCCTCGTCCTCGACCCGTCCGTCACCGGCACCGTCTACGTCCAGAACGCCGAGACCCACACCCACGGCGTCGGCGCCCCGGACCTCGGCCTCACCGCCTGGCGCGGCGCGATCATCCTCAACTCCCTGACCGGCAGGGAAGCCTACGGACTCCCGCGCCGCACCGCCTTCACCACCTTCGGCCTCACCCAGCCCCGCCACGTGCCGCCGCCCCGCGAGGCACCGGTCCTGACCCCGCTGGTCGACGACCGCCGGTGAGCGGACACGCGGCTCAGAACACCGGTGCGCCCTCGCGCGTCAGCCTCCAGTCCACCGCCGCGAACACGGCCGGGTCGATCGACCCCTTCGCCTTCACCCAGGCGATCATGGTGTTGCGGATCTCCTCCGAGTTCGACCACAGCACCGGGGCCGCGGCGACGTGCGGGAAGTTGCCGCCGCCGTTGGCCCGGTAGTTGTTCACCGCGAACACGAACTTCGCGTCGTCCGCGAGCGGCTGCCCCGAGAACCGCACGTTCGTCACCCGCGACCCGGCCGGCCTCGCGATGTCGATCTCGTACGACAGACCGCTCACCACGTCGTAGTTGTAGTCCGGGATGCCGCCCGCGTTGGTCAGCTTCGCCGGCTCCACCGGCGCCCCGGCCGGCGTCCGCACGTAGTAGTTCGCCGAGAACTCCAGGTACGCCTTCATCTGCGCACCCGTCATCAGACGCGCCTCCAGCGTGTTCTCGAAGACGTACAGCCCCGCCACGTCCCGGATCGTCACCTCGCCGGCCGGGATCCGCGCGCTGCGCGAGAAGCACGCCGCCTGCGACAGCACCGGCAGCGCCGCGTGCTCGGTGCCCGCCAGGGCCTGCTTCACCGTGTCGGCCTGGATGTGGTTGATCAGGTCGATGATCGGCACGTCCTTGAAGGGCGCCTCGGCCGACGTCATCTCCGCCGCGTTGGTGCCGATGACCTGGTTGACGTACGCGACCACCTTCGCGTGCTCGTCCGACAGCAGCCCGGTGATCTTCGCGTCCTCCTCCACCGTGTTGGAGTTGAGGACCTTCGCGCCCACCTTCTCGACCTTCCAGCAGCCCTTCTCCCAGACCAGCTCGAAGTCGAACAGCGTCAGCCGCTGACCCCACTTGAGCGGCTCCGACAGCACGACCTTCTTGCCGGTTGTCTTGTTCGTGACGAAGTACTCGGGGATCTCCGTGTGCGCGTGTCCCACCAGGATCGCGTCGATGCCCGGCACCTGCTCGGCCACCAGACCGGCCGCGTTCTCCACGTACGGCAGCTGGTCACCGTAGGACGACGTGCCCGACGAACCGCTGTGCGCCGAGACGATCACCACGTCCGCACCCATCGAGCGCAGCTTCGGCACCCACGTCGCCGCCTGCTCCTCCAGCCCCGGGAACGTCATCCTGCCCTGCACGTTCGCCTTGTCCCAGATCGCGATGCCCGGGTTCGTGAGCCCCAGCACCGCCACCTTCACGTCCCGCCCGTGCGGCGTGCGCAGCCGGTGCATGCTGTACGGCGCGAACGCCGGCCGCAGCGTCTTCGCGTCCAGCGCGTTGGCGCCCAGCAGCGGGAAACGGCACTGCTGCTCGAACTTGCGCAGCACCGGGATGCCGTAGTTGAACTCGTGATTGCCGAGCGCCGCCGCGTCGTAGTCCATCGCGTTCATCGCCTGCGCCATCGGGTGCACCGGCCCGCCCTCGGCGGTGATCGGGTCCACCTTGGCGTAGTAGTACGACAGCTGCGTGCCCTGGATGGTGTCGCCCGCGTCGATCAGCAGCGTGTTGCGGCGGCCCTTCTCCGCACGGACCCGGTTCACCAGCGTGGAGACCTTCGCCAGGCCCACGTCGTTGTGGTCCTTGTCGTCGAACTCCTTGTCCGTGAAGTAGTCCCAGTTGAAGACGTTGCCGTGCAGGTCCGTCGTGCCCATCACGGTGAACGCGTACCGCTTCACGGGCCGCCCGCCCCGCGCCTCGGCCGCCTGGGCACCCGGCGCTGCGACCGCCCCGGCCAGCGCCACCCCCGCCCCGGTCGCAGCGGACTTCCCCAGGAACTTCCGGCGGTTCAACGGCATGTCTGGCTCTCCTCGCGGAATCTGTGAACGCGCGTAGATAACGCGCGTAGATTCTGACCCGGACATGACCGAACGGACCAGACCCGGCAGGTTGCGATCCGGTGACTGGAACCCCCGACTCCGCCCCGGACCGCCGCCACACCGTGACAGAGTGGGGCGTATGACCGCCCCCACGGACACCCCCCGGCCCGCCGCCCCCTACGGCACCCCCGACGCCCCCCGCATAGCCGTCCGCGGCGAAGCCCGCATCGAAGTCGACCCCGAGATCGCCCGCATCGGCATCACCGTCGCCGCCCGCGGCCGCGACCGCCGCTCCGCCCTCGACGACCTCACCCGCCGCAACGCCGCCGTCCTCGACCTCGTCAAGACCTACGGCGACGCCGTCGAACGCCTGGAGACCGGCGCCTTCTCCATCACCCCCGAACTCACCAAACACGGCCGCGGCGAACGCGTCCGCACCTACCACGGCAGCGTCCGCGTCACCGCCGAACTCACCGACTTCACCGCCCTCGGCGAACTCACCACCCGCCTCGCCGACCTCGACCTCACCCACGTCGACGGCCCCTGGTGGGCCCTGCGCCCCGACTCACCCGCCCACCGCGACGCCCGCAGGAAAGCCGTGCACGAAGCCGTCCAGCGCGCCCGCGAATACGCCGACGCCCTCGGCACCACCCTCGCCGCCCTCGTCGAGATCGCCGACATCGGCGCCGACGGCACCCCGCCGGCCAACCCCCAGGCCCCCGGCCGCATGCGCACCGCCGCCTTCGCCGGCGCCACCGAGGCCACCCCCGCCCCCCTCGACCTCGAACCCCAGCGCCAGCACGTCCACGCCCAGGTGAACGCCCGCTTCACCATGGTCCCGCCGCGCCTGTGACCCCCGGGCGGGGCCCTTTCCGAAAACGCGACCGAATTCCTCCGGAATGCTCATCGGAGCGCCCTGCCGCACGATTCAACACCTGTCAATAACGCTTCACATGAAGTCCGTTGAGTCGTCATGCCCGGCCAATTCACTACCAGTCGGTAAGTCATAGGCTCGTCCCATGCGCCGAGCGAAAATCGTCTGCACCCTGGGACCCGCCACCGACACCTACGACCGGATCAAAGACCTGGTCGACGCCGGAATGGACGTAGCCCGCTTCAACCTCAGCCACGGCGGACACGCCGAACACGAGGAGCGCTACCACCGGGTCCGCAAAGCCGCCGACGAAACCGGCCGCAGCGTCGGCGTGCTCGCCGACCTCCAAGGCCCGAAGATCCGCCTCGGCCGCTTCACCGAAGGCCCCGTACTCCTCGAACGCGGCGACACCTTCACCATCACCGTCGAGGACGGCGCCGAAGGCGACCGTGACGGCTGCGGCACCACCTACGCCGGCCTCGCCGCCGACGTCACCACCGGCGAACGCATCCTCGTCGACGACGGCAAGGTCTGCCTCCGCGTCACCGGCGTCGACGGCCCCCGCGTCCACACCACCGTCCTCGAGGGCGGCGTCGTCTCCGACCACAAGGGACTGAACCTCCCCGGCGTCGCCGTCTCCGTCCCCGCCCTGTCCAAGAAGGACGAGGACGACCTGCGCTGGGCCCTGCGCACCGGCTTCGACGTCATCGCCCTCTCCTTCGTCCGCAGCGGCCGCGACATCCAGGAGGTCCACCGCATCATGGACGAGGAAGGCCGCCGCCTCCCCGTCATCGCCAAGATCGAAAAGCCCCAGGCCGTCGAGAACGTCGACGACATCGTCGCCGCCTTCGACGGCATCATGGTCGCCCGCGGTGACCTCGGCGTCGAGATGCCCCTCGAACAGGTCCCCCTCGTCCAGAAGCGCGCGATCACCCTCGCCAGGCGCAACGCCAAGCCGGTCATCGTCGCCACCCAGATGCTCGACTCGATGATCGACAACGCCCGGCCCACCCGCGCCGAGGCCTCGGACGTCGCCAACGCCGTCATCGACGGCACCGACGCGGTCATGCTCTCCGGCGAGACCAGCGTCGGCAAACACCCCGTCGACACCGTCCGCACCATGGCCCGCATCGTCGAAGCCGCCGAAGAGGACATCCTCGCCCAGGGCCTCCCGCCGCTGACCGCGCGCAACAAGCCCCGCACCCAGGGCGGCGCCGTCGCCCGCGCGGCGGCCGAGATGGGCGACTTCCTCGGGGCCCGCTTCCTCGTCGCCTTCACCCAGTCGGGCGACACCGCCCGCCGCCTCTCCCGCTACCGCTCGCCCATTCCGTTGCTGGCCTTCACCCCTGACCAGGCGACCCGCTCCCAGCTCAGCCTCAGCTGGGGCGTCGAGACGTTCCTCGGTCCGAGCGTGGACTCCACGGACGCGATGGTCGAGCAGGTCGACGAACTGCTGCTCAAGTACGGCCGCTGCCGCCCGGGCGACACGGTCGTCATCACGGCCGGCTCCCCACCCGGCGTCTCGGGCTCGACGAACCTGGTCCGGGTCCACCACATCGCCGAGGACGACGCCCCGCGGTAGACGGCCGTCAGTACTTGGGCCCGACGTGGGCGTCCATGAGGGCGACGGAGGCTTTGCGGGCGACGGAGACGTTGTGCGCGTTCGCCTTCTTCCATTCGACTCCCACCTGGTCGAGCGCCGTGGTGAAGAGACGGACGATGTCGTCGGAGACATTGGTGAAGAAGTACCGCGGATACTCGTAGCGCTTGCGTTGACCGCCGACGATCCGGGTCGTCCAGTTGGTGACACGGCAGCCGTCGGAATGGATCAGCCCTCGGATGAAGTCCCACGGGTGACGGTCGACAATGGCGTGCTGCCATGGTTGGAGGGCGATCCGCCGTTCGTGCTTCTTGCCGGGACCGTGCTGGGGGAAGAGGGCCGGCCAGCTCCGGGAGTAACTGGTGACCGCGACGCAGCCCTGCTTCTGCACGGCGTAGACGCCGGTGCCGGGGCGTACTCGTTCGACGGCCTCGCGGCACTGCGCGATGAGCCCGGGCCAGGCGTCCGCACAGGCGATCCTGAGGTAGTGGCCCCCGCGCGGGTGAGCGCTGATGCAGCCGTCGCCGAGATAGAGGCCCAGCAGGTAGGCGTACGCGGATTCGTCGGCGGGCGGTCCCAGGTCCTGTGGCGTCATCCGCGTACGGGGTTCGAGACGCTCCTGCCATGCGCGGATCGCGGCCCGGGAAATGCCTGTCTCACGACTCACCGAGTTGAGGCTGTGGCCCCGGCTCACCAGTGCGAGCGCTCGCTTGCGCGTGCTGATGTCGTACATGGGGCCACTGTGGAAGTGCCTTCCCGGCGACACGCAGCGAAAAGCGGATGTTCACGAGAAGGTGGACATCCGCTTCTGAGTGGTGACCTTGGAATGGAAGGAAAAGTGCCCCGGGTCGGACTCGAACCGACACTGTATGGGTTTTGAATCCATTGCCTGCTGCCAATTGGGCTACCGGGGCCCGGTGAATCCAAGGTTGACCTCGACCCACTGCCCGACCACCATACCGCAGCTAGGTACGCTCTTGGGAGCAGTACCGGCCTGCCCCTACCAAGGAGCCCACGTGAGTGCCCCCGAGTCGCCCCAGCCTGTCGACGTGCCTGATGACGACAAGTCGCACGTGCCTCCGATGACGACGCGGGTCGTCATCGCCGAGGACGAGGCCCTGATCCGGCTCGATCTCAAAGAGATGCTGGAGGAGGAGGGGTACACCGTCGTCGGCGAGGCCGGTGACGGTGAGCAGGCCGTGGAGCTGGCCCGTGAGCACCGCCCCGATCTGGTGATCCTGGACGTGAAGATGCCGAAGCTGGACGGCATCTCGGCGGCCGAGAAGATCGCGGAGGAGAGCATCGCGCCGGTGCTGATGCTGACCGCGTTCTCGCAGCGGGACCTCGTCGAGCGCGCGCGGGACGCCGGTGCCATGGCGTACCTCGTGAAGCCGTTCAGCAAGAGTGATGTCGTTCCGGCCATCGAGATGGCCGTCTCGCGGTTCACGGAGCTGAAGGAGCTGGAGAAGGAGGTCGCCGATCTCACGCTCCGGCTGGAGACGCGCAAGCTGGTGGACCGGGCGAAGTCGATCCTGCAGACGGAGTACGGGCTGACGGAGCCGGCCGCGTTCCGCTGGATCCAGAAGACGTCGATGGACCGCCGCATGTCGATGCAGCAGGTCGCGGAGGCGGTCATCCAGGACGCCGAGGAGAAGAAGGCCGGCAAGGGCTGATCCCGCAGCGTGGAAGAGGCCTGCTTCCCTCCGGCCGGAGGGAAGCAGGCCTCTTTCGTCTACGGCGGGACGCTCAGTCCTCGCCCAGGTACGCCTTGCGCACCGACTCGTCGTGCAGCAGGTCCTGACCCGTGCCGGACAGGACGATGTTGCCGACCTCCATGACGTGGCCCTGGTCGGCCAGGGAGAGCGCCGCCTGGGCGTTCTGCTCGACCAGGAGGATGGTCGTGCCCTGGGACTTGAGCTCCGAGATGGTCGCCATGATCTTCTGCATCATGATCGGGGAGAGACCCATGGAGGGCTCGTCGAGCATGAGCAGCTTGGGCTGGGACATCAGGGCCCGGCCCATGGCGAGCATCTGCTGCTCGCCGCCGGAGAGGGTTCCGGCGGCCTGGTTGCGGCGTTCGCCGAGGATGGGGAAGAGGTCGTACGCCTTCTGGATGTCCTTCTCGATGCCGTCCTTGTCCTTGCGGAGGAAGGCGCCGAGCTGGAGGTTCTCGAAGATCGTCAGGCGCGGGAAGATGTGCCGGCCTTCGGGTGAGTGGGCCAGGCCGAGGGAGACGATCTTGTGGGCGGGGATCCCGCTGAGGGGCTTGCCGTCGAAGAGGATCTTCCCGGCGGTGGGCTTGAGCAGGCCCGAGAGGGTGCGCAGGGTGGTCGTCTTGCCGGCGCCGTTGGTGCCGATGAGGGTGACGACCTGTCCGGCGTCGACGCTGAAGGAGATGCCCTTGACGGCTTCGATCTTGCCGTAGGAGACCCGGAGGTCCTCGACTTCGAGGAGTGCGGTCACTTGGCTTCTCCCTTGGTGCTGCTGGTGGTGCTGGTCGCGTCGGCGGCGGCTTCGGCGGCCTCGACCTCGGCGGCTTCTGCCTCGCCGGGGTCGCCTTCGAAGGGCTCGCCCAGGTAGGCGGCGACGACGCGCTCGTCGGCCTGGACGACTTCGGCGGTTCCCTCGACGAGCTTCTCGCCCTGGACGAGGACGGCGACGCGGTCGGAGAGGTTGAAGACGAAGCGCATGTCGTGCTCGATGAGGAGCACGGCGATGCCCTTGTCGCGGATGGCGAAGACGAGGTCTTCGGTGGCCCTGGTCTCCTGGGGGTTCATGCCGGCGGTGGGCTCGTCGAGGAGGAGCAGGCCGGGCTCGGAGGCCATGGCGCGGGCGATCTCCAGCTTGCGCTGCTCGCCGTAGGGGAGGTTGCGGGCGAGGTGGTCGCGCTTGTGGGCGAGGCCGATGAACTCCAGGAGTTCCATGGCGCGTTCCTCGCTGGCGCGTTCGGCTTTCTTGAAGCCGGGGCCGCGCAGGAGGGCGGACCAGAGGCCTTCCTTGGTCCGTGTGTGCCGGCCGACGAGGACGTTCTCCAGGACCGTCATGTTGGCGAACAGGCGGATGTTCTGGAAGGTGCGGGCGATGCCGGCCTGGGTGACCAGGTGGGGCTTGGGCGGGAGCACGGTGCCCTTGTAGGAGACGGTGCCCTCGGTGGGGACGTACAGGCCGGTCAGGCAGTTGAAGAAGGTGGTCTTGCCGGCGCCGTTGGGGCCGATGAGGCCGACGATCTCGCCGGCGTTGACCGTGAAGTCGACGGAGCGGACGGCGGTGAGGCCGCCGAAGCGCATCGTGACGTCGCGGGCTTCGAGTACAGGTGTCGTCATGATGGTTACGCCCCCGCCTTGGTGACGGCCGGTTCGTCGGTCAGCGTGGTCTGTTTCGGTACGTCGAGTTGGCCGGTCTCGTGGAATTCGAGCTGGCGCCGGCGGTTGGCGATGATGCCTTCGGGGCGGAAGCGCATCAGGAGGATGAGCGCGATGCCGAAGGCGAGGAGCGACTTCTCCTGGAGGAAGACGAGCTTCTCGGGGAGCAGGTAGAGCAGGGCCGCGCCGAGGAGCGGTCCGGCGACCGTTCCCATGCCGCCGAGGACCACCGCGGCCAGGAGGAACGCGGAGTTGGGCGGGGTGGAGCCGGCGAACTGGTACGGCGTGGGGACCACGCTGTAGGTGACGTGGGCGCTGACGGTGCCGGCGAGGCCGGCGAGGGCGGCGCCGAGGGCGAAGGCGATGAGCTTGACGCGGAAGCCGTTGATGCCCATGGCGGTGGCGGCGGTCTCGTCCTCGCGGATGGCGATCCAGGAGCGGCCGATGCGGGAGTCCGCGGCACGCGTGTAGACCAGGACCACGATGGCCATGATCAGGACCATCAGCAGGTAGTAGTTGGCGAACCGGCCGAGGGTGAAGCCGCCGATGTCGTGGGCCTCCCCGAAGTTGAAGCCGAACAGCTTCAGGTCGGGGATGGAGGGGATGCCGTTGGGGCCGTTGGTGACGTCGGGTCCGGACTGGCCGTCCATGTTGTTGACGGCGATGCGGAAGATCTCTCCGAAGCCGAGGGTGACGATGGCGAGGTAGTCGCCGCGCAGCCGCAGGGTCGGGGCGCCGATGAGGACGCCGAACACGAGGGAGGCGGCGGCGCCGGCCAGGGCGGAGGCCCAGAAGGGCAGGTGGACGCCGGAGATGGTGGAGAACTCGGAGCCGGAGACGAGGGCGGCGGTGTAGGCGCCGACGCCGAGGAAGGCGACGTATCCGAGGTCGAGGAGTCCGGCGAGGCCGACGACGATGTTGAGGCCGAGGGCCACGGTCCCGAAGATCAGGATGTTGACGCCGATGTTGGCGTAGTGGTCGTCGGTCTGGGTGAAGGGGAAGGCGATGGCCGCGGCGAAGCCCATGGCGAGGGCGAAGCTGCGGTTGGCGGCGACGAGCGCGGAGAAGCGGTCGAGGAGGCCGGCGGTGTGCAGCGCCCAGACGGCGAAGACGACGACGAAGAGGTAGCCGACGAAGAGTTCGCCGTACTCGGTGTCGATGCCGTAGGTGAAGACGCCGAGGCCGATGATCGTCACGACGGTGATGACGGCCCGCTGGACCCAGGGCGCGGTGGCTTGGGGGGCGGGGATGCGCTCGGGCTTGGCGACGTAGTCCTTCAGGGCCGCCTTGGTGCCGGTGCCGGTGCGCTCCTGGGGGAGGGCGAGGGCGCCGAGGACGGGCAGCAGGGAGGCCACGGCTGCGAGCCAGCCGCCGGGTTCGAGGTTGACGACGCCGCCGAGCGTGGAGCTGATGGCGATGACGGTGAACCAGGTGACGGCGAAGCCGCCGAGGGCGGTGAGCACGAGGGGTGCGTTGTTGCGGGCGGGCAGCAGCCAGCCGAGTCCGCGGATGCCGTAGGAGGCGAGGGCGAACAGGGCGGTGAGCAGGCCGGCGGTGAAGGTGAGCCACTGCAGGCCGCCGGGGTAGCCGTTGTAGGTGAGGTCGCCGGGGAACTCGGCGGTCCAGGTCCAGGCGAGGAACGCGGAGGCCGCGGTGGCGATGCCGCCGCCGAGCAGCAGGCCGCGGGCGGCCGCGAGGGGCAGCGGGACGAGGCCGCGCGGTGCGGGCGTCGGGGTGGGGACGGCGTCCGGCACTTCGGTCTTGGTCGTCTCGGTCATGTGATCACGCCCTGTCCGCGACGCGCTCGCCGAGCAGGCCCTGTGGCCTGAGGAGGAGCACGAGGATGAGGAGGCAGAAGGCCCACACGTTGGCCCAGCTCTGGCCGCCGAGCTGCTGCATACCGGGGATCTCGTCGATGTAGGCGGAGGCGAGGGTCTCGGCGATGCCGAGGACGATGCCGCCGAGCATGGCGCCGTAGATGTTGCCGATGCCGCCGAGGACGGCCGCGGTGAAGGCCTTGAGGCCCATCAGGAAGCCCATGCGGTAGTCGACGTTGCCGTACTTGAGTCCGTAGGCGACGGCGGCGACGGCGGCGAAGAAGCCGCCGATGGCGAAGGCGATGACGATGATGCGGTTGGTGTCGATGCCCATGAGCTGCGCGGTGTCGGGGTCCTGCGCGGTGGCCTGCATGGCGCGGCCGGTGCGGCTGCGGCGCACGAAGAAGGCGAGGGCGGCCATGCAGATGACGGCGGCCAGGATGAGGAAGATGTCGGCGTCCTTGATGGTGACGGAGCCGATCTCGTGGGTGGCGTCGAGGCCGGGGAAGGCGCGGGCGCGGTCGGCGCCGGGGTAGAAGTTGCGCACGACCTCCTGGAGGGCCAGGGAGAGGCCGATGGCCGTGATGAGGGGTGCCAGGCGTGGTGCCCCGCGCAGTGGTCGATAGGCGAACCGTTCCGCCCCGACGGCTATGAGGATGGCCACGAGGGCGCCGCCGAGGAGCATGAGCGGTACGGCGAGGGCCATCGAGGTGCCGTCGGGCAGGATGTAGAAGTAGACCGTGAGGGCGCCGAAGGCCCCGGTCATGAAGATCTCGCCGTGCGCGAAGTTGATGAGCTGGACGATGCCGTACACCATCGTGTAGCCGATGGCGATCAGCCCGTACATCGAGCCGAGAAGCAGCCCGTTGGCCAGCTGCTGCGGCAGGGTGTTCACCGCATGGCCTCCATGTCGCTGGTGGTCGTGTGCACTGGATGCGTGCGTGGTCGCGTGCTGTGTGGGGGTGTGAAAACGGGCCGCGCGGTCGGGGTCCTCCTTCCGCGCGGCCCGTGGGGCTTGCTGGGGGGCCGGACTACTGCAGGTCGGCGGTGCCGGTCTCGACGGCCTTCCAGGCGCCCTTCTCGACCTGGTACACCGTCAGCTGCTTGTTGGTGGTGTCGCCGTACTGGTCGAAGGCGATCTTGCCGGTGAGGCCCTCGAAGTCGGCCTTCTGGACACCCTCGACGACCTTGGAGCGCAGGTCGTTGATGTCGCTGGGCACCTTGCCGCCGTTGGCGTCGGCCGCGGCCTTCACGGCCTTGATGATGGCGGTGGTGGCGTCGTAGGCGTAGGCGCCGTAGGCGCCGTAGTCGCCCTTGTAACCCTTGTCCTTGTAGGTCTGGATGAACTGCTTGGCCGCGGGCAGGGTGTCGGCGGGGACACCGATGGCGGTGGCCAGGTCGCCCTCGGAGGACTTGCCGGCGGCCTCGATGTAGGTGGTGGCGAACATGCCGTCGCCGCCGAACAGCGGGATCTTGACGCCGGCGTCCTTGAGCTGCTTGGTGATCAGCGCGGACTCGTCGTACTGGCCGCCGTAGTAGAGCAGGTCGGCGCCGGAGTTCTTGATCTTCGTGACGAGGGAGCCGAAGTCCTTGTCGCCGGTGTTGACGTGGTCGGTGCCGACGACCTTGCCGCCGAGCTTCTTGTACTGCTCGCCGAAGATCTTGGCCAGGCCGGCGCCGTAGGTCTGCTTGTCGTCGACGACGAAGGCCTTCTTCTTCTTGAGGCCGTTGTACGCGTAGCCGGCGGCGAAGCTGCCCTGCAGCTCGTCGGTGGTGGCGGTGCGGAAGTACGTCTTGTAGGGACGCTTCTTGTCCGTCTGCCAGTTCTTGCCCTGGGTCAGTTCGGGGTTGGTGTTCGCCGGGGAGATCTGGACCATGTTGGCCGAGGCGAAGACCTGCTGCATCGTCTGGGCGACGCCGGAGTTCAGCGGGCCGACGGCGCCGACGGCGGTCTTGTCGCCGACGATGTTGGTGGCGTTGGACTGGCCGGTGGCGGGCTGCGCCTTGTCGTCGAGGGCCTTGAGCTTGAACTTCACGCCCGGGACCCAGTTGTTCTTGTTGGCGTCGTCGACGGCTATCTGGGCGCCGTACTGGATGCCGAGACCGGTGGTGGAGTTCTCACCCGACAGGGGCGCGTCCACGCCGATGGTCAGAGTGGTGCCGCTCCCGCCGTCTCCGCCCTTGTCACCGCTGTCGTCTCGGGAGCCGCAGGCGGTGAGAGTCAGAGCTCCGGTCGTGAGAACGGAGGTAAGAATCACCAAGGAACGCTGTCGCACAATCAGTCCTTTCACAGGCAGGCCCCGCCCTGGTCGGGGGGTGAGTGCCGCGCTGGTACCGAACTCCCGATGGAGCGGTGACTGGCCGTGACTCTAAGCCCGAGCTAAGGGCAGGGTCAGCGGCGCGGGCTCGCTTGTGACTTTCTTGTTATGACGTGATGGATGACCGGTCTCGGCCGCGGATGCTCTCGGCGGGTTTGGTGGAATTTCGCCGAAGTCCGCATTCTGAGAACGCGCACTTCCGGTTGGTCGTGGCTGAGATCGTGCCCCGGCCGGGACGGCGGCGTCATGAACAAGATCGGAAAGGTTCCGGGATCGGCCCGGATGAAGGCGCGAGTTCGGTCTTGTATTGCGCCCGCGTTACGCAGCGTCACCCAGGGAATTGTGTGGTCTATACACGGGAAACTCCCCGGTAATCGGATTCGGCGATGTGTCCCGGGCCGTGACGGGCCGCCTGCCGGCTCCGGACCGTGCGCGCGTCTCGCGGGGTGGACGGTCCGGCGGGTTCTCGCGCCGTTGCGATCGATCAACTTCCTTGCGCCTGACGCTGATTGAGCGTACAGGTCCGGCAACGGCGGTGGTGTGCAGGGACGTTGGCCGTGACCGGTCCCGGCCACGCCGTGTCCCGCCCGGGGACCGGGCCGCCCCGCCGGCTCGTGTCGTGCGTGGTGCCGAGCGGCGGGGCGGACGGCCGTCCTGAGCGGTCGCGGACCCCCGTGTGATCGACGGGCGTGCGCGATGCCCTACGGCAGTTGCACGAACGGGGCCAGGAAGGCACGGGCGCCGGGGGTGTCCAGGCGGTACGTCACGTTGGTCGCGTAGCAGGGGGAGTCGCCGGTGATCGTGGTGGCGGCCAGGATGCGCCTGCCGTCGATCACGGCGAAGTTGGGACCGCCCGAATCGCCGTAGCAGGCGCCTCCGTTGCCCTGCGGTGCCGTCATCTGCAGCCGGACCCAGGAGTCGTTGAGGGCGTTGAAGCCCACCGGCGCCTTCATGCGGACGCCGCCGCCGGGGTGGGTCTTGCCGCCGGGGCCGTTGACGGCCTCCTGGGTGCCGTATCCGGCCACGGTCCAGCCGGCGGCGTTCAGCCCCTGCGGGCCCAGTTCGCCGAGCTGGTTCGCGCCGGGAAGGGTGGCCGGGGTGAAGCTCCAGCGGGCCTTGACCGCGGCGGCGTCGACCTGGATCACCGCGATGTCGTGGGTGTCGGAGGCGGGCCCCGGATAGTCCGGGTGCGTGTGCGCGGTGCCCGGGACGGCGACGGCCGCGGCCTGCGCGGCCGGATCCCCGGGGTGCGTGCGCGCCGCCGCGTCGAGCCCGGCCTGCACGTCCTGGTCCAGGGAGACGTGGAAGCGGACGTTGTCGGGCCAGTCGGAGGTGCAGTGCGCGGCGGTGAGGAAGGTGTCCGCGTCGATCATGGTGCCGGAACAGACCCAGTCCACGCGGTCGGGGGTGGCGGGGTCGGCGTCGTCGTCCCAGGTGGCCACGAGCGCGCCGACCTCGGTGCGCTCCGGGGCGGGCGTGGCGTTGTAGGAGTTGACGGCCGAGGACGGCAGCGCGGTGGCCAGGACGGCGGCGCAGGCCGCAGCGGTGACGGAGAGGGCGCGTACGGAGGTCAAGACAAACCCTTCTGCGGGTGGATCGGGTCGTCTCCTGTGGGGGGGGAGCGTCAGTGAAGCGCGTGAGGGCGGCCGCGACAAGGCCGCGGCCGCCCCTCCAGGGTTTTCCCTACGTCGTTCAGCCCGCGTCGCGGACGATCTCCGCGTCATCCGGCCGCACGTCGCGCAGCAGGCAGGTCAGACGGGCGGTGCACACCCGCTTGCCGCTCTCGTCGGTGATCACGATCTCGTAGGTGGCGGTGGAGCGTCCCCGGTGCACGGGTGTGGCCACACCGGTGACCAGGCCGGAGCGGACGCCGCGGTGGTGGGTGCAGTTCAGGTCCACGCCGACGGCGATCTTGTTGCTGCCGCCGTGCAGCATCGAACCGACCGAGCCGAGCGTCTCGGCCAGCACCGCGGACGCCCCGCCGTGCAGCAGCCCGTACGGCTGGGTGTTGCCCTCGACCGGCATCGTGCCGACGACCCGGTCCGCCGAGGCCTCGGTGATCTGGACGCCCATCCGGGTCCCGAGGTGGCCGGCGGAGAACAACGCCGGGAGGTCCACACCGAGCGCTGCGTACTCGTCGACGACCTCTTGCGGGAACTTCACTTGCTGCTGCTCACCCATGGGGCCCGGCTCCGTTCGTCCTCGTCACTCGACCACTGTGCCTGAGCGAACGCTCAGTCGGTCGCCGATTGTTCCAGACGCACCACCACGGACTTGCTGGCCGGGGTGTTGCTGACGTCCGCCGTGGCGTCCAGCGGCACCAGCACGTTGGTCTCCGGGTAGTACGCCGCGGCGCAGCCCCGGGCCGTCGGGTAGTGCACGATCCGGAAGCCGGGTGCCCGGCGCTCCACGCCGTCGCGCCACTCGCCCACCAGGTCCACGTACGCGCCGTCGGCCAGCCGCAGCGCCCGTGCGTCCTCGGGGTTGACCAGCACGACCCGGCGGCCGCCCCGGATGCCCCGGTAACGGTCGTCGAGCCCGTAGATCGTGGTGTTGTACTGGTCGTGCGAACGCAGGGTCTGCAGCAGCAGCCGGCCCTCGGGAAGCTCGGGGTACTCCACGGGCGCGGCCGTGAAGTTGGCCTTGCCGGTGGCCGTGGGGAAGCGGCGCTCGTCGCGCGGGGCGTGGGGGAGCGCGAAGCCGCCGGGGCGGGCCACGCGCGCGTTGAAGTCCTCGAAGCCGGGGACCACGCGCGCGATGCGGTCCCGGATCGTCGCGTAGTCCCTTTCGAACTCCTCCCACGGAGTGGCGCTCTTCTCGCCCAGGACGCGGCGGGCCAGGCGGCAGACGATGGCCGGCTCGGACAGCAGGTGGCGGCTCGCCGGTTCCAGCCGGCCCCGGGAGGCGTGCACCATGCCCATGGAGTCCTCGACCGTCACGAACTGCTCACCGCCGCCCTGCAGATCGCGCTCGGTGCGGCCGAGCGTGGGCAGGATCAGGGCCCGCGCGCCCGTGACCACGTGCGAGCGGTTCAGCTTCGTCGACACGTGCACGGTCAGCCGGGCCCGCCGCACGGCCGCCTCGGTCACCTCGGTGTCGGGCGAGGCCGAGACGAAGTTGCCGCCCATGGCGAAGAAGACCTTCGCCTCGCCGTCGCGCAGCGCGCGGATGGCCCGGACCACGTCGTAGCCGTGCGCGCGCGGCGGGGCGAAGCCGAACTCCCGCTGCAGGGCGTCCAGGAACGCCGGGGCGGGGCGTTCGAAGATGCCCATCGTGCGGTCGCCCTGCACGTTGGAGTGGCCGCGCACCGGGCACACGCCCGCACCCGGGCGGCCGATGTTCCCGCGCAGCAGCAGGAAGTTCACGATCTCGCGGATCGTGGGCACCGAGTGCTTGTGCTGGGTGAGGCCCATCGCCCAGCACACGATGGTCCGCTTCGAGGCCAGGACCATGGCCAGGGCCTTCTCGATGTCCTCACGGGCGAGGCCGGTCGCCGTCAGCGTCTCGTCCCAGCCGGCGGCGCGGGCGGCCTCGGCGAACTCCTCGAAGCCGTGCGTGTGCTCGCGCACGAACGCCTCGTCGACCGCGCCCTGCGTCTCCAGGATCAGCTTGTTGAGCAGGCGGAACAGCGCCTGGTCGCCGCCGATGCGGATCTGCAGGAACAGGTCGGTGAGCGCGGCGCCCCGGAGCATGCCCTGCGGGGTCTGCGGGTTCTTGAAGCGCTCCAGGCCCGCCTCGGGCAGCGGATTGACGCTGATGACCTTCGCACCGCCCGCCTTGGCCTTCTCCAGGGCCGACAGCATGCGGGGGTGGTTCGTGCCCGGGTTCTGCCCGGCCACGATGATCAGGTCGGCCTTGTACAGGTCCTCCAGCAGGACGCTGCCCTTGCCGATGCCGATGGTCTCCGACAGGGCCGAGCCGGACGACTCGTGACACATGTTCGAGCAGTCGGGCAGGTTGTTCGTGCCGAGTTCACGGGCGAACAGCTGGTAGAGGAACGCGGCCTCGTTGCTGGTGCGGCCCGACGTGTAGAACACGGCCTCGTCCGGGGAGCCGAGGGCGGCGATCTCCTCCGCGACGATGTCGAAGGCGCGCTCCCAGGTGACCGGCTCGTAGTGCGTGCCGCCCTCGGGAAGGTGGACGGGGTGGGTGAGCCGGCCCTGCTGGCCCAGCCAGTAGCCGCTGCGGCCCGCCAGGTCCGCGACCGGGTGCGCGGCGAAGAACTCGGGAGTGACCCGGCGCAGGGTGGCCTCCTCGGCCACGGCCTTCGCGCCGTTCTCGCAGAACTCCGCCTTGTGCCGGTGCTCCGGCTCCGGCCAGGCGCAGCCCGGGCAGTCGAAGCCGTCCTTCTGGTTCACGCTCAGCAGGGTCAGCGCGGTGCGCCTGACGCCCATCTGCCGCTGCGCGACGCGCAGGCTGTGCCCGATCGCGGGGAGCCCGGCCGCCGCGTGCTGTGGCCCGGCGACCTGCGGCGCGTCCTGAACCGGATCACTCTTGGGCGGCTTGGAGGCCATCGCCCGCTCCCCTTCCACTGCGCTGTGAGGTACGTCTCCGATCCTCGCACGCGGGGGTGACGGCGGGCGGGGGCGGGCGGGACCGCGGCGGGGGAGTGAGCAGCGGCCGCGGCATCCGGAACGGCGGACGGGGTTGCGGGACGGGGCCGGGAGGAGCCGCCGCGCAGCCGCGAGCCGCACCCAGCGGTCCGGGACGCCGGCCCGTCCCCCCGGCGCGGGGCCGTACCCGGAGTCCGGGGCGGCTGACGGGCCACCACCGGACGCGACGCGGCGGCACACCCGGCCGTCCGCGACGTGGCGCCATCCCGTCCCCGGCGTCGTGGCTGGTGTCACTCACCACGCCGGGCGGTGCCGGTCCTCCGGGTCGTCGGGCTCGGCCCCGCCCCACGCCGGGCGGTGCCGGTCCTCCGGGTCGTCGGGCTCGGCCCCGCCCCACGCCGGGCGGTGCCGGTCCTCCGGGT